>JACKFH010000039.1 GCA_020632575.1 Candidatus Omnitrophota bacterium | reverse complement strand
AACCAATGGACATTCTTGCTGGAGGCGTTCCGGTAACGAAGCGTGTTGAGGGGAATATACAAACGGTTGTCATAAGAGCGGTACTCGAAAAAAGAGGTCCCCTTGGGGGCCAAAACCCCGATGACCGTATATCGGTCTTTTCCCGCCCGAACAACCTCCCCCACCGCCGGCCGGTCTCCAAACAGAGCCATCTGAATCTGCTCGCCGATGATGCAGACCCGCTCTCTTTTCTTTTCGTCGGCCTCGGTCATCCACCGCCCTTCTTGGAGTTTCAGACCGACCGCGTCGAAGTACTCCGGCGTGATGCCCGCAGTGTACCCGATCATCTCACGGTCCTCGAATTGGAGACGGACCCGGTCGCTGTCTCGTGTCGTGATGGTGCCGTAATCGGCGACTCGGCGGCTCAATTCCTTGAATTGCTCATAAGTGAGAAATCGGACGGGCTTCCCCTCCTGTTCGAGCCTTTGAACCTCGGTCCAATCCGGGAAACACCAAAGAGTGGTGGGTTGAGCGACCGCCTCGATTTCGTTCAGGACCCGCCGTTTCCCGCTATCCCCGATCGAAACGACCCCCACGATGGCCGCGACGCCGATGATGATTCCCAACATGGTGAGCAGCGAGCGGAACTTGTTCGCCGACAACGCGATGAACCCCTCGACTATACCAGTCCACAACATCGAGAACATGATCGGAGCCTCAGGTTTCTCTCTGTTTCTTCTTAGCGGCGGGGAAGAGAATGTTGTTCAGGATAAGACGATATCCCGGTGAGTTTTTATGAAGGGAAAGATCGGTGGCGGGTTCGCCCACGATATGTTCATAATCCTCGGGATCGTGACCGCCCAGGAAGGTGACAGTCCCCTCGCCGAAATTGCGATGGACATACTTGACCGCCCCCTCGCCCTGGAACTCTCCCAGCACCCGAGCGTCGTCTTTGATGAACTCCTTGCGGAAGGCGGAGGTTTGCCCCCGGAACTCGGGGACTTCGTCCACGTGGCACTGAGTCAGCATGGAGGGGACCGGATCGTGCTTGGCGCTAAACTCGATGAGTCCGAAACGTGGGTTCTGATAGACCGGAGGCAAACCGTCGGTCGGTCCGCAATCGATGTTGCTGAACTCGTATCTCATCGGATCCGGGTAAAGAGTGAAATCCTCGAACATGAGGCAATTGTCGTAACGGAGTTTGTCCTGGGCTCCGGCGGTCATCGGGGTGCCATCGATTTCGGGTTCGATAATGTCGATCCCCTCGGCTGAAAGGGCGATATCGATCGTGTCGCAGGCCGAACACATCGCGAACAAAAACCCGCCTTGGCTCACATAGTTGGCGATATGAACGGTGACCGCGCGCTTGTGTTCGGCGACGGTATCGAAACCGGCTTCCTTCGCCGATTGCTGATAAAGCCGGACCCGCTCTCGATACCAGGGCGCGTTGCGGAAACTGCGATAGAATTTTCCGTACTGACCGGTGAAATCCTCGTGATGCAGGTGGACCCAATCGTACTTCTGGATCTCGTCGGAAAGGACCTCCGGGTCCCAGATCTTGTCGTATGGAATCTTGGAGTATTCGAGAGCCAATGTGACCGCGTCATCCCACGGCTCGTGATTAGGTGGAGCATAGATGGCCACTTTCGGGGCCTTTTCCAGAGTGACCAACTCCATGTTGGAGGATTCGATCTGCTTCAGGATCGAATCCCGGCCCTGCTGCGAGAGGGATTCGACTGTCACCCCTTCGAGGATACACTTCCGCTTGATTTCATCGGTGTTGTAGACGATGAACGCCCCGCCCCGATAGTTGAGGACCCATTCGACCACCCAGTCTCTCGGCGCCTCGAGCGCCCAATAGGCCACGCCATAAGCGCGCAAATGATCCGACTGGGTGTCGTCCATGGGAATCAGAGAAAATTGCGCCGCCGCCGGTTTTCCCCACAGGACGAAGGCGAATAGGATGAACACCCCAAACCGGAGAAGTTTGGGAAACACACGGGTCTGACCGGTCATTGAACGATCCTCAAGCGAAGGTCTCGCCGACCCTCGAAAGGGTCTTCGTTTCAATCTATCGGTATCGACCGAAGTTTTCAACGATGGCCCTTTGCTTATCGGTGGGGTCGGGTGAAAGCAGATAGGCTTCCTCGACCGCTTCGATCGCGTCATCGGCCTGAGACCGTTCCGAAGTGTATAGAGTCACCAGCGGTTCGCCTTTGCTGACCGCATCGCCCACCTTCTTGTGGATTTCGACTCCAACCCGGTGGTCGCACGAATCGCCTCGTTTGGCGCGGCTTCCGCCCAGGTGCATCCAGGCTTTGCCCAACAGTTTCGAATCGATCGCTTTCACATGACCGGCCCTCTGGGTGAGGATTTCCCGTTTGCCCTGGCTGCGAGGCAGGTTTTCCGGGTTCTCGAGTGTGAGGGTGTCTCCGCCCTGGTGGGCGACAATTTCCTTGAGTTTCTCGAAAGCACGGCCATCCGCGATCGCCTTGTTGGCGAGTTCGAGACCCTGGGCGTGGTCGGTCGATAGTTGGCCTATCATGAGCAGGGACGCAGCCAAATCGAGCGCGACCTCCTTGTAATCGTCCGGGCCGCCGCCGCGCAGGGTGTCGATCGCTTGAGTCAGTTCCAGGACATCTCCGATACCCTGGCCCAGGGGGTTGTCCCGGTTGGTGATGCATCCGGTGATGTGAATCCCGAGTCTTTCCCCAATGGTGGCCAGACAATCCGCCAGGCGGCGCGCCTCCTTCGGGTCGGCGACAAGGCCGCCGGAACCACAGGCGATCTCGATCACCAATCCGCGCACACCCGCGGAGGCTTTCAGAGCGAGCAGGCTGGCGGTGGTGAGCTCCGCGCCACCGAGGCAGCCGGTGTTCGCGCGCAACTGGCTCATCTTGATTTCGGTGGGAGTGAGTTCCTGGGTCTGTCCGGCGATGGCGATGCCATGGGCGCGGACATTCTCCTGGAATTCGGAAAGTCCGATGTCTGTGCGAAATCCCGGGATGGTTTCGAGGCGGTCCAAAAGGCCTCCAAAGATTCCCAGGGATCTTTCCCCGATAATGGGGAGTTTGGCCCCGTAGGAAGCGGCGATTGGAATCGCCACCAAAGCGCCATTTCCGCCCACTCCGCCGGTTTCCGCCAAATCGACCGGCGGGTAACCCAGATCCTTGAACCCGAGCACCTGACCGGACCCGATCAGTGTTTTTGTAAAGGCTTCGGTCTCTTCATCATCCAAGCCGTTTAGAACCGCGGCCATCAAGAAGGCGGAGGCCTGCTCGGGAGCGATTTCATCTCGCTGAAAAGCGTTCAAAAACTCCTCAATCTCCTCCGATTCTAGAAAATCACCCTCTTTTTTTCGGTTAATGAGTTCAACCCAATTCGACATGAATCATTCCTTCCCCGTAGTTAGGAGTATGAGGCCCCAATGATTGATTATTCAGGCACAAAGGGGGACCTTACCATGGAATCCGCCCGGCGCCGAGACACAAACAACGCTTCTCGCCCCCCATTCCTTGACTCACCGCGAGTTCTTGGATTTTCACCGTTGCAGGGGCTCCCATCCGCGATCCTGAAGGTTTGAGAAAACCAAGAATTCTTTGTTGCGACCATCATCTTTACAAATAGTGAAAATTATTGTCTACTATCGTAGTAGTTTCTGTGATTGGAGAAGAGAAGAATCTCGAGGTCTTAGCCGGAATCGATGCTATTCAACTCATTCGCCTTTGTCTTGTTCGCGGTTGTGGTTTACGCCCTCTATCTGGTTCTGGACCATCGGGGGCAGAATATTTTACTGTTCGTTGCCAGCGTCTTCTTTTACGCGTGGTGGGACTGGCGATTCTTGGGCCTTCTTTTCTTCTCGATTCTCTTGGATTTTTGGTGCGGGTGGAGGATTTTTGAGGCGCCCACTCATGGTTGGAAACGGTTCTACCTGATTCTCTCGTTAATCGGAGATCTGGGAGTGTTGTTTCTGTTCAAGTATTTCGACTTCTTTGTCGAGACCGCTGGTCTGTTGCTGCAAGGAATTGGGATGAAACCGCATTTCGAAACCCTTCATCTCATCCTGCCTTTGGGGATTTCGTTCTACACCTTCCAGACCCTGAGTTATTCGATCGACATCTACCGGGGAGACGCCAAGCCGACTCGGAATCTACTAGATTTCGCAGTTTATGTCCTGTTTTTCCCTCAACTTGTGGCGGGTCCGATCGAACGGTCGACACGACTGTTGCCGCAGATCGCCTCTCCGCGAACTCTCCAATGGAATCGGACTGTTGATGGCATTGGACTGATTCTACAGGGGTATTTCAAAAAAGTGGTCATCGCCGACAACCTTGCCCCGTTTGTCATGGCCATTTATCAGCAAAAACCAGTCGAATATGTCTCCGGATGCAACATCTTGTTGGCCACCTATGCCTTCGCCTTTCAGATCTATTGCGATTTTTCCGGATACAGCGACATTGCCCGAGGGCTCGGCAAGGTCCTCGGGATCGAACTGATGGTCAACTTTCGTCGCCCATATTTCGCCGCCAACCCCTCGGAGTTCTGGAGGCGCTGGCACATCAGCCTTTCGACCTGGTTGAGGGATTATCTCTACATTCCCCTGGGCGGTAATCGCCATGGTGAATTCAATACTTACCGAAACCTGATGGTGACCATGCTCCTCGGGGGTCTCTGGCACGGGGCGGCCACGCACTTTGTGCTTTGGGGGGCCTTTCACGGCGCCCTTCTCGCGATTCACCGTGCGGTGCGAGGAAGCAACCACAACCCGATTCGAACCGGGCGCCGATTTCATGGGGCCGGAGCCTTCCGATGCATCAAAATCCTTCTCATGTTCCACCTCACCTGTTGCGGATGGTTTCTGTTCGCGGTCGATTCCGAGGCTCGGATGATTGGACTGTTCGATCGATTCGTTCATCACTTCGACTGGCAAAGTTATTCGTTCGATCTCGCGGTTGCGTTGGGTTTCTTTTTGCCGATTTTCCTCATCTATGAAATTGCTTCCGAGTATTGGAGCCGCGGTTCCGAAAAGGAGGAACCGGCTCCATGGTGGGCGAAATCGATGATGTATTCCTACATGTTGGTCATGATCATCCTATATGGAGTGATGAATGGCGCTGAATTCATCTATTTTCAGTTCTGAACCCTGGCGGGGGCTGGTCGCCTCCCGCCGAACCTCTCCTGGCCGCAACCGTGCGTGGTCGTTGGGGTTGTTTGCCCTGACTCTTCCGTTCTGGCTGTTTGTTCTGATTATCCGTCCGGAGGACCTCTTTCGGGGACGGTTTCGAATCAACAGCGAGATTCGAACCGCTCATGATCCCCTCGAGGTCACATTTGACGGGTCATTCCGGGCCACTCAGGATGGGCTCCTGGAGTATGTTTCCGAGAAAGAGCCAATCATCGACATCCTTGTGATTGGCGCGAGCAACTTGTGCTGGTATTCATTCCCAAGGCGGCTGGAGGAGGAATCGATCCGCAAGGGCCGAAGAGTCCGGTGTTTCAACGCGGCTATCCAGGGGATGACCAGCTATGAGGTCGCCGACAATCTGAATTACATCCTGGGACACAACCACCGGAAGTTCGCCGCGGTGTTGATCAAGACCGGTCTGGACTTTTCAGTCAGTCTTTATGGCCCACCCGGACAAGCTCGCGGAAGGCCCAGTATCGGATCGGGGGAGGCGTTGTTGTATAGCGGGGCGCCCTCGGATTCCACACGAGTCGCTTATTGGGATCACTATCGGGCGGCTGTTCGGAGGAGAGGAAAAGACTTTTTCCTTCAGAAGAGAAACCGAATCGCGCGGGAAGCCGCGGAATATTGCCGGCCAAGCGGGAAGATGGTCTTTTCCACTACGATTCCGGAAGAACTCCAACCGAGAATCGAACCGTTGTTGGATGAGTATGAAAAGGTCATCCAAGAGATCATCACAATATGCCGATTCCATTCCGTCCGTCCGATTTTCCTCACCAACGCGAGGCGGGTTTACCTACCGGATGAAAAGGAGACCCACGAACGAGCGCCAAAAACGCAAGTCTACTTGGGGAAATACTCGGTGTTAACGTTTGATTATTTGATTGTCCAAAAACTGAACCTGCGACTCGAAAAAGTCTGCCGTGAGGAAAGGGTCCAGCTGATCGACTATGCCAAACATCTGCTTCAAATCACGCCTAAAGGAATGGCCACAAGGGAGATCTTCATGGACTCATCGCACCTTCGCCCCGATTACGAATACCCTATGGGGCGATGGATCTATCATCAGTTGATCCGCGGGGGCCTTTGAATGGACCGCTCTCCCGCGATCTCCAAATCATCGTCGGCGAGTCACAGTCAGCAAGTCGACCATTGACAACCGACTCGGACATCAACTAACTTGTCGCTCACATAGTTGAAAACACCCGACGGTCGGGAAGCCGGTGCGAATCCGGCGCGATCCCGTCGCTGTATGCGGGGACGAAACCCACACGATGCCATTGGTGATTTGCCGAGAAGGCGTGGGGAGTAGGACGATCCGCGAGCCAGAATATCGATCTTTGGGTGCTGTACCGCTGCAACTTCTTCGGGGATTGAGAAGGCGGAAGACGCTCGGAAACTTTTTCTACCGCGCCTTTCGGGATTCGACCCGGTGGGCGTTTTTCATTTTCGCCCTCCGGAATATTTCGATTCGTTCCCTCCTCCCTCCACCGATTTTTTGGAGGAATGTTCCATGTCATTTGCCGTCCGGATTCAAAGTATGGCCCTTGCCGTTTGTCTGTTCTCCCTTCATGGAGCACAGGCGCAGAAACTTAATTTCACTTCGGCGCCCCAAGGTTACGAGGCCACCTCGATCGACCTACCCAACCTATTCACCGGGGCGCTCGGGGTCGACCCGACCAATGAGAATCGAGCCTATGCCTCGGTCGGATCTTTTGGAGAAAACCGCCTCGCGTTAGTTGACCTCGAAACCGAGACCTCTTGGATTGTCGCCACCGGTCCCTTTGGAGCGATATCGGGAATCGCCGTTTTCTCCGCGACTCAAATCGCGTTGGTCGAAAACGGCTCCAATCCAGAGGGCCCTCCAGACGAAACCATCCTGCTCGCGACCGACTCGAATGCCGATGGCGATTTCGATGACGATGGCGAAATCGAGGAACTTATCGCCCCCATCCTCATCGGGCCAGACTCCCAATTCGGTTTCAATGGCGCCCAGGCAAGAATCGCTCCGCTAGGCGATCCCTCCGGGATCCCTTCCGGCTCACTCATCGTGCAAACCGCGGATGGGAACGGGAACTCGGAACTGCTCGTGATCGAGGACCCATTGGGCAGTCCAGCCTATCGACCGGATGGCGCCGCCTATTTCTCCGGCTTCGATTTCAACGGCGGGTTCGATTTCGATTCGGCGGGGAACATCCTCCTCGGGAGTCTCTCCTCCACCACCTTTCAGGGACAGATTGAGATGCTTGTCAATACAAACGGGGATGAGGACATCGACCCCGGCGAATCGAACTTGATTGTTGAGGGCGAAAGATTGTCTGGAGGATTGTCGGACTTGGCTATCGACGCCGACAACCATGCCTTCTGCACGAGCTCGGGGATTGTCGCCACTTTCGCCGTTCCGGTTGACCCCTTGAATAAGGAAGCAACCCCGAGTGTGTTTATTGAGACGGATTCCTTCTTCCTCTCCGGAATCCTGATGAACACCAAATCGAAATCGTTTATTCCGTACAGCGGTCCGGACGGAGCCAAGATGATTGTCGGCGATGGGATTGGGACGACCAACCTCATGATCCTAACCCCCTCGGCTTCCTCCGCGACGCCAATCCCAACGGCAACCGCTACGCCAGTCATTACACCGGCCCCGTTCTGCGAGGATCTCGGTCTGTATGTCCTCGACTCCTTCGGAGGACGCCATCGTGTGGGGCCAAATGTGGTCCAGATCACCGGCGGCCTCTACTTCGGGAGAGATGTCGCGGTCGATATGGAAAATGTGGACTCCGGCGATGGTTCTCCCAACGCGGACCTTGCGGTTCTCGATCGTTTTGGCGCGGTTCAATTTGTGGAAAACACAACCGCGACTCCGAGTCAGATGTTTTACTTTCCGGAAGGATCGAATCCCGAATGCGGATATGCGGTGGATTTCGAGGTCACCCATGACTCGACCGGCTTCTGGGTGCTGACCGAGGCGGGAGGCATCTTCCGAGGGGGATCGACCACCCCCGGCGACGACGCCCGACTCGGCAATGACGCGGCCGAGCTTTGTACAGTTTTAAACATCCCATTCGGCGGCGATGTGCCGCGTCATCCGGACTTGCCTCAAAGCGATGGCGCAACCATCCGCGCGGTCGGATTCGTGGTGGTCCAATCCGGTAACCACTCAAACCCCGATGGTTTCGTGGTCCTCGATTCTCAGGGAGGTCACTACGTTTTCGATGGCGAGGGCAATTCCTTTGACGATGGAGTCGAAGGAAGCATACTCGATTCCGAAACGAAGTATCCCTTCTTCATGGGTCTCGACATCGCTCGCGATATCGAACTCCACCCGGTGGGAACCGCTGTTGCCGGACTCGCGATCTATGACGGCTGGGGGGGTGTTCATCCGGTCCCGGTCGAAGACACCGCGGGTGGTCGAGTCGGCTTCCTTCGAA
This sequence comes from Candidatus Omnitrophota bacterium, assembly GCA_020632575.1. Classification (GTDB taxonomy): domain Bacteria; phylum Hinthialibacterota; class Hinthialibacteria; order OLB16; family OLB16; genus JACKFH01. The sequence continues at coordinate 25,492 of JACKFH010000039.1, read as the reverse complement.
ACGATCCGCCAATCACGACGGTCGGTCTCCCCTATATCCAAGGCGGCTTCGACGATCCTTCGACCGGGGAGGACGAAGGCAATCCGGCTGAGGTCGGCATCGATGTCGGATCGATCTTCAGAGATCTCGAGTTCTGCCAAGCCCCGACCGGCGATGGCATTTATGTGATGGACTCCTTCGGCGGCCTCTTCGCTTTTGGCAACACGAGATTGACCCCCGATTCGGTGGCGACTCGATTCAGCAACAGCCCCTACTTCTTCCCGAACCCGCTCGCGGTGGATGTCGAGGCGCAAACAGTCGCGGAAACGGAGTTCAGAGCGGACTGAATTCCGCTCGATGCTCGCGAGGCAATCACGGCGGGGTCGGCCTCCGACAAATTCTCGCAAAAAGAACGGTGATAACGATGAAAATAAATCCAGCGCTTTTTTCTTTCTTGTCCCTTTTCATGGTGCATCTCTCTACCGGTCCGACCACGCGCGTGTCCGCCCAAGAATTCTCCATGCCCGAGCGAATCACGGGGACAGAGGTTCGCTACCGAATGTCACGGTGCGCGAACAACCAGATGGCCTTCGATTCGGAAGAGACGCTTCATGTCACCTATTGGTCGGGGGGCCTCTCAACTTTGCCGAGTTCCCCCAGTCACATTTACCACCGGAGTTGGCGCTTCGGAGAGGGCTGGAGCGCACAAACTCCCATCGACGATTCCACCGCGGAGGGTTCCCACCTTGGCGGACGTCACCCCAGTCTGACAGTCGACACCCGGGACACGGTTTGGGTGACCTGGCACGATCACCGGAATTCAACCTCGGCGGGGAATTGGATCGACAACCTGGAGATCTACGCCGACAGCAAACCAAGGGGCGGGTCTTTCTCGGCGAACGATCTCCGGATCACGAACACGAACGCCGCCCACCTCGGCGACAATGGGTACACCCCGAAAATAGCGGCGCTTGCCGATGGTCGCGTTTCGATCGCTTGGTACGACTTCGGGTTAGATGGGGACATCGCGGATCTGTTCCTGAAAACCTCCGACCCAGCCGGACTCTTCGACCTCGGCGAGGCATTGACCGAGATGCGCATCACCAACAAGGACAGCCGAGGGGGAAATGGGTCTTACTCAGTGCCCGACCTCGCGGTCGACCAAGATGGCCATCATCACCTCTGCTGGATCAGCGGCCTGGGGGCCGCGGCGGATCTCTTCTATGCGGAAGCAATCGAGGGCGGGACAACGGTCACCGAGGTTCCGCTCAAGGCATCCGCCGCCGATTTCTTCGACCCGCCCCACATCACCGTTTCGGATCAGGGCGATGTCTGGATCGCCTATGGCGATGAGGAACTTCAGGGGATTGGGAACGAAGATGTGGTTCTCTTCCGTCGCCGCGCCGGTCAATCCTCTTTCGACCCCGCCATCCCTCTGCTGAACGATCCGGCCCGCGAATACGCGCCAGATATCGAGATCGACTCGCGGGGCTTCGTGCACTTGGTTTGGGTGGATGAGCGCGCCGGGACGAACATCTATTACGCTCTCTTCGAACCGGAGAACCTGACTCTATTGACTGAGGTGAACCTGACTCAGACCGATGGAAATTGGGCGCGACCTTCCCTCATATTGGACAATCGGGACCAGGTGTACATTCTTTGGGAGGAGCAGATCGGACTCAATTCCGGCGCGATCTGGTTCGCGACCAATGCGACCGAGAAGGCGAGCGGGGTTGCGAGCTGGGACCTTTACGAATAGCGGGGTTAGGCGATCGATCGTCCCTCGGTGGTGTGCACAATCTTACCGTGTTTGACTCCGCGGATGGCAATCATCTTTTCCGCGAGATGACGAACATCCTGGCATTTCCCGCGCAGGATAATGACCTCGAGGCAGTTGTCATTGTCCAGGTGAACATGCGTGGCGGCCACCACCAAGTTGGCGCTGTGATGCTGGAGTTCAGTCAGTTTGTCCCCCAGATCGGAGGTGTGGTGGTCGTACACCAGGGTCACTGTGGCGGCCACCTTTTCGTTTTCCTCGGCCCATTCGTCATCGACAAGGGAATCTCTGACCAGATCGCGGATCGCCTCCGACCGATTGGAATAGCCTTTATTTTGGATCGAGGTGTCGAATTTTTCCAACAATTCCTCGGATATGGTGATGGTATATCGTTCCATATTGAAAACCTAAGAGGCGAATTTGACCCGGTTTAGCAGCATTTGACAAGGTACTTTCTTAATAAGAGACTTTCTTGATTTTTCCAATTTTCTATTTGACAACCAAATCCCGATCCGATACTCTTATATCGAGTCAATCGTTTAGGGTAATCAGGCAATTCCGCTGTCAGATTGGTATCAAGCCGCACTCCACAGGAGGAAGATTATGGCCCCGGCAAGCACCGAGTCAACCAGCGGATCACGTCAAACTGAAATACTCTCCTTCGATCAAATCGCGGGTTTTGAACAAATCGAAAAGGCCAAAGCGCAGATCCGCACCTCAATCCAGTCTGGTCAGGACACCTTGACCCTCGACCTCGATAACCTCAATACAGTCTCCAGCGATCTGATCAACTTCCTTCTCTGGTGCCAGATGGAGTGCAGTCGGAACTTTGTCCAGCTCAAGGTCCGTCATGTCACCTCCGACATGCTGCGAGTCTTTAGATTCGCGGGTTTGAACCAAGTGATCGTTTTCGAAGAATAATTCCAGCGGAAGCCTACTCCTCTTTATTCGATTTCGATTCGGAAAGGGAAGTATTCCTTGTCGCGGTGGTCGACGCCGGTGGGGGTCGATAGGAACTCGTTGCTTGGTAACCGCGCGAATACTGGTTCGAAGTTGACGTCGCCGCGCCGCTGCCATTGCCGTACACCTTACCCGTGTATGGGTTGTAGGCTTGAGGTCGAGAATACGAACTGACCGGCGCGGAGGGGGGATACGCGGGTAGGATCGGCTGAGAGATCACCGGACCCGTGGCGGCTCCCCCTCTCAACAAGGGATTGAGACCGAATCCGCCGCCGAAATTGGGAGCGGTTTGAAATCCCGAGGAGTATCTTCTCACCGAAGCGGCGGGGCGCATTCCATCCGAATTCATGGTCGCGTAAGGGATTCGGGTCCCAACCTGGATTCCGCCCATCACGCCCCCGACTGGCCGGGCGCGGAGCGAACTTCCGAAATCCGCGGTTCCGGTGCGAATCTGTTGAACCGTTTGAGCACAGCTCTTACACGATCTCCCATCGACTCCAGCCATGAAAGACGCGAGGGCCAGCGTGGTGGTAAAAAACGCCCACTTTTTCATCGTCATTTCCCTTCTTCATGAATTTGCCGATGAACCTTCTGTATTCTCCCTCATTCGGCACAGCCTCGCAACAACTAGATTCTAAAACTCCAATAACGCATTTTGGATATCATACGAGGTTTTTTCATTCTCGAAATTAAAAAATTATTGTTTAACAATTTCGAGAATTTCTTATACTCTCTCCGCGAACTGAATGGGATGTGGCGATGACACTGTTGTGGGACAGGGTGTAATCGGAATGCCGGCTGAGAACCGTCTAGCGACTCTTCTTCTTTCAATTCGGCGTGAAGACCTTCAATACCATTTCACCCTGAGCGAGGTTTTGGGGGACTCGGAAAAGGTAATCGCCGAATCGCTGGGCGGCGATTGCGAGGAGGCCCTCAGTTGGGCCAAGACCCTCTCCGAACTGATCGATCCGAGTTCGATCACGCCCGCGCCTCGCGCGAGACAGAAGTCTTTCGATACGATTTCACGAACCTTTTTTAAGAACTCCATCCCTAAAAAAATCGCCGAGTCGATTCAGCAAACGACATGCGAATTCCTGGTTTTCGAGGTTGACCCGGAGGCGGCCAAAATTCCCTGGGAACTCTGCCACGACGAGATCGATTTTCTCTGTTTTCGATTCTCGACGGGTCGACGTTTCTCCACAGCCATTGCAACCAAATCACGAACGCGACCCCAATCCTCCGAGCATGGTTCCATACTCCTTATCTCCGATCCGACTGGGAATCTCCCCGCTTCCTGCGTGGAGGGCGAGGACCTGTCGCAGTTCTTCCTTCATGATCTTGGCGCGGAAACAACTTGGCTCACGAACAATGTGGACCGCCTCACGTTTTCGCGGTGGTTGACCCAATTCGACTTGCTCCATTTCTCGGGACACTTCGAGACTTCGTTGGAGAACGATGAGGGAATTGGTTGGAGATTGTCGGACGGTCTATTCACGGAAAGGGATCTTGGAGAATCGATCGATTCCGAGGACTCCCTCCCATTGCTCATTTTCAACAACGCCTGCCAAAGCGCATGTTTCGATTCCGTCTCCGAGAAAGCCGACGGACAATCCCTCCTTTCAACCATTCTTAGCGGCGGGTGCCTGCACTACATCGGTTCCCTGTCGAAAATCGACGATCATTGGGGACGGGAATTCGCGAGAGTCTTTTACCGTCACATTCTCGATGGACTCGCGGTGGGCGCCGCCTTGCGACTCGCTCGGATCCACGTGCGCGCGGCGGATGAAAACGATCCGACGAGTTGGGCTCAGTATGTCCTGTACGGCGACCCATTGAAGGGTATCTATGGCGAACGGGCCAACTTTATTGAGGCCCGATCGCTTGTCTTTTTGGAGAATGTTTCCGAAGACTCCATTCTTAAAAACGTATCGACTGTTGAACGCGTGCCAATTGGGAACGGGAAGAACTGCCTCCTGTTCCATCTCCCATCGGAGGCTGTCCGCCGATCTCTCTCTTTTCTCCAGAATGGCGGCGGGATGGATTCAAATGGCCATGAGTCCAGGATCGCGATATCGAGCGGTGAGGTGTCGGTCGAACGATGTGAACAGTCCGGGAGAGCCCTGGCTATTAGCGGGCCTCCGGTGGAAACCGGGGAGTCATTGCTTGGCATGACCGGCCCTAAACAGTTGCTCGCCACCCGTCCGGTGATGGATGACGCGCGCGCGAATGTGCGGTCGGAAGACGCCCCAGCCGGTTCCAACATCGTTTGGCTCGACCATGGCTTTTACCGCCATGTCAATATTGAAGAACCCCTCGCTGTTTGTGAGATCGGATTGGAGGGCTTCTCTCCCCTAAGCCCGCCCGAGGACTCGGAGGAAGCCACTCGAATTATCTCGCCCGACCAGGAGCCGGTTCTGGGTTGGCGACCGGCGCTCGATCACGCCATCCCCACCGCCCAGGAATGGATACTAAAAGAGAAATTGGGCGAGGGAGGTTTCGGGGAGGTCTGGCTGGCCCACCATTGTGAGACCTCCTCCGCTCGGGTTTTCAAATTTTGCTTCAAGGCGGATCGTGTGCGGTCCCTTAAACGTGAAGTCACGCTCTTTCGGATTCTGAAGGACCGACTCAAGAAGCAAGACAACATCGTCCAGATCTACGATGTCTATTTCGAGGCCTCGCCCTTCTACATCTCGATGGAGCATGTTCCCGGTCTCGATCTGGGGCGGTGGTGCCAACGCTACTGCGGGGATGAACGCATCGACGAGTCGGTGCGCTTAGAGATAGTCGCCAAGGTCGCGGACTCCCTTCAGGCGGCTCATGATGCCGGATTGATCCACCGGGACGTAAAGCCCTCGAATGTCCTTGTCGAGGGGACTCCGGATTCGCCTCAAGATATCAGAATCAAACTCACGGATTTTGGCATCGGTCAGGTTCAATCGACTCAGCTCCTGATGAATGTGACCGCGCTTGGTTTTACCGAGACGTTTAGTAAAACCGAAATGTCCTCTGGTTCAGGCAGTCGCCTTTACATGGCCCCCGAACTGCTTGTGGGAAAACAATCCTCGGTTCGCTCCGATATCTATTCCCTCGGCGTCGTTCTTTACCAAGCCCTGCTCGGCAACTGCGACCGACCGCTGACTGTGGACTGGGAGCAAGAGATCGAGGACCCGATTCTTTTGGAGGATCTCCGGGGCTGCTTGGCGGGAGAGGCGGGAAACCGGTTCCGCAGCGCGGGGGAAGTGGCGGAGCGCTTGAGGCGAGTTCCCGAAAGGCGCGAGGAGAGAGCGAGGGAGGACCGGCGGAAGGCCAAAGAGGAGAGGCGTAAGCGGAGGTTTCAACTGGTTTCCGCGCTAGCCCTTGTGGCGTTGCTTGTAGTTGGCGCCTTGGGATATGGGTTGTATCAAGCGAATATAGAACGCGACAAATTGCAGAGGCAACTCTATTTTTCCGATATCAAAAATGCCCATGACGCCGCCACCGCGGGCAACCATGTGCTCGCTCGGGAAATCCTCTATAAGTGCCCAGAAAAGTTTCGAGGTTTGGAGTGGGGGATTGAGGCCTTTCGAGTGAACCGGGACATGGCATCGTACCGCGGGCATGATGCCCCCATTGTCCGGCTCGCTCTCAACAACAGCGGTACAATGTTGGCGACAGGCGATGAGTCTGGGACAGTCCTTGTCCGAGATTTGGAAACGGACAGTATCGTTTGGACAACCCATGCCAGCGGGGAATTTGTCGACGACATCGCATTCAACACATCCGACACGCTACTCGCTCTATCATCGGCAAAGGATATCGCGATCCTTGACGCACATACCGGGAAGCGAATAAGAAATTTGCCTTCGGCGGTGGGATACGCCGGTGGAATCCAATTCGTTACGGGCGAGCAAACTCTTGTCGCGGCGAATAGAAACCGCCAAATACTCCTATTCGATCTAGAAAACGATAAAACCAAAATCATAGAAACTGGCCATACAAAAGAAATTTCGAATTTCGATGTCTCGCCTGACGGAAAAAAAATATTAACCGGGTCGATGGATTCGTGGATCAAGCTTTTCGATATCGCAACAGAAGAGATTCTCACTTCCACTTCTCCGAGAATCCACGGAATGTCCGAAAACGCGCCGGTTCGCGATATTGAGTTTGGCAAGGATGGGAAACACTTTTATTCTGCAATCGGCTATTATGTGCAGAGGCACGAAACCGAAACCCTGCGACAGGAAGTCCGAATTAATCAATCGGTTGGAATCATTGAGGATATCGCGCTCTCCCCGGAGGAGATCTACCTAGCGGTTAAATCTGAAGAATCGACTATAGAGATCAAGGCGATGGGCGTGTCTCAAGATTCCGTTCGTTGGTTGGGTGGAGAATTGGGGCCGAGATCGCTCGCCTTTAGCCCCGACGGCCAGTTTCTGTTTTGCCCAAAGTCCGACAATAGCGTTTCGAAAGAATTGGTTTCATTGATCGCTTGGATGGATTTCCGACTCAAAGGTCAAAGGGGTTTTATCAAATCGCTGGCGTTTCGGCCGGATAGTAAGATGCTCGCCACGGGATCCACGGCGATCGGATTGTGGGACACTGAAATCGGGGAGCCCATCTTCATGGTCGACCCACCTGGTGAAATGACCGATATGGGATTCGCGAAATCTGGTTCACCATTGGCCGCTGTCACCAACCTTGGCGCGGTGACGCTTTGGTATGATCCTCCCCGCGGCGATTTCACAAAGATTGGAGACCATGGTGAGAATGTCCCGGTGACCGCACTCGACCATAGTCCCACCGAGAGAGAAATGGCGACCGTGGGTTTTGACGGAAAGATTAAGATTTGGGATGTCGACCGGGGCAGCCTTGTTAAAGAAATCGATTCGGGTGAAGAGGCTCTCAATGCGGTTGCGTATTCCCCTGAGGGTCAAACGCTTTTTACGGGCGGGATCGAAGGGACGATCAAGGAGTGGGATATCGATTCCGGTTCCCTTGTGCGTCTTCTCACAGGGCACAAGGCCGCAATCAAGGAGCTGGCGGTCTTTCCGGACGCGACCCGAATCGCTTCGGGAGGAAAGGACCGAAGGATCAAGATCTGGGATCTAGACTCGGGGTCGGAACTCGCATCGCTGAAGGTTACATACGATGACCCCTTCCCACTCGCGATTACTCCGGACAGCAGGAGGATTCTTAGTTTCGAGCAGATCTGGGACGCCAAGACTTATGAGCGGATTGGGAATACACATGCTGAGTTGAAAGCGATTTCACCGGATGGAACCATGGTGGCTGTAGGAGGAAGTCCGTCCTTTCTTCGAATTGTCCCCACTTTTCCTTTCTTAAAATCAGATCTCGGAGAGACTAGCCAATCGATTCAAAGCCTAATTGAAAAGCACAAGAAAGAATATTGGAATAAGCGCGCGGATAGGCTCTTTGAAATCTTCACGATCAATCCATTTATGGTCGATTCGGATAAAATGCCTCCCCCAGAAGTCACCTACTCGATCGATTTCCAGAACGCAACCACTCCGAATGTGGGGACCAGTTCATTTATACACAGATATAGCCCCAATGTGCTCGAAGATCCAACCAAGTTTTCGGACAATGCGTCTCTCGGCATACCCGATATAAATGGGAATCTCTGCCATGTTCTGTCATTTCCAAGACGTGGAAAACTGGGCGCCTATGAATTGCCCACGGAAACTCAAGCATCCGCGGGGAAGAATACAAATGCTTATACTCTCATAATGGACCTTTATTATCCCGTCGAATCGGCGACTGGAACACGTCCGATATACAACACGAATCGAGCTCTCACCGATGCGCCAGAATTGATCATTTCCTCTACAGGGGGCCTTGGTTTTGACAGCTGGTTCTATGGGGAAATCAAGCCGGAAAAATGGCGCCGTGTCGCTTGTAGCGTGGATCTCAGAGGGACACCTCGAATGCGGTTGTTCATAGACGGGAGTCAAGTGGGCGACATCGAACTTCCCGAGGGAATTGACGGTCGATGGTCGATTCCCGTTGAGCAAGGGGTTCCAACAACCATTGTTGTTTTCTCGGATTCGGACCCCGCAAAAACCGCTCCAGGATATGTCAGCTGCATTCAAGTCCGAAACTATGCCATGACACAATCACAGTTGGCCGACCTCGGAGGACCAGAAGCGGACGGGGTTGTCGTAGACTCACGAATTGAAATGAGTCTTGAAGAAGGAACCAATGAACGGCTTTACAAACAAAACAGCGATGTCTTACAGAATTTGGGAGGGCAAGGATTGTGGTGGTTGAAGCAATAGAAAGGTTGATTTCTCACTGATCACCTCACTCCACCACCATCTCCACCCGCAAAAACCTCGGCCAATAAATCTCATACCCCTCCTCGGTGAACAGCGGGTCGGTGCTTCCCACGGCGTTCGTGTTGTAGGTGAGGATGATCTCTCCGGGCTTGGTGGATAGCTCCGGGTGGGGGCGCACGGCATAGGAAATAATTGGGAAAGAGACCTCGTGTTCGGGGATGCGGTAGATGGAGACCGGGTCGCACCAAGGGCCTGTCAGTTCGCGCGAGGCGGTCAGCAGAATCTCATCATCGCTTGGGCTATAGATGGGACAAACGAAGAGGTCCCACTCCTGGATGTATTGAAGACCCGTCTCGGTCACCCCCGGTTCGAAAAGGTTTTTCAAATTTTCCGGCTCCTGGTTCCACACGCCGTTGCCATCCGATTCGCACCAGTACTCGTAGGCCTCGCCGCCTTTCCCCGCTACGATGTCCGCGGTCTTGATCCGAGCCAAGACCGCTCCTCGTGTATGAGAGGGATCCTCGAAGTCGTTGTAGCCGAGAAAATAGGCGTAGGGTTCCTCAACATAGACCGCTGAGTGGAAGCCTTGGCGGGTGTTTCCGATTCCCAAATCCCGGATCGTGTACTCCCATTCGGGAGGCGACGCTTGCGGGTTTGAAACGCGGATCAGCGTCGTATCGCTAATCCATTCGCTGGTTCCCATTTTGATAGGATACGCGTAGATGAATAGTTCATCGCCCAGCATCAAACCCAACGTGGTCCAATAGAGATGCCCGGAGGTCCCCTCCTCGTGAGGGAAGAAAGAGATCGCTTTTTCCGAGTCTCCCTTCCAAAAGAAGGTCATCGAACCCGGAGGATCTCCCGAGCGGTCTTGGATGCCGATTGTGCCATTGATGAAATCAAAGTCCCGGCTTCGTCGTTTCCCTTCGAGAGATCCGATTAGGGTGTCGCCGAACAACCAGACCGAGCGCGTCGAGGAAGTCGGAATGGAGCACGCCGCGTCCGAGCCCAACCAACCCGTGCTTTCTGGAATTAGAAGGGAATGATAGACTGGGTCCACCGTCACCGATTCGACATGGAAACTGGAGGGGATGGCTTCCCCCGCCAGCGCGCGAGACGGAATAACCAGCGACACGAAGATCCCAATCGGGAAGAGAAGAAGCCAGCGCGACATGGGAAATGATAGTCGGCGAAGTGCAGGGTTGTCCATCAGTGTTCGCGGATTGAACAGAGCGAGGAGTCTACGAGTTCCACAATGATTTTCATCTTGCCCGGAATGGGAACGAACAACGCGATGTACGAAGGCCCTTGGCGGGAGATGGAGGACTGTCGCTTCATCAATTGGCCGAAGTTGGATGGCGACACAACCCTCCCCGAAATCGCGGAGATGGTGATCGAGAAAAACTCGATCGGCCCTGAGGATTGGGTCGGTGGCTCATCGATGGGCGGGATGGTATCGCTCGAGATCAGCAAGGTGCTCGGAAATCCCCAAGTCGTGTTGATCGGAAGCGCCAAAAGCACCCGGGAAATTTCGCAGGTCCTTTTCAACCTGGCGAGGTTCTCCGACCTGACCCCAATCGTTTTTCTTCAAACGATCTCAGGTTCAACGCCGCTCAAATTCGGAAAAGTGTTCGCCAACTCCGATCCCGACTTCATCCGCAAGGCCATCAAGGCTCTCCGTTCCTGGGAGGGAGGGGAATCGACCCCCGCGAAAATCCTCCGAATGCATGGAAGTCGAGACCTGATTATCCCCTGCCCCAACGAAGGACATATCATCCAAGGAGCGGGTCACCTGGTCGCCATGACTCACGCGGAGGAGTGCGTGGCGATACTGCGAAGAATGATAGGAGAGGGCGAAGGTTTGGACTTGGAAACGAATTGATTGGATTCTTACTTCCCCCCAATTGCGGGCCGCTCATTCCTCGGCTAACATAAGGTTTGAACCCGCAATTAAGCGGCTGGACCCGATATGCGTATATTATTCCTGAATCCCCCTCTTCCAGATGGGGAAATTTTCATGAAAGAACTCGGCCGTTGCGGCCGAAAAAGCGTTGGCGGCGAGACTTGGCCTCAGACCGGCCTCGCATACCTGGCGGCAATCGCTCTGCGCTCAGGCCATGAGGCGCGCCTGATTGACGCCATGGCCGAGGGGCTGACACAGGACCAGACCGAGGGGCGCATCACCGACTGGAACCCCGATTGGATCATCGCCGGCACCACCACCCCGACCTTTAAAAAGGACGCCGCTTACCTCAAAGGCCTCAAGGAACGTCACGGATACACGATTGCCTTCACGGGCACACATGTCACCGCGCTCCCGGTTGAGAGTCTGCTGGAAGCAAACGCCGATTTTGTCTTCATGGGCGAGGCCGAACTCACCCTCGAACGGATTCTCGATCGCCCACGGGAAGAGTGGACTCAAGTTCCAGGCATGTGTGTCAACATCGACGGCGAGGCGGTCAAGGGTCCGCCGACAGAACTGGTCGACGATCTGGATTATCTTCCCTACCCCGCGCGTCACCTGACTCCGTATGAGGTCTACCAGATGCCCTTCAGTCACGGCGAACCGTTCGCCACTGTCATCCCATCGCGCGGTTGTCCCTACCCCTGCACCTTCTGCCGCGCCGGCACAGTCTGGGGGGTCAACATCCGGACCCGCTCGGTGGACAACTTGATGGGGGAACTTTTCGACCTCCGGGACAACCTGGGCATCAATTTCTTCGCCTTCATGACCGACACTTTCACTCTCCGCCCGAGTTGGGTGAAACAGGTGATGGAAGCCATGAAACCGCATGGTTTCCGTTGGGTGTGCAACTCACGCGTCGACACGATCAATGACGATCTCGCGCGAGCGATGAAAGAGGCGGGCTGCGAGCTCATCTCCTTCGGAGTGGAATCCGGGAATCCGGAAATTCTCGAGAGCACGAAAAAAGGAATCACTCTCGATCAAGTGCGCGAGGGTGTCGGCGCCGCCAAACGGGCCGGCATCATGACCTTCTGCTATTTCATCATCGGCCTCCCCGGCGAAACAGAGGAGACGATTCAGGACACCATCGATTTCGCCAAAGAACTCGACCCGGACTACTGTAATTTCCACGTCGCCACGCCCTTTCCCGGAACCGAACTCTACGAGCAGGCGAAGCGGGAGGGTTGGTTGGTCCATGAGGATTGGGATCAGTACGAGGAAATGGGATCGGCGGTGATGAAGACCCCGAGTCTCTCCCCCGAGGCGGCCATGCGGGCGCAAACACGTGCGACACGGGCCATTTATCTCCGACCCAAACGAATCGTGAAAGAGTTGGGGCGCATGCGCTCGATGAAGGATGTCATGATCCGCTCGAAAGCGGCCCTGCGCCTTCTCGGAGTCACTCAGGGGGAACCGCCCGCGGTCAGCGAGGTCGAATGATTGCCGAAAACCCAACGCCAAACGCTGGTCCGGGGCGTCAAGTCTTGACAAACACAGGGGACGGACGGACAGTCGGGGAAGAGAAAACTTTCCGGAGAAAACGGTAGTCCACTAGATGAAAGACCCACGCATTGTAGCCCTCATCGAACTCCAATCGGTCATCAACGAAAAAAACGAACTCTATCGCACCCATGAAGCTGTTCCCGAACGTCTCGAGGAATTGAAATCCAAGATCCAGGAAGCCGAGGACAAACTCAAGGCGGCCGAACTCGAAATCGAGGGAATGGGCTCCACCGAAACAAAAGTCAAAAAGGAAAAGAAGCAGGTCGAGGAGCGGCTTTCCGAAATTCAAACCAAACTCAATTTGGTGAAAACCACACGAGAGTACGAGAACCGTCAAAAAGAAATCAAAGCTCAAAAAGATCGCCTGATCGAAATTGAGAAAATGACCAGTGAGTCGGAGACCAAGAAGCCGGAACTGGAAAAACACGTCGAGGCCCTGCGCAAGGAGACCGAGGACGTCAAATCTCACTTGGCCGAGGAGATCGCCGACCTCGAGAAACAACAATCCGCTTTCGACAAACAACTTGAGGAAATCGAGGTGCGCGAACGAGAGAAACGCCAGGATGTCCCCTCCTCGATTTTGGAGCGTGTGGATAAACTTGTCCTTCTTCGCCAAGGTGTTGCGGTGGTTCCGATCAATGACGGGAGTTGTGGCGGGTGCGGGATCCATGTCTCGCCGCAAACCATCCAGGTGGCCAAACGCGGACTGGACCTCATTCAGTGTGACCGCTGTTCGACTTACCTATACTGGGATGACGATCTCGTTGAGTAAATCCGAGTTCACGCAATAACCCAACCTTCTCAGGGTTCTTTCCAAAAAAAACTCCTTTCCGTAGACTAATCATCGGTGGTGAACTTCATGGCGCCGCCAACTCCCTTTGACTTATTTGGCTTTACTGGCATAATCGAGTTTTCTCGGGATGGAACGTAAGAGAGTGCCGAATAGTGGGGGAGACGCGGATCCAACAGGAGGATGCAGTCATGTCATCGATTCGAAGGAACGCCACAATGGCGGTCGGCTTAATTGTCTTACTTCTTGCCGGGTGTGGTGGTTCGAAGGAAGAAGAGGCTCGCAGCGCAATACAAAAAGGGGACACCTTTTTCCAAAACAAACTCTACAGCGACGCGCTTTCGTATTACGAGGGGGCCCTCGAAGCAATGCCACTCGACCCTCAGCTACACATGCGGATCGGCATGTGCCGTCAAAACCTGGGGCGTCCCTCCGACGCCATCAAATCTTATGAAATTGTGATCCGCCAGGATCCCGCCAACAAAGAAGCATACCGTCGGAAGGGAAGCCTCCTCATCGAATCCAAAAAAATGGACGAGGCGGAGACCTTCGCCGACGAGGTGATGAAGAACGAGGGGATGGAGGGGGTCGGGTTCTACATCCGGGGCGAATTGGCCCAGGCCAAGAACGAAAAAGACCGGGCGATCGAAAACTTCGAAAAGAGCCTCGAGTACGACACGGATGTGACGGAAACCCAGGAGGCGCTTGTTCAGGCTTACCGCATCTCCGGGCAAACCGAACCCGCCATCGAATTGCTCCAAAAACTCCTCGAAAAGAAACCCAACGAAATTCCATTGGTGGTCCAGCTGGCCTACCTCTACGAATCCGAGGGCAACACCGACAAGGCGATCTCTCTTATCTCCGGCTTGATCAACGACCACCCCGAGAATCCACGACTGAGGTCGGTGCTGGCCAGACTATATCTCTCCGCCGGAAATCTCGACCTTGCGGAGCAAGAAGCGAGGGAGGCGTTGTCGCTCGATCCCGATGACGCGAACGCGTTGTTTGTCACAGGCTCCATTGCCTCGGAGAAGGGTGACTTCGAGCAGGCCTCCGAGGACTTGAAAGCCGCCCAGGATCGAATGCCGACCGACGAAACGATTCGAAAGGCTTTCCGAGAAGTTGAAATGGAGCTCGGAAGACTGACCGATCCGGTCCGGTCGTTGAAAGAGGAGATCGAAGCGCAGGGCGAGAGTCCCGCGCTCCAGACTCGTTTGGCGGAGGCGTACTTGTACTCCGGAGACGCGCCCACGGCGTTGGTGGAGATTCAGAAGGTTCTCGACAAGGAACCGGATCACAAGGAGGCGATGATTATCCAAGCCCATGCGCTGCTTTGCATGGGGAATCGAGAAGCCGCCACCCAGGTCCTCGAAAAGATTGGCGAATCGGACAACCCCCGAGTGCAAGTGATGCTTGGTATCCTGAACAAAGACAACGCGAAAGTGACCGACGCCGTCGAGAAGTTGAAGAGTAACGAGGCGACAGTTTCGTGGGGACGCTATTTCTCTGGGGTTTACAAGCTGATCGGCGGCAACCTCGAATCCGGCATCTCCGAACTCGATGAAGCCTCCGACGCCGATGAGGGATTCGGGATGCCCTTGGACGAACTCGGACGGCTTTATATTGGGCTCAATGAGCCGATGATCGCGATGAACATTTACGGCATGCTCGCGGTTCGTTTCCCGGACAGCCCAAGACCGCCGATGATGATCGCTCGCCTGCTGGATAGCACCGGCGAGACCGAACGCGCGTTGGTGGTTCTGAATGGCCTCGCCGAGCGGAAGCCCGATTTCCAGGCCGCCAAGTTTTTCGCCGCGACCCTCCACCTCAAGAGCCAGCAGTACAACGAGGCAATCGAAATCATTCAAGGTCTGATCGACCAAACCAAGGAAGATCCAACAGCGCAATTGGTCTACCGCGGCGTTCTCGCCAAAGCCAACCTTTTCGCGAAAGACTACGCCAAAGCCATCGAGCAGTACGACCGAATCCTCGAGGTCCGTCCCGACTTCCCTGTCGCCCGAGTGGAAAAAGCCCTGGCGCAAATGGCTAATAACAACGCTCCCCAGGCTCTGGAAACAGCCACGGAGGCGTTGAATAGCGCGACCGAGAAGACGATTCCCAAGATCGTCCACTCCATCCTCTTGCAACAAAACGGGAAAGTGGTCGAAGCCTTGCAAGAAATCCAGGAAGTCGCCGCGCAAGTCGAGGAGGGATCCGGCAAGAAGGAGGACCTCATTCCATTGATGGCCAGCGTTCAAATCGCGGCTGGTCAATTCGACGGAGCGCGCGACACCATCAATTCCTCGGGTCGTCCGCCAGTGATGAAGGAGATCTTCATTGACGCGATCGACGAGGCCGAAAACTCCTCGGCCGATTTCGGCCCCATGTCGATGGGGTATCTGTTTGGCTATTACGGTTGGCCCGATCCCGCCATCGCGATCCATCGCGCGCTCATGGAGAAATACCCCCGAGTGAACCTGATGAAGGTGAATCTGGGTGAAATCCTCCAACAGGCTCGACGAACCGAGGAGGCCTACGAGATTTATCGCGAGGCGGTCGAGCAGAATCCGGACAATCTGTATTTCCTACGCAGCGAGGCCAAACTGGCCTCTCGGTTGGACAAGGACGAGGAAGCGATGAAAAACCTCCTTCAGGCGATCTCGCTTTCTCCGGAGGATCCCACGCTTCATTTTCAGTTGGGCACGGTTTATGAGAAACAGGGGCTGATCGACGAGGCGATCTCCTCTTACGAACAGGTGATCGATCTGAAACCGCCGAGCAGTCTCGAAGCGGCGGCGGCCAACAATCTGGCTTGGCTCTACAGCCAGGACGACTCAAAACTCGATCTCGCCTTGGAGTACGGCGAAAAAGCCCTCGAGCTTTCCCCAGTGAATCCGAGAACGGGATGGAAAGATGGAAACATCCTCGACACTGTGGGATGGATCTATTACAAGAAGGGCGACTACGAAAACGCCGGAAAGAACATCGATCAAGCCCTGCGGTCGATTCCGTTTCATCCCACTATCAATTTCCATCGCGCCAAGATCTACGAGGAACAGGGACAGCCCGAAGTCGCGAATCATCTCTACCAAAAGGCTTTGTGGATTAGCGAAGACTTCGATGAGGCTGGCGAGAGTAGACAGAGACTCCAAGCCCTGAGAATTCAACAGATGGAAAAAGAAAAAGCGGAGGGAGCGGAGACCGGCTCCGGGGATCAGCCCTGAAATCGTTTCCGACGGTTCTTCGCGAAGTCGGCGAACACGAATTCACCCAGGCGATCCAGGGAGGAGTAATAGGCTTTTCCCTGGTTCGCCGCGGTTAGTTCCTCGATAAACTCCCGAAGGTAGGGATCGCTCGCGATCATGAAGGTGGTGATGTCGATCTCTCTTCTTCGACATCGGACCGCCTCGTTGATGGTCGGGTTAATGATCCTCGGGTCGAGTTGAAAAGTGTTCCGATAAACCTGCCCATCGTCTTCAATGATCTGTGTCGGCTTTCCATCGGTGATCATAAAAATCTGGCGGTTTGAATGACGGCGTGACAATAGCACCTGTTGAGCCAATTGCAGCGCCGCGTGGGTGTTGGTGTGGTAGGGACCGTTCTGCAGGTACGGAACCTCCGAAGGATCGATCAGAAAAGCTTCGTCGCCGAACGCGATCACATCGACCGAGTCCTTCGGAAACCGTGAGCGAATCATCTGTTGCAGGGCCATCGCCACCTGTTTGGCGGGGGTGATCCGATCTTCCCCGTAGAGAGTCATGCTGTGGGAGATGTCGATCAGCACAGCGGTGGCGCAACTCGTCTGATGCTCTTTCTCGTAAACCACCAGATCATCCTGGCCGACTGTGAAATTCTCGATTCCATGGTTGATGATCGCATTCTTGATCGATTCGGTGTAATGAATGTCATTGACCCGATCGCCGAATTCGAAGGGACGGGTCTCCGGCAGGACATCAAACCCGATCCCACTGTGGTCGGTGCGGTGGTCGCCTAGAGCGTCCTTTTTGAGCGAACTGAAAATCTCGAGGAGAGCATCCGCGCGGAGCGAGAAATCTCCCTTTTGGGTGATCTCCAAATAACCGTCCTCGTCCTGCTCCAAGTATCCCTTCTCCTCGAGGTATTCCTTGAACTCACCGAAAGAGACCTCGCCATCGAAGAAGTTGTGGTATTCCCACAGCCTCTGCATCCAGTCGAGGGCCTCCTCCACATCGCCGCCGGTGCGCATGAGGAGTTGGTTGAACAACTGACGCAGCTGTTCGAGACGTTCGTCTTTGATCGTTTGCGGATCGAATTTTTCGAATCGATAATCCATACCTTGATTGTGGCGGGATTCGTTCCCAGCCGCTAGTGCGACGCTCCATGGATAACATGGCGACAACCGACCGGTGCACGATTGTGTGCATTTTCAGAAGGACTTCTCGTCCAAACGAATCTGCAGGCCGCAGGGGGCGGTGGGTGGGGTGAAGGCCCCTGTATCGCACTTATCCCAGTCCCCCCAAACGGAATCCTTCCCCGCGCAGGTGAACCAACGAAATCGACATGAGCCGATCCCCCGCGCTTTGAATGGCTCGGCTCCCGATTCCTCGCTGATGTAAACCAGGATCTCCGACGCATCATCGGGGGCCAGCACATACTTGGAACCGTCATTGTCGATGATCCGGTCTTTCGCTGGGCGCAGCAGACCGATGCGGGGAGAATCGTGTTCGGGGTTGAAGAAACGATGGATTTCCTGTGTGAGTATCGACCCGTTGGGTGGTGTGATGTTTTCGTTCCAGCTCGCGCCCCCTCCCATGGTCAGCCCCCACATCATTCGACGGCAGCGCGACATGTCCGTTAGGTCTTGATGGATGTACTCGTTGCATCCGGGCAGGACCCCTTTGTATTTGTGGTAGAAGGCCTGGGCCGAATCGTAGGACCAGTCATCATGACTGGCGGTCATGTCCACCCTGCCGGGATGATCGCGTCCCCAGGAGGCAAGATCCCGATCAGCTCCCAGCGATTCGCTCTGCACGAGCAAATCGGGGTATTCGGATTTGAGCCAGGTGTGCATGTATTTCCGCCAGTCAGTCGCCGCCTTCGTTGCGGGCGCCTCGTTGATTAGTTCCACGGTGACGTTGTTATGGTGTTTCAACACTTCGAGGATGCGAGACATATAGCGTTTCTGGTAGACCATCCATGTATCGTTCTCGGTGTTGTAAAAGGGGTCGGCCTCGATCCGCCGCGTGTCTTTCATGACCACTCCGGGGACCGGCTTCCCATCCACGGAACTTCGGTAATGGTTGTCCGGATGAAAAGGGTTCTGGCCGCGATCGTGTCCAATTCCTTTCCGCCAGGATTCAGGCGTCGACAGACCGCCACCTATCCACCAAGTGCAGCGATCCCATAGCATAACCTCCACCACAACCCCCCGTTTCTCCGCCTCGGAGAGGATGAGGTCCAGCCGGTCGAAAAAGTCATCATTCCAATGGTCAAGATCGACCTTTCTTTGCACCGCATCGAACCGATAGGCCGAGAAGCCATCCCCCGCTCCCACCCAGAGCCGCGTGAAGTTCCCGTGGTTTTTCGATAGGTCGTCCAAAACTCCCCGCGTTTCGTCGAGTGGAAAGGTGAAGGCTAGATTGGCGTAGCCGGATAACACTGTAGACGAATAAGATTCCCGGTCCTCCCGCCACACCTCAAAGAAGTGTGGCCAACCCTCGCTGTCGCGCGCCACCCGAACCGGACGCCAATCCTGGGCCGGCGCCGAAGACATCGTCAACGCCACCCACGGGACCACTCCACACAGAACCCGAATCACCCGTTGGAGGACAACCTCCCGCCAAGAAATACTCTCTCGTAGCCACCGAGAGAGAGTGTGTGTTCCGGTCGTTGGCGTGCCTTTCGGTGGCATGTGTACCCGTGGCGTTTCGCCCATCGAATAACTCCTTCAACCCACACCAAGAGACCGAAGGGGCTCACGGTGAGTCGTGACTACAGGTCGATTGAGCGTGGTGAGACCTCGGACCGACCGCTAGTTTGGGATGATCGGCAGCAGCAGATGCGAGGGATGTTCCTCCGAGTGATGGATGGTCTGTTCGGCGGTTTGGATTTGAGCGTCCATGCCGAATTCATGGCCTGTGTTCGGGTTGCGATCGAACCGGGGAAAATTGCTGCTGGAGATTTCAACTCGAATTCGGTGCCCCGGCAGGAAGGCGTTGCTAGTCACCCCGAGATTGATTACATACTCATAAACCCGCCCCGGCTCGATCAGGGATGGCGTCGTGTCGGAGTTTCGATACCTCGCCCGGATAATGCCATCGGTCAAGTTGTAGGGAACCTCTTTGCCATCCTTCGGATAGACATCGACCAGCTTCCCGGTGAAATCGGTGTCGGTCGCGGAGGAGGCGGCGTGGAGGATCAGTTTGACCGGACCGGTCACTTCGACCGTTTCGGTCAGCACATCGGTGGAGTAGACCAGGACATCCTTCCGGGCCTCGACCTCCGACTGGTCGCGCGGCCCGGCGGTCGGCCACAACAGGGCGCCCCCTTGGGTCGGGGCCGGATCCTCCGGGTTGTAGGTGAAGACATCCGTGGCGCGTCCATCCTCAGTTTTGTCCCAGGAGAGCCGCCCCTCGCCTGAAGCAGAGTTGGCGGGTCCGGAGGCGGAGAGATAGAGCGGCTTGAACTGTGTGCGTGCTAGAGGCCACTCGGACTCATTCCGCCAGACATTCGATCCCATCACGAACAGCTGCAAGGGAGCGCGGTCCGAAAACCCGTGATCCTCTCCCTTCATCGTCTCGGCGAAGAAGGCCTTCTTCAAACGGTCGGGGTGAACATTCGAGTGTTCGCCAAATACCAAGTCGCCCACTTTTCCATCAGCCGGACTCACCCCATGTGTCCATGGACCCATAATCAGGTATTGCCTTTTTCGCGCCTCCTCCGATTTCGAGCGGGTGCGAACCCCGTTCCAATAATCGATCACCGGGGTCTGGAAGATGTCGTACCAGCCGCCGATATAGAGGGCGGGGATGGTGACATTTTCGATCGAGTCGCCGACCTCCGCCGGTTTCCAATACTCGCCATAATTCGGGTGTCGCACCCACTCGCGCAGATAAAAGACCTCGGCCCCAAGCTGCTGGTCCCAGGTGATCAGGGGGAGATGCCAGAACAGGCCCTTTTCGACAATGTCCGGCATCGGCTTCCCCTCGCCAAAGAGGTATTGCGCGCCCCCCCAAAAATGAGTGAGTTGAAAACGAAGAGCGCCCCCCCAATAGATGATATCGTGATAGGTGTTTCCCCATGGCACGATCGGATTCATCGCCGCCAAGTATTTCGAAGGGCTAGGGCCATTGATGCACTGAGTGAACCCGAGATACGACCCCCCCGCCAGGCCGATTTTGCCATTGCACCAGGGCTGTTTCCCGATCCACTCCAGTGTGTCATGACCATCGCGCCCCTCGTTGCGAAACGGGTCCCAAACCCCTTCCGATGTGAATCGCCCGCGAACGTCCTGCGAGACGATCGCATACCCCTCCTTGAGCATTCCCTGCCCGTTGCTTTTGGTGACTCCATCCTTCACATAGGGATTGCGGAAGAGGATGACTGGAAAGGGCCCCTCCCCTTCGGGCAACAGGATATCCGTGCCGAGCCGCACCCCATCGCGCATCTCGACCATCACATTGTTGACTTGTGTCGCCCCGTTGAGCAGATCGGCCGGATCCCCTGCGGAAACAGGAGCCTGTGAAAAGGCGAGGTAAAGCGAAAATAGAAAAACAAGAAGAAGGCGATTCATGTTGGAGACCTCATCCATCGGAATGAGGGTAGGATAAAGGATTTGGCTGATTTGCGCATGGGGTTTTTCGGCGCCCCATTCGATTCCCCCGTCTGGACTCCCGGGGACGCGAGGAAACCCCTGCTAACTATTGTCCATCCCTGGCACTTTCTGGTATTGTCGCATTGTTCAACGCAAAAACTTGCGGCGTTCCTTCCAAGCTCGCAGCGCCGGGTCCGCTGAATAGTCAAAGGAAACGGTGGTCAAGGTGCGTCATACCCGCGGAGGTGGGTATCCACGGCCCGGCCCTTCCCCATGGATTCCTGCCTTCGCAGGAATGACACGGATCAGACTTTCCGGTAGTTTCAAATCGTTTCCTTAGGATTCTCATGGAGGTTAACCAGGAGGATGCCCATCAAAAAGATTCTCTTCTTCCTTGTCTTCCTCACCCTCCTCCTCGGCGGCTACTGGTTCTATCGATCCACCTTCGGCCGGCCCTCCGCCGGTTTTTATTTTTCCGGCGATCCGATCGATATCGAGTTGGTGGGGATTCGGCCAAACTCGGGGGATGAGATTTATGATCTGGAGGGAAACTTGATCGAGGAGCGGGATTTCGGTTTGATGTATCTATCGTCTTGGGAGGACGAGGTTTATCTCAGACAGTTTCTCTTCAGACTTTCCGATTCCGAGGACCCGGTTCGCCTCCTTTGGACAAGGCCATCCGAACGTCGTGGATCTGTCGCAATTTGGAGTGCGTTTGGCCAACCATTGCTCGAGCCGGGTTCCAACTCCCTTTCCAAGTTCTACTCGATTCCGAAGTCGAAACACCATGTCTTCCAGCCATTCAATCGTCTTCCCTGGGTGGGACCCTACTTGTCGATTCTCAAATACGAATGGGATGAACCCCTCAGCCATGTGGATGTCACGGTTGGGTGTCTCAAGCCAAGGCGAGGTCCCGCCGAGTTGACCTTCGAGGGACCGTTCGTTTTCGATCGCTCAACACAGGCGGAAGAAGATGCGAATGTATCGCTGACATTCCAGGGTAACGCTCCCTATTCGCTGACCGCGATGATTTCTTTGGACAATGCGAGTCGTGAATTTTCCCGCGATGACGTCTGGTGTCTCTATGATCTGGATGGCCATCGAGTCATCGCTCAGCCAGATCATTCTCCACCCGACATCGGGAAGAAGGTTTTGGAATGGAGGGGCGAATACTTTCTCAATCGAGTGGCTGCGGTTACCTACAACGAGAAGACCCATGAAAAGATCTTTCACAATGTTCCGCTTGATTTCCCCAATTGGGAGGACCGGAACGTCACTCCAGACTTGGAAGAGTTTAGGCGACGTTTCCCGGAGAAATCTTCATCCCAGCGAACGCGTGGACGAGGAGTCCAATTTGCCAGTCTTGCCGAGGTCTTTGCCGCTTCGGACATCCTCAAAGGGTCAATGCTCCGCGGGGCGGCGTTGAATTTCGTCAACCGCGAGGCTGAGGATTTGGATAAGTTGCGCTTATCCGAACAAGAAAAAGGGAAGGTGAACGAACTGCTCCACCGGTGGCTTTCGGTCGAAGAGGTCATGTTTCAGGAAAAGGTCATCGAAACCGGCCTGGGACTTCGGTTCCCGGAGTTCATCGACATCTCTCTGGACTGGGCGTTCGAACACCCGCTTGAGTTCAAGGGGGGAGCGATGACCCTGTACCTCGGCAGGATGGCCGATCAGCTCACTCCCGCTCAGTTCAATCGAATGGCGGACCTCTTCCTGAACCCTGAAACGGAGCATTCGTACGAGAGTCTGTGGTACTGGTTTGAGCAACAATTGGATAACCCCAACGCCAAGGACGCAAAGGAGCGGCTCCTCAAGGAGGGTCGCGTCTGGCATTGGTGGCGAATTATCGAATCCGATTTGGAGGGTTTTCGCTGGGACGACCATTCGCCCGAGAAGGCCAAAGAGATTTTAAACCGGAAGCGAGAAATGGGAGGTTTGCCGCTTGAGGGCCTACGCAACACGGAGGATCTGAATCAAACGCTTTCGAGATGGATCACACCAAAACTTCTAACGATCGATCACCGAGGAGTCTTTCAGGATGTTTTTCAAGCCTTCGTCCAATCGACAACACCGGAAGGGGGAACGCCGGTCCTCATCCGGTTTTTGGAAGACTTGGTCAATGAATGGGGCGTCGACGCCGATCGTGCCGGACACCATCGGGGTTGGATGGGAGTCGAACAAACTCTGATCGTCCTGAATGACTGGCATGGATTGAATCTTGGAGACCTCCCCGAGGAGTATCGGGAAGGATTCAGTGAGGGGGAAGATGGTCGCGATTGGCTAGCGTTGGCGAAGGAAGCGATCGATTGGGCGCGGAGTCAGGATTCAAACTAAGTGAGTTCTGATCTCTTACCAAGAGGCTTCTTTTCTGGAAAACCATTTTGATTCTGTCCTTCTTCCACGGAACCTACACAACAGGTTCACCACCGCATCATCCTGTACTCTCGAAATGCCGAGCCGCAAGGGAGCTGGTTTTTGGCGTAAATGTATTGCGGGTCGCCGACCACTCCCCAAAGTTCGCCACGACTGCGGGTTCCGTTGGTGGGGGTGTAGGGCAACGCTTCATGACAGCCGTCCCCATCGATGTCCAAGTTGTGCGGTGAAAATCGTATCCAGTCCCCCGCGATCCGGTCCGGTCCTGCTGACCAAAAAGCTCCATAAATGATTCTGTCCGCTTTACCACCGCGCTGCTGTTCCCGCGAATCGAATCCGATCGGGATGCTCCCATCGCTGAAGGGGTCCACCACACGCTTTGGCTGGAGGTATGGTATCGGGGTGGTCAAGGGACAGTGCATCCCAGGGAGATAGAAAGTTCGTCGAAGCGACGCGCCTGTCACCGGCGGATCGTTCAGGAACTCCAAGCCGCCGTCTCCTTGAAAAAGGGTGTCGGGGCGGATGCTGCAGATTGGGTTTGCGATCGACCGAGCGCGGAAACTGATGATGTTTTGTAACGAGTCATTGAAGTCTGCGGGGATAGATCCCCAATCCATGAGGTGTTGAGTCATCGCGGTTTCTACGGCGCGGAGGTTGCCTCGTGCTGCGGTCACTAACGCCCGATCTCTCGCTTCAAGGAAATTGGGAAGAGCAATCGCAATCAGGATGAGGATGATTGCGATGACCACAAGGAGTTCAATGAGGGTGAATCCTTTGTTCCAAACCATTGGGTGTTCCCTCCAATGGATTTCGGCCGTTTAACTGCTGCCGCTCAATGCTTCTCCGGCATGTCTGTCGCGAAAGACTCTCCGCTCGTTCCCAAGTCGTACTGCGATTCCGAGAGGTAGCGAAGAAGGCTGGCCATCATCTCTTCATCGAGACCCTCGGTGAGTCCATCCGGCATGACCGATAGACCCGAGCCGACGATCGAGACGATCTCCTCCCGAGGGATGGTGATGTCCTCATCCTGGTTCTTGAGGGTCACGCTTTGACTGGTCTCGGCGGCGAGCATCCCGGAATGAATTTCCTCGTCCCTGGTGGTCACATGAAACTGGAGATATTTGGGATCGACCTCCCGATTCGGATCGAGAATGTTGACTAGCAATTCCTGTCTCGACCGGGACGCGGTCAGCGCGAGGTTCGGTCCCAGCTCGCGGCCGAGACCGTTTATCAGGTGACACCCCGAGCAGAGCAGTTCGAAAATCTCTTTTCCCTCGTCGAAATCCCCCTCCAATTCCAGCGAGGGCTGGAAGATCTCGAAAGCCTCCTCAATGGAGGGGCTTTCCCCGCCTTGGAGAGCCCCTTTGGCTCGCGACTGGATCTCCGCGTTCGGGTGGTTGAGAAGCCGGGATTTGGTTGAAGCGTCAAGTTCGGAGGGCAAGAGGTTCCCCTCCTCCAAACGACCCAGCAGGAGGTCGATCGATGCCTCGTTCTTGAGCACGGCGGCGAGGATTGCGCGTCGGGCTTGGGGTCCCGAAACCTTCCACTGATCGAGAAGGCGTTCGGGAACGGATGGGTCCCCAGTCGCGGCGAGCGTTTCGATCGCCACCGCGCGAATCGGGTCGGGATGAACGCCATTTAGGAACTCGGTCAATGCTCCTGAAATGTCCTGCAGGGGGAATAGACTCAGGAAGCGAAGTGCGGATTCCCACTCGGGAACCTCGGCGCCATCCTCTTTCAACACCGCGAACGCTTCGGACTTCTTCTCGGCAAGTATTTCCTGGGCATCTATGGACAGATCTTTTGAAACTTCCCGAAAAGATTTTCCGGAGTCTTGCAGACCCTGATTCAATCCGAGTAGGAGAGCATCCGGCGCCTCTTCGTTCAGGTGGGCGTTCAACCAAGTCGCTGCTTCCTGTGAAGACATTTGATAGGCGGCCATCCCCGCCAACTCATGGAGAATGGAATCCAGCCCTTCGGCCTCTTCTTTCTTGGAAAGCAGATGTCCCAGTAGATCGGAGGCGCAAGGGTAAGAGGAACTCAGAACCGCCGTCCGAACAAAAGGGTCGTCCAA
>JACKFH010000038.1 GCA_020632575.1 Candidatus Omnitrophota bacterium | reverse complement strand
CGTATTCGCCGTCTTCTACTGGATGGGTACCGCTGGCCTGGGAACGTTCGCGAGTTTGAGCAGTGCATTCGCTCCTTGCTGATTTCCTCGGATTTCCGCCCGCTTGTAACCGAAAAAGAGGGAGACGAGAACCTCGATCACTTGTATCGGCGAATGGATCTAGGAGAGGCGAAACTCGATGAGGTGCTCAAGATTTACTGTTCGAGGATCGTCCGGGAGGAAGGGACTTACCGGAAGGCGGCGACCAAACTCGGGGTGGATTGGCGAACCATTAAGAAACACATCGGTTCCGGAAAGAAAGAGGGGACCGGGAGGTGACCCGATCCCCAATTTTCGTGACTTAAAACGCAGGGTTATTTCGAGGTGCGGATTTTCTTCCGCAGATCGTCCAGGTCGGCCTTGCTGATCTTCTTCTCGTCGATCAGATGCTGGACCAATCCTTCGGGATTGCCGCCGAAGAAACGGGAGATAACTTCTCCCACTCCCTCCTTGGCCATCTTCTCTTTCGGGACAATCGGCTTAAAGGTCAGCGACCGTCCCAGGGAGGGGACTTCCCGAATGTAACCCTTTTCCTTGAGTCGAGACAAAATCGTCAGGACAGTCGTGTGGGCGAGAGGTTTTGTATCCAAAAGAACGGCCCTGATCTCCTTCGCGGTCGACTCGCCCAGGTCCCAAAGGACACCCATAATAACGCCCTCCAAACGGCTTAGGGGGGCCAACTCACCATCTTCTCTTTTTTTCCGTGCAGCCATACTTCTTCTCCTTAAAAAAAACGGTTTCAACCAAAGACATCTAATATTGTAGACATATTATGCCTGGACGTCAAGATGCTTTTTTTCGCCGTCACTTCTACCCCTATATAACAACTTGTCACAGATTTCTGACATTTCATCCCAATATATACAAAAAAGGCGCGGGGAGCTCCCCGCGCCTTTCTTGTGAAGGTCATTGACACTTTTAACGATTAGTTTTCCTGGACCATCTGATCGATCAAAGTGGTCGCCTCGAGATCCTTGGCATAGATGTTCGGGAAGAAGTACGGTGTTCCCGTGAACATGGTGGCCAAGCTGTTGGCGTCGCTCCGGGTCGACCCGTAGGCGAAGACTCCGCCGAAACCGTCCATCACATAAACGCCCTCCGAGCCGCTCGCGCAGAACTCGACATCTTTGAAAATCGATCCGACATCGATGCCGACGGCTTGATCGTCGCTTTCGTCAACACCGGTCGTGCTGGGATCGTCGAATCCACTCTGGACATAAGGCAGACCGACTGTGGTGAGACCGTCGTTGTTGAGGAAATAGACCTGACTGTTGGCGGTTTGGGAAACCGGAACCGGGTGAACTCCTCCCCAACCGTCGTAAATGACCAACCCGGCGGTCGGGTCATTCGACACGAATGCTTTGGATGCCAGCAAGGCAACCGGCAATTCGATGTCGCGAGCGATGTCGAGACCCGGGAAGAACGGGTAAGCGGTGGCTCCATTCAGGATGCTGCCATCGGTCCCGTCCGAAAGGGTGTTCCCGGAACCGTCATAGATGTAATGACCGCCTTGGGAATCGAGAACCACAAACCCGGTGGGCGCCGCGGCGTCGCCGCTCCGAACAACCACAAATCCAACCGCGCGGATCGAAGCGCCGTCATCCGTGGGGAATCCGCCGATTCGCGGAACCTCGCCGCCGAAAGGAATGCCGAGAATGTTGCAGAGGTCGGCCGCGTCGTTGCCCAACGCCGCGCTCTCGCCATCGGGAAGCGCCGTTCCGGCGCGATAGATGCCCCCATTTTCGGTGAGCACCCAAAAACCGTCGAAATCGCTGGTCACCTCGACATCGACCGCGTAACCGCAATCCGGATCGCTACCCTCGGGCCAATAAAAGGTTTGTCCGGGGGTGTCGCTTGGGTTCGCAACGAACTGGACCGCGCCAAAGGTGTCGAGAACCGCGAGGTCCGGCTGGTCAACCGTGACGTTGCCCTTGACCGCTGGAGAGGAATAAGTCTTCTCCATATCCTCGGCAACAGCTCTTCCGTAATACAGGCTTCCGAGGATAGTGGCCGGGCTGCCGACATGATGACGGCCGCCGAGAGCGTCGAGGACATAGTAACCGGAATCCATACAAGCAACCTCGCCGCCACCCTCGCCGCATCGAACCGTCGCTGTCATGGTCGTAATTTCGTTGGTCGAACCGGCGCCAAAACCGCGCGCGGTCCCGTTGACCGAAATGCCGAGCTGGGGATTGCTGGTGGTCGAGGTGAAACTGATTTCGATCGACTCACCGTCGTTGCACATCAGTTCCGCGTCGAAATTGAAAACCACCAAAACCCCATCGGCGCCCAAGGCAACGCCGGGGCTAATAAAAAGACGGGCCTTCCGGAGGATATTGTCGCCGCAGAGGACAGTCCCCAAATTCGAAGTGACTTCACCTTCGGAGAAACTTGTGTTGGTGCAGTTCACCGCCGCGGCGCCGCCAGTTCTCGCCAACGCCAACTCAATGGTGTAATCCGCGACCGTGTCGGTTTCCGCGCCGGTCACAACCACCGCGCCTTGAACCACACTGCCGCCGGTGAAATCGAGGATTTGATCCTGAACCCCCGCAGTGTTGCGATCCAGGTCGATCGCGACAACCGGGCCGCCACCAGCCGCGCATAGGGCCGGTGAAACACACAACGACAAAACCAAACCTCCAAGCATTGCACCCAAACCTCTAAGGGTTTGGCGGTCTCTAAAAAACATTGTTTTTCGCTCCTCCTGTTCCGGTCTTTGGGAAATGTGGCCAGGGCTAATCACCCCTACTAACGACAGATGGGAAGGCTAACATGATAAAACCCACATTTCTATCCCCAAAATGCCCGGAGTTTTCCTCCCCCTTTCCTTCAAAGCGGGTTCGGGTTCGACCTGATTGACAAACAGATTTTGAGGCCCTTATTCTTCCGACTCCTTTTTCAGCCGGAGTGGCGGAATTGGCAGACGCGCACGGTTCAGGTCCGTGTGGGGGCGACCCCGTGAAGGTTCAAGTCCTTTCTCCGGCACCATTTTGTCCATCCCCAAGCCACGGCCGCTCAGCGAATTTCCGCTGCTAGAAGCGATCCCTTTAGTTTCACCAGATTCCGTGAGAGCAACACCGGGTAGATTTCGGGATTCCTAAGCCGTTTGTATTCCTCCGGCATGGACTGGATTTGATCGGAGACCCGTTGTCGAAGGTCCCGTGCTGACTTGGGGCTGCGGGTTCGAACTCCGTCAACAAAAACCTCCTCCAGCAGGCGCTCGCCTCTCGCGGCTCCATCGATTTTGGCGGGGAGATCGAGGTGGGTCCGTTCTCGACCGATGATCGACCCGCGCCAAGGGATTTCCTCTCCCGAATCGTACAGGACATCCCCGATCGGTTCGTCGCTGGAGTTGTAGTAACGGATGACCCGCTTTCGACCAGGGTCGGTGGTCTTGGCGATGTTGGAGGAAATCTTGATGCGGGGCTCCCAGTCTGGACCATTTTGAACTGCCACAAGTTTGTAGACTCCGTTGAAGGAGGGAGAATCCCACGCGGTGATCAATTTCGTTCCGACCCCCCACGAGTTGATTTTTGCCCCCTGCCTCTTCAGGTCCGCGATGAGGTTTTCGTCGAGGTCACCGGAGGCAACGATCAAGGGATCCTTGAACCCGGCTTCCACCAACATTCTGTGGGCCGATTTGCTGAGTTTGGATAGATCCCCGGAATCGAGTCGGATGGCGGGACGGAAATCCAGGCCCTCCTCCCGCATCTCCCGAAAAACCTGGATCGCATTCGGAACTCCGCTTACGAGCGTGTCGTAAGTGTCCACCAGAAAGATGCAATTGTTGGGGAATTGCTTCGCGAGAGTTCGGAAAGACTCGAGTTCGCTGTCGTAACTCATCACCCAACTGTGCGCATGTGTGCCCGACACCGGAAGATCGAAAAGCCTCCCGGCGAGAACATTCGATGTGGCCGAGCAACCCCCAATGTACGCCGCGCGGGAGCCGCTCACTCCTCCATCCGGACCATGGGCGCGTCGGAGGCCGAACTCCATGACCGGATCGCCATTCGCCGCTTGGCAGATGCGAGCGGCTTTGCTGGCGATGAGCGTGGAGTAGTTCAAGAAATTCAAAAGGGCGGTCTCCAAGAGTTGAACCTCGATCAAGTCGCCCTCGACCTGGACAATGGGTTCGTTCGGAAAGACCAAGGTTCCCTCCGGGATGGCGCTTACTGTGCAGCTGGGGCGGAAATCTCTCAGGAAATCCAGAAAGGAATCCTCGAACAACCCGACCGATCGGAGGTGGTCGATGTCCTCTTTGGTGAACCGAAGGTTGGACAGGTAGTCGAGAAAGGAATCGAGTCCGGCGGTGACCGCGAACCCAGTCTCGGGTGGAAGGCTACGAAAGAAGTATTCGAAACAGGCCTGACGATCTCCCATGCCCTCCTTGAAATAGCCCGCCATCATGGTCAATTCATAAAGGTCGGTCAGGAGTCCCATGCCTTCACGATGAATCCAACCTTTCGGGATGTCGGTCATTCGAACACCTCCGAACGAACCGGCGAGGCTCCCGACTCTTTCATTTCCTCGATGGCCTTGTCGACAGACCCGGGGGGATTGTCCACGCCGCGGCAGGCGTCCTGGACGAGGAACGTTTCGAAGCCTTGGTTGAGAGCGTCGAGAACCGTGCTCTTCACACAGTAGTCTGTCGCCAAGCCCGCCACAAATATCCGATCGATTCCCCGATCCCTCAGGAATTTGGCGAGGTTCGTTTCCTCGAATGCGCTGTACGCCTCTCGATTCGGGTCTACCCCCTTGTCAATGACGATTGCCAGCTCGGGAATGGAGAGGAGGGGGTGAAATTCCGCGCCGGGGCTGCCCGCGACACAGTGCACGGGCCAGGACTTGTCCACGAATTTAGGGCTGTGGCTGAAACTGCAATGATTAGGCGGGTGCCAGTCCCGAGAAAGGAAAACGTGGGAGAACTTTGGGATCAACCGATTGATCACCGGGACAACCCGGTCGCCTCGATCAACGGAGAGCGATCCGCCCGGACAAAAGTCTTTTTGGATGTCCACAACAATCAATCCGTCTCTGGATCGAATTCTCACGGGGTTCGATCTTCCATTCTCAGTCCAATTCGGGTTGAAAAAGTGATGGTATGTCTTTCCCCAGCGCCTGTCCAACGGGGCGGGGGGACAAACCATGGAGATTCAGAAAAAACTCCTTTGTCAACCGAACCTTCCGCTGGTATACTAATCGATATGGAGTGAAGGACATTTCGCAGTGGAAAGTCGGAATGGATGGAGGCGTCATGAAAAAGGGATTTACTTTAATTGAGTTGTTGATCGTGATCGCGATCATTCTTATCCTTATCGCAATCGCATTGCCCAATTTTTTAGAGGCGCAGACTCGAGCAAAAGTCACCAACGCCAAGGCCGAGATGAGAGGGATCGCGCCCGCGATTCAATCTTACTTCAACGATTGGAGACGATATCCTCCGGATGGTTTCGAGCTCCCCAGCGCTTCCGGTTATTTCCCCGAGGAGAACCCTCGAATTTGGACCCAACTGACCACTCCGGTTCAGTATGTGACATCGCTCCCCGTGGATGAATTCCATGTCGCCCTGAGCGACTCACAAGGGAACACCCGGAGCGAGAAGAATCAGACCTATCGATATTATGGAGCCCATTGGCGATGCTTGGCGCTAGGCGGCTCGCCGGGACGATTCGAGGAGAGTTGCCAAGGCATCGGCAATCGGTGGGAAAGTGAATTCGAAGGGGGTTGGATTATCTACTCCCCCGGCCCCGATAAGGAACACAGTTTTGGGGAATGGTCGATGCATATCTATGAGGGAAGGAATAAGGGGTACCCCCTCATGTACGCTCCAACCAATGGCACCCGAAGCAAAGGGGATCTGGTCTACTGGGGCAATTAAGGCTTTCCAAAATCCACAAAATGAATAATCAGAGCCGAAGAGATTTCATCAAGACATCGGTCGTCGCCGCGGCGGCAACCGCGTCCTGGTCCTCCACCGCCGCTAGAAAACCCAACCTTTTGTTCATCTGGACCGATGAGCAACGTCCGGACACCATGGCGGTTTATGGGAACCCGAACATTCACGCTCCCAATCTGAACAAGTTGGCGAAGGAGTCGGTCGTGTTCCAACGCGCCTATTGCACCCAGCCGGTGTGCACCCCTTCGCGTTCCTCCATCATGACCGGGCTTTGGCCGCACACCAATGGTTGCGTGAAGAACAACATCCCGCTGAAAGAAGAGACCCCGTGTCTCCCCGAACTCCTAGCGGACCCGGACTACCGCACAGCCTACATGGGGAAATGGCATTTGGGAGATGAGATCTTTCCCCAGCATGGCTTCCAAGAGTGGGTTGGCATGGAGGATGGCTATTCGAAGTATTACCGATCGGATCGGGACCAGAATGCAAGAAGCGCCTATCATCATTTCCTGATCGATCATGGGTATGAACCAGACACATCCTCGGGAAAATTCAGCCGGGGGTTCGCGGCGAGACGCCCGCTTGAACACTGCAAACCCAAATTCCTTGAATCCCAAGCGCGCGATTTTATTCGCCGTAATCGGAACGACCCCTTTATTCTCCATGTCAACTTTCTCGAGCCACACATGCCTTTCTTTGGTCCCCTGGATGAGGAGCACACGCCCGAAGAGGTGACTCTTCCCAAGAATCTGGAGGATCCGTTGGAGGACAATGAGCCCTTGCGGTATCGGCTGATGCGCCAACATTTCGCTCAAGAGGGGTGGCACGAAAACCCACTCAAGACCGAAGAGGATTGGAGGGACCTGATACGGAAATATTGGGGATTGGTCACCCAGGTCGATCTCAGTGTCGGTGGGATCCTCGAGGAACTCGAGAAACAGGGGCTCGCCGATGACACGATCGTCGTGTATACGAGCGACCATGGCGACATGATGGGGGCTCACCGTCTCCTGACCAAGACCGTGATGTACGAGGAATCCTCTCGTATCCCTTGGCTGATCCGCGTTCCAGGAAAGAAGCATCATTTGATCGAACAGCCGGTGAGTCAGATCGACATGGTCCCCACTCTGCTTGATCTCATGGGTGCGAAAGAATTGTCAGAAGGACTTCCCGGACAAAGTCTTGCCCCGTTGATGGCTGGGGAGGATGTCGCCGAGGACCATGTGTTTATCGAGTGGAACGCCACTGGGAGCGAAAGGCGCGTTCCCGATTCTTTTAGGGATGCGACGGAGGCCGAACGAATCGCGGCTTTCGACGCCTCGATCCGAACCGTGGTAAGTCCCGATGGCTGGAAGTTATGCCTGAGCACGGCTGGGGACAAGAGTCAGTTGTTCAACCTGGGAGAAGACCCTTTTGAGACCGCGAACCTTTTCGACTCGGGAAATCACCAATCCACGATCGATCGCCTGTCCAAGCGAATTCACGAATGGCAGAAAAAGGTCGGGGACACAGTCGAGGTTTAACCCTTAATAGACTCGAAAGCTGCTGAGGTGTGGCGCTTCTTCGCCGCCCTCTTGTTCGATCAAAAGCGCCTCGTCGAAACCCACCACGTTGAACCCATCGCCCCCTTGAAAATGCCGCAGGAATACGGTCGCTTGACCCGATTTGGCTGTGGTTTGGACCTGCAAAGGGACTGAACAGTCCGGCGATTCGAGGAGACGGGACCAAACGATATCCTCCGATTCCGGATCGGTTCCACCCTTTGGATCGATCCCAATTTGTGCGGCGGTCGACTTCTCTTCCCCGCTCTCCCGGAAGGTTGATATCATGACACGCGCAGTCAGAAGTCGACCCCGACTCACAGGAACTTGTTGAAAGGCGCCTCCAGGAATGCCGCCGCCACTACGCCTGAGACCGAAATACCGAGTGCCTTCAGTAGGACCGACTCCGGCTTGAGTGCTCGTGAGAATTCCAGTTGTCTGGCCAAACGTCGACCAATGGTCGAATGTTCCAGACTCGAAACTCCCATCTTGGATTTTGTTGGGAAGGTTCGGCAAGAAGCCGAGCGCATTGGTTCGGTAAGCGCACCAAGTTTCAGTCTTCCTCGAGGAAAGGGCAATGCTCCCGAACTCATATAGGCCATACAGGGCGCCTGGAAAATCGGTCAATGAAAACCAGTGGGCTTGCGCGTAGCGATCGTCGTTGCGGAAGAATGAAAAACACGCGTTCATCTTTTCCACCGTCAAATCCCTGGAGCCTGTGAAATCGTCGCGGAATCCAAATTCGCTACAATAGAATTTTTTCCCGTGTCCCTCCCCCTCGAACGAATCGGTCACCGCCATCATAGCGTCGGCGCTTGCCTTAATCGCAGCCACCGTCTCCGCCGCCGGTTCGCTCCCTTCCTTGATGTAGTAATGGATGCCGATGCCGTCGTAAGGGTAAGTCCCCAAATCGGTTTTGATGTCCTCCCAGCCCTGGCTCGCAATGCCGGCTTGAAAAGTCTGCTGCCAGAACGAGGCTCCATTGTCGAAGATGTGCGTGAAGAGCGGTCCCGAGACGATGGTCAAATCCAGCCACGCGGGATCGTCTCGATGGGCGGGGTCACCCTTGGTCGCCTGGTAAAGACTCGCCATGTTGCGGGCGAAAGCCTCGGGAGGAAGTTGCGCGCTCTGCCCTCCCGCCCAATCGTTGGGTTCGTTGAAACTCTCGTAGACTCGAACACGGTCCTTAAAATGGTCGACGATCGAAATCCAACTCTCGACATAGAGGTCCGTGAACTCCTCGGACTGAGTGAAGGCGCGTGGATCCATGACCTCATCGGGCAGCCGAACCGATTCGTTTCCAATGAGACCGTAGATATGAACTCCTTCTGCCAGGTAGTCATTCACAATCCGGTCATAAGTTTCAAACCAGGTCAAGTTTTGGGGACCTCGCTGGGTCGCATCGTCGGGCGCGGTCCAAGGGCCAAGCACAAAATTGACTCGCACCCATTCGGCGCCGGTGTCGCCCATGAGCTCGGCGTCGCTGTTGGGGAGGATCGCGCCGGTGTTTGTATCAATCGGTTGATTCGAGTTGAGGCCGACTCCGAGATCCGGCCGAGGGGGCGGAGTCCCGAGGATTTCGAATTCATCAATCCGGGCAAAGTTGTCCTCGCCGGGGTCGCTGATGAACAAGCGCGCATACCGGAGGTTGATTGGACTCTCCAGTCGAACACGGCTGACATTATCCGGCGTGCTGTTTTCAATTGTGGCGAGTGTCGTCCAGGGTCCATCCATCGATTCTCCGGATTCGATCCGGAATTCGGGGGCGTTAAAATAGACCGCCTCCCCTCCCTCGCCCGCGTGGCGGACATTGAATCCGACGACTTCTCGGTCCTCTCCGAGGTCAACGGCAAGGTAATGCGGAGGAAGCGCTCCCCGGGCGGTTGTCCATTTACTCTCGGGGGAGGAAACGCCGTCGGTTGCGGCCGCTCCGTCAAAATCAGGGCTAAAACTGGAACTGACCTGAGTCATGCTCGAAAGGGCGAGGTTGATTGATTTCAGCCGGGGAAACGCGACCGGATCGTACACAAGGACGAGGGAATTGGTGACCGGTCGCGGCGATCCATCCGAAGGGGAATTCTTCACCTCACCATCCAAATAAAGGATCGAGGAACCGCCCCCGTCCATGGAAATAGCATCCTCACAGCCCAAGCCGATCATCAGATCCGCGAGTTCCTCATGGGTCAATCCCGATTTCCCCTCCTGACGGCCATCCACGACCACCCAATACATCGTGTCCCCTGCCTCATTCACCCCGATTGAGGTCCGCGGGTGACGGGAGTTATAGTAAGTGTTTTTGTATTCGAGCGTGAAATTCTCGATAAGATCGGCGCCATTGAACGGTTGTATCGGGTCGGAGTGATATTCGCCGTTGGCCACGATGCGGGGGCCTGCCCCAACCAGGGTGGGGTATTCTCTCCAATCCGGGGCGGTGTTTCGCCCATACACCACTTTCTCGCCGACCGTCAGATTTTCGAGGATCCATTGTCCCGCGGTGGTTCGGCCGATAAGAACCCAGGCGTTCTCCGGAATTGGGATTCCATCGCCATTGTCATGGATGGAGATCACAGTTCCGTCCTGCTCGATCAGGGCCTCAACCTCATCCTCGAACTCCCCCCCTCGGGAGAGATGCGATTCGGCGTAATGGTAAGTGTTCACACACAACCATCCGGGATTGAGGTCCTGGTTCTGCTGAATGACTCCGTGCTTGTTCCCCTGTTCATCACGGACAAACCCTTGCCAGGAAAAGGCGGGGGGCGAGGTCGAATTCCAGAAACCGATACGCGTTTCGTTGTACTGGGAAATCCCAATGGCCGTGCGAAAATTCGGGGTGGTGATGAGATCTCCATTCTGGACACAGATGTTTTGTGGGGCCTGGGTGCTTCCCGTAAATCCGGAAAAGTCGGCATTGACCGCGGCCAGGCTGTTTTCGATCCGGTCGGCCTGAGTGGGGATCGTCTCTCGCCCGACCGCCACAGCCTTTCCCAACCCGGTTTGGAATGAGATTGCGGGGTTGTTCAGGTCAATCTCAAGGATATGGATGTCTTGGGGCAGGTCGGGAGGCGTGTCGACACGATGGGTGTATTTCACGCCAGGCCGGACATCGGTCGTCGTGGATTGAGAACCCGCGTGGGTTGTTTGTCCCAATGACAAAATGACAAGTGAAATCACTCCAACTAGTGTTGGCCTTAATTGACGCCTCACAGGCAAATAACTCCCATTCCGTGTTGGTTTACTGCTGGATATTGAGTTCCTGGACCCAGATGTTCCGGTAGCGCACGGGGTGTCCGTGGTCCTGGAGACGGAACGGGCCTTTGGCGACAAAACCCTCTTTTCCGCCAACCGTGGAGTGGGTGATCCACTGACGTTCATGAAGTTTAACGCCATTCAGTTCCACCGTGATCCAGGGAAACTCCGATTGATCGCCCTTGTCCGTGAATCGCGGCGCGCGGAAAACGATGTCATAAGTCTGCCAGGATAAGGGCGGGAGACAGGCATTCACTGGTGGGACCGCGATTTCATAAATCGCCCCGCAATCCCCCGCCCTTGGGATGAGGCCATAAGAGTCTAGCACCTGTGGTTCGTATCGATCCTGGAAATAGACTCCGCTGTTTCCCCGATCCTGACCACGCCCCTCCGGTTCGTAGGGTATGCAGAATTCAAGGTGAAGGCGAACATCGCCAAATTCTCTCTTGGTGTGATTGTCTCCTTCTCCGACTTGCATGCTTCCATCAGAATGAGATTTCCAGGTTGAATTGTCCCATTCCGACATGTCGGGAGCAGCGCCCTTTTCAAATGGGAGCAGCACAATCGCCCCTTTCGGGGGTTTCAATCCAGCGGTCGGCGACTCTCGGAGGACATGGTGGAGGGCGAATGTTCCACCGTAACGGCTACGGACTCTCGCGACCATGCTGCCGTCCTTAATTTGTCCTTCCCAAGTAAGCCCCGAGGAGTCGCCCTCGAGTTGCATCCCCTCCTTTGTCCGCCTCCCAGTGATCTCTATGCGGGGGGACCAGAAAACATCGTGGACAGCCTTGGTGGATATCATCACGCGGTAAGTGTCCGATCCCTCGGCGATCACTTTAGCATCCGCGGGAACCGGGTCCCTGCCAACCGCGAGGTACTCGCCCTCGTAGTCGCCCATATACGGGTCGACTTTCAAAGGATCGAATTGATCGAGACTCTCCGCCGCGAGTTGATTTGGCAATAAAAAGGGAACCGCGAATAGAATGAACAGGAAACGACAGCCTCTCAGCATGACAAACAACCTCCATGGATCAATAGACCTAATATCTTCCGTTCCGAAGCGAGGACCGTAAACCCCCCTGTGTTTGGATAACTTTGGGAATATTCCAACCAGAATCACATAGAATATTTCACAGTTCTCCCGATCCCTACTTCCTACTCAAGGAAACTGGGTCGCCATCGAATGGTCTATCGAGTGTCATTTCGACGTCAGGAGAAATCTGTCGGGTGGTAAACGCTTCGGCCCGCCCCAACAAGAATTAGGGGTAGTGTAAGTTCCCCATAAAGTTTCGGGATTGGTTTTCAAGTGGTATCTCCAATCAGATTT
Organism: Candidatus Omnitrophota bacterium; assembly: GCA_020632575.1. Lineage (GTDB taxonomy): Bacteria > Hinthialibacterota > Hinthialibacteria > OLB16 > OLB16 > JACKFH01. The sequence goes on along the minus strand of JACKFH010000038.1, from coordinate 22,888 downwards.
CTCCTGAAGTCGAAATGACACCTTGGAAGGTTTGCAGAATTGAAGCGGCTTTGTCCCCCGAAAAAAGCCGATAATTGTCCCCCTAAACCTAGCCAAGCCTGAGGATCTGTTGTTGAATTTCCTTTCACAACAGGAGGTGACGGAACGATGCGATATTCGATGGCGATTCTTGTTCTACTCATGGTTGGGGCGCCCTCGATGGCGGGCGAGTGGATTCACTTGATTCAAAAAGACGGCATGAAAGGCTGGCAAGGTGACACTGGAACCTGGAAGAATGTCTCCGAAGCTTGGGCCGCGAAGGATGGGAGCAAGAAGATCGACACGAGTGATGACGGGTCGGGCATTCTAGTTAACGGCCCCGACGGAAAAACGGTCAATCTCTTCTCGGAAATGGAGCATGGCGATCTTGAGGCGAAGATCGAATTCATGGTCCCGCCGGAATCGAATTCCGGGGTCTATTTCATGGGCCGGTACGAAGTTCAAGTTCTCGACAGTTGGGGCGAGGAGAATCCGACTTACGCCGATTGCGGGGGCATCTATCAGCGGTGGAAAGATGACCATGGGTATGAGGGGGTCCCACCCCGGGTGAACGCCAGCCGTCCTCCGGGAGAGTGGCAATCCTTTCACGTCATTTTTCGCGCGCCGCGTTTTGATGCGGATGGGAACAAGACGGAGAACGCCAAGTTCATCAAGGTGGTTCATAACGATCAGGTGGTCCATGAGAATGTGGAGGTGACCGGTCCTACGCGTGCAGCCGCTTTCGAGGATGAACAATCGAGGGGCCCGCTCATGTTCCAAGGAGACCACGGCCCGGTTGCGTATCGGAACATCCAGGTGCGGCATCTCGATCTGGAAGACAAGTGATCTCCCATCGTCGACTAGCGGTTTCACTGATCCTTTTTTGGGTCACCGGAACGATGGGCCACGCCGAGGAAATCGAATTGGTTTCCGATCCGGGATGGCGGACCGGCTTCAATGTCATCGCTCCGACACCTTTGGGCAAAAAGGTGTTCCAGGGGACACTCCAAGCCAATGACACCTCCCAGAAACCTCAGTGGCAACTCGCCCAGTGGAGCAGCCGATTCACCCTCGCCGAAGCAACCCCCGAAGAGGCGTCAGACGGTGCGGTCGTTTACAGAAATGCCGCCAAGAGGATTGAATTCGGCGATGGGGAACTTCTTCTCGCGATCGATTCGGTCATCGAGTACGAGGGGAAAGCCAGAAAGAAAGGCGAGCACTGGCCCCACCTTTTGGTCGAGCAGAGCTTCGCGGATCGCTGCCCTCCCCTCTCGAGTTTGGCCGAGATCGATTTTCATCTCGAGGTCAATCTCGAGAAAGCCGAGAGAGTCGAGCCCGAGGGTTACACCCCAAATCTGCATGCCGCCCAATTTCTCCTCTATTTCATCGTGAAGAATTCCAACCCCAAGTCGGAGGGCCACGGCGATTTCCTTTGGTTGGGAGTTCCTCTCTATGATGACCGGGGTCGAACCGATAAGCATGTGATTGGCGGCGATGTCGCTCACAACAAGGTCATTTACATGCCCGCCCGATCCGCGTACACCGATCGTCCCGTCAATTTGGGAGAGTGGATCACATTCGAGGCGGATCTCCTCCCTATCGCGAAGGACTCTCTCGAAGCAGCGTGGAGTCTCGGGAAACTGACGGAGTCGAAAGACCTCGCCGACTATCGCATCGAAGGAATGAACCTCGGCTGGGAAATGCCGGGGAATCACCGGGTGGCGGCGCGCGTGCGGGGGCTGTCGGTTTTGGCTGAGACGAAATAGATCTCGCCATTAGGGACCACTGGTTACACGCCAATCGTCTGGGCCTCGAGGCTGGTGTGTATCTGGGATCAACGTCACCTTCCAGCTTCGAAAACACCTCACAAAACCTTGACCTTCCGGAGAGCGCGGTCGCTCAATCCCATTCGATTTTACTAGGGGGAAAGCCTTGGTGGCAATTCGGGTATATCCCGATATTCGGCCAACCCGCGCACGGATAAGCTACTAAGACAGACTTCGAACAGGAGGGCCAGACACATGAAACCTAAAATCCCTCAAAATTTGGTGATCGCGGCGGAGTTGCTCGGAATCACAGTGCTGACCGTGCTGACCTATAGTTACATTCACCTCTTCATCTATCTTTTCGATTTCGTAAACAATATCTGATTCCATTCCATAAAACGGTTGAAAAAGAAAACGCCCCCATGTCCTAGCGGCTTTGGACATGAAGGCGCTGCCATGTGATAAGGAAAAGAGATTGGTTGTTATACGGTCGGATACCGATCGTAACTCTGAATCGTCTTCATGTAATTCGCGCGCTCGAAAGCGGCGGGTTCGGGACACGATTTTTGGCTCATGCTCCCCTTCATCATGTCGACCGAATCGTACTCGTGCTCTTCCATCCAATGTCGCATCTCTTGTTCGATCTCTCCAAGACGCCCTGTCCCTTTCCGAAGGAGTTCCGAGCAGAGCATGGTGACATCGGCGCCCACCATGAGCGCCTTGATCGCCGATTCCCCGTCATGAATGCCGGTCGTGATGGCGAGGTCCAGACCGAGACGGCCATAGAGAATCGCCGCCCATCTTAGAGGCAGCCGAGACTCGTAAGGGGAGGAGAGTTGAAGGCTTGGTTTCACCTCGAGGTTTTCCAGGTCGATATCCGGCTGGTAAAACCTGTTGAACATGACCAGTCCATTTGCGCCCGCGGCTTCCATTTTCTTCGCCATGTCGAAAAGCGAACTGAAATACGGGTTAAGTTTCATCGCGATCGGAATCTTGACCCTTTTTCGCACGTCCTGAAGAACCTCAATGTAGTTCGCCTCCACCTCCTGGCTGGAGATGTCCGGGTCAGCCGGAATGAAGTACAGGTTGATTTCGATCGCATCCGCCCCGGCTTGCTCCATACTGACCGCGTACTCGGTCCATCCCCCCAGTGAGATGCCATTCAGGCTCCCGATAACAGGGATGTCGACCGCCTCTTTGGTTTTTGCTAGGTGCTCCAGGTACTCAAAGGGGCCGAGGTTGTATTCCTCGAGATCGGGAAAATAGGTGATCGCCTCGCCGTAACTATGGGTTGAGCGAGTCAAGAAATAATCGAGTTCGGCTTCCTCGTTGGTGATCTGCTCCTCGAAAAGCGAGAACATCACGATGGCCGCGGCGCCAGCGTCCTCAAGGGCGCGGACACGATCCAGGTCCCGTGTGAGCGGGGCGGCCGCGGAAGGAACGAGCGGGCTTTTGAGTTCGAGTCCGAGGTATTTGGTTCTGAGATCCATGGTCGTATTTCTCCTTTTTAGTTTTCGCTTTCCGAATGACCGTTGGTTGTAAGAGCCGCCAAGCTCTTATACCGCAGCCATCTCGCCGTGGCGTCGGCTTGGGCCTTCTCCATGAGCATCTCGGCCTCCTTGGGATGACTCTTGGTGAGCATCTTGTACCGAGTCTCCCCATAGGCGTATTCGGCCATCGAGATTTTCGGATCCCTCGAATCCAGGACAAGTGGGTTTTCACCCTCCAGCGCTCGACTCGGATCGTAGCGATACAGCGGCCAGTGACCGCACATCACCGCGTTCTTCTGACTGGTCATTCCTCGGCTCATGTCAATGCCGTGGGCGATGCAGTGACTGTAGGCGATGATCAGTGAGGGGCCCTCGTGATGCTCGGCTTCCAGGAACGCTTTGACCGTCTGAGTGTCGTTCGCGCCCATGGCGATTTGAGCGACATAAACGTTGCCGTAGGCCATCGCCATCATGCCCAGGTCTTTCTTTCCAGTCGGTTTGCCGCCGGCCGCGAACTTGGCGACCGCCGCGCGCGGGGTCGCTTTGGACGACTGACCGCCCGTATTGGAATAAACCTCGGTGTCGAGGACTAAAATGTTCACGTTACGTCCAGAGGCCAAAACATGGTCGAGTCCCCCATATCCGATGTCATACGCCCAACCATCGCCGCCGACAATCCAGACACTCTTCTTGACCAGATAGTCGGCGATTGTGAGGAGATGCTTGGCCTCTGGACGATCGAGATGAGAAAGTTTTTCTTTCAGCGCGGCGACTCGTTCCCTCTGGTCGTAGATTCCCGCCTCGTCCGATTGGTCGGCGCCGAGGATTTCTTCCACGAGACTGTCTCCCACTTCGGATCGCAGGGATTCCAGAAGGTGACGCGCCTGAAGGTTCTGTTGGTCGATGCTGAGACGGAAACCGAAACCGAATTCCGCGTTGTCCTCGAAAAGGGAATTGGACCAAGCCGGCCCTCTCCCGTTTTTGTCCTGGCAATACGGCGTGGTGGGCAGGTTGCCGCCATAGATCGAGGAGCACCCGGTCGCGTTCGAGATGAGCATCCGATCTCCGAAGAGTTGGCTCATAAGTTTGATGTAAGGCGTCTCTCCGCAACCCGCGCAAGCCCCCGAATATTCGAACAGCGGTTGGAAGATCTGCGAGCCCTTAATCGTGTCGGATTTGACCTGCCGGCGATCCATCTCGGGGAGGTCCAGGAAGAAGTCGTAATTCTTCTTCTCTTCCTCGATGACATCCATCAGCGGCGTCATGTTGATGGCCTTTAGACGGGTCTCTTTCTTATTCTTGGCCGGGCAGATTTCGACACAGAGCCCGCAGCCCGTGCAATCCTCCGGAGCGGTTTGAATCGTCATCTTCATTCCGGGGAACTCTTTGCCCTTCCAATCCCATGATTGGAATCCCTCGGGCGCGCCATCGAGGGCTGAGGGTTCGTAGGCCTTCATGCGGATGGCGGCGTGAGGGCAAACCATCGCGCACTTGGCGCATTGGATGCACCACTCGGGATCCCAAACCGGGATGTCCTGAGCGATGGTCCGTTTCTCCCATTGGGTGGTTGAGGTTGGGAAGGTGCCATCGGCTGGCATGGCGCTGACCGGGAGACGGTCGCCTAGCCCCGCGATGATCGGCGCGGTGAACAGTTTGACAAAATCCGGGGCTCTTTCCGGAACGACCGAGGGTTTCTCTCGTTGGCTGCTGACCTTCTCCGGAACTTTAACTTCGTACAGATTGGCCAGAGCGCTGTCGACCGCCTCGAAATTCTTCTTGACCACCGATTCGCCTTTTTTGCCATAGGTCTTTTCGATCGCGGTCTTGATCGCCGCGATGGCCTCGTCCTTGGGCAACACCTGAGCCAAAGCGAAGAAGCAGACCTGCATGACCGTGTTGATTCGGTTTCCCATGCCGGCTTCTCGAGCCACATGATAACCATCTATCACATAGAACTTGATTTTCTTTGAGATCATCTCTTCTTGAAGCGACCGCGGGAGATGATCCCACACCTCTTCCGGACCGTAGGGGCTATTGAGCAGGAAGGTGGCGCCTTCCACCGCCTCCTTCAGGAGGTCGAAGCGTTCAATGAAGTTGAACTGATGACAGGCGATGAAATTCGCGGAGGAAATGAGATAAGGCGAACGGATCGGCTTCGGTCCAAATCGCAAGTGCGAAATTGTAACCGCGCCCGCTTTCTTGGAGTCGTAGACAAAGTAACCTGTGGCGTAGTTGTCCGTGTCCTCGCCGATGATTTTTACCGAGTTCTTGTTTGCGCCCACAGTGCCATCCGCGCCGAGACCGTAGAACATCGCGCGGACCACATTGTCGGGCTCGATGGAAAACGATTCATCGTAATCGAGGCTTGTGTGGGAGATGTCATCCTCGATGCCGACGGTAAAATGATTTTTTGGTTTGTCCGCGGCAAGGTTGTCGAAGACCGCTTTGACCATCGCGGGCGTGAACTCCTTGCTCGAAAGACCGAATCGGCCGCCGATGACGCGCGGCTGTTTTACGAAGGAGGACAAACCATCGACGGCTGCTTCGGCCAATGCGGAGATGACATCCTGATACATCGGCTCGCCGGTCGCGCCGGGTTCTTTTGTCCGGTCCAAAACACCGATGGTTTTGACCGACTCAGGCAGAGCCTCGATGAAGTGTTCGATCGAAAAGGGGCGATAGAGGTGAACTTTGAGCACGCCAACCTTTTCTCCATTCTGATTGAGATGATTGACTGTCTCCTCGACTGTTTCGGCGCCGGTCCCCATGACCAACACCACGCGATCCGCGTCGGGAGCGCCGACATACTGGAAGAGTTTGTATTCGCGGCCGACCTTTTGAGCGAACTCGTCCATTTTCTTTTGGACAATATCCGCGCATTTTTCATAGTAGGGGTTGATGGCCTCACGCGCTTGGAAAAAGACATCGGGGTTCTGCGCGGTTCCTCGGATAACCGGATGGTCGGGGCTGAGCGCCCGCTCACGATGGGCCCGAATGAGATCCTCATCGAGCACAGACCGCATTTCATCATCGGTCAGAGGGCAGACTTTGGCGACTTCATGGGAACTTCGGAAACCATCGAAAAAGTGCATGAAGGGGATGCGCGCCTCCAAGGAGGCCGCCTGCGCAATCAAGGCGAAATCCATGATTTCTTGGTTGTTATTGGAGGCCAGCATCCCAAACCCGGTCGACCGGGCGGCCATCACATCCGAGTGGTCCCCGAAAATCGAAAGGGCGTGAGTGGCCACCGTTCTCGCCGCGACATGAATGACCGCCGAGGTGAGTTCCCCCGCGATCTTGAACATGTTCGGGATCATGAGCAGCAATCCCTGAGAGGAGGTGAAGGTGGTGGTTAGGGCGCCGGCTTGCAATGCGCCATGCACCGCTCCGGAGGCTCCCCCTTCGCTCTGCATCTCAACCACCTGGGGGACCGTTCCCCACAGATTAGGCTGATCGGTGCTCGACCAAGCATCCGAAAGCTCCCCCATCGGCGATGAGGGGGTGATGGGGTAAATCGCAATGACTTCGTTGAGCCGGTAGGCCGAATAAGCGGCCGCTTCGTTACCATCAATGGTGATCATTGGGCGTGACATCGGAAAGGCTCCTTCTTTTAAGGTTCCAAGTTTTTAAGGACTTCACAGACTCCCTCGACCAGGAGTCACTCACATAATAATAAAAAAAGTACCAAAATGCTATTACTTTGCCGACGCTTCCCCTTCGGATCGATTTATGTTCTTTGTTGTCAAAGACTTATATGTGCTTTGCCAATCCAGGCTAGCACCATTCTTGATCCGGCAGATTAGGTTTGGGGGTAATCTTCGAGCAAGTCGAAGACTTGATCCTCGACCTGTTCGACTTCCTCTCGGAACGCCGAGACAAAGGGGTGATCATGAGCGAGAATGTGATGGTCCTGGTAATCGGGAATGATCTTTTGACCCCGCTCATCATCCCTGGCCTTGGAGAACTCGACCTCTCGTGCGATCTGGCGAAGCATTTCCAAGTATTTCTCAAGAGCGGATTTGGGGTCCCTGGGGCCAGTAAACTCCTTGATCAAGTTTCTCTGAAACTCCCACTCAGGGCTTGCCGACCTTCGCTTAAGGACTGTCGTCGAAAGCGATCCTTTTTCGAGGGCTCTTAAAAACAACCCTTCCAAGGCATAGAACTCAACATGGAACCGGTAGGCTTCGACCGCCTTCGATCGAATTGACTCGCGCATAAAATTCTTACCGATCCCCTGAATATGCTTCTCGGTATAGATCTCGAGTCGATCGACTGATTCCAGTCGGGTTATCGCCCGGAGCATCCACTCGACAATCTCTTTCCGAAAAATGCGATGGTCGAACTGCGCCCGTATGCTCCGGTCTCGGTCCCTGAATTTCTTCTCATTTCTTTTCACCGCGAAGAGATTGTTGGAGAGGACCCAAGCCGGAATGATTTCGTTAAACCCTTGCGGGATTCCATCCGGTCGGTTGGCAGGGTCGAGGATCAGGGAAAATGGGTACTCGACTTTCTGGGGCAAAAGACTCACCCCAGTTGCGACCATGGAATAGGGCGCTTCAACAAAACTTCCCGGAAACTTTACATTGACCCCAAGGCCCAAAAAGAGTCCCTCACCCGGCCAAAACTCCTGGTCGGGAGCCTTTCCTGTGTGGTTGGATCCGCAGTTGCACCCATAGGCGATATTCCCCTTCCCCTCCGGCCAGACGACTCCGATCAACAGGGCTTGATGGTGGAAACCGACAAAGGGGCCAACCAGGCAGGAGGTCACCTCCCCCTCGGCGATATTCGAGTTGGGACCGATGATCGATTGCATCACCTTTCCATGCCGTTCGACACTGCTGTACTCGCACAAGACGGAGTCCTCGACCAAGGCCTGTTGAGTGACGTGACAGCCGGGCTGCACCACGGACCGGGTGACGATCGACCCATCCTCGATATGCACCGGGTGGAAGTTATCGCTCAGAACAACCGAATCCGATAGGTGCTGAACGCCAATGATTCGCGAGTCCTGTCCGATAAAGATGTTTTTCAATCGGGGGACATTCAGAATGGCGGCGCCCGATTCGATGACACCGTAGGGGACTCGGCGCGGGCGGCATAAGCTTCGATGCGACGCAGATACTCCGCGAGGCCGGCAATATTCCCAGTCCGGGCCGAGTTGGCGGCGTCGCGAATGGTCATTTCGGGGTAAGATCGGGTGACACGTCCCCCGGTTTCAACCAATGCGATCTGCGAGCCAACACCGAAATTGGAGCCGGGTTGGTGAAGAATGGTCCCGCAACCGATGATGGCGGCTCTCGGGCCGATATGAAAATTGGCGATCAGATCCGTGTCTCGAATGGCGACGCCATCATCCAGCCAAACGTTGTCTAGGGTTACACGCGATAGCCCCGCGGGCTCCCGAACACCCTCCAACTCGACGAAACCGAACAATCTTCCCAGGATGATTTCGCCTCGAAACTCGACATCGAATATCCGGTCCGGGCGAAAGTGAAGAGCGACTTGAATCTGTTCCCAAGAACCGCTGCGACACCCCTGACGCTGAAGGGTGACAATTTCTTCCTCCCTCAATGCTCGTGTTGGGAAGGTTAACCTCCCCGCCCTCTTGAGAGCCGGAAGGAGAATCGAACTCTGAATCGGGTGGGAGAAATCGGTCATTGAATTGCCGATGGACTATCCCTTCAGGACCGTGTCCGGATCGAAGTTCGCGGACTCGACCGAACGGAAGTATTTGTAGGTGCTCACCTTCAGTTCGGCCGCCGAATCGTCATCCGCCACAATCACCGCATGCTGATGGAGTTGGAGGACGGAGGCGGTCCACATGTGGTTGACCCCCTCCTCGACGATCTTTTGCAGGGCGCGGCTCTTATGATAACCGGCAACCAAAAGCAGTATCTGGTCGGCATCCATGACAGTTCCAACGCCGACAGTTAACGCAAGTTTGGGGACTTTGTTCATGTCATCCGCGAAAAAGCGTGCGTTTGCTTTGCGGGTGTCTTCGGTGAGGGTTTTCAACCGTGTCCGAGACTCCAGCGAGGAGCCCGGTTCGTTAAAGGCGAGATGGCCATCCTCGCCGACTCCGCCCACAAAGAGGTCGATGCCGTCGTAACTCTGAATTTTTTTCTCGTATCGTTCGCATTCTTTCTCAAAGTTTTTGGCGAGTCCGTTGAGAATGTTCACATTGGTTTTCTTGATATCGATGTGTCCGAAGAAATTCTCCCACATGAAGTAGTGGTAACTCTGCGGATGGTCCGGATCGAGGCCGACATACTCGTCCATATTGAAAGTGACGACGTTTTTGAACGACACCTTCCCTCGCTTGTTGAGCCGAGCCAGTTCTTTGTACATGCCGAGAGGGGAAGATCCGGTCGGCAGACCAAGGACATAGGGTTTCTTGGCAGTTGGCTTCGCTTTGTTGATTTTGTTCGCGACATACCGCGCGGCCCAAACGCCGACAAGGTCTTGTGAAGGTTGGAAAATTACCCGCATTTCAACTCCAATTTTCTTACGAGGCTATTCTTGTCACCCGAGTGAATCTGGAACAAGATCGGTTTACTATGAGCGAAGCTTTTCAATCCTTCAATCCCGGTGACAAAATCGCGGGTCACGAGGACCTGGATTTCGGGGAATCGAAAGTCGTAATGGTCTGTGTCCAGGGTCATGAGGTGGAGGCGATTCTAGTCAAGACGGAGGAGGGCTACCTCTCCTATGTGAACCGGTGCCGTCACCTCGCAGTCCCCCTCGATTGGGGGGATGGCGATGTGCTCGATGAGAGCGGGAACCTCTTTCTCTGCCGGACACATGGGGCGTTGTTTCGTCTGAAGGACGGTTTTTGTGTCAGCGGTCCCTGCCAAGGGCAATCGCTGTTCGCTGTTCCCATCGCGGTTGAGAAGGATGGGATCTACCTCGCCGAACCGGATTCCGCAAATTGAACCAAGTCTCGCAAGATCTCCGTTGGATGGAACGTTCGCTCGAATTGGCCCAAAAGGCTTACCAAGAAGGCGAGGTTCCGGTCGGTGCGGTCATTGTCCGCAAGGGTGTGGTGATCGGCGAAGGTTTCAATCGGCGCGAGATCGATCAAGATCCGACCAGCCACGCCGAGGTGGTGGCCATCCGCGCCGCGGCTCAGACCATCCGGGGATGGCGTTTGGATGAGTCCACCCTCTATGTCACTCTGGAACCCTGTATCCAATGCTGCGGCGCCATCCTATTGGCGAGAATCCCTCGATTGGTCTATGGCTGCGACGATCCCAAAGCGGGTGGCGTCCGGTCTTTGTACACCTTGCTTAAGGACAGACGCCTCAATCATCGGGTGGAGGTGACGCCGGGTGTCATGGCGGAGGAGTGTGGGGAGATTTTGACGCGGTTTTTCGAGGGATTGAGAAGGGTGAAGAAGGGTGTGAATCTATCCTCATGAGACGCCAAATAGCGGAATCCTATCCCTCCAAAGATCGGAAGGCGTCTTCGAGGAGGTTTGTGAATTCATTGACCTCCGCCTCGCTCATTTGGCTGGTCAATCCTTGAAAAAAATCCTCGATTTCTTTGCTTAGATCTTCCTCGCTTAAACAGTTCCGCATAAAAATCGACAAAAACTCCTTGCCGGCCTCTTCTCCCGCGACCTCTTCGATTCGGTTGACGATTGGCGTCAACCCCTGAGTTACTTGGAGCAGCTCCGATGGGTCCGGAATCGAATCGTCGAGTTCGGCGTCAATTTCCTCCGCTAAATCCTGGAACTCCCCCGACAAGTCCGGGTTCTTCTCGATTCCGAAAAGACCCTCGGAATAGATCTCGGCCAGAAAATCCGCGCAATAGAAGTCGGATTGTTTGGCTCCCTCATGAAGGAGTCGCATTCCGGTCTCTGGATCGGCCTCCCCTCCCTCTCCCTCCATGAGCATGCATGCGTAGTCGAAAAAAGCGTCGACAAATCCCTGCTTCACCGCCGCCGCATACCATTTCCGACCCTCCGCCAAATTCTGCTCGAAGCCATACTCCCCATCGCAGAGCACAGATCCAAGCGTCTGCTGCGCTGGCGCGTAGCCGAGGTCCGCGGCTCGACGGAGCATATCGCGAGCCTCATTCGTCTTGGGACCGTCTGTGAAAAAACCATCATCGCCATCGCTTTGGAGCGAACTCAGGATATAGAGAGCCGGAGGAAAATCCTGATCCGCCGAACGACGTAACCATTCGAGCGCCTGTGGTCCGGTCACCGCATCGGAATCGAGCAGATAGAGATGTCCCATCATGCACTGCGCTTCGGCTTCTCCTTGCATTGCGAGAGGATTCAGAATGGCTAAAGCGCCCGCGATATCGCCCTCCGCGAGAAGGTTTCTGGTGGTTTCGTACGGATCTTTTTTCATGCTGGAAATGGTAGGTCCTTTCGTGGGCGGTAGTTGATTATAGAAACTGATACTTGACACTAGATTCCGATTATCTCGATTCCCGCAACATGCGCAAAATGACTGTCAACCGTAATCAGTGGACTTTCATATTCGGCGGCCATCGCCGCTATCCAAATATCATTCTCAGGAATCGGCCTTCCCTTTCTCATAAGATCGTTTCGAATCCTTGCGTATTCAATAGCAGTTTGATTTTGGACAGTGAGAACCTCACATTGGCTGACAAACCAGTCGATTTTGGAAAGATTCTCGGTGACCTTATGTGACCTTAGGGCGCCAAACCGTAATTCCCCTACGACAATGACTGGGACTGAACGATTCTCAAAACTCCAAATGGCTCCCTCAGCAGCAGGGACACCGTCGAAGAATGCGATTACGGCATTAGTGTCAAGGAGGACCCTATTTCCATTCATCCAAATCCACTCGCTCGAAGGCGTCCTCGATCGCTTGGCTCATCCGGTCGCATTCTTCATGGGATATCGAACCAAAAAGGTCTCGGAGTGAGGGGATGTCGGTCTGAGATTGGATTGGACGGGACGACGACTCGATTGTGACCTGAACCTTCTCATTTTCACTAAGTTCGAGGTCAGAAAGTGGGCGAAGGGTCCCGTTCTCATAAACCGCCTCAATTGTTCTCTTCATCGCAGCGACCTCCTCCACGACACTTTCTTTACAGTTTAACCGGTTAGGCCAAACCATCCAAGAAGTCAAAATAATCTAGGAAATAAACAGCGTGTACGGCGAAGCCTCAATCAGTTTCTTCGTGGAGGAGCCAAAGAAGGCGGCTTTAAGGCCGCTGGTTCCATAGGCCCCCATGACCATCGTCCCCGCCGCAATCTTGCCGGCCACCTCAAGCAGGCTCGAGACAACATCGCTGGATTCCACCGGATGGACCTTCGCTTGGACATCGTGAGTGGCAAGGAAAGACCGGGCCTCTTCGCATAGGCCGGTCGCTCGCTCGTGGTCCTTGTCGACACTGACAATATGAACCTCTCCTCCGATCAGAGGCAGCCCGAGAAGAAGCCAGAAATGAAGGGAATGCGAACAAGCGATGCTCGCATCATAGGCGATAAGCGTGTTGCCGCCCGCGGGAGCTTTTGTCGGGGTCAGCAGAGTGGGGCGTGGATGGTTACGAATCAGATTTCCGACGGTTTCGCCGGTCGATTCGGAAGTCTCGAAATGAAAATTGGTCTCCTTGCCCACAACAATCGCGTCATGGATCAATGCCGCGTCCGTGATCTGCTCCTCGGGATCTCCCTCGCGCTGTAGAAATTCACACTCCACCCCGGCTTTTTTGCATCTCGCTTCGTAATTCTTTAGCGAATTGGAAATCTTCTCGCGTGCGTCGGCAAGCAAGGTGTGATCTCGTTTCTCTTTGAATCCACCGGCGCCCATTGGAGTCGGCTCCGGTCTTTCGATTCCGGGACGATCCACGACTCCCAACGCCGAAAGGTGAATAGGAGTCCCCTTCTCATTGAACTTTTTGGAAAGTTGAATGGCGGTCTCCCCCGCGTAGTCGCTCGCCTCTGTGGCATCCAATGGAAAAAGAATCGATCGCAACATGGTGGCATCCTCAACTCAGTGGTAAGTATGAAACTTCAATGATTATAAGGAAACGGACCGCCCTGATAAGATGAAAGGGGCGCCCGTTCCCGAGCGCCCCTCAAGGTCAACCAATAACAATGGCGGATTTCAAGCGTCAGCGGGTCCTTCGACGCCACCTGTATACTTTTCATCGGTGGCGGCGTGACCAACCAGTTCTTGAGCCTGGTATCCGCCTTTTGACTTGAAGTAGAAGATCAGGATCATGTAGCAGATGAACATAATGACGGGAAAAATGGCGACGGTGGCCAACGCCGCTTTCTTGCCATCGGCCTGAATCTGGGCAATTTCCTCTTGGTCGGCTTCAGGCAGCGCCGCGAGTTTGTCCAAATCGATCGAGTGATAGGTTCCAAACACGCTGTTCTGCTCGATCCCGATCTGACTTTGGATCTCGGGACGTTGTTCTCCCAGCTCGGCATAGACGGACGTGTCTTGGATATACCCAAGGAAAACGCTCCCGACGATACCGACACCGAGCATTCCCACACCCGCGATCATGTTAAGGGTAAGAGCCCCTCCTTTGGGGAATTGCTCGGCCACCACGCCCAACATCGTGGGCCAGAAGAAGGTTTTTCCGAAACCGTAAATGGTGGCGGCGATCAGGATGGCGGCACCTGTGGCTTTTGAGAGGAAAAGCAGACCGATGCAGGCCACAACAGCGCTAACCGCGAGGAGACCTAGAGGCGAAATTCTGTGGACGATCTTTCCGGCTGAAAATCTGAGAACCATCATGATGAAAGAGGTGTATACAAGCACCCATCCCGCATTCATGCCGAGATTCTCCATGGCGGGCCTCATCAAATCAGTGATCCAACTGTCAGTTCCCAATTCGGTTGTCGCGAGAGGGATCATGATAAGAATCAGGAAGATGAACATTGGCCGACCAATGGACCTTACATACGCGCCATACGCGACAGTCAGAACAACGATCACCGCATACTGGATCGCCATCGCGATTTCAAAGAACCGGCCGACCTCCCGAACCATCAAGAAGATGATAACAAACGCGCCTACAACTCCAGCCTCCTTCAGCATGTCCCGATAGGAAACGCCAGCCGCGACACGTTCGTTGGGGGGAAGTGACGGCCAATGAGAAGGACTGCGTATATCGCCATTGGTATGAAGATCAATGCCACTTTGTAACGCCAGTCCATAGTCCCCATGTAGATGGCGATAACCCCTCCTAAAACCAGTCCTCCCGGCCATCCGGCGTGAAGAATGTTCAACCACTTGGTCTTTTCTTTTGAGAACATGGTGGCAACCACTGGGTTGATCACAGCCTCAACTGTGCCATTGCCCAGAGCGGCCAAAAAAGTGCCGATATAAAGCCACCTGTATCCGTCCGCCTGGATGGTGATCAGGGCGGAGAGTCCATGGCAAATAAAGGCGAATACGAGGGTCTTTCCATAACCAATTCTATCGATGACCAAACTGAAAAGAACGATGCTGAGGGCGAAAGGCCAAAGACCCACACCGAGGATCTCGCCTTTTTGTGTCTCCGTGAGATTGAACTGGAGTTCCCAGTCCCCGATGATTTGCGCCCGGATGATGAATCCGAAAGCCGTGGCGATTAGGGCGAAGAAACACCCCCAAAATAAAAGCAATTGATTTTTGTCATGACCATGCGCGGTCTGATTCATGATGACCTCCTCCACTAACATTCAACCCTCAATGAGGATCAGGACTCCATCCCAAATGGGTCAAAGAACGACGAATCCTAGCGGGAAATCGGATGAACTTCTATTGGGTTGTGAAACCCTTGGAATTGACAAGGGTTCGCCTTTAACATCCCCCTGGCGGGACCCTAAAATCGCCGCGAAACCGACTCGCAAAGAGGAGACAATCATGTATCGAGCGCTGAACCCTGGAATGATCGGAGTTTCCGCCCCCTTCGAAGACTGCTGCAAATGGGCCGCCGAGGCCGGGTTCGAGGGGATGGCGATCGGTGTGGACCAGATCGAGGAGATGGGGGTCGAACCGATCAAGACCGCTTTATCGAACCATGGGTTGAAGCCCTCGGTCTTCGGATTGCCTGTCGAGTTCCGTGGGGATGAGGAGTCCTTTCAAAAGGATCTGAGTCGCTTCCCCGACCAAGCGGCTCTTGCCGCGCAAGTCGGTCTCGAGCGCTGCTCGACCTGGGTGTTGCCGGGTCAAAAGGACCTTTCGGAATCGGAGTATTTCGCTTTGATGAAGCGCCGTCTTGGGGAGTGCGCGCGAGTCCTCCACGATCATGGCATCCGACTCGGCCTGGAATTCATTGGGCCGAAAACATTGCGCGATGAGTTGGGAATCAAAGGGATCGGGCTTTCGACCGCCGGCAACATGTTGGAACTCTGCGAAGCCATCGAGGTTCCGGGGGTCGGGCTCCTCCTCGATGCTTGGCACTGGCACACTTCCCATGGCGATGCAAAGACGCTCGAGTGGATGACAAATACTCTTATTGTGGATGTCCATGTGAATGACGCTCCCAAGAGCGTTCCCATCGATGAACTTCCCGGACACTAAAAGGGAATTGCCTGGATCGACCGGAGTCATCGACCTAAAAACCTTTTTTGACCACCTACGGAGAGTCGAGTATGACGGCCCTGTCCATGTCGAGCCGTTTAATCAAGAACTTCATGGCATGGAAGACAAAGCGGCGGTGGAGAAGACGGGGGACGCGTTGAGAAAGTTCGTCTGAATCCCGAGGCGTGAACTGAATGTCAATCTTCAGAGCTCATGGAAGCAATGTGCTCTTTCTTTATTCGACAGATTCAATCCTTAGACCCATTCTTTCCGCCTCCTCCCGAGTCATGCCCATCGCGAGGGTAACTTCGAGAACCTTCTCCGGACTACTCACTTCTTGATAGGCGTCCATGATGATCTCGGACCGATCCTGCGCGTCAAGGTAGGCCCACTCATCCCAAATGATGTAGAGATGAATCGGTTGTCCAGGCCCACCGCCTTCTTCAGCGATTAGGGGTTGGAGTGTGTCCGAATGGGGATTTCGCCACTCATCGACAAGCGATTGCTTCAATCGTTGTCTTAAACCCTCGTCGTAAGATTTGTGCAATCGACCGATTGGCATCGATTCACCTCCAAAGTTTCGCGTGATTCTGGATGATCCAGGTCGCATCCTCGAAGAAACAGAATTCTTCCCTTCGGCTTACCGCTATTATCTGATATCGAAGCGTTTCTGTCCAATTTCTATAGATTCGATTCGCTCTCTGAACAAACTGTTGATCAAGAGGGACTGGGAGAGGATCGCCTTTCAATCGGCGCAATCGGACCAATAGAAGCGACCAGAAACGGATACTGTGGTAATTCTCAATATTGACCGACGGAATAAGAATTGTGCCAAGGGTTCTAGCCGGTCCCAATTGACTTCTGATCGGCGTTAGGGTGGTTATCGGACTTCCAGAACTCCGCCCTCGATAACGGAAGAAAGCCGATTTAAGCAACATTTCGATGGAATACCCCATTAGGTAAATCCCTGCCAGTGTCTTCCCGCGGGACAAGAGTTCAAATCCCTCCTCATACCGACGGGATGCGGCGATTTCGAAAGATTGGATATTCTCTGATTCGATTCGTGCGCGAAGACTCAAGGTCTCGACTCCCGGGTTAAGATGATTATAAGGATTGTTAGAACGATCTTTTGCCTATTCTTCACCTATTGTCAATGTCTTTTGGAAATACTTAACTCAATCGCCCTTGATCTTGACAAACAGTTCCCCGACGCTCTTCGTCCCGTTCGTTGGTTCATAGGGGACAAGTGGATCGTATAGGATGGGGGCTCCATCAGGTTGTGTGGGCGGGTAGTAAACGGGTTGTCGCGTCGGCAAACCGGGGTCATCGGGTCCAACTGGGTTCATGCCTGGCATCTCATAGTAGACGACGCTTTGGTAGGAATGCGGTTCAATGCCATCGGGGCCCCGGCTGAAAATCCGCTGCGGGTGGAATCCGGTGGGCTCATAGATTCCATATTTCAAATTTCGAATCTGACGGCTGACGGTGATTGCGAACAGATCATTCGGCAGACCGTTAGGGAATTGTTCCAGAACCTCGGTTGCGTTTCTCGCTCTCACGGGACCGGTTGGGAAGGGATACTCGCGGTTTGGCGAAACCCGCATCAGAATATCCCCAGAACTCTTTGAACCATTGGTCGGGGAATAATCGAAAGACCCCTGATTGTCGATTTCATCGGGACCGTAGCTGTATAGTGTCCAATCTCCCCCTTCCGATTGAGAAATGGATAAATCGTCACCGCCAAATCGATCTTTGGGTGGGCGCCCTCCGAAATCTTGGGTCAATTCTTCCATAGAGCTCGGACATTCCCCAGTTCTCATCACATGCAGTCGAGCGGCAGCGATTCCACGGAGAAGGTCGAGATAGGTTTCGCCTACATGATGGCGAACCTCCACCTCCAAGTCATTGGGAGAACCTATTCCTGCTGTCCAATCCATGAAGGAAAGTGGGGGAGGCCATTCACCCTCGAAAAGAGTCTCCCCCGTCTCCTTTCCCGCGAGATCCTCGAGTTGGTTCAGGATTTGGAGGCAATGGGTCATCTCCTCTTCCTCAGTCTGGATCGCGTTTAGCAGACAGAGTTCAAGTCCATCGGCGGCGATCAACTGAATCGCGATCCCGATCAGGCGTTGAATCAATGTGCCGTTGGCGTTCATGATCCTTCCCTGGTTAAACAAACCCGCAAGGATCTCAAAGGAATCCATCGCTTTCCCATCGAATAGATTCAAGGATGCCTGAGTCTTCGCCACCCGCGCGTTGATTTGAAAATCGAGAAACATGGGAGTATCTCGGATCTCGGCAAAATGCTCGAGACTCGGAAAGACGAGAGGCTCTGTTTCGGTGATGGCTGTATGATATCGAAGAAAACTTTTGAGGAGTTCGAGACGGGATTTGAGGTTGGAATTGGCCGCGATCATATTCTGGTTGACCGCATAGAGATCATCCCCCTCCGGCAGGCCCTTCGCATGAGCCACGGATTTGAAAGCAATGCTGGCGGAATCTTTTAACACCGGATCGGCCTGCTCCCAGTGCTGGTCCCGCCACTCCATCATCAACTCTTCGGCCTTCTCTAGGTCGCCATGCCGAGCCTCGAGATCGATCAAGTGGAGTAGGAGATAGGGATCGTCCGGGTGATCAGCCAAGATGGCCTTTATATTCTCCAGGTCATTGACGTTGGACTCCCCCTCGGTTTCACGGTCGAAATACTTCCGGAGCCTTGAATCGTCGACACGATGAAGATAAGAGGGAATCGGGGATCTATCCTCCTTCAGCCTCAGGAGGAGGTCCGGCTCACCCCAGGTCATGACGAATCGCCGAATCACTTGAGTCGCCCAGGCACGAAACCCGCCGCCACCCGGATTCGAACTAAACGAACTGTCGTAAAGGGAGAAACCGCCATCGACCAGGTCCCAATCCCCCTCGATCGTGAGGGAAGGCTGAAGTTCGAGCCAGAGTTCGATCAATCCACGGGATTGGCTGCCTCTTGTCCCGGTTTTTTCAGTTTGTGTGAGGCGCAGGCTTCCCCGGGAGAGCGCGGCGTCACGCTCCAAACGATCCGGAGACTGACTGACCCGGCCAAGCAGGGTCGGAAACCTGCCATCGGTCCATTCGATCCCGGTTGCCATTCTCCGGTCCAGGACAATCAGGGATCTCCCGCCATTGACCAGGTAGATCCCAGAAGTCGTTTCGGATTGTCGGTATCGAATGAATTGCCAGACGAACAGGGGGATAAGAACAACCAAAAGGCAGACACAACCCCATCGAAAAAAAGGTGGAGAAATTGGTTCGCGCATAGGAAACGGATTCTAGCGAAAATTGGTTACAATCCGACTCTTGACTTCCAGTAATCGGGATCTCTGTGACCGTGAGCAACTGCCGCCACAATAATCCGGTCGTTTCGGATAAAATATGGAATGTAATAGGGGAAGACCGGACAATTGACGCGTCGATAGCCGCCTTCTCTTTCGCGCCAGAGGAAAGGATCCTCCACAACTCGGGCGAGAACGTGCGCGATTTCATTCCTGAAACGGACGCCCAAGCCGGGTTCATTGGTCTCATACCACTCGGCCGCTTCTACGAGCTCGATTTCCGCCTCCTCAATGAACTGCGCGATCATTTGCCGAGTCGACGGTCCAGATCCTCGAAAACTTGGCTGGCGTCTCGGGCTTTTGTTTCACCCGAATCATAGCGGCGAATACGCTCCCGAATCTCAAGGTCCCAAGCACTTTC
The DNA here is from genome assembly GCA_020632575.1 of Candidatus Omnitrophota bacterium. Taxonomy (GTDB): domain Bacteria; phylum Hinthialibacterota; class Hinthialibacteria; order OLB16; family OLB16; genus JACKFH01. Next base: position 3,385 of record JACKFH010000038.1, on the reverse strand, counting down.
GATTTCCGCGGTTGGATCGGATTCACCCGCGGTGAGAATGCGATGCGCCAAGGTTAGGCGCTGATCCTCGGGAAGGGATTTCGCTTCTTGGTAAATCCGGTCGACGGCGTTCATCCGAACAGGCGCTCCTTGAGAAAATTCAAAATGAGTATATCTCAAACCTTATTCTATTCCGCGCCGTCAACATTTGCAATTTGAAATTCGCGGATTCCCAAGGATTTTCAAATCAGATCTCTCTAAGTGGATCAGTTTGCACATGAAACTAGGATTAGCACAGGAAGAATTTTGGTGGCCCTACCGGGAATTGAACCCGGGTTTCAGCCTTGAGAGGGCCGCGTCCTAACCGCTAGACGATAGGGCCAAATGGATTGCCTAAGACATTCGATAACCTATCAGGCTCCCGTGTTCTGTCAAGAGATCGTGCCGCTCGGACCGCAGTACAGGGACTCCATCTCACCGACAAACCTCTCGGGCGAGAATCGCTCGATAACCCAACTCCGTAGCGCCTCACGATCCGGTTCTTGGGCGCAGGTTTCTTGGATGGCACGGACGAAATCCTCGGCCTCGTCGGCAATCTTCCAACGGGCCGGATCCGACTCACCGTGAAGCCCCTCGCAACCGACAGAAGTGCTGACCAAAGGACACCCGAGAGCCATGGATTCGAGGATCTTCAGCCGGATGCCCCCTCCGATCCGTAGAGGAACGAGGGAAGCGTCGGCGTGCCTGAGGTAAGGCTGAACGCTTGGCACCGCGCCCGTTACATACGCCATCGGTGGATGGTGGAGTGCATGAACCTGGGAGTCGGGATGCTGACCGACAAACCACAGCGAGTATTCGTCCGAGGGAAGGAGCGGATAAACCTCATCGAAGAGCCAGACTGCGCCCTCGACATTGGCGAGATAGTTGAAACTCCCGGTGAACACCAATTTTTTACGGCCATCATCGGGAAAGGGTGAATCGAGGTTATCCACCTTTGAGGGGTCATAATCCTTCAATCGGATGCTGGGAAGGATTGTTTGAAGATGATGGTTTAAATGACGGGAAATCTCTGGTCGTCCCTCTGCGGCCTCCTTTAGATTCGTTTCATCTCTGGATGAAATGGTCGCCACCTCATTGAACCAGAGACAGGATTTGAGTTCAAAATCCAGGGTTCTCTTCCGCTCAAGACGGATCAAGGGCTTAACCAAAGGATTCGCTCTCTCGGCCCACCGCCGGAGCAGGAGTGTCTCGAAATTTTCTTTGTAAAGGACCTTTCTTGGCGCGTCCAGCGTTGTCGCATATTTGGCCGTGTAGAAATTCTGACAATGGATAACGTCGGGTGGATGGTCTTTGGCACATGGCTCTCGCTTTCTCAACCAGTTCGTTCTTGAAGAAACGATGGACCTTATAGGGTTCTTTCGACCCGAGCGCGGAAAGCATCACACCAGGGTCTAATCTCTTTGTTCCGGCTACTGTGTGGACGCCTGCGACCAACTCCGAGATTTCCTCCCTGCCCTCCTCCTCACCCTGAAACCCATGCATGAGAGAAAACAGATGGACCTCATGCCTCTCCGCCAGCCCCCTCGACCAGAGGCGCGGTGACAATCCTCCCCCCACTGTGGGGGGAGAAAGGCAATTGAGGGAGAAACATGAAGATTCGCAATATGAGCACAGAAGATAGTTGGAGACGCCTCGGAATCAAGTGAGGTGGACATCCGGTGAGGTTTTTCGCTTCCATTTACCTCAAAAGGCGGAGGAAGATCTCTTGGATAGCGTCCAGCACCGACCGTGACTTTTAGAAAATTTTGACCGGGGGGTTCCTTTCCGAGGCGAAATTTGTGGTAATCTAAGGGAATATCAGTGGGATGTATGAACCATTTTTGGAGGCGAATCATAGAGATGAGAAGATTTCGAATAGGGCTGGCCTTTCTTGCCCTCTTGATGATAACCCCCGTTGCCTACGGAGCCGAAGAGGGCGCCCTGTCCTCCGACCAGGAAAAAGCCCTGGAAAGCCTGATCGACTCCCTTCAGGCCCTCAAAGCGACTCCGGAATCCGCCACCAAAATCAAGGAGATGATCAGTGTCGACACGGATCAACTCAAAGCGGAGATCGAGGACCACCAAAACAAAATCGCCGAACTCAAAACCAAGATCGAAGAAGCCGAGCAACGGCGCGAAAAATTGAAAAACCGACTCAATGCGCTCAAATCGGCCAAAATCCTCCTCGGTTTGGAATCCGCTCCAACCTCCGCCGCCGAGGCGCCCGCGCCCGAACCGGCGAAGGAACCCGTGAAGGAGGAAGCGCCGACCGAGCCTCAGGTTGCTGCCGCGGCTGTCGACGATCATTTTCACAAGAACATTTTGCCGATCTTCCAAAACAACTGCTTTGGGTGCCATGGTCCCGACAAGCAAAAGGCGGGTCTACGACTCGATTCCCTCGAGGCAATGATCAAGGGAGGGGATTTCGGTTCGGTTCTGACCCCCGGGGATCTCGACAAGAGTTACTTGGTCGAGGTCATCCGATACACCGGCGAAACCAAAATGCCTCCCAAGGAGAAACTGCCCGATGAGTCGATCGCTCTGATCGAACAATGGGTCAGGGATGGGGCCAAATGGGGCGATGCCTCACAGGCGGTGGAAGAACCCAAGGAAACGGCTCCCGTCTCAAATGACAACAAGGTGGCCGAAGCCCCAGGCGATCCGGGCGTAGCGCTGTTTAACAGCAAAGTTCTACCCATCTTTGAAAACAAGTGTTTCGGTTGCCATGGACCGGAAAAGCAAAAAGCCAGCCTAAGATTGGATTCGCACGAGGCCATTCTGAAGGGGAGCGAATACGGCCCGATTCTTGAACCCGGGGATCCCGAGAAGAGCCAACTCTATAAGGTGCTCACCTACGATGGCGAGGTGGTGATGCCTCCGAAAGAGAAACTGCCGCAGGAAGAGATCGACGCGATCAAAGAATGGATTCAAGCCGGGGCGCCTTGGCCGAACGGGAAGGTTTCCAAAGCCGATCCCGACAAAACACAACCCGAGAAACAGCCCAAAGAGGAGCTGGCCGCGAACGAGATCCCTTGGTCTTTTAAGCCCATACACGAAGCGAACATCGATAAGACTGAAGTGAACCTTTCGAAGAAGGATTGGGCTGAAACGCCGGTCGATATTTTTGTTCTGAAGAAATTGGAGGAGGCGGGCCTGACTCCGTCTCCGCCGGCGGACAGAACACAACTGATCCGAAGGGCCTATTACGGTCTCATCGGCTTGCCCCCCACCCCTACCGAAGTCCAAGATTTTCTCTCCGACACATCCCCTGACGCCTACGAAAGAGTGATTGACCGACTCTTGGCCTCCCCACGCTATGGTGAGCGGTGGGCCCGGCATTGGCTTGATGTGGTTCGTTTCGCCGAGA
>JACKFH010000037.1 GCA_020632575.1 Candidatus Omnitrophota bacterium | reverse complement strand
TTTTAGCTCCAGCCCACACTTTTTTGAGAAATTGGGATTGTTCACCGGTTTCCTCGACCAAGCGGATGTTCTTAATTTGAACAATAGGCTTGGCTAGTTGGTTTTCGCAACTCAGACATTAATAAGGAGAATTTTGATGCGATTAATAAGAAACTTTCGGAGCGGAACTTTATGTCTTTTCATAGGCTTGTGCATATTGCTTGTTGGCAAGGCGTCACATGCCTCATTTACAGATTTTGAAGGATTTACCACTGGGGTAAGTGTAGATGGCCAGGGGGGTTGGGGAGCATCTGGCAACTGGGACGAGGAAGTTGTTGATTTATCGGGTAACACCGTATGGCGAATTTCCAACGCGATAACGTCAGGAAGCTTCGGAGACATGCCATTTTCGCCTCGGGACGGCGGGGTCGTGGCTGACCCGACAACGGATCCCGTTAATGGGAATCCCGACGCTTTCGCGGGTGAGAGTTCGACCGGTGCGACTTTTCGACGTTTCTTCGCTTGCTTCGATTTCAAATCAGCAACCGGAATTGCACAAAATGGCCTCAGCGTTACTGTTAGTGCGGACAACGGTTCAGGCGGGCGACAGAGTTTCTTCGACCTTGAGGATAATGGTAGCGGTATCGATGTCACGACCTATGATTACGGCGCTGGTGCCTTCGCGGGGCCCGTAACGATCGCAAGTGGTCTTAGCTACGCTGATTGGATCAACATCGCCGTTGAGGTGCTATTCTATGACGGGGCGGGGAATGATGTCGTGAATTACTACCTAAACGGGTCGCTAATCCACACGAGCACAAGTTGGGAGGAGTATTACAACGACTACCAAGCCACACAACATCCACTTGGTGTACCCGTCCAGTCACTGCTCTATCGTGTTTCCGACCCAGTGGGTATTGCAAGTGTTAGTGGCGGAGGGTTCTACATCGACAACGTGAAGACCGAGGTAACGGACATTCCCGAGCCGACCACCATCGCTCTCATAGGAGCGGGCGTCGCGGCTTTGGCCGGAAGGAAAAAACGTTTGATCTAAAACAAGAAACAACAATCGCAAAAGCGATCTAGCAGCAATCTCAACGAACCTAGGGCTGGAGATGAAACCTCCAGCCCCATTTTTTTGACTAGCAGCTCGTGGAAATAAACCGTGAGGGATCCGTTTTCGTCCGACAACTCACTTGCCGGGATGCCGACCAAGCCGTGGGAGGGCTGAAAACCGGCAAATGAGTTGCCTGGTTACGAATCGTGAGCGCTCACCAAGGTTTTCAACAGACTGATGACCTTCAGTTCAAACAAAGATAATTGCAAATTAACCACCCAATCTCTCAAGTCCCTCGACTTCATCGAAGTGGCGATCTTGGGTCAGGATAGGAACTTGGTGTTCGAGGGCGAGCGCGACGATCCAGAGGTCGTTGTCGGGGATGGGTCTTCCTTTCGAGCGAAGATCATTTTGAAATACGGCATAGAAATTGGTGGTTTCTTCCCTGACAGGGATGATTTCACACCGCGAGATAAACCGATCCAGTCTATTCCTGTTTTTGTCCTTTTGGGTGGATTTAGCAACACCGAATTTAAGTTCTCCCAAAACGACAACGGGTAACAGAAGCGATTCGCACCGCGCGAGGATTTCTGTGATGGTGGGGACGGGGCGGAAGAAGGCGATCGCCGCGTTTGTATCGAGAAGGATTCTATTTCCAGGCATCTAAATCGATTTGTTCGAATGCCTCTTCGATGTAAGCGTCCGGTAAACCCCATCTCCAAATCCACGGGTCGCCTCTGCCATGATTCGGCGCGGAGGTGGACCATCCATGTCAAATCAGAAAACCAAGAAGCGAGAGCGCTGGCGGGCGATTTTCGAGGAGTGGTCATCGAGTGGATTGTCCCAGCGGGGGTTTTGCGAGGAACGGAAGATTCGGTTTTCGACCTTTTGTTATTGGCGGCGCCAGTTGCGGGAGGAGATTTGTGAGGACGAATCGCCGTCGCCCTTTATCCCCGTGGAGGTCAAACCACCGGGGAGGTCGCGTTGCCCCTCCCATTATGAGGTCCGCTTGGAGGATGGAGTTCGGATACGAGTTCCGTCCGATTTCGAAAGCGAGTCTCTGGCCCGCCTGATCGGCTTGCTCCGTGGCGAGTGATGCTCAACTTTCCTCCCAGCGTTCGCGTCTTCGTCTCGACGGTTCCCGCCGACATGCGCAGGAGTTTCGACGGACTCGCGGCGATGACGGAGCAAATCCTCGAAAAGGACCCGTTCTCGGGGCACCTCTTCGTGTTCCGCAACAAACGGGGGGATCGGGTGAAGATTCTTTACTGGGATCGCGACGGGTATTGCCTTTGGTACAAACGTTTGGAGAAGGGGACGTTTCGCTTTCCCGAGAGGGGCGAAAAGAGCCTGGAGGTTGAGGCGGCGGAATTGGCTTTGCTGCTGGAGGGTTTCGACCTTTCGGGGGCGAGGCGGGCGAAACGATACCGGCGAGAGAAGGGAAAGAGTTGGTAATTATCTGTATATTACACAAGGTATTGACAGGTGGGTCATCTCCTGATAGGCTTCCTCATCATGACCGTTTCGGGGGAGACGACCACGATGAAAATGACCGATGGCGAGGCGCGGTCTCTTGATCTCGATCATCTCCCCGACGATCCCGCCCTGCTTCATCAATTGATCCTCGACCTGATCGCCACACTCCAGAGCCAACAGTCCGATATCGAAAAGTTGCGCCATCAACTCAAACAGCTTCAGCGTTACCAGTTCGGCTCCAAGTCGGAGCGGTTCGAGGCGTTGGAGGAGCAAAAACTCCTCTTCGAACAGTTGCGGAATCTGGCTGGCGATTTGGAGGAGGAAGTCGAAACGGACGAGGAGGCCGACGAGCGGGAAGCGGCCGAGGCCCCCGGCGAGAAGAAAGCAAATAAGAAAGGCCATGGCCGCAAACCGTTTCCAGAGCATCTCCCCCGAAAACGCGAGGAATTTCCGCTGCCGGAAAACCAGTGCGAATGTCCCAACTGTGCGGGGCGCCTGGAGAAGATCGGCGAAGAGATCACGAAACAATTGGAATACGTCCCCGCCTCGTTTCATGTGAGGGAACTGGTCCGATTCAAATACGCCTGCAAGCAGTGCCGGGAAGGGGTGGTGACCAGCGATCTTCCGCCGCAACCCATCGACAAAGGGATTCCGGGACCTGGATTTTTGGCGCAGGTGATCACCAGCAAATACGCCGACCACCTGCCACTGAATCGCCAGGTCGGAATCTACGCGAGAAACGGCATCGATGTTTCTCGCGCGACCTTGTGCGATTGGGTCGGGAAAATCGCTCCTCTGCTCGAACCCCTGGTCGCCGCGCAAATCAAGGAACTGCTCGGGTCGAGGAAGATTCATTCCGACGACACGGTGGTCCCGGTGTTGGAGAAAGATCGCAAGACCACGAAGCAGGGTCGATTGTGGGTCTACGGCAACGAAACTCACATCGTCTACGATTACACCCCGAACCGAACCCGCGACGGGCCGAAAGCCTTTTTGAAAGGGTATCGGGGATATCTTCAGGCGGACGCCTACGCGGGATACAACGATCTGATCGGGAAAAAGAAGGCGACCCTGGCGGGTTGTTGGGCGCACGCGCGTCGAAAATTCGTCGAGGCGGAGGATTCCGACCCCCTTCGTTCGCATACGGCGTTGGCGTTTATCAAGGAACTGTACCGCATCGAAAAAGAATGGCGGAAGGTGGACGCCAACACGCGCGCGGCGGCGCGACAATCCTTGGCGCTTCCCATCCTCGATAAGTTTAAATCGTGGCTTGAGGATCAGTCCGGTCGGGTGCTTCCCAAGAGTCCCATGGGCGAGGCCATCGGCTATGCCCTGAACCAGTGGGAATCGCTCGTGGTTTACACCCAGGACGGCCTTCTCCACCCGGACAACAATTTCGCCGAGCGCGCCATGCGCCATGTGGTAGTCGGTCGCCTCAATTGGAAATTCGCCGGAAGCGATTCCGGCGGAGCGCGCGCGGCGATTATCTACAGCCTGGTCGCCACCTGCAAACTCCACGAGATCGACCCGTTCGCTTATTTCAGGGATGTCCTCGAACGTCTCCCCTCGCATCCCATCAACCAAATTCACGAATTGCTCCCCCACAACTGGAAGGCGGACCGCGCCGCCTCCGAGGATTAATTCACGATCTCAAAACCCTTCTTTCCCCTTCTGGATCTTCGTCGTCAATTCATCATTTCAATAGGTGGGGTTGGCCGGACGGTTACTCTTCGATCGCCTTTTCCATGATGTCGCAATCCTCCGGGGAGATGGACCCGATCAATTCTTGAAGTTCAAGCGGCAACTTCCTTTTGGGCCCATCGTTCTCCTCGGTCTGTTGGAAAGACAAATCTACCCGAGAATTCTCGGCGAGATCGACCTTCCCGAGAGGGCGGAAAACCCCATTTTCGTAAATGGCTTGAGTCGCTTGTTTTATGGTTAGATCTATCCTCGTTTTCAGTTTATCCCCACAGGAAAGGAATCTCCAGGACAAAAACGCCGATAAGCACGGCCCCCGCGTCAACCCCCAGACGCGGCGCGGGATTTGTGTGTTTTCAATGACGCCGTCTTCCAGAGGAACGCGAGAGGGGGCGGGCCTTCCGCGTGGCCGTCTGGAGGACGGCGCCGCGTTTGAATTTCAACCACCCTGAATGAACCCGGTGATCGCCTTTTCGATCTTCGGTCGGGCCTCGGCGGTTTGCGTGTTGGCTTCGTCATCACGGCCCAGGTCACGGATCGCGTCCATCAGGCTGTCGCCCTCGATCTCCTTGGCGATCACAATTTCGTCGCGCGATTGGAACACCGCGGCCCAGGTCTCGCGGACCTCTTTCCAGAATGGCTTGTGCTCCTCCCACCAAGCGCGGGCTTCGTCGCCCTTCTCATCCTCAACCTTCTTGTATTGGTTTAAACCGAACTCGCGGCAGAGCGGTTTGAGATACTCCTCGACAATCGCGATCTTGGTGTTGTCCTGTTCATGAACCCACCCATCGGGGGTGATCGCCTGACGGTTAACCACCTCGAGAAAATCGTAATCGTCTCTCTTGGTGTAGTCGCGGCGAGGGAGGGGACGGTTCGTGCGCGCCGAGGTCCACTGGCTGAGGTCGCCGATGTGCTCCCACTCGCCCCGCGCCTCATACCGAGGGCTGTCGTCGACTTGATAGACCCGCTGTGTCCAAGTCCCCTTCGCCTCTTCGGGAGAGAGGGTTTTTTTGGTCCACTTGTTCTTGCCCTGGTACTCCCAGAGCACCGTGTTCTCGTATTCCCAATCCTGGCGCCAGTGTTTGATGATCCCGCCCCGGCCGGTGGAGAGAAGATGCTGCAACACAATCTTGTCCCCGCTGTCCTCGATCACAATCACTGTCTCGAGAGCGTCCTCATCATAGGGTTCTTTCACCTCGTAGTCCGGAAGAAACGACACGGTCTCCTCGAAATGAAAGTCGACCTCGAAAGTCCCGGCCATCGCCAGAATCGCCTCGCGGTCCTTGTTGAAGTCTGTGGCCATGGCGGCGCCGCATAGCAACACGCTCACCGTAAGAACGCTCGCTGCTTTCCCACTGATTCTCATCTTGATTCACCTCTTTCTACTATTTCAAACCGGCTGATACAGCCGTTGTTCACTCGTACAAATCCCAATGCTCGTTCGAAAGGGGAACATCGACTTGCGACAGGGTTAGTTCCAGGGACGGAGGTTGTTGCGAAGTTCCGAACCCAGTGTTGCTAACCGCCTCGGCGAACAGGATTTGCGGGATCTCCGCCGTGTCGATCACGTCGATCGAGAACGTGGCAGAGACAAACCAGGTGCTCAATCCGCTCTGAAGATCCAATCGGAACTCTTGCTGGATCGTCGGATTGGTCATGTCAAAACGGAAATGGATGGGGAACGCGTCGGTCATCGCCCCCGGCGTGTATCCCTCGGGTTCGCCAATCGCCCAAGGGGTGGAAGTTTCGACGTTGTTCTCGACCGACGCGGAGGTCACTAAATCGATCGGGTAGGGATTCCGTGGATTGGGCCCATTCCCATCCGAGCCGACATAGGGTTCGGTTCCCTCCCAGGTCTCCTCCGAATAGGGGTGTGAAAATCGGGCGGGAAAGACCTCCAATCGTTGTTCGATGCCTTCGTCCGTGAAGGTTCCGATCATGTATTGAGCCTGTCGCCGATCCCAAAATGTGAGAGTGGCTTCGGTGATTTCGTAGTCGGCGGGTGCGTCTGGCGGGAGTTTGAGTTCCCACTGAACGATGGCGAGTCCATCGCGCCGATTAAAATTTTCGGCGTCGGTGGCGTTTAAGATGAAGAGCGGTCCGGATTGACGCGACCCCGGAGTGAAATTGAAGGGGTATTGCCAGCGGTCGGAAAGGAGGGTGGCCTCGACGTTCCATGTTTGCGCCACCGTGGACGGGGCGAACGCAATCAGGATTAGGGTGGCAAGCAGAATGATTCTCATTCTCGAAGAAATCTCCTTAGGGGTGTTCTCTTAACTGCCGAAACCGGGCAAAGGGTTGGGGATCTCGCCCCCGCGTTGAATGATGTCGCCCGCACTGCGGGTCCCATTGGTGGGGCTATAGACAAAGACAAGGTGACGCTGCTGGAGGATGAAGTTCTCTGAAAAGGCATAGTAGGGGAAATCGATCACCCCATCAGGACCGCCGCTGTGCAGGGAGAACCGCTCTTGAAGCCGCGAATTGGGATCAGTGACTCCCTCGCCAAAATTGGCAGCGCCGGTGTTGTACATGTAAATGTTCCCGGGATAGGGAGACTGCTCCTCGGGGCCGCCATACTTGCCATCCAATCGAACAAAAGGGTCGCGGGGCATTTCGGTGAGATACTTAACGGGCGTCGTCAGTGGCCGCAATCGGACCAGAAACGGGGTGGAGAAATGGTCGACAACCGGAGGGAACTGGTTGAAATCGAGTTGATATTCCTGCAACGCCGTGTTCAGGGTTCGAAACTCGCCCTTGACCTTGGCCAGCTTGGCTCGAACTTGCGCCTCGAGGAAATTGGGCAGTGCGATCGCGATCAGAATGAGAATGATGGCAATCACGATCAACAGCTCAATCACAGTGAACCCACGATCCGAGCGGAGTCGGGTGGATTCACCTCGTTTTGATTTCGTTCCAAAATATGAAATCATCGTTCTTTCTCAACGATCGTTTTTCAACCCGGGTCCCCCCCTTCCCCGAGGAAAGGGGGGGACCTAATCAGCAGGTTGGCCGAGAATCGCCAAGCGACTCCGACCAAAGATCGGTCTTATGTAGTGCGCCCTATTTGAAGGGCGTGGCGGGTAGGCTGAATTCAATCCATCAGGGCGTGGTTACGGGGTTCCACTGTTTTTGGAAAATGATCAGGTCGAGGGCGTCGACGACCCCGTCTTGGTTCAGGTCGGCCGACAAGACGCCATCGCCCAAGGTGATTCTCAGTTCAGCCGCCTCTGCGTCGCCTCCGGTGATTCCAGCTCCCGTTCCGATCGTTCCTTCCTTGGTGACAATCGTGGGATTGCTATCCCCCGAGTCCAGGTTGGTCGCCAGGTGAAAACAGAGTTGTCCGCTTTGAATCCCATCTCGTAGATAGTCTTGGACAGTGGGATCGTCGACGTTCAGGTCGAATTGAATGACGAAGGGTGTGGCCTGCCCTCCGGGGTTATATCCGATCGGTCGTCCGACCGACCAAGGGACAGCATTCAAGTCGTTTTCGGCCCGCTCCCCGTTGAGAAGAGTCGGGTAGGGGTCGCGCAGGGAGGGTGGACCCGGGGCGCCCGCGCTGATCGGCGAGGTCTCGGACCAGATGCCGGCGTTATAGGTCGGGCCGAATCCGGTCCCGAACAACTCGAGCCTCCCGGTGGCTCCTCGCAAATCCCAGGACGCGCCAGCCACATTCCAAACGCGAACGGAACAGGATTCGACTTCGCCCACCAGGGCTCCCATTTCGCGGTTGGTGAATTGAGAGGTGTCGAAGCAAACAACCATTTCTCCATCCCGGTGGTCAAAACCCACTCCCGGTGCGGTCGCGAAAAGCGGCGCTGTGGTGCGATTCCCCGGGGTCTGGTTGAAGGGGTACTGCCAGACATCGATGGAGGGTTCGTCGATCAGGTAATCCGTCACGCCCGTGTCGGGGGCAAGTTCGATGGTGAGTTTTGGCGCTTGCGACCCGGGATGAATCGGGACGCCCTCCTTGAAAATTATGCGCGGGAGGGTTCCGGGGGCCGCAACCGAACTGGAGGGGATGAGGGTGGAACTAACCGCGAAAGTGAGCGAACCCTTGTTCAACCCCTCTTGGACATATTCCCGGACAATTGGGTTGAACAGGTCCAACTCAAATTCGATGGGACGAGCCACCGCCGTGGCCGGGGCAGGAACCCCGACCGCCCAGGGCTGAGCGCCGATTTCGTTTTCGGCGCGCTCCCCGGAAAGAGTCATCGGGTAGGGATCCCGCTGGGTGGGTGGTCCCGCGCCATTGGCCCGGACCGCGGAAAACTCGTTCCAGGTCGCCTCGGTGTAGGTGGGACCGTATCCGACCGCGAAGAGCTGAATCGTCTCGGTGACCGAAGGAACCCACGCTGCCCCCGCCGCCTCCCAGACCGTGATCGTCGCCCTCACCGGCTTGTAGCCATCCATTCCGAGCCCCGGGGCCACCAGAGAGGTGGTGTCCCAACGGACCAAGCCCATGGCGTCCCGGTTGTCAAAAGGCGCCTCCGACGCGGCGAATACACTTCGATCCGTGTTCACGCCGGGTGAAAAGTTGAACGGATACTGCCACTGATCGTCCGAAGGGGTGGCGAAAACAAGGGCTTCGCCCCCTAGCGCCACGTTTGAATTCCCGAGGAATACCGCTAAAAAGAGAAAAAATCCTCCAAAACCGGCTCGAAGCCGATTGATTTGACCCTGCATATTGTCAAGCCTTTCTCAGTGGGGGTAAGGTTACCCTGAGAAATATTGGCCTGCTGATTGTTTGGTATATATAACAGATGAGTTGATTACATGTCAACGATTCATGCCCTGGACAAGTTTGGTATTCAGGAATTAGTTGTTTAAGTGGAACAAACTGAGACAGTTGAGAGTGGAATTATTTCGTCCCGGGGAATTGGCCCCGTTCGTAGAAGGAAATTCTCCGAAGAGTTTCCTTCGATTCTGGAGTGGTCGGATCGTTCCAGGCTTCCAGTCGATGGTTCTCGAACTCGAGGGCTCGGTCGAATTCCCCTTTTGTGGCGTGGGCTTCGGCTAGGAATTTCCAGGCGACCAGAGCGGACGGCGAAGGGGGAGCGTCGATAAAAGGTCTCAGCCAACGAATGGCTTGGTCGGGGCTGCGGACATCCGGATTCTTAGCATGAAGGAGGAGGATCGGCGATCTTGAGTCGAGCCTCCACATTCCCCGGACGCACCGCGATGGCGCTGTGGAACTGGTCCACCGCTTTCTGCTCCTCGCCCAACCGAAGAAAAGCCTCGGCGCGAAAGAGGTGCGCTTCCACGTAATAGACATTCAAATCGATGGCTCGCGCTAAGGAATGCACCGCCTCTTCATACTCGCCCCGGAGGATTTGATTCCGTCCCAGGTTGATCCATCCGATCGGTTCCTCGGGATCGATCTCAACCGCGCGCCCGTAATGATGAGCCGCTTCCTCGAGTCCACCCTCTCCATCGAGATAGGTGGCGAGATTTTCATGAGCGACCCAACTTGTCTCATCAGCATGGAGCACTGATTGCCAGAAGGCGACCGGGTTGCGCCAGACTCCGCACTGCCTCCAAGAGACAAGGGCCCACATCAGAACAAGGAAGAGGCAGATTGCCGGGAAAAGGAATTTGCGTCCGATCGATATTCGGGTCATAAGGGAGCTAAGAACGATCGATAACCCGAGAAGTGGGAGATACATGAAATGGTCGGAGACGAAGGAGTGTTTCTGGTAACCGAAGGAGACAAACCCCAGCGCGGGGGCGAGAGTAATCGCAAAGAGAAGTACGCCAAACCATTCGAGTGGATCGATCCGCCTACGATAGAGGAGCATCAGGAGAACGACTCCCACAACTGGGATCCAACCGATCGTTTCGGCGTGGGCGCCGCTCAGCTCCCATTTTGGATAAATCGGGAGCATCTGGCTGGGGTAAATCCATTTCTCCAGATAGTGCCCAAGGGCGGCGGGGACCAGTTCCAGCCTCTGACCCAACGAGAGGGATTGGGAGACCTCTCTGCCCGAGTAAACCCAGGCAAACACTGTAGCCAGCCCGGCATGAGCTCCCCATAGCGCCCACCTTCGGCCTTGTCCCGGTCGAAGGAAGAGATCCGCGACCACAAGGGTGGCGGGGAAAACCACAAGAGGCGATTTGCAGAGATAGCCGAGCCCAGCGAGAAGCAGGCTCCCCCAAACGATCCAAGCCTTCTTCGAGTCGGCGGCGATTAGCGCCCACAGGAAGAACAACGATCCCAGAAGCGATTTCCGCTCCGCCACCCAGGCCACGGTCGAAACCTGTAGGGGGTGAACGGCGAAGAGCAGGCTGGCCCAAAAGGCGATTCTCCAATCGGGAACCCAACGACATAGGAGGAAAAAGGCGGAGACTGAAACCAGCCCATGTAGAACCAAATTGATCGCGTGAGAAACGCGCGCATTTTTTCCGACAAGGGCGTTCTCGATTTTGAACGAGCCGAAAACGATGGGATAAACGTTGGCGTCGGTGGTGAATCGCGCGAACTGGGAACTCCATCCATGAGCTGATTCGATATCGGGGTTGGCGGTGAAATAGATGTCATCGTCCCAGTTCAAATATTCGGCTTTCAGTACGGGCAAAAAGGGGAGGATCGACAAAAGAAAGAGAAGAATCGCTGGTCGAAGGCGCCCCTGGTTCATGATGGGATATGAAAACGGAGTCGGATGGAAATGTCATCCACTATGACTCAGGGGTGTTCCTTGAGAATTGGTCAGACATCAAGATTCTTTTCGAATTCCTAACTCGACGAGAAACGGTGGGGTATATGGCTAAGTCCGGCAGGCGAGGGGCGTTCTCCTATTGAACCGCACACTCCCTCCACGTACACTGCACGTGGAAGGAGTTTCCACCATGCAGAAGAAACTGACCATCACTGTGGATGAGGAGATCTACGAGGGCCTCTATCGGACTGTTGGGCCACGGAAGATAAGCAAATTTGTCGAGGAGCTTGTCCGGCCTCATGTGGTCCGACCGAACCTCGAGGAAGCCTATGCCGAAATGGCCAAGGATGCGAAGCGGGAGAAGGAGGCCTTCGATTGGGCCGAGGGGACTTTCAAGGCGAGTCTGAATGAAACGCGGTGAGGTCTGGTGGGTCAACTTCGGTCGGTCCGTGGGCGGCGAGGTCAAGAAGATTCGTCCCGCGGTCATCGTCAGCAACAACGCCTCGAACACTTTCATGAACCGTGTGCAGGTCATTCCCCTCACAAGCAATGTCGATCGGCTGTATCCAAGCGAAGCATCTGTCCAGTTCGAGGGGAAACAGGGCAAAGCGATGGCAGATCAAATGGCGACAGTTAGCAAGCAAAGGTTGGTGCGTAGGGCTGGGACCCTGAAATCCGAAGAAATGGAGAAAGTGGCCGACGCCATTCGGGTGCAACTGGACCTTTCCTAGAAACTTCCCTCACCTGGGGAGTGCGAGCGCAAGCTTGAAACTCAAAGGAATTGACGGGGGCCCGCACAAGCGGTGGAGTATGCGGTTTCATTCGAGGCAACGCGAAGAACCTTACCCGGGCCCCGCATCACCGCAAGGATCCATGGCTCCTGGATTCCCGATCGGAGTCGGGAATGACAGCGGGGGGGAAGACAGGTGTTGCATGGCTGTCGTCAGCTCGTGTCGTGAGATGTTGGGTTAAGTCCAAGGGCGAGCGCAACCCCTATTGCCAGTTACCATCGGTTCGGCCGGGGACTGTGGGGGAACCCGGCAAGTGAGTTGCCGGGCTACGACTCAACCGCGTTTTTTGCGTGGGGAGGCTTCCTTGAGATTGGGATAATTCTTGCGTGACTCGCTGGCTTGGCGCCTGAGTTCCGCAATCGCCTCCCTGGGGGGAAGGTGCTCGACCTCTTTGGCCATTTGCCGTTTCACCTCGAGGACTTCTTCCAAACGTTTTGACACTTTGTATTCACTCGTCATTTTCCGAGACCACCTCCAATGGAGATACGATCCGCAAGGGTTTCCAATACCCACGGACACGGTTCGCCTCTTGTATTCTGACCTCTCGATTCACATTCGCCAAGTGTTTGAAGTTCCACGAAAGGAGGATGTCCATTTCGTGGACTGTCGCGTAAGCCACATGGTAGGCGTCTTCAATCTGAGAGCGAGGCAGGACTTCCGCGTCAAGATAGGCGGCCGCGAGGTCGTCCACCTCCTCCGCCTCGTCCTCCGCGAGGATTGAAATCGGATACTCCTCCACTACCCTTTTGAGCGCCTCGCGAAGAGCCGCATCCACAGTTCTGTCGATCTCCCTCAATACGACTTGGGAGATGAAGAGATCAAAATTATGAGAGTAATTCTCGAAGAAATCCCGCGTGACCGATTGGAAATCGGGAGCGTCATCCGCATAGAGAAAACTGATAGCTGAGCTGTCGAGATAGACCTTGAACCTTGGCATGGTGTAATGCTCCGTGCCGGATTCTGCGCAATTCAGATTTTCCGCGCAACCGGAGCCCACACAAGGGGCGGCGTATGCGGTTTCATTCGAGGCAACGCGAAGAACCTTTCCCGGGTCCATTGTCACCGTAAGGTTGCATGGCTCTTGGATTCCCGATCGGAGTCGGGAATGACGAGAGAGGGCGGGAATGATGGCAGGGAGGAAGACAAGTGTGACATGGCTGTCGTTAGATCTTTCCGTTCGTCCCAGAAGACCCAACCCTCCACCCTGGCACTTCCTTTCTCCCCCGCGGCGATAAGTCATACACCCCGCGGGAAACCCGTTCGAACCAGCCATAAACATCTTGATACAAGATGTCCCTCGCCTTTGGCTCATCCAAGGCTTGCGCGATGAGCGAGGCTTTGGTGGGGCCGTTGTTTTGGAGGTAACTCGCGATGGAAAGAGTGCGCTGACGGTAGGCGGTCATGATCCCCTTGCGTCGGTCCGCGCCGCCGAGGTTGGGGTCGCCAACTCGTTTGGCGAATTCGCCGAGGAGGCGCTCCTGACGCTGCTTCGATTTACGGGGTCGGTACTCTCCGGGGTCGAGCAGGATCTCGACGCTGCTCGACTTTTTGTTGAGGTTGATTGAGATGAGACCCAAACCGAGCATACGGATAAGTTTAAGGATGCGCTTTCTCTGGGTGTTCAATATCCGATTCTTTGTCGGAACCCCGATATAAACTTTTGGGGTGAGCGTAAGGCGGTCCACCGCTTGGAGCAGGACCTCCAGATTGAGGGTGAGTTTGAGTTCGACAATGACCGGGGGCTCGTCACCGCGCATGGCGAGGACATCGCAATCCTGAACCTCCCCCTTCACTTCGTAATTCTGTGATTCGAGAAACCGCTTCAGCGGCGGATAGAGATCCGATTCCTTCATGCTTGTTCCATTAACGCTGAATGGATTCCATCGCGCACCTCTCGCGCTCAAGCGATACGCGGAGTCGATCCTACCATCCTTTCAGCGTTCAGCTCAGGTGGAACTAGCGGGGGAGGGCCTGCGCACCAAAACTCGATCCGCCGCGGGGGAGCCAGGCTGCCCCCGCGACAGTGGAGACCGAGAGGTTTGTGGGGTTAGTGACGACCTCGCCCTCGCCAGCGCGACATGAAGCGGAAGAAGTCCCGACCCGTGGTTCGGTTGTCGCCATCGAAATCGAGCAAGACCCCTCCATCGCAACGTTCGCGTAGTAGATCGAGCAGGTCTCGGTGTTCGACTTCGCCATCGTCGTTCAGGTCCATGTCATCCTCCGGAACGATCTGAATCTTCGCGGCGATGGGAACTCCCAGTAGCGTGCAATAGGAGACCTTCACGAAGTCGCCGGGAACCAGGTCGGCCAACAGGATCGGCTCGCCCGAAGCGTCGAGGATCTTGGTCACCGATAGGGTGTGCACCTCCACAATTCCGACAGTCAAAGTTCCTGAATCCACATCGACCTCGTTAACCATCCCGCGGAGCATGGATTGGCACTCTTCGCTGCTTCGCTTGCGATGGACTTTGATCGCGTTGATAACCGGGCCTGTCACCGGTCCAAAGGCTGAGACAGCGGGCCCGGTCACCGGGCGCCCGAAGACTTTGACATAATCGCCAACCGCGAGATCCTCGAACTCAATGTGACCGTGGTGAACGCTTCGGTATTCGGTCTTTTCGGTGGTCAGAACCAAAACGCTGTTCACCATCATCTGAGCCAGGTCGACATCGATCTCGCTGATCTTTCCATCGACATGAGCGTAGTGATGTTCGCCGGATTTTTCCCGGATGCGGGACGCGAGGGGAGGCCCCTCACGGTTCGCGCAATAGTCGACACGGACATAGTCGCCCACTTGGAGGTCCTCGAGACTTCCGGAGTGCGATTGACTTTTGTCCTCGCGGTCGAGCAAGTCGATTTGGGTCTCATCGTCGGTCCGGATCAGAACCACACCGACCACCAATGTCCCCGAGGCGGGATCGATCTCGGAGATGAATCCCTCGAGCTTCTTCTCATGGCACCCCCACTCACCTTGGTCGTCGTCGTCATCATCGTCGTCATCGCCAGGTTGATGGTGGGGCTTTCCTGTTTGAAGGACCTCCCGAGCGTGAATTGCGCCCCAGGCGCCACGAATTCCGGAAACCTCGACCCGATCCCCATGGGACAGATCCCTGAAACGGATTTCATTTTGGTTGGTGTCCAGAATGTTGGTGGAGTCTCCAACCTTAACGAGTCTCCCCGCGACCACAAACGTCTTCGTCCAGGGATTCAGCCAGCGGATCGATCCGCTGACCTTGGTTTGATTTCTTTCGTGCCGGTCGGATTCGTGG
Organism: Candidatus Omnitrophota bacterium; assembly: GCA_020632575.1. Lineage (GTDB taxonomy): Bacteria > Hinthialibacterota > Hinthialibacteria > OLB16 > OLB16 > JACKFH01. Next base: position 23,029 of record JACKFH010000037.1, on the reverse strand, counting down.
TTGTCGGACCGCCTGTCGTTCGCGAAACCGGGACCGATAAGGCCAGTCAGAATGACCAAGACCCAAAGGGTCGAAAACCTGCTTGAGCGCCACATGAGAAGGGACCTCCGTTCTGTTCTCTCAGGTCGTTTTCGACCTATAAATCGATGCCAAAAGATCACCCGAAGGGAGACCAAATCGACGATTTGCCGCTCCTCCCGGATTGGGATTGCTTGGATTGCGTTCGAGAAAGATGGCGAGAGATCTTTCGGGACCGAGGAAATCCTAAGGAGTCTTTGGTCCCTTCTTTTTTGGCGAGGTTTTGAAGATAGGCCCTGAAACGGAATAGATGTTAAATCTGAAAAACTTGCTTTGTCAAGTCCTTTTTGGCTCTGAGTAAAGGAGCGGACCAGCGGCTACCGACAAGGGGCTCGAGAGTGGGGTTGTGGTTCGATGGATTCGCTTAGGCCAACATCTTGTCCACCACATTCCCGTAGACATCGGTCAGGCGGTAGTCCCTGCCCTGGTGACGGAAAGTGAGGCGGGTGTGTTCGAGGCCGAGGAGGTGCAGGATGGTGGCCTGGATATCGTGGATATGTATCGGATCCTCGACAATGTGGAACCCCAGGTCATCGGTCTTCCCGATGGTGATTCCCGGTTTGACACCGCCACCCGCCATCCACATGGTGAAAGCCTGCGGGTGATGGTCCCGTCCGAGACTGCGTCCGAGTGAGGCGTTGCTTTCGACCATTGGGGTTCGGCCAAATTCTCCGCCCCAAACCACTAGGGTGTCCTCGAGGAGTCCCCGTTGTTTCAGGTCCTTGACCAAGGCGGCGGCTGGTTGGTCTGTGAGTTTGCATTGTTGCTCGAGGCCGCCCTTCACATTGGAATGGTGGTCCCAAGCCTCGTGATAGAGATTGATGAAACGGACCCCGCGCTCAGCCAATCGGCGAGCGAGAAGGCAGTTATTCGCGAAGGAGGCTTTACCGGGTTCGACTCCATACATCTCCAGGGTCTCTTCCGACTCCTGTTTGATGTCGATGAGATCCGGCGCGCTCTCCTGGAGACGGTACGCCATTTCGTAACTGTTGATCCGAGTTTTGATCTCCGGGTCGCCGACCAGACCGAGGTGGTCTTGGTTGAGGCTATTGATCAGATCGATCGCCTCCCCCTGCATCTCTCGGGTGTATCCCGGAGGGTTGGAGAGGTTGAGAATCGGGTCGCCTTGGGAACGGAGTAGGACGCCCTGGTAGACGGTCGGCAGAAACCCGCAGCCATAATTGTTCGCCCCGCCCGAGAGACCGCCCGCCGAATTGAGGACGACGAACGCGGGAAGATCCTCCGCCTCGCTTCCGAGGCCATAGGTCACCCAAGAACCCATGCTCGGTCGCCCGAGTTGTTGCGAGCCGGTGTTCATGAATACCTGCGCCGGAGCATGGTTAAAGGCATCGGTGTGCACCGATTTGAGAATGCAGACGTCATCCGCGATCTCACCGAGGTGCGGGAGCATCTCGGAAAGTTCCGCGCCGGAATCCCCGTACTGGGAGAACTTGAAGGGAGAGGCCATCAGCGAGGCGTTGCGTTCGATGAAGGCGTACCGCTGATCTTTCACCACCTCGGCGGGAATTGGTTGACCATCGTATTTTTCAAGCGTCGGTTTCCGGTCGAACAAATCGAGTTGACTCGGCCCGCCCGCCATGAAGAGATAGATCACCCGCTTGGCGGTCGGCGCGAAATGCGGGGCCTTCGGCGCCAGCGGGTTCTCAATGGCCGCTTGAGCGCCGAGATGCTTAAAACCTCCACCCAAAAGTGAGGCAAGCGCAATCTTCCCCACACCGAGCCCGCACTCCTGAAAGAAATGACGACGGGTGATGATCTCTTTGACTTTGGGATGGACGGTCATTGGTTCGGGTCTCCACAATTTCCTAGGGCAAGTTTCAGTTTAGCATAAAAGGGCGGGGTGGGGGGAAGGGCCCCAAAGGAGCTTACTCCGACAGGTGTGTGGATCACGAAGAGACATCGGAGGGCGCGGACCCTCCAAAACGGCGGCTAGTAAGGGGTATACTCCTCCCATGCCAGTCGAGATCAAAGTTCCCACGCAAAACCGTTGTCAGATGGTTGAAATCACCCGTGAGGTCGCTCGGGCCATCCGAGAGTTAAAAATCGAGGACGGAGGCGTGGTGGTCTTTGTCCCCCACACCACCGCCGGGATCACCATTCAGGAAAACGCCGACCCGGATGTGGTCCGCGACATGCTGATGGAAATCGAAAAGATCGTTCCCTTCGAGGACGGATACCGTCACATGGAGGGGAACTCGGCCGCGCACATAAAGACAACGCTATTCGGGAACTCGGTCCACCTCCTGGTGGAAAACGGCGAGCCGCTTTTCGGGACGTGGCAGGGAGTTTACCTCTGCGAATTCGATGGACCCCGCACCCGAAAAGTCTGGGTTAAAGAGGTCTAACCGGTTGGCGCTCGAGGATCTGACACCCACTTTTCAATCGTTGATTTCTCGAATGGTCCAACATATCGGGGAAATGCCTCTGGCGTGCTGGCTGCTCCAATTGGATGGCCGTCACTTTCTCGAGGAATCCCCGGTCTCGGACATTCCACTGATCCGCTCGCTCCCGAGATTCCCCCTGACCGACAATCAGTCCTCCGAATTGCCCCACACCATTTTTGGTCCGGTCGCGGTGGTCGATTCCGAATCGCCTCCATCCGAACAACTTGTCCTTTCGATGGTTTACCCAGAGGATCAATACATCCCCTTGGGGCATTCGCGGCTCGTCCCGGGGGAATTTCAACTCCATTCCTTCATCCATGGCGAAGATTTCCAAGTTCATCGCGCACACCTTCCACACGATCACCCCTCGATTCCGGAGTCTCTTCGAGGCAGGGAGTGTTGGGTGCGGCGGATCGGCGACGAGTCGCGTGTGTACGGTCTCTTAGCGGCGCCGGTCGATTGCGGAGAGGATCTTCCCGCGAAGATGCAAAAGGCCTGGGATCGCGAGAAAAGGATTTGGAGGGAATTGCAATTCGAATCGGCCTTGGTTCGCCGCACGGAAACCCTGCTCGCGATCAAATCGGTCGGTGACACGATCACCTCGCAGATCGATTTGCAGGAGATCATGCACTCGGTGGTCGAACAGGCCACGATCCTAATGAAGGCCAAGATTTCCAGCCTTATGTTGGTCGATGAGGAGAAGAACGAACTCGTGCTGGAGTGGGTCTACGGATCGACACCCGAGTATGTCGACAAACCCAATTTGAATATCGACTCCTCCCTCTTGGGAAAGGTGGTCAAGACGCGTCAACCGCTCATGGTGCGGGACGTTCAAAACTGTGAGGCGTATCTCCACCGAGATCTGGCCAGGTCGGAAGGGTTGGTCTCGCTTCTGTCGGTTCCCTTGCTGTGGAAAGAGGAATGTATCGGAGTTCTGAATGTCTACTCCGCCCAGCGTTACAAGTACACACGGGATGGCATCTATCTCCTCTATATGTTGGCCTCGCAATCGGCGATCGCGATTCAGAACGCGCGAGCCTTGCAGAAGACAAAGAGCCTCGAAAGCCAGATCCATGAACTCGACAAACGATCGCTGGTGGGGGAGTTTTCCGCTGGCGTGGCCCATGAAATCCGGAACCCGTTGGCGGTGGTGAAGATGTTGGTCGACAACTGGGAGACCGAGGATCCGATCCAGAAGGAGGATCTTCGCGTGATAACAACCCAGCTGAAGGAAATGAATCGGTGTGTGACCCAACTCTTGGAGACCTCCAAAAGTCAGCCCATTCACACGACCCCGTTCCGATTGGAGGAGGAGGTTTCGACCATCCTCACCTTGATCCGAGTCCGCGTACAGGATCAGGAAATCGGCCTCCGGATCGAGCTGAATCCCGAAATCCCAAATGTCCTCTCCGACCCGTCTCGCCTTCGCCAGATGCTCATGAACATCCTCCTCAATGCCCTCAACGTCATGCCAAAAGGGGGGCAACTCACCATTCGGGCGGAGACTGTATGGATGGACGACACCTATCATCTGGAAGGTTTGATGATCGTGGAAAGTCCACACCAGCTCCCCCAGGAAGCCTTCCAAGACCGGTTTGTCCTCCTCCGAATCGAAGACACTGGCGGCGGGGTGTCGTTGGACAGAAACCTCAAAGACCTTTTCGAACCTTTCCACACGACCTCCGCGCATGGGTTTGGGATTGGCCTCTCGGTGGTAAAAAGGATCGCCGAGGAGGGGAAAATCGGGATGAAAGTCCATAACCGTCCGGGGGAAGGGCTTTCGTTTCTCTTGCTTCTACCGGGAATGCCGAAAGATTGTCCTGTGGAGACGTCGTGGGAGGGTTAATTTCAAAATCCGGATGAGGCCCCCGATGCTAAGGTTTGTTTCAGTCGATACTTGCAATCACTTACTTTCCGCGTAAACTTCCCGAAATCGGGCAAAGGGATCAACCAGAGTGGAGTTCCGGCGATAACCTCCGGGGAAGTGGACGAGTGTTATTCCAGCATACGGTCGTGGTAGTCCAGCTTGAAAACATTTTGTTTGGCAATCGCCGTTTGGCATTCGATCAAAGTGAGACACAATACGATTAGAAAATATTGCATAGTCGCCGCCATCGTTTCGGCGCTGGTCTCCTTTTCATCGACCGAAATCGAAGCCCGGCCGGAGATTCTTAAACTTGAGATCAACAACCAGACGCACTTGACCTACCGCAGATACGTTAGCGACAACCCCCGGGGACTGATTCTTTACCTTCATGGCATCTCCAGCCACAGTGGTTGGTACATCCAATCGGGCGAGATTTTCGCCGAGAACGGATACACGGTTTACGCGCCGGATCGTCGGGGGTCCGGGATGAACGACTACGAAAGAGGCCACCTCCAGGATTATCTCGATCTGATCGCGGACATGGACGCTTTCATCGCAAGAATGCGGGCGGATTTCCCAGGTCTTCCCATCTATATCTTCGGGTTGTCGTGGGGCGGGAAGCAGGCGCTTCTTTATGACTCGCTGAGACCCAACGAGTTTGCCGGGGTCATTCTCAGCTGCCCAGGAATCAAACCCAAAATCGACCTGAGCCTGTGGAACAAACTGAAAGTGCTGCTTTATTTCTGGCGACGCCGCGAGGTGCAACCGGAAATCAAAATCCCGATCTCCGACGCCAGCCTTTTCACCGACAATGTTCGATGGCAAAACTGGATCGAGCAGGACCCCTACACTCTCAGACGGGCAACCGCTCGGTTTTATTGGGAGAGTCACCAGATGGACAAGGTGCTGAAGCGGGAGGTCCGGGATGGCCAGTCCCCGGTTCTTCTCCAACTGGCCGGACGGGACGAGATTGTCAATAATAAGAAAACCCAAAAATTCATCGACAAGTTAGTGGGCAAAAGAGGCAAACGGGATGTCGAGGTCCTGATGTACGAGGACGCTCGTCACACTCTGGAATTCGAAGACAATCTTCCAGAAGTGATGAGGGACATTTTGGAGTGGTTGGATCGTCACAATCGATGGTAAACTCTAGCCGTGGCAAGGGATTGCGCGGCTAAATCGTTTGGCAAGGAAAGAGAGGGATTCGGTGAAACCTGTTCAATGCGAAGTTCTTGAAGTCGAACTCCCCTTTCGTTTGAAATTCAAGCATTCCCTCCACGAAAGGAGCACTTCCTCCTCGGTGTTGGTGCGGATGACCTCGGACACCGGCGAGGTGGGCTGGGGCGAATCCCTACCTCGCGAGTATGTCACTGGCGAAACGACTCAGTCGGTGGTCGAGAGAATTCGAGATTGTTTTTGGCCGTTGCTCCATGAAACACGGGTTTCCTCGTGGGAGGACGGATTGGAAATCGCGAAGAATCTCGAGACAGCCGCCCGAGAAAAGCACCCCGACCTGCCGCATCGTATTGGAGCCGCTCGCTGCGCCATCGAAATCGCCTTCCTGGATTTGATTGGAAACCACTTCCGGAGATCCATCGGAGAAATCTTCGGGCGTCGCAAACGGGAATGGGTTGAGTACAGCGGGGTGGTCAGCGGCGATTCTCTTTGGAAGGTCACTAAGACCTCGCTCAAAATGAGGATCGGCGGGCTCCGGTTTATCAAAGTCAAAGTGGGAAGCGCTGACGACAAAGACAGATTGAAAAGAATCCGGTTGCTCATGGGCTCGGAGGCGGATATCCGTGTCGACGCCAACGCCGCATGGAATGTGACCGAGGCGATCGCCGCCATTCAATCGATCAAACCCTTCAACATCTCGAGTATCGAACAACCGATTCCGGCCGACGATTACGAGGGACTTCAGGCCATCACCAACGCGGTGACCACGCCGATCATGGTGGACGAATCGCTCTGTTCCATGGAGGACGCGCGCAAATTGGTCGGCATGGACGCTTGCGATTATTTCAACATCCGACTCTCCAAATGCGGCGGCCTATTCGGGGCCCTGGAGATGGCCGAATTCGCCCGTCACCAGGACAAGGGTTGTCAATTGGGATGTCAGGTGGGAGAAACAGCCATCCTATCGGCGGCGGGGAGACATTTCGCGATGGGAGTCGCGGGGCTAAAATTTATCGAGGGATCTTTTGGAACGCATCTCTTGGAACAGGACGTTTCCAAAGAGGATTTGACATTTCGACGTAAAGGGATTGGCAAGCCTCTTTCGGGTCCGGGCTTAGGAGTGACTGTCATCCCCGAGCGTATCGAGCCGCACATCACCTGTCGGCACAAGCTGGGAGAGGAAACATGAATTTTATCCAGGTGGTCTTAGGCGTCACGGGATACCGTCAGGCTGGTCATTTCGACAAGAACTGCCGCGATCCTCGCGGCACGCAGGAAAGACTTCTGCGACGGATCCTCGAGTTGAACGCCGGGACGGAATTTGGGAAGGACCACAATTTCCGATCGATTCGCACCATCGAGGAATACCAGCGTGCGGTGCCGAAAAACAGTTACAAGGATCTGGAACCGTATATTCTCCGAACGACCGAGGGTGAGATCAACCAGTTGACCATGGACCCACCCTCCTTGTTCGCGACCACGAGTGGGACAACCGGGACGCCGAAGTACATCCCCATCACGAAAAGCTCCCGGCGCGACAAATCGTTGGCGATGCGGCTCTGGTTGTATCACGCCGCTCAGGACCATCCCAAAATGTTCGATGGACAAATTCTCGCGGTGGTCTCCCCCGAGGTGGAGGGATACACCCAGAGTGGAATCCCCTATGGCGCGGAATCCGGTCATGCTTACCGCAACATGCCCTCGGTGACACAGACTGTCTACGCCATCCCCTACGAGGTTTTCGCCCTCGAGGATTACGAGTCGAAGTACTACACTTTGCTCCGTCTTGCCGCCGGCAAGGACATTTCGATGATCGGAACCTGCAATCCGAGCACCATCCTCCTGCTCGCTCGAAAGCTGAACGAGTACAAATCCCGGATTCTCAAAGACATCTATGTGGGCGGCATCGATCAAGATGTCAACTTGCCCCCCGAACTCAGGCAAGAGCTGGAATCCCATCTCAAACCGGATCCCGAGCGATCGATCAGACTCGAGCATTCCGTGGGAAAGGAGGGGAAACTTCTTCCCAGGGATGTTTGGCCAAACCTTGCGTTGATCGGCTGTTGGAAGGGCGGGAGTGTCGGGCTGTACCTCCGTGAATTTGCCGGACTTTTCGATCCGTCGACACCGATTCGGGATTGGGGGTACTTGGCCAGCGAGGTGAGAGGCTCCATTCCACTACGCGACGAGGGTTGCGGGGGAGTCCTGGCGATCGAAACCAATTTCTATGAGTTCGTCGAGGAATCCGAATCCGAAAATCCCAACGCGGAGTTTCTCACGGCGGATCGGCTCGAGGAGGGCAAAAGGTATTTTGTCTACCCCACCACCACTGGGGGTCTGTATCGTTACGAGATGAATGACTTGATCGGAGTCACCGGTTTTTACGAGCGGACGCCGATTGTGGAATTTATCCAAAAGGGGAAAGGGGTGAGCTCCCTCACTGGGGAGAAACTCTACGAATCCCAAGTCTGCGCCGCGGTCGGCAACTCCTCGGGGGTCGAGAGCGGGGATTACGAATTCATTGTTTCGACCCCGGAGTGGGGGGAGCCGCCACGTTACATCTTCCTGGTGGAGGAAGAGGAGGGGACCATTCCCGACGATCGGTGGAGGACATGGCTTCGCTCGGTCGATGAGGAACTGAAGAGACAAAACGAGGAGTACGCCTCGAAACGGAAATCGATCCGTCTGGCCAACCCGGCGGTGAAAGTGGTGAAACCCGGCGAGTTTCTCCGGTATCGTCAGAAGCGTGTGGCGGAGGGGGCGCCCGATGGGCAGTTCAAGATGCTAAAACTCACGCCCGATTTGGAGTTTCAAAAGAAGTTTGAATTGGATCGGACAATCGAACTGGATTGACGTTCGGTTTCGATCCTTGTCAGAATAGAGGGGCTCATCCGGGGGGAGAGTTTTTTTCATGAAACCTTACACACAAGCCAGCGACGAGTTCCTGGCTAACCAGAGAATGTTGGTGTTGGCTCCGCACGCGGATGACGAGGCATTCGGTTGCGCTGGAACGATGGCGCGAATCAAATCCCTTGGCGGCGAGGTTTACGTGGTGGTCGTGAGTGTGGGCGATCTGCACCATTACGACGGCAAGGATGGGATGGTCCTGGGGAACACACGGTCATCCGAGCTTGCCAATGCCATGGCGTCGCTCAAAGTGGACGACTATGAAATCCTGTACCAATCCACTGAACTCCATGAGCGGATCGACACCATTCCTCGACGCGAGTTGATCGAACAGTTCGAGAAGACGGGTCGTTTGGCGATGGACACCATCAAACCTACCATCGTGGCGATCCCGGCGATCTCTTACAATCAAGATCACGAGGCGGTCTTTCGCGCGGGACTGACCGCGTGCCGACCGGGGGTGCCGGAATGGAAGCATTTTCAACCGATCGTTTTGACTTATGACAATACCGCGCTCTTCTGGTCTCTTGAGCGCGAGAAGTTTCATCCCAATTTCTATGTCGATATTTCCGATTTCCTGGAGGACAAGATCACCGCTTTGGAGATGCATCAATCCCAAATGAAGCCGGCCATTCACCATTCCAGCCCAGAAAACGTCCGCCACCTCGCGCTAACACGAGGCAAGGAGATTTCGACTCACGCGGCGGAAGGTTATATGATACTTCGATGGGTGCTTTAAGATGAAATTCTTTTGGATCACACTGAACGTCTTTTTGATTATCGGCCTGGGTGCTGGGGGCTTCCTCTTGTTCCGTGGTTATCAGAGTTTTTCCGCCAACAATCCCGGGCTGGCGCCTCCACCCCAGGTAGTCGACCTGCGTCAGAATCCGGTCCACCTCGAATCCTCAATTCGACTGGTCATGCAATCCGCGAGTTTGCTCGAGGGGGAGGCTATCCTCGCTCCCGCCGGAGAACCCGCTCGATTCACCCTCCGCCCGGAAATCGCGCTTCCCTCCGAGACGGACGATTTTGTTCATTCGTATGTCTCCACTCACCCCAACCTGGAAGATGAAATCCAAGTGGCTTGGCAATCCGATTCGGGAGGGGAACTAAAGAGCTTCGGAGAGGGTCGCTACGAGTTCATTCCGGACGCCACCGGAGGGCCGGTCATCTTGAGATTTCGCGGAGTTCTCGATCGTGGAGGTTTGGACAATCATCCTTTCACCCTAAGTGGGGAAACCGCTATCAAGTTCTTGTTCCCAACGCCCATCGATCAAGTTCCTCAACAGGCTCTGGAGGATATCGGAAAATTTCCCGTGGTGGGTTCGAAGAGCATCTTGGCCCCCTATCGCGATTATTATCGTCCTCCCACCCACCTCTATCGTGTCGATGAGGAGAATCAAAACTGGCGAATTTCCCCCAATTTCGAACTAGGGGACTTCGATCTGCACTTCGATTACACCACTCCCGATGCGCCGAGAAGGAATCAGTTGCCCCAATACATCGCGCTTGACCCGAAACTGGTTTTAAAACTCGAACAGATCCTGGAGGGAATCCGCGAACAAGGATTCGAGGCCCCCACTCTCTCCATCCTCGCCGGTTTTCGCAGCCCGGCCTACAACCATTGGAAGATCGAGCAACCGGGACAAGGGGGAGCCTACACCAGCAACTACAGTCGGCACATCTATGGCTGCGCCGCCGACTTCTATGTCGATATCGATGGCGACGGGAAAATGGACGACATGAATGGCGATGGGAAGATCGATATGGAGGACGCCGCCTGGATCCGGGACAATGTTGTGGACGCTGTGGATTGTCAGGCGGTGGAGAGGATGCCCGACCTGAAGGGCGCCTGCGGCATCTATCCCGAGCATGACATACCGAATGGTCCGGTCCAAACCCCGAACCTGCATGTCGATATCCGAGGCTGGGAAGGTGGACCCGATCTCAGCCGTTGGGATATCGATTCCAACAACAAACGCCGCACCCTTTGGTCGCATTGGGAAAAGCACCCGTGCCCAGAGGAAGCGCCTATCGACTTGGCGACTCAGTAGTCGGGGGATTCCGAAGTGGGCGCCCCTCCGCACCTGGTCCATCTTGTCACCCACTTGGGAAAGGGCGGAGCGGCGAACAATGTTCTGCTGTCGGCGATCGGTCTCAGGAAGCAAGGGTTTTCAGTCAGCATCCTGCATGGTCCGAGCGATTCGCCTGAAGATACCCGGATCGCGGAAGCGGTCGACCAAGGCGTCGTCTTTCACCCGATTCCAAATCTCTGTCGTGAAATCTCACCCGTGAGGGACTTTCGGGCCTTCCGGGAGATCCGAATTCTTCTCCGAAAAATATCGCCAAACCTCCTCCACACTCACCAATCCAAAGCGGGCATCCTGGGCCGTTGGGCCGCGAAACGATTCAAGGGGCTGCCTGTGGTCCACACCCCGCATGGGCATGTCTTCTATGGATACTTCCCGCCCTGGAAGACCCGGCTGTTCATCGAGATCGAACGTCGCGCGGCTCGTCACTGCGACCTCCTCATCGGGTTGACTCAAAAGGAGGTGGAGGATCATCTCGCGAGATCGATTGGCCAGCCCTCTCAATGGCGCGTGGTGCATAGCGGGATCGAGTTGGATGAGATCCGCCGTCTCTCGAGTCCACCCGTGGACCTAGCAGAGGCGCTCCGGATTCCAGCCGACTCGCGCGTTTTCGTGAGTATCGGGCGGCTGGAGCCTGTGAAGGGTTTTGTGGATTTCCTTCCTCACATTCGACCAGCGTTTGAAAAGAATGCCAGTCTTCATTGGGTCATCCTGGGAGAGGGGAGTCAGAGGGAAAACATTCAAGCAACTATCGAGGCCTTTGGTTTAAAGAAACAAGTCCACCTTGTCGGTTGGGTGGACAACCCTCATCCCTGGCTGGCCGCGGCCGATGGACTTCTGGTTCCCTCGAAGAACGAGGGCATGGGGCGGGTCGTGGTCGAGGGTTTCGCCCTGGGCAAGCCGGTTTTTGTCGCCTCGGTGGGGTCGCTTCCGGAAATGGTTCGGGATGAGGATCACGGGATCCTGTTCGATTGGGAGAATTCAGAGGGCATCGGAGGCCTTTTCGAAACCTTCATTCGGCGGACAACCACTGTTCCGAGCCAGGATTCCGTACGCAAAGAGACGGCCAGTCGATACTCAACCGAACGAATGATCGACGCGCTGATCGACTGCTACCAGGAAATCCTGAGGTAACTGTTCAAACCCCCGGAAATCGTGGGTGAATCGATCTGGGTTTCCAGGAATCCGACTTCCTTTTAAATTACTTGGAGAAGACCCTTATTGGGGTCTTTCTCATTTTTTGGACCAAGGGATGGATCTTCATGAGTATTCGGAAAGTTTTCTTATTCGCCTTCTGTTTGATGAGCGCCACCGCGAGCCACGCTTTGGAGTACCCGATCAAGGCGGGCATGCAGGTAATTTACGAGGCGACCACCACAGTCCCCGGCCAGTTCCCCACCATTTGGCGGTATGAACTTTGGGTTTTCGATGAACGCGAGTCGGGACGATTCGACGCGGTCTGGGCGAACTACACCAATATTGGAACGCCCCAAGAAATGATCTCCGGGGCGATCCCTTTCGGCCTGACCAAATCCGGCGCCAAACAATTTGTCGGAGAGAGAGAGGCGACCTACCAGATCCACGATCAGGTCAACACCTATCTTCCCGACATCTCCCCAATCACATCCTTTGAAGGGAACTGGAAGACCCCTCCGGCGGTCACTCGGTGGTACAACTCCTACCAAGTCACCGGCCAAACCGATCAACACGTCCAATGCCGCTTCGCCCAGTATGGGGTCAACAACCTGGACCAATTGGTCGGCACGCAAACATCGGGCGATGTCTTTTTCGACAAGGCCACGAATTGGCCCAGTGAAATCCGTGTGCAAACCACTCAAAACACCCAGCAAGGCCAGATCCAGATCAATCAACAAGTCCGACTCACCAAAGTGATCAATCGCGACGAGGCGTGGATTTCCTCACGGAAGGAGGAGGCCAAGGATTTCTTCAATGTGCTGGCGCAGCATGACCAAGAACTTTCGAAGGCCAACGACAACCTCGCCTCCGCGACGCTCGAACTCGCCCCGGTTTTCAGTCTTTGGAACAACTGGCTCGCCAACAATCAGACTTCCCGTTTCTATCGACTCGGACAAACACAAGCCCAGGTGCTTGCAAATACTGTTCCCATCCTCCAGCAGTTTTGGTCCAAACGTAAATCAGTGGTGGGGAAACCGGCCCCGGATTGGACGCTCCCGGACTTTACGGGAAAGCAGTACACACTGAGCGCCATCCCGGCTCAACCGGTCCTCCTTGTGTTCTGGACCAAGACAAAATGGTGGTCATTGGTCGCGATGCAGGAGTTGGTGGATTATCAGAAGGAGTTTGGGGACAAGGGTCTGGTCATTCTTCCCATCGATGTCGATCCAAGTCCGGATGAGGCCGCGAACGCCCTCAAGACCATGGGCGTGAATCTCACCTCGCTGTACAACACGAACCCCGCCGTCCTGGAAATGTATGGTATCCCGCTTGGCATGTTCCCCTCGACGGTGATCATCGATAAGAACAAGACCATCTACGATGTCCGATACGGCTGGGGAAACCAGGTTTCGAAACAGATCAAGAATCGGATCCGGGAAGCCTTGTGAGGGATCGTCGAAGGATGATTGAAGTTCCGACATCATGAGCAACTCCGATTTGGTGGCCATCCTGGCGCGCTTTTTGGGCGACGCGCTCGTGTTGGTCCTCCTCTACGATTTCTTTTCGCAGCCCTTTCGGTTCTATGGGATGGACCCGCTGACGCAGTTCGTTTGGTCGGCGGCGCGCAAGATTTGCCTCCCATTCGAAACGGTTTCGCGAAAAATCGTCCGCTTGCCGGACCGTGACCTGACGCCCCTTTTCGCGCTGGTGATCGTCCTTTTCTGCCGTGGCTTATTGTATGCGGCCACCGCTATCGGATCGGGAGGCGGGGTCGCCACGGTCGTGGTGGGGGTGACGCTCAGCTTTCTGGAACTGTTCACACGTCTCCTGATTCCGGGACTCCTGTTTCTGATCTATATCGACATCCAATTGGCCCGGCATCAGGAATCGTTCATCGGCAACGTCTTTGTGATGATTCTTCACGATATCGCGAAGAGGTTCGTGGTGCTCATTCGGAAGGTGTTGTTTTCTTACAAACCGCTTTATGTCTTCATCTCGGTCTTCATCTTCCTCTCCCTGTTTAAATGGGTCTTGGTGTTCGCCACGCTACTCCCCTTCAGTCAGAGCAATGTCATGTCCGCCTTTCCGCAAATCCTGCAACCCTTGTCTCTCGACCTGATCGATCGTCCCCTGCTTCTCCTGCCGGTCGTCATGTTTCGGCTGGGTTCGACTTTTTTGTACGGCATCTTCATCCTGTTGCTCCTCAATATGCTGACCAGCTTCTCCGGTTTGGATCCTTATGACAGGTTCGCGGTCCTTCTTGGGTTAGTCTGTTCCCCCTGGGTGATTTTCGCGAGAAGGTTCTTTTCGTTCGCGAGGGTTGGAAACATCGATTTTTCGGTGGCGATTCTTTTGATAATCATTTTCATGGTGCAGGGCGTCATTGAAGGCGTCCTTCGATCGCTGGGAGGTTTGTGATGGCAAAGTGGTTGGTGAAAATCATTCTGGCGGGAGCGGTTGTGTTCCCCGCTCCGCACCTTTACGCCGATGCCGTTCAACAAGAATTCCAACTGAATTCGAAGTACCTGAATTTTCCGGTCAAGAATGGAGCGCCCAAGAAATGGGTCTCCTTGACCATCGATGGTGAGAAGGTCCGAGAGTTCGACATTGAGTTGTCTCCGGATGAGCCCGATTTTTGGGTCTACCTGGAGGTCGGAGAATTTTCAGGGAAGACCGGCCTTCTCCGGGTCGAGGGAGTGGAGGAATCCGAAACCCCGATCTTACAAGCCATTCATCAGGGGGATTCGTTTCCGGGTGAAGAAGAGGCATACAAGGAGGGCTTACGACCACAGTTCCATTTCACCTCCAAACGGGGATGGAACAACGATCCCAACGGAATGGTTTATTACGATGGCGAGTACCACCTCTTCTATCAACACAACCCATTCGGTTGGAAGTGGGGGAATATGACCTGGGGTCATGCGGTCAGCAAAGACCTGATCCACTGGAAGGAGCTTGGCGATGCGATCCACCCGGACAGGTTGGGCACGATCTTTTCGGGATCCGCGGCGGTCGATGAAAACAATTCCACCGGACTTCAGGAGGGGGATGAAAAAGTCCTCATCGCCGCTTACACCTCGGCGGGTGGAAATGGCCCTTGGTCCGAGGGGCAACCCTTCACCCAGTCCATCGCTTACAGCAATGACCGCGGACGGACCTGGACCAAATACGAGAAGAACCCGGTCCAAGGACACCTCTCCGGAAGCAACCGGGATCCGAAAATTTTTTGGCATGACCCGATCGGCAAGTGGGTCATTGTCCTCTACTTGGATGAGAATGTGCTCGGATTCTTCAATTCCGTAGACTTAAAGACCTGGGAAAAAACCAGCGAATTGAAATCCTTCCATGAGTGCCCCGAATTGTTCGAGCTGCCAGTTGATGGGGACGAGTCCAATAAGAAATGGGTGCTCTATGGCGGCAGCGGCGACTACATGGTGGGCGACTTCGATGGCCGGGAGTTTCATCCGGAAACCGAGGCGATCAAATTCAGCTACGGGAATTGTTTCTACGCTTCTCAGACCTTTAACAACATTCCGGAGGAGGATGGCCGGAGGATTCAGATTGGCTGGGGGCGCGGCGACATCCCGGGCATGCCCTTCAACCAGATGATGAATTTCCCGACAGTTCTCACGCTTCATTCGACCGAAGAGGGTCCAAGGGTTTTCGTTCAACCGGTTGAGGAAATCTCCAAGATCCGAGGAGCGACCAAACACAATGGAGTGATGTTGAACGACTCGAGCACGGACCTGGAGAGTTTCGAAGAGCCCCTCTTGGATATCGACCTTGTCGCCGAAATCGATACCGCCAAACAGATTGGGCTGGGAATCGGGTCGGCGGAGTTGGTCTATGACACAGTCCAAAAGAAGCTCCGATTCAAGGATCAGGAGGCCCCTCTTGATGAGATCGATGGCAAGATTGAACTGCGAATCCTGATTGACCGGACCTCGGTCGAGATTTACGCCAACGGGGGCCGGGTCTATATGCCGGTCCACCACATTCCACAAGACAAGGATTATCGCCTGAGTCTGTTCACTCGGGGTGGAAGCGCTCACTTTGAAACCGAGGTGGGAGAGTTGAAATCGATTTGGAACTGATTCACCCGCAACTCATATCTTTCGTGCGGTGAGTGGCCTAAAATACTCGGCGCTCCCTCGACCGCTTCGGCTGATTGCGGGAGCGCGCCCGGTTCCTCCCGGCGCCCTTTGAATCGAGGAGGCGACGACCATGACCACATCCAGCGACGAATTCAGTCCCAGTTACACGCTCACCCTTCGCATGGAGATCCCCAACTCGCCCGGCATGCTGGGCCAAATCACCACCAAGATCGGAGGTGTCGGCGGGAACATCGGCGCGATCGATATTGTCGATTCGGTGGGTGACGCCCTGATTCGAGACATCACGGTCAATGTGCGGGATGAGGCCCATGGAAAGAAGGTCGCCCGGATAGTCCGGGAGGTCGATGGAGTCAAACTGGTCAGTGTCTCGGATAAAGTTTTTCTGCTTCATCTCGGCGGCAAAATCAGCGTCGAGCCAAAGGTCGCGATCCACACCCGCGAAGCCCTTTCACGGGCCTATACGCCGGGAGTCGCACGGGTCTGCCAAGCGATCCACGAACACCCCCGAACCGCCTTCAACCTCACCATCAAAAGCAACACGGTCGCGGTGGTCACCGATGGAACCGCGGTCCTTGGGTTGGGAGATATCGGCCCCGAAGCGGCTCTGCCTGTTATGGAGGGAAAGGCGATGCTGTTTAAGGAGTTCGGCGCGGTCGACGCTTTCCCAATTTGTTTGAGGACCAAGGACCCCGACGAAATTGTGGCGGTGGTCAAAGCGATCGCACCCACCTTCGGAGGCATCAACCTCGAAGATATCAGCGCCCCGCGCTGTTTCGGGATTGAGCAGCGGCTTCGCGAGGATCTGGAGATACCGGTTTTCCACGATGACCAGCACGGCACGGCGGTGGTGGTGCTCGCGGCGGCCATCAACGCGGCCAAGGTGGTCGACAAGAAAATCTCTGAAATGAAGGCGGTGATTCTCGGAACCGGGGCAGCCGGGTCCTCCTGTGCGCAGATATTGATCAACGCCGGCATTGCTCAGGTTATCTGTTGCGACTCCAAAGGGATCATCTATCAGGGACGCAAGGAGAACATGAATCCGAGCAAGGAGCGAATCGCCGAAATGACCAACCCCGAAAGGATCCAAGGCTCGGTCATGGACGCTTGTTCGGGCGCCGATATCTTCATCGGAGTTTCGGGCCCCCGAACTGTGACCGCCGACGCGATCAAAAAGATGGCTCGCGACCCGATCGTGTTCGCGCTCGCCAACCCCGATCCGGAGATCGACCCCCATGAGGCCGCGACAGTGGCGAGGATTGTGGCGACGGGGCGGAGCGATTATCCCAACCAGATCAACAATGTCCTCTGTTTCCCCGGCATCTTTCGCGGCGCCCTGGATGTTCGCGCCCGCGAGATCAACGAGGAGATGAAACTCGCCGCGGCCAAGGCCATCGCCGGGACGCTACGGGTCGGCGAACTTTCCGAGGATTACATTATCCCCTCCGTATTCAATAAGGCGGTGGTCCGGCATGTGGCCGAGGCGGTCGCCAAGGCGGCGGTCGAGACCGGAGTGGCGAGGCGCAAACGGCCACTGAAGGATCGCGCGGAGGTCACCCTTTTCTAAGTGGCCGGTCTCCCAACCAAGCGCGAGGTTCTCGAATGACCTCACCGAAACGGCTTCTCGTGCGCTGGCGGGCTCTTCCCGAGTTGAAGAGCCATGTCGACTTGATTGGTTGGGTGGCCGAACGGATGCTGGCCGAGGTCCTCATTCTGTCCAACAGGGAAATCCCTTGGGTTGAAAATAATTCCTTGCTCCATGTGGTTCGGATCAAAGAATCGTTCAAACTTCATCCTTCCACAATTCGATTGAAGGGCTGGAAAGAGGCCGCCCTCCCTTTTAATCCCGACATGGTGCTCGCACTGGATGAAGCCTACTGTTGGTCGACCCATCAACTGGTACGTTGGGCCTCCAACCGAGGGATCCCCTCCATCTATCTCTCTTGCCAAAACATCGACCGACCCCTTCCGCCTCCGTTTAAGTGGATCGAATCGCGGGTTCTGCAGGGGGTCACTGGAGGTTGGTTCTTAAACGGAGAAGCGGAGGAGCGGGCTCGGAGGAGAGGTTTCAAAGGGGAGGGAAAGGTGATCCCTCTCCCCGTCAATCCGAAGGACTTTCCGCTCTTGGATGCACCGGACAAGGCAATGAATTTCCGCTCGGGTGAGGGTCCGATGACAGTCGGCTATGCGGGGAGGCTGGTTCCCGAAAAGGGTTTGGACACACTCATCGAGGCCTGCGCGAAGACCGGCGACCCACTCCTTCTGGCTGGCGAGGGTCCCGACTCGGAACGTTTGAAGAGGTTGGCCAATGACCTGGGAGTGAATTGCGAGTGGCTGGGTTCGGTTCCCTCGGAAACGATGCCCGAGGTCTATTCGAGGATGGATGTGTTGGCCCTGCCCTCTCTCGAGACCCCGAAGTGGAAAGAACAATTCGGTCGGGTTCTGGTCGAGGCGATGGCTTCGGGAGTGCCGGTAGTTGGCTCCGAAACGGGAGAGATCCCGCGTGTGATCGGTGAAGCGGGACTCCTTTTTTCACCAGCAAAAGCGGATGAACTGGCCCAACGACTTCGAGATCTAAAGGGGTCTGCCGAGCTCCAAAAGGATCTTCAACAAAAAGGGTTGAATCGTGTGCGCGAAAACTTCACCCTGGAGAAGGTGGGAGAAAAACTGCTGGCGCTTCTAAACGACTGCTTGTCCCATTCAGAATCGGTCTAGTCTTCAGGGTCTGGAAACATCCACGGGCTTTCAAGATTCAGAGGGGTTGGACCTCACGGGTTTGTCGCCATAAGCCAGTCCTGAATCCGAAGGTTTGGGATGCTCTCGAAATCCCTCGTGTTGTGGGTCACTAGGGTCAAATCATAAACGAGTGCAACCGAAGCGATCATCAGATCCATTGGTGAAGGAGACTTACCGGATTTCTGTAAAGCGACATAGGTTTCGCCATAAATCCTCGCGCAATCCAGATCATGCTGAAGCACGCTGACCTCGACATCCATGAGACGATCTATGGAGGAAATAGCCGCTTCCGGGAGAGGCCGACGATTCGCCCACACATAGAGTTCCGCCATGTTGAGACTCGAGGTGTAGATTCTACCACTGTGTTGAATGAATCGATGGTTTAGTTGTGTCTGTCCGCGCAGATACGCGGAGAGGATATTGGTGTCCAATAGGAAACTCATTCGGACGGTTTCCTGCTGAGGTCCCTCTTTCGATCATTCTGAATCTCTTGGAGGATCCGATCATCTTCCTCGGTCCAGTGCGGTTCCAATATTCCCGCCGCGGACCCAGCAAGTTCCGCCTTCCAACCCGGCGGCGGACCGGGAAGATCTCTCGATCGGAGAGTCACCTCAACCGATTGACCATCCTCGAGACCGGTCTCACCCTCCAATTCGATCGTAGTCCCATGAACAATGCCCTTGATTTTCTTAATCAACGCCACGCTCCCGATTCAGATAATCTTTCAATCATCCTACCTTGCGATCGCCCCCATGAGAAGGATCGAATTCATCAAAGAACCGGACCTCACGCGGGACGGAAGAGTCGACGCCGAGGACCTCCTGATGTTTCAGGAGGAGTGGATGCGGGAGGGTGAGTGAAAAGCGGAATCATGGAATCGCGTGGAAGGAATGGAAGACTTGGAAGAACCAAAATCGAAGATTTTGGCGTCGCTGTTTTCCATCCCTTCCACGGATTCCATGGAATTCCATGATTCAAACCAGCGTATTCAACAGCGCGTCCACCGCCTGTCCTCGGCTCCCATCGTTGCGAGTGAAGGTGGACCTTTGGGCGATCGAGTTGCCGCCCGCTCCACGCTCCTGGACATTCTGGTAGCCGAGGTTGATTGAGGCGATCCCCAAATCGGAGAGCGACCGCAGCTCCCCGGACTGGGAAAGACCGTCACGGTTGCTGTCCACAAAGACCTGGAGCTGATCGAAGATGGTGTCGCGAGAATCGATGACCCCGTCTCGGTTGGAATCGAACTTCCGAAGCTCCTCGAAACCATTGGCGGCGCCGTTCTGATCGCCAAACAACTCGCCGCCATTGTCGATCGTTCCGTTTCCGTTTCGATCGAGCGCCAGGAAACCATCGCCGCCAGTCGCTGTGGCGGTCCGTTCGGCCTGACCGTCATTGTCGAGGTCGAACTCGACGCCATCCTGAACCGAGGTCAGTTCGACTCCATCTCCATCCAGGTCGAGGACGATCGGGTCCTTCTGCTCAATCTGCTCTCCCGACTTGCGGTTCACCTCGATTCGAGTCGATTCAAACGAAAGATCGAGTGAGATGTTCAACCTTTGGCTTTGGATGGTGAGCCCGGACTCGGGGTCGGCCCCCTCCTGGGTGAAAGTGTCGACGGGCTGGAGATCGTCGGGAACTTCCGCCACTTCGCCTTGGGTCGGCGGGGCCTCCCCGCCAAAGGCTTTACTCAGGTCGGTCAGGAATCCGCGGATGTTGTCGAGGAAATCCGAAAACCGTTCGTCATCCCCGAAAAAGGTCTCGAGAAGGGTGGCGAAACCATTCAGGAACTCCTCCGGGATAGCGCCGCCGAGGTCCTCGCTCAAACCCTGAGCCGCGTCGTTGATCGACAACGTGGACTGACTGAACGACAACTCGAAATTCAGAGTCGCCTGGATGCTCTGTGCCGAAAGGCGCGAGGCCGCTCCCTTGGCGGCGTTGGAGAGGTTCTCTCTCCCATTTCCACCCCGAGAACGCCCGGTCTCGATCAGCGCCTGCTCGAACTGCGCCGAAACGCTGAAAGAGATGTTGAGTTCGGTGAGAGAAGCGAAGACGCTGGAATCGTCCTCACCGCCATTCACCTCGACAGTGGTCTGGCTGAAAGCCAGATCGAATTCGGCCGCCGCCGAAAAACTCTGGAATTGGTAGGTTCCATCGGGCGCCAATCGAAAGCGACCGCCGGGACCGAAGCCCTGAATGGGACCATTCCCATTTCCGAAATCGAAAAAATCACCGAGGGGGGTTGTGCTGCGTGACGCCGGGTCCGAAGAACTTTGGGTTCTTCCGGTTCCGCTAGTTGATTCTGAGGAAGTGCGTGTGAGATCGAAGAGGTTCCTCAGGCCCCCTCCGAGATTGGACTGCAATGCGGGTATGCTCAAGCCTTCAGCCATCCGTGGCCACCGACCTTTCCGCGGGTTTGCCTCGAAGTCTTCTCCGGCCTTCCCTGGCGGATAGACTTCTCAAACGGCCCCCAGTTTGACAAAAAGAACATTCATAAGCGGTCTCCCCAGAGACTCTTATGACTTATATCCTTGAGAAGGATAAATTGAATTATCATAAAAATCAAGTAAATGGAGTAAAAGATTAAACAATCGATTCTATGTTTCAAATTCTAAGGGGCTTATGTGCGAAAAGGACGAGATACTTGATCGAGTGACGCATAAAACCACGGTGGACTTTGTATTGCGTGGGGCGCCTCGGGGCGATTGCGATTTCCTGGGGGTGAATTAACATCCCTTGACCAAAAGGCGAACACCATGGAACTCTGGAAACTGCTCCTCGATGTCATTGTCCTCCTGACCGCCTGTCTCATCGTGGGGGGCATCTTTTCGCGTTTCGGCCAAAGTCCGCTTGTCGGATATCTTCTCTCCGGAATGCTTCTGGGTGGGCCGGGGAGCATTCGCGCGGTCAAATCCGAGCATGAAATTGAAACCATCGCCGAACTGGGAGTCTCCCTCCTGCTCTTCAGCATCGGCCTGGAATTCTCCTTTAAACGCCTCAAGGACCTCGGTTCAAAACCCCTCCTCGGAGGCGTCCTCCAGGTCACACTCACCGCGATGGCTACCGCGGGTATCGTCTTCTTCCTCGGTCTCGCCTCGAAAGAATCGATTGCGGTGGGCGCCATGATCGCGCTTTCCAGCACCGCCTGTGTTTTGAGGATTCTAATCGAGAAAGGAGAGATGGAAGCGGTTCATGGGCGGAACAGCCTGGCTGTGCTCCTGGTCCAGGACATGTCGGTGGTGCCGCTAGCGATCTTGATGACACTGCTCGCAAGCGGAGGTGGGGTTGCCGGAATCCTCTCCGACCTCGGCCAGATCGTTTTGTGGGCGGCGGCGCTTATCTTCGCACTCTATGTTCTGGTCAACAAACTTGCGGTTTGGGCCCTGGGGACTCTGACGCTCGAAAGAAACCGCGAACTGACTGTCCTACTCGCTGTCGTAACCGGTCTCGGTTCGACCTGGGCGGCCCATGCGGTGGGGATTTCTCCGGCGCTCGGGGCCTTCATCGCCGGATTGTTCATCGGCAGCTCCGCCTTCGCGACTCAGATCCGTGCCGACATCTCCTCGCTGCGTGTCATTCTGCTGACCCTCTTCTTCGGCGGCGCGGGGATGGTGGCCGACCCGGTGTGGATCCTCAAGAATTTTCACATCGTGTTTGGCGCGGTTTTTCTGCTCGTTGTCGGCAAGACCGCGGTGATTGGGTTCGTGTTTCGTCTATTGGGACAGCCGGTTTCGACCTGTCTCGCGACCGGGATCTGCCTCGCTCAGATTGGGGAGTTCGCCTTTGTGCTTGGCGCGATCGGGTTGGAAGGGAAGGTAATTTCCGAGGCGACTTACCAACTGATCGTCTCGACCGCGATTGTCTCGCTGTTCATTACTCCCTTCTTAATTCCCCATTCGCTGAAGCTTGGGGTTCGGATCGCCTCCTGGATTCCCGGCGCGAGCGGCGAAGTGGACCGCCAATCCGGAAGCGAGGGGTTTCACCCCGACGCGGTCATGGTCGGTTTTGGACCCGCGGGGCAGATCGCGGCGCGCGCTCTGATGGATCATGCCGTGAAGGTGCTTGTGCTGGATTTGAATCACGATGGGGTCAAAAAGGCGAGAGAGTTTGGATTCGAAGGTCAGGTAGGCGACGCCACCCACCCGGAGGTCCTGGAGCATGCTCATATCGAGACCGCAAGAATTGTGGTGATCACCATTCCCCACCAGAAATCGGCGCTTGAAATCCTGGGGCATGTTCGCGATTTGGCCCCTCAGGCCCATGTGGTCGTGCGGTCCCGATACCAGCGATACACGAACGACATTGTCATGGCCGGGACGCACGCGGTCTTTGGGGATGAGGAGGAAATCGGTGGCCGGATCGCCCGCTACATCGAGAGTTGGAAAAACCTCGGGGGTAACCTTGGCGAGACGGGAACTGAGGAATAGACAACCATCCCCCTCCCCGAGAATTCTATGGAAGCGATTTGAAACTGCCGAAAAGTCTGATCCGTGTCATTCCTGCGAAGGCAGGAATCCAGGGGGT
>JACKFH010000036.1 GCA_020632575.1 Candidatus Omnitrophota bacterium | reverse complement strand
GAATTGATTCCCTCGCGGATCGACCTATTTCGCATCCGCGATGGGATAACCTTGCCAGAGATATTCCAAAGCCTGCGGGAGCAGCTGCGCCTTCATAGCGGGGTCGCAGTGTCGGGCGTTTTTAACGAAACTGAATTGGTAGGGATAGCCTTTCTCGGCCAAGACATCAGCCATCCGTTCGTTGGCGAGGACCCAATCATGCATGTTGTCGCGCATGACATTCGGGTTGTATAGATCCCGATCGCCCACACACATCCAGATGCGCAACGGTTTAACCGGGCTATTGGGAATGAGGGTTTCGTGGAATCCCCAAGCGCCATGCGGAGTTTCCGGATTGTGTGGCCATTGCTGGTTGACATAGGTCCCGGAAAAACTCAGCACCCGATGGTAGAGGTCCGGACGATACCAGGCCATGATTAGTGCGCAGGCCGCCCCGGAACTGCACCCCATCGTCGCACGACCTTCGGGGTCCTTGGTCAACTTGACGCCGCACCGCTTTTCGACCAGTGGCAGCACTTCGGTCTCGACAAACTCGGCATATAGCCCGGACATCGTATCGTATTCCAGACCCCGCTGGCTTCCTTGGGCGTCACCGCCCCCATTGCCGATGGAGATTGCCACCATGGTCGGCACTCGATGTTGAGCGATGACATTGTCCAGCGCCGTGAAGAGCCTGTGGTCGGGTCCATCCGCCCCGACAATGAAGGGCGCCTCGGTCCCCGGGACATACTGCGCGGGAACATAGACCGCCACTTTGCGCGTGTAGGGAGCGGGATAACTGGTGGTCACCACCAGCTTGGCGGGATCGTTTGGATCGACAGTCCCATACGTGTCTTTCGCTCGGGCAATGCCTGGATAGATCTTGCTGTCTGTCGACTCCATCACCAGGTCGAATACCTTGCCTTTCGGAACGCCTTCCTTGACCTCCATTTCGGGCGCCGGGGAGTGTGTCGGCCCGACAATAAAGTTCCCATCGACATCGATCGGCGGAACCGCCCCGTCCGGCAACTCCGTGGCGGTGACATAACCCGGGGTGTTGGGATCGCGTGTTGGGGGGATGGGACGGTCCGCGGCTGTTGCCGGGAAGAGGACCGTCATCAGGTTGATTGCAAAAACGGCCACAAATTGTTTCGTGGTTGATTGGAGCAATAAGGCGGTATTGGAAATGTCTGGTAGAATGCGCATGGTTCAAAGATCTTAGGATGGTTGTGGTAGGGGGAAAAGGGGAAAAACTCCTAAACTTCCGATGGCCGCATTAACCTTGCTTCCCATGTTTGAATGAGGGGGAACAGACTGAACCGATCACGGAATTAGGAGAGCATAAATGTCAAAAAAACTCGTGGATCTTGAGATTGCGGCCATGGCCTCTTCCGAGCAGGATTGCGCCGCGTCCGTTCATAAATATGCGCGCGAGTCTCATAAGTGAAACGAAAATCCTACCCCCAGTCCTCGCGCAGAATCAACATTAGCCTTGCCCGATTTTCATAACCGTCGCACCTGGGATATCCGCTCGAATCAATTGCGAGTCATTACTTACTAAAGTCGATTCGCACGCGATGGCTGTAGCCAGGATCAAGGCGTCTGGAAGTTTCAGCCGATTCCTTCGCCTGATTTCAATAGCGCGGGCCTCCACCTCCTCGGTTATTAGAATGACCTCGATACCATCAAGGAAAGATTTGACTTTGGTTTGCTCTTCATCGCTGATATCGGGGTAAGAAAGAAGCTCGATGCGTGTGATCTGGCTGACCGCGATGACACTCTCCTTCTTGAGTGCGTCATTCAGGAAGGATACCGCACCCTCTTCACCGGCGAGGAAGTCAATCGCGACATTGGTGTCGAGAAGGAGGCTAGTCCCACTCATCCCTCAACTCACGCTGGACGGCGACACTGTTTCTCTTGGCAAGAGCGGATCCCGAAAGGGAACCGGCGAAGGACATGAGATCCGCCTTTGCCGAAGTTCTCGCCCGTGGGGAAATCGTCAACGTGAGCTCCGCCGGACCCGAGGGGACTTCCTCCGGAAGGGTCATATCCAGATGGATTCGATGATCCTCTGGCACCTCGATTTGAGTACGCAACTTTTCCATGATGATCTTAGTCTATCCCAAGTGTTCCTCGTTTTGGAGTCTTGAATTAGAGATTCAGTTTGCCCCCGAAACCTTCCCCCAAATCTCACACACCCCCTCCGATCCATTCTCCTTCACATACTTCTCAGCCATCTCCCTGCCCATGACCAGGAAAGCGGTCGAGAGGATCTCGACCGTGAGCGGGTTTTTTCCGATCACAGTGCACGCGAGGTGTTCGGCCAGGCGCTCCTTTCGGCGGGGATCGAGGATGTCCGAGCGTTCCTTCTCCGGTGAATGAACCGCCGAGGCTGAGAGGGATTGGTCGAGCAGGTTGATCTTTGTTTCGTCTTCCGAATGACGGAGACCGACTGGCCAACCCTGCCCTGAGGGACCGGGACCAATCGCGAGGACGGAGCTTGTGCCTCCATGAATCAAGGCGTTTCCAATGCCCATTTCCCGAAACGTCTTTTGGCAGCGAAGAAGGGCGTATCCCTTTCCGACCGCGCCGAAATCGAGGATGAGTTCGGGGTGATCGAATCGGATAGTCCGCTCCCTCTCATTCAACTCGATCTGCCCAAAGTGAGTCGATCGCCCCGGCAGACAGCCCGCCGGATCGAAGGCGCCATCGGATTTTTCCCAATAATCGCGGCAGACCTCAAGCAAGTCGAAGAGTTCGGAGTCGATCCGCACCGCTTCCTTCGAGGCCTCCCGATTGATTCGCGAGACCTCGCTGGTTGGATCCAACCGAGAGAGGAGGTTTTCAATCCGATCGATCTCCTCGAACAGAGTCTCCGCCACACTCTGGGCGCCCTGTTCGCCCTCGGGGAACACCGCCTCGAAAAGGGTCGCCATCGCCCGGTGAGAATATCGGAGGAGGCCGTTCATGAGGGCATCCTTTCAATCCGGCTCGAGAGTGGCAAGGGAGGAGAGATTTCTAATCTGAAAGAACCTAATCTTCCTGAAAGACTCAACTTAGGTTAGGAATGCGCCGAAGATGAATGAGGGATATTGTTCATTGAACAAGGGGAAATGGGATGCATTTACAGAAAACACACTGGCCAATCCGGCCGCTATTCATTTGGTTAATCTTTGGCCTGGTCGCGATTCTTGCTGCTGAGGCTCGACCTCCTCAAATCTTCGAGTTCTCCGATAGCGAGGGACAAGTCAGCTGGTCGCGGCTGGAGAACCGTGAACTCCGGGTCGACTTTTCGACCGATAATCCACAACTCCCGACCAGCGCAATTCTCCGTGAGGGCGACCTCGTA
Source organism: Candidatus Omnitrophota bacterium (assembly GCA_020632575.1). Taxonomy (GTDB): domain Bacteria; phylum Hinthialibacterota; class Hinthialibacteria; order OLB16; family OLB16; genus JACKFH01. The sequence continues at coordinate 35,055 of JACKFH010000036.1, read as the reverse complement.
TTGGCGGGCCCCGAGTCAGGTGCCGAAGGGTTTTGGATCGACCGGGTCAATGACGAGATGGTGAGCGGCGGGACAGCCACTTATGTTTTTCCGGGGCCCGAAAGACCGGACGCGGTCCTCGGTTTGATTGCTGAAACCTCCGATGGCCTGACACTCAAACGTTCGATCCGGATTGCGCCTGAGGGGGCCAACCTCGAGGTGAAATACCGAGTGATAAACACGCAGCCAAAAACCCTCCCTTTTCGATACAGCTTGGAGACCGCATGGAACCCCGGGTCGGGAGGCGGGCAGAATTGGATCCACCTTCCCCGTACGACCGAAATCACCCGCTTTCAAGCGGCGGTCAATCAGGAGGAGATCCATGTTCCGGGCAGCGAGTTTGACGAATCCTGGTTTTGCGTCGACTCCCCGGAAATGGGTTTGGGAATGTTCCTGGTCGCGGACCGACCGTTCCATGAATGGAACGCCGCTCCTCCAGTTGGCGGGGCTCGACGGGTCGAGGCAGTCTTGGCCGATGGATCCCTTAAGCCGGGTGAATGGATCGAGGGGACGTACTGGATATCGGTGGTGAAGGGAATTGGGATTCCTATTTCCGCCGGACCGAAATACATCGCGGGTTTGGCCTGGAAAGAGAATCCGTCGAACGGCTCCTATTGCCTCGAATCTCGTCTGATTGGGATGCCACACTCCCTGAAGAAAATGCGCATCTTCAGCGCGGTGGGCGAACCGGGCTCGTTATTCAAGGCAGTTCCGAAATATCGCCGACGCTCCCGACTCTCCAACACCGAGGTGGTTTCCGTTCCCCTCCCGACTTTCACACAGAAGGGTGGGGTGGTCGAGGTTGAACAATCCCTGTACTCCAGCAGCGAAAACCTGGGCTATTGGAAAGTGCACCTTAAGACGCCCGAACTCCTGTTAAGCAGCGCCTCGCCGTTTGGGATTTACGATGCGCACCTCCTACCGGGAGTGGAGCCGATTCATCTCCCCCAACCCCCGTCTTTCCTCCCGCCCCGCGAACCGGTGACTCCCGAGCAGGTGAGTGAGCAGCTCCAAGAAATCGAACGGGATCTCCAGCAGAAGAAAAGAGAGGAGATTTCCGACACCAAAAACGAGGCCGGTCAAATGCCAGACCTCCAAGAGGCGACCCCCGCCGATATCTGGGAAGGAACTGGATACGTTTTGGATCTCACCTCTCAAAACTTGACCGATGACGAAGAGGCGGCGCTTTTAGCGATCGAATCCGAATGGGTTTTTGTGGACCAGGAAGAGAAGTGAACCAGCCAGCGACTTGATCCGCCGAGCTCTTGTCAAAGCGACTATTGCCCCCCCTGTTGTTGAGGGGCGAATGGAATCTGTTGTTGCGGATACTGACCTTGGGGGTAACCCTGTTGTTGGGGGTAGCCCGGCTGTTGGTATTGGTTCGGCGCCACTGGCTGAGTGGCCGGCTCCTGCCCGAATCCCAGGCCGCGTCCGACCCAACCGAAGAATCTCCGCACGGGTCCCGGCCGCTCCTGCGGTTGCTGCTGAGGATATCCCTGCGCGTAGGGGTTTTGTTGCATGGGGGGCACCATGGGATACCCAAGCTGCCCTGGTGGCGGAGGAGGCTGAGCGGGAGCGGGCATCGGCTTAAACGGAGCATTGACCGCTTCCGAGGGTCTTTGTTGTTGCGGGGGAAGTCGCGGGATCATCGATTCGATTGGCTCGGTGGTTACCGGCGCCCGAGGCGGCAATGCATTCGGGTTGGCCATCATCATGGGCTGCTGAGGCGGTCCTTGCGGCGCCGTCATTTGTTGAGGCGCATAAGGCTGCTGCATGGCGGTCGGGGGGCTAGCCGCTGGAGGGCTCGCATACCCGGTGGGAGGAGAGGCCGGCGACTGCTGCGGGGGGCCCTGACTCCTTTGCCAAGTTTGATTCAACATTTGCTGAACCGGAGGAGAAGTGGGCTGTGGAATGGGGGCCGGGGGGGGCGGCATCGGTTCCGATGGCTGCTCCACCACTTCCGTTTCGACGATCTCCGTTGGAGGAGGCATGATCCCTCTGGAGGGAGGGGGGGCGCCGCCGCCCGGTCCGGCCACTTGAGTCATGGGACGATCCGCCGATTCCGCGTCCACCGGCTCCAGGATTCCCTCCGATTCGACAGTCTCGGGTTCGGGCACGGGAACCGGGAAGGGTTCGGTTGTCGCCTCGACATCGGGGTCCGGCGCGGGGACGATCGGTGGACTGGATTGAGTCGAAACGCTGGTTCCCTCCAGCCCTTTCAGAAGAAGTTCATTGAGCGTCTCACTCAGATCTTGGACAAATTCGCTGATCTTCTCCTCGGTTCCGAATCGCGTCTCTTCGTGAAGGAGTTTGCCCGAGTGGTCGTCGATGATCTTAATCGAGGAAGCGACCACCCCCTCGACCACATTGAAGGATCCCAGCACAACCAAGTCGGATTGAAGTCTCTCTCCGATCGCGCGCGCCTGCTCCGGGGCGATGTAGTGGGTGTCGATCCCCAATTCCTCGAGCGCCTTGTGAATCCGCGGGTGAGGGATCACCTCGATATCGATGCGATGGTGGGTCTTATAGACATGCAGTCCGCGGCGCAAGCCTCGACCAAGCAACCGTTCCCAGGGATCGTATTGGGGGTTATCGGTCAGGTTGAAGAAATCGACCACAGCGATGGCGCTGCCCGGTTTCGCCAAACCTTGCGTGGGCGCCTCTTGGGCGATGGCGCCAAGAGGGAGAAGGATCAATAGGGTCGCTGTAACAGTGAACAATCTCATCATTGGATCGGTTGCAAGCCCTCTTCGGTCACTCCGCGAGAAGGGCTTGGATCTCTTTGAACTCCGGACTCCCCGCCTTGCCCATCAATTCGTACAGGGCCATCTCGGTGGTGGAAACGATTCCGCCCGCCTCCTTGATACGGTTCAGGGCCGTTTTGGTGGCCGCCGGCTCGCGCGATCCGACAGCGTCCACAAGAACATGCACCTGATAGCCCGCCAGTAGGGCGTGCAGAGCGGTTTGAGCGATACAGATATGCGTTTCGATTCCACCCAACAAAAGGGTCTGGACATTCATTCCCTTCAGTCTACCCAAAAACTTGGGTTCTCCAAAACAGCTGAAGGAGATTTTTTCGATGCACTGGACATTTCCGACCGCGCGTTCGATTTCGGGGTCCGTTTTTCCAAGCCCCCGGGGGTATTGCTCGGTGACCAGCAAAGGGACCCGCAGGATCCCCGCGGCGCGCGCGATCCGCGAAAGATTCTTCCGAATCGAATCGGCGTTGGGGATATGCGGAATCAATTTCTCCTGAAAATCGACAATCACGAAGGCGGAATCCTCGCGCTCGGCGATGATCCTCGATTTTCGGCGGTCTCTCAGCAAATCCTCATTCCTCGGTTTCGAGTTCGAACTCTTTCGCCAGGGTCCTCACCGCGAGCTCGGTGTAATCCTCGTCGATCACCACCGAAATTTTGATCTCGGAGGTGGAAATCATATAGATGTTGATTCCTTTGGCCGCGAGACAACGGAACATTCGAGCGGCCACCCCGCCGCTCGATTTCATGCCGACTCCGACCACCGAGATTTTCGAGACTTTCTCGTCTACGCTCAAATCCCGGGCGGAAAGGCCTTGTTTGACCTTTTCGGTCACTTTACGAGCGTCACCAAGGTCGGACTTATTCACCGTGTAGGAGATATTCGCCTGACCATCCTGGCCCACGCTCTGTACTATCATATCGACCGAAATCCCCTCATCGTTTAGGGCTTCGAAAACCTGAGCGGCGATTCCGGGATGATCCGGGATGCCATAGAGGGTGAGACGAGCCTCCGTTTTGTCCGAGCAGACCCCGGTCACCAGCACTTCTTCCATTCCTTCCACCTCCTCCGAGATCATCGTTCCCGGTAGATCCTCAAAACTGGTCAGCACCTGGAGCGGCACATTGTATTTTTTGGCGAAAACCACGGACCGGGTCTGGAGGACCTTCGATCCGGCGCCCGCCATTTCGAGCATTTCGTCGTAAGATATGCGGTCGAGTTTCTTTGCTCTCGGCACGATCCGGGGGTCGGCGGCGTAGACTCCATCGACATCGGTGTAAATGTCGCAGCGTTCGGCGCCGAGCGCCGCCGCCACCGCCGCGGCCGTCGTGTCCGAGGCCCCGCGCCCCATTGTGGTGACCTCCATTGCCTCGGTCACTCCCTGAAATCCGGCGATCACCGGGACTTTCCCCTCATCGAGCACCTTTCGGAGACGGGTGTCGTCGATGGAGAGGATTTTTGCGCGAGTGTGGAAAGGATCGGTCTTGATCCCGGCTTGGTTGGCGGTGAACGAAACCGAGCCGATTCCGATTTTATGAAGGGCCATCGCCATCAATGCGATGCTCACCTGCTCCCCCGCCGAGGCCAACATGTCGCGCTCGCGCCCCGAGCCGTACGGGTCGATTTCATCCGCCAGCGCGAGAAGTCGGTTGGTTTCGCCGGACATGGCGCTGACCGCCACCGCGACCTGGTAACCTTTTTCGATATCCTTCGCGATGCGGTGGGCGTTGGAAAGGATCCGTTCGATGTTCGCCATCGAGGTTCCACCGTATTTGTGCACCAAAATGGGCATTCTCTTGAGACTCCATCAATGGAAACTGGAACCAGGAAACCGACCAAATTTGTCGTTCCTGGTCCGAAACCGGGACTTTAGCAAAAAGGGGGGGAGGTGTCATTCCTTCCGGCGAAGGCCTGTGTGGGTTTGGAGCCATCACTTCGACACTGTGGGAGCGGCTTCCCGCCGCGAAAGCGCCATCCAACCCTTCTCAAATATGAGTCGCCCTCAGATTCCAGAGGTCGCGGTGTTCGAGTGTGGCGCCGCCAGTGGTGATGATCCCTCCATAGCTCTTCGCGCCATTGGTCGGGCTATAGATCGTCCATCGCCCGCCATCGACCGGGAAAGGGCCGGTCGAGCCGCCCGGCTCCTGGTCGAAGGGGCCGGAGGAGTAGATGATGTAACACTCCCGAAAGGGCGGGGAGTTTCGGTTGGATCCGGCTGGGTAGGGGTTGCAGCATTTCGCCTCGGTCTTCGGATTGATCCCGGTGCCCATGGGATAAAAAGGCCGCAATTCGCTTCCCACCCCCTCCCAATTGCCTCCTCCGTTTTTGTGGATGCCGAAGGGATCGAGCGGCAGATCCTTGATGTAGGCGACCGGTGTGGTCAGTTGGAGGCACCCGATATCGCCGCCAAGGCAATCGTCGGTGTAGGTTTGACGGTCGAGAAAATAGGATTCCATCGCTGTGGCGATCGATTTTTCATCGGCCGCCGCCCGGACAACCCGAGCGCGCGATTGAGCCTCGAGGAAGTTGGGCAGCGCGATGGCGATCAGGATGAGAATGATGGCGATCACAATCAAAAGTTCGATCAAAGTAAACCCGCGAGGCGCGGCGAACCGCTCGGACACTCCCATTTGCCTTCCTCCATCATTCTCAGATCAACACAATGAAAACGTTTGCAAAGGCAATTCTTGGTGAATTTTAAGTGGGAGTCAAGGAATATTTCTGAATCCAGGGGGAAAAATTGTAGGCGGTCTCAATTCACTCGGTTCAATGTGAACAGGCCGGTTCGGAATTGGCCCATGGTGGTGAAATAATCGATTGTGCCTTGAATGCGGGTTCCGCCGTTGGTGAATACAGCGTCTTTGAGTTCGATTTGAGTCCCGTTGCCTTGGCTGTCTAATTTCGGGCCGAAGGTAAAGTTGGTTCCCTCGATAAGTGGTTCGTCAATATAAGTCCGGTTGGATATGAAAGTCACCGTGGCGTTCGAACCGCTGCCCGTCATGGAAATGGCGATATTGACCTGATTGGGGTTGTTCAATGACGCGGTCCCCGCCCAAATGGTGCCATTCAGGTTAATCGGCGTCGGGGTGGGGGTCCGCGTGTTCGTGGGGGTGAATGTGGGGGTCCTCGTGAAGGTGTTCGAGGGTGTCGGCGTGTTGGAGGGTGTGGGGGTGTTGGTGAACGTGTCCGTCGGATTGAACGTGGGCGTGTTGGTGATCGTCGGAGTGTTCGAGGGTGTGAAAGTCGGCGTGATTGTCGGGGTGTTGGACGGGGTGAACGTCTCGGTCGGCGTCGGGGTCGAGGTTGGCGTGGGAGTCGGAGTCAATGGGACGAGTTGCAGGTTGAGGACTGTATTCTCGCGGATAGTAAAACGCTCCTCAAAAGCCTGGTATCCCCGCGATTCCGGGGGGTTGTCATTATTACGGATGGTGGCGGACACACCCACGGGAAAGCCGCTAATGGAGTAATTCCCCGCAGAATTTGTGATGGTGGCTTGTCCGATGAGACCATCGGGAACAATCGCAATCGGATAGAAAGCGATCGGCAAACTGCTTTGTAGGTTACTGACTTTTCCAGAGACCGATCCCGGCAAATTGCCTGTCACGGTCGGCGTTGGGGTAAGGGTTGGCGTAAAGGTCTCGGTCGGCGTTCCCTCATCCATGGTGGCGGTGGCGGTTGGGGTCGGCGTGGAGGTGGAGGTGTCGGTCGGGGTCGGGCTGGCCATGGTGGTTCCCATCCAGGCCTGCTGGAAGATCAGGAGATCGATGGCGTTGATGATTCCATTGCTGTCCAGATCGGCCCGAGCGTCAAAGGTTGGAACCGGAGTCTGGGCAAAAACACGGTCCCCTCCACCGAAAAGGAGGACCAGTCCGAAACAAAAAAGGAAGCCAAACCGTGATTTTGCGGTCATTTTCAATCGATTCACCCAGAATTATCGGCGGATTTTCACAGTTGAAAAGGGACAAGGTGGAGCCTTTCAGACAATTTAGCCCTTCCGTTCAACAAGCGTCAACAAACATTTGCCAGCACGTCGTTCTCTAAGGAGAGATAACGGTCCACCAATTCCGAGGCGATTTCCTCCGAGTAGGCGTCGAACTCCGGGCTTTCGAGGCGAGTTTTGGCGGTCGCGAAAATCCCCTTGTGGACAAGCAGCCTTTTGAAAAAACGAACCGAGGTGTCCAGATTTTGGTTCGAGAAAGTCAAAATGGGCAGGAGTCGTTCGAACAGAGATCTCGCGGTCTCGCGCTCTCCCGAACGATGAAAGCGGTCGATCGCCTTATAGACCCGGATCATGCTGCATTCGGGAATCATGGCGTGCACCCCGCGGTCCAGGGCTTCGATCATCTGAGGCACCGCCCATCCTCCCGAGACATGCAGAGTCCCGGCGGTGGCCTCCAACACCTGGGTGTATTTCGGTCCGGCGGGCAGCGTTTCGATTTTAAGGAACCGGAAGGTGGGGACTTTCTCGATCAATTCAAGAATGGTGGCCAGTTCCATCCCGGGGCTGTTCGGCGCCCAGTCCTGGATCATCAGCGGGATGGGGGTTTGACGCGAGAGGGTCTTGAAGAATTCGACGATCGTGGCGGGCTCGCCATAGAGCTCGGGCGGAACCGCAACAAGGAGCCCATCGGCGCCGCTCTCCACCGCCGCTGTCCCAACCCGAACGCACTCCTCGATGTCGGAGGAACCCGCGCCCCAAATGACCGGGATCCGATTCTGGACCACCTCCTGTGCGTTCTTGGCCAAGGCGACCTTTTCATCGTAACTCAGATAGGCGTTTTCGCTGGCGATGGCCGGGACCAGGAATCCGTCGGCCCCCCCCTCGATAGCGTCCTCGATAAGGCGGGTATGAGATATCAAATCGATGTTACCGCTCGACTGGAAGGGAGTTTGCAGAACGCCCAAAATCCCCACCAATGTCCGTGGTTGCATCATTCTCCCGACTCCCTTCTCGCGCCGTGACGCGATTGTATCGTCGCCCGATCCGGAAGGACCGGGTCCGTCCGCCCCTAATCCATGTTAGCCTGTCCGAGGTGGAACGTCTAATCCTTTTAATGATCGGAAGGGAATTATTCTATGAGATTGAAAGACCGTGTGGCGCTTATCACCGGAGCCAGCCGAGGAATCGGTCGTGAAATCGCTCTGACCTTTGCCAGGGAGGGGGCCAAACTTGTACTCGTCGCCAAGACCATGGAGCCTCATCCCAAACTGCCCGGCACTCTGCCCGAGGTGGCTCGCGAGGCGGAGGAACTGGGCGCCGAAGTCTTGGTCTGCCAGTGCGATGTCCGCGATGAGGAGGCGATCGGCCTGACTGTCCGATCCGCTCTCAATCGATTCGGAAAGATAGACATTCTGATCAATAACGCCGGGGCGCTTTGGTGGAGGCCGGTGCTCGAGACCCCGACCAAGCGTTTCGATCTCATCATGAGCATCAACGTCCGCGCCTCATTCATCCTTTCCCGCGAAGTTCTTCCCTCGATGATCGAAAACGGGTGGGGGCACATCGTGAACATGTCTCCCAAGGTGGACCTCGAAAAATTGCCCGGATTTACTGGATATTTTATTTCAAAATTTGGGATGACCATGCTCGCTCAGGGATTGGCCGGAGAGGTCAAGGACAAGAACGTGGCGGCAAACGCCCTGTGGCCGGTCACCGCGATCGACACAGCGGCGGTGCGCAACTACGGGGTCGGCTCGGAGGAGATGTGGCGCAAACCCTCGATCCTTTCCGACGCGACTTTGGAACTCGTCTGCAAGCCTCCCTCGGAGATGACCGGTCAGGCGCTGACCGATGAGGAGGTTTTGAAGTCAGTTGGAGTGACCGACTTTTCAAAGTACGCAGTGGTCGAGGGGACCGAACCGCCGCCGATCGATTGGATTCAGGAGAAGGTGCGGTCTTGAGGGTCGTGGAAGTTCCGCCGGCGAATATCGAGAATCTCACTCGGACCGGTTTTTGACACTGACTGTCCCCTCTCCACCCACGATGGGTCGGGCGAAGGTCGACAGATCGCACTCCTCGATTTGGATGCCACCGCACTTGTCTCCAAGGACTTCCAGCAGAGTTTCCTCCGCGCCGCTGGGAATGAATCTCCGGATTTCGGCGTCTGTGACACTCTCGAGTTGAACGACCGGACCGCTTTGGGGCCGGATGGAACTATCCTCCAAGCGGATTCCCTCCGCGTTCCGCACCGACACTCCCTCTTCCGACCGAATGGATAGGTTCTTGAGGGTCACTCCCTCAATGAATCTTTCAGGCAATCCCAGGATTCGAACCGCGCTCTTTGCCCGATCGCAGGATATTCGCTCCATGTTTATGTTCCTGAAGAAAGGGGGTGCGCCGGTTTCCGATCCGAACCAGGCCTTGTAATCGGTTCGAATCCGAATGGCGTCTTGCTCAATGTGTCCCATTCGGAGGTTCCGGCACCAGACATTCTCCACGACGCCTCCCCGACCCCGAGTCGACTTCAGGCGGATTCCGATCTCCGTCCCCGAGAACTCGCAATCATGAACATAAATGTTCCGGACGCCGCCGGACATTTCGCTGCCAATCACCACTCCTCCATGTCCACGCTCCATTCGGCAATGGCGAACGATCACGTTCTCGCAGGGTCGTCCCACCCTCCAACCGTCCTCGTTGAGCCCGGATTTGATGGCCACACAATCGTCGCCTGTCCAAAGGAAGCAATCCTCGACCAGCGCATTCTTGCAGGAGTCGAGATTGATTCCATCGTTATTGGGCCCATCGGTGATCACTTTCACTCCGCGTGCGATGAAATCCTCACAATAGACCGCATGAACAGTCCAAAAGGGTCCCGCGAGAATGGAGATCCCCTCGATCAGAACATTGTCGCAGTCGATCGGTTGGATGAATTGAGGTCTCAATGGCTCCTCTGGATTTCCAAAAACACGATTCTCGACAGGCGTCTCTTTAAGAACTAAGGCATACAACTCCCCGGCGACTCGATCTTGTAACTCAGCCCAGTCCCACCAATACGGTCCCTGTCCGTTCAGACAACCGTCACCCGTTATGGCGATATTCTGGCAATCGCGAGCATAGATCAGCGGGGAATAGTTGTAGCATTCGAATCCGGCCCACCTCACGAAAACCGGTGGCAAGTAATCGTCTGGGTCCGTGCTGAATCGGATTTCCGCCCCCTCTTGGATGTGGAGGTTCACATGGCTCCTGAGATGAATGGCTCCAGTCAACCAGATCCCCGGGGGGACAAGAACTTTGCCGCCACCCGCCTCCGCGCACCCGTTGATCGCTCGCGCAAACGCCTGGGTGTTCAAAGTCAATCCATCGCCCACCGCCCCACAATCGCGGATATCGACTGTCCGATCGGGAAAGACCGGATCGCCTGGAATCGTCATTGGGAATGGAGGGGATTCCTGGGGAGACGCCTGGGATTGAGCCAGCGCCGCCCAAGAAATTCCAAGAAGGATCGCGATGAGAATGCCGAGTGGTTTCATTTGCCATCTCCCTTAAGAGAATGATGGGCGGGCGCCGCAAGAAATGTCCGTATTTTACACAACGAGAATTTTGAAGGGAGCCCGACTTTTAACGAGCTTGATTCGGTTTGAGGAGCCGGAATTGTGGTATCATCTCGGCGTGCATCTAGAGACTAAACCTCATCCAATGATCTTCCTCGGGGTGGCCTATCTCCTGATGGGGGTCTCTCCAGCCTCGGCTTGCGAGCCGATCGTGGTGTGGGTGGTCTTGGCGGGGCCGCAATTCTTGAATCTGACATTGGCCAGCCTGGTCGTAGTGGTCGCGGTGAAATGTTTCTCGTTCAGCTTCTTCGAGAAGGGCCTTCCAATGGTTCAAAGACCCCTTTTCATGTTGGTCGGAAATCTGGCCAGTTCGGTGGTTGGCCTGGCTGTGGCGCTTCCTCTTTTGGCGCCGGCCGAATTCTCCTTGGTCGTGAGTTTGGTTGCTCTGTTCGGCTTGAGCACCGGTCCGACTCGGAGACTAAAGGAAGTGACTGGTTGGCAAGACGCGAACTCTGGTGTCGTGCTGATCGTGTTAATGTTGGCGATCATCGCCACCGCCGCGCTCTTTGGGTTGGCGGTAACCGCCCTCGATTCGGATGAGCCTCTGGTCTACTGGGCTTTGAAACTCGGGTATATCGCCGTTGGCTTGGCGATCAGCCTGTTTGTCACTGTGATATTCGAGGAGTGGGTGATCTGGGGGATGTCGGATCGGGCGAACCTGGGTCGGGACTTTTACCCATCAGTCCTCAAAGCGAACCTGGCGGCCTTTCTGGTTGGGGGTGGGATCGGCGCGGCAATCATGTTGCCCGAGCGTCTTCGGTCCCCAAACTTTTTGGTGGACATCTTGAGGTCTCTCCACTCGGTTTCCCTTGGATAACCTCCCCATTCGGGAAATATCATCCCAGAAAAAAAGTTTTCCCATCCCCAAAATTGTGCTTGACAAGATCAAACTAGGTGCTAGATTATTGCGCGTGGTTGAAGATTCAAATCAGTACGAAGTTGAGAACGCCCGAAAGTTGGTTTTCCCACCGCAAGAAGTGGTCCTTCCATGAAGAGTACATTACCCCTTGCACCTGGAGTTGAGTTTCATCCCAGTTCGTCCATGAATCGTCCAATCTTACCACTGAAAGAAGGTGTCATTGCATGAGTACAGGAACCGTGAAATGGTTCAACGATGAAAAAGGGTATGGTTTCATCACCCCCGACGGCGGTGGCGAGGATCTATTCGTCCATCATTCCGAGATTCAATCGGATGGTTTTCGCTCGTTGAGCGATGGCGAGGCGGTTGAATTCGAAACCGCTCAAGGTCGTAAGGGCCTCCAGGCCGTGAACGTGCGTAAAGCCTAGTTGACAACGATTCGTTTGTGGACAGTCTAATCCAGGGGGATGCTTCGGCATCCCCCTTTATTGATTCAGTCGTTTTTCTCCAAGCGGCCCCCGACTAGGGTCGGCCCTTCCCAACCTTCCATCGCTTCCACTGTCACCTCGCCGCGATCCCATAGAATCCATCCTGGAGTCATCCGGTCGAATGAAACCGAACCGGTCGGGACCTCGAATGTCAGAGGGCCGGGCTTGCCATAATATTGAACCGCCCAGGTCCGTTTCTCGGGGTTCCCAACCAGGAGGGCGGGTTGATCCGGACAGGTCACAGTGGCGGAGGCGACCTCGATCTTGCCGCTGGCGCTTTGCACAGCCCAGGGGGATTCGAGCATGGGCCAAGTCTCCACCCCGCGCCAGGTCCAGCGGGATTTGAGTTCCCACTTCATCAAATCGACCTCCAGACCGAGGGGTATCCCATCGCGCGTTGCCTCCAACCTCAATTTCCGTTCCGCGTCATCCCGATACGATGTAAATGGCTGTTCGATTTCGCGAGTGAAGTCGGTCTGATCGATCTCTCGGAGGAACTCCAACCCGTTGGCATAGTCCGAGGATTCCGCCACCTCGACATAGAAAGCGCAAAAGGGTTGGCCCTGGTAGAAGCGGCTCCCCCGGTCCAACTCCCAGAACACTTTTTCAGGACCGAGGTAATTGTGGATTTCGAAATAGAGTCTCCCTTCGCGTTTTTCCAACCGGATGGGGGAATCGTGACCCAACTCCGTTCGGGCGAGGGGTTTAATCCCAATGAAGACAGGTCCGGTCTCCACCACGAGAGTCTGGGACAGATCCAAATCGAAGGGGAGGCTTTCGATTTCACCATGCTCCGTCCAAATCTTTCCCACATTCGAGGACTCGAGCCAAACGAGAGCGGCTTTGGCGTTGCCAAACTGATGACGGCTGGCGGGAGCGAAGCTATCGGGAGATTCGGCCCCGCGGGGAGCGTAAACCGCGATGGCGCGGGCGCCCTCCTGGACTCCAAAGAACTTTCCTTGGTCGAAGAAACTGTCGGACTCGAAGTCATCGATCAGGTATCGCGAACAGACCAGACCCGTGGTCTCTTTCTCATGTCGTTCGACTTGGATCACGAGTGGATTGGTCTGACGGCTCACCTCCCGAGAGGCGAGCCCCATCGAGAACGATCGCCCCATGAAGGTGGTCAATCCAAGTTTCCAATCGGCGATGGCGGTCTCACGGATCTCGCCGATGGGGGACTCTCTCTCCGCGATTTTTCCCACCCATTCGGAGATGACTCCTTTGTCGATCCAGTCCGCGAGGATTTCCGCATAGGGGGTCGTGCTGTAGATCAGCGTCCGGTGGTAGGCGCGACTGTAGGGACCGGCAAGACGTCCGACCTCCGGGTGAATCCTCAACGCGAGCCCGAGCCCGAGACGGTCGGCGAGCAATCGAGCTCGCAGTCGTGTCTTGGGATCCTGGACATGTTCGCGGAGCGTGTGCAGTGCATGCAGGGTCACCCGGGAATAGCCCGGACTGTTGAATTCGAAGATGGTTCCGTTCTCGGCGACCAGATCGAAAAACCGACGGAAACGGTCGTAGCCTCTCTCGGCAATCTTTTTATCCCCAAGGAGTTCCCCGCCAAGACAGGTGTTACAGCAGTCCATCGAGGCGATGTTGGTGTAGGTCAACGCCACATCGAGTCGAGCGATTTCTTCCAGGCCCAATCGGATTCCCTCAAGGAGACGGGACCTGAGATCTTCAGGGAGAAGGTCCCTGTGCTTTATGGCCAGCGGAATCAGATGGGTGAGGGTGAACTCAACCGCGTTCAGGTCCTGGATCACCTTGGAATCGCGGTTCCACAAGAAGTTGCCTCGATGAGCCGCGCCTTCACGGGTCTCCTGGTGAGAAAGAACGGCGTCGAGGGCTTCCGTGGCCAATTCGATTTCTTTTTCCGATCCGCCCTCGAGGAGCTGACCCGCGTATTCGGCGGCCCCACGAACCGAATAGTTTCCGCTCATATCCAACCCGTGGGAAAGATTAAGGCAGATCCCCATAAGGGCGCCGAATATGAGACAGATCTTGGAGCGGATCATCCGTCCGATGGTAGGAGCGCCTCATCCGGTCGCTCCGGTCCTTGATAGGGTGGCGCTCCAAGGCCTTCATTCTCTTCAGCGGGGACCGAGATCAAGTTCTCCTCATTTGTCGCCGGTGGTTCGACGATGCCATGGAAGCGTCCCATCCAATAATCGCGGATGAAACCGGTTGGGGGCGCCACCTTTCGTCCCCGATCGCCTCCGTCATAGGGGAGGGCGTTGCGGCTTCCACCCTTCACCGAGGTCTCTCGTGGCGACATGCCCCGCGTACCGCCCCCATAGGGGACATACCCAGGTTCCGGCGCAAGATCGGCTCGGTGAGAGTTGTGGTACGAGTCGACCGTGCAGTCGAGGGTCCAGGAGCGCAGGTGATCCATCGCCTTATCCAACTCCCCGTCATTGCCGGTCATGGCGCTGTAGGCGAAGTTGTACCACGACACATGCTGCATCCGCATGACCTCAAAAGTTCTTTCGAGACTGCGCAGATAAATCGAACGCAAATTGGGATCGTCGGTGTAACGAATCAGTGTGTAGTAACACCAGAAGGCGAGGTTGTCGTCCCAGGGCGCGATGTCCTCCGGAGGGAATGTGATCTTCTGCCTGACCGTGTAGTCCTGATAACCCCAATCGAGAAGTTGTTGAAAACCGTTCTTGAAAATCTCATCGCCGGTCAGGGCCCAGGCGGTCTTGGCGTAGGTCTGAGCCTCCATCCCATTGAGGCCCCGAGCATAGATTCCGTATGGGCGGTAAAGATAGTCGGGATCCCACCTCCCCCAGCGCGTCGGTTTGCCGTCCATATCCTCGAGGAGCCAACCGTGATCGATGATGTGTTTGGCGATGCGGGCAAGATGCTCCGCCGCCCGATCCTTTTCGGCGCCTTGAGCCACGAGGTCGTGAAACAGGGAGACCGCGTAGAAATGGGCGCTGATTTCGTCGCTGGAAGTATCCCCTTTCCAGTACCACTTGCCGTCCTCGGTCGGGTACCATTTAGCGGGCAGCCCGCCCGACCCTTGCTCGGCCATTTTGTCCTTGTCTCCCTCGGGCGACCAGATCGCGCGCGCGACAAACCCCTCCTTGCCGGTGATCTGCTCCAGCCAGATCATCGCTTTGAACGAATCAAGCGCTTCCTTCCGAGCTTCGTCATCACCCGTGACCGCGTATTTGAAACACATGGCCGCGAGATAGGGGGCGGTGTGACCACCATCGTTGTCGCTGATCTCACGGATCCACCCCTTGTCCTCTCCACCCCAGTAAAGAGAATGGATGAACCCCAATCTTTTGTGTCCCCAATCCTTGATGTGGCGTTCGTAATAGTCGGCCTTCTTGAGAAGGGTGTAGGGTTCGTAGCGGATGATCCCGATCCCTTGCTTAGTGGCGATGTAGACTGTCTTCCCATCGACCGCGATGTCGGTCACCCCGTTCCCGGGCAACCAGTGGTAAGGACCAAAGTAGTGCCAGTCGTCTTTCAGCATTCGTATGGCCCCCGTGGTTGTACCGATCCAGAGGTCGTCGTCGAACCCCTCAGCCAGGCAGGTTGTGTCCTCATAGGGCAGCCCTTCTTTGCCAGTCAGCGAGGTCACCGCCGCCCCGCGAACCACGGCGACGCCCTTATCGGTTGAGATGAAGAGTCGGCTCCCCATGGGCAGCATGTCACGCGTGTTTGGAGAGGGGAGCATTCCCCAATCGATCGGGTATTCGTTGACAATCCGGCCATCGAAAAGGACCAACTCACCGGGACGAAGGACATACAATGTGCCGCTATAGCTGCCGATGCGTTGGACCGGACCGATGCGAACCGGGTTGGCGAGGATCTGGGTTCCATCCGCCATGACCACCGTTTTGTCGCTTGAAAGGTAGCCTCTCTCCGGCTCGATATCGACGAGTTTTTCCCCTTCGAGGCGATAGACGGTAGACGCAGTGGCTGCGTAGAGGTTCCCCAGGTGCATGCAGAGATCGACAAAGTTCCCCTCTTTGATTTCCTCCCACTTTTTGTCCTTCAACCTGTAGACGCCGTCCGGACCATACGCCCAAAGGGCGCCGAGATGAGTTTCGAGCTTCGTGACCTTTTCAGGAGAGTCGGGAATTTCTTGAAGCCGGTTTCCCTCCAGCGAACAAATCTTTCCGGCAAGGATTGCGTAGCATTTGCCATCGATCGCGGCGATCGATTCGACCGGCTTGTCGGTGGTGATCTTTTCGGAGACCTCTTGAAGGTAGACTTCGTCGGGTTGAGGCTTCCACCTCTGATTTTCGACCTCAAAGAGAGGGTCGGTGGAGGCCATCGAATCGTTTGAGAGGATGGCTATAAAAAGGAAAGCGACTTGGCAATAGAGTTTGGACATTCAGATGAGGCTCCTTCGAATAAATGGTTGAGTTCAGGGATTCAATATTTGAGGCTCACGGCGTCTTGAAAAGAGGGCCGCGAGAGTGATTCCAAACAGGCAAATCGTGAACACGATGCCATTGGGGGTCCGACCGGTCCATTCCGCCCAGGGCCAGGGAAGACGGAAAAAAGCGTAGTTGAGAAGGAAATAGATCCAGGCGTTAAGCAGGAGGGTCCATCGGATGAATGCGTGCCCATTGCGTTGCGTCTCGGGTTTACGAATTTCCAGGACCGCGACTAGGAGCGTAATGGCGAGAGGGATGACGACAAACAATAGCCATCCAAGGACCACCCCTACATCCTGAGTGTCATAAGAAAGGTTTTTCAAGGTTTTTCCTGCGATCGGAATCAGTATCAATGGAAGAATTTGGAGGTAGGGCCAGAATCGTCCACCTACAATAGCCACCACCGGGATCGCGATCATGATGAGGCCGAGGTCGTAAGCTCGATCGACCGCATCCACGGAGGAAAACTCCACCAAGACCAACAGAATCAGGTGAATCGCAAGTAAGGAACCCTCTCCCCATGAAGGCAGGTTATCCTCCTCATCGCAAACCTCGGGTTGGATCATGTGACGATTGAGCCAGAGGCCCAATCCTAAAACCGCGCCCATGATGGTTCCGAAGGTGGTCTCCATGTTGTTCCACCAGTTCATGTACTGGTCGAGCTCCACCCAGATACCTCGATCGAACACTTCTGGATTCCAAACATGGTAGGCCTGCAAACTTTGCCCGCCGGGAAATCCGAGGGCGCCCCCAAGGATTCCCCACAGCGCCATGTTGAACGCGAGTCGATCCTTTCTCTGCCACCGAATGTATGCGATTAAAGTCAGCAAAGCGAAAAGCAGGCCGCCCCAGGATTCGTGCCGTGGCGAAACCTCTTTGTCGGGGTAGAAATACGAGTATTCGGAGAAATAGAAATGCGGGACCTCGCCAGTGGCGGGATTGTAGGGGCGATTCATTAGTGAAAGGCCAATGTAGTAAGCGCCGATCAGAGCGAGCATCAAAACCCACATCTCTTTGGGTCGGTACTTGATCTTGCTCAGTCCCATCCCAAGGAAGGCGCCCGCGAACCCAATCCAGATTCCCCCCTTGATCGCGCAACCCAGGAGACCCCAACGGAGAGCCTCCCAATTCCCGATCACAGGACCATTCTGGGTCAGTCCTAAGGTTTGCCCGTAGGTCATCGAACCTCCGACTCCCATGGCCACGGTTCCCCAAGCGGCGGCGCGGACCATGGTCAGAGACGAGATGTTTTTGGGACAGAGCAGAAAGACTAGAACCAGACTGACCAACAGGCCCGCGATCATGGCCCCGGTTTCGTGACCGTATTGGCCGCGGATACCCCAGGCCATTCCGCCAGCCAGGGCGGAGAGAAGAACAGGTTGCCACCACCCGACCATTGAACAAGCGTCGACATTTCTGGACTGATTCATTGCACACCCCCACTTGCGGCGAATTCTAAATCACCTAAATCGGTTAAAGAAGGAGCTTAAGTCCCTCTTATATTCAAGGCCGACTTACCCGCGGCATCCAAGGAAGGACCTCTTCCAACGTGACCAGGAGGATCAATTGGGAGAAGGTTATTCTAGTTACCTTAAAATCAGAATTCTGATTCTTTTGAAACTGCCACCTGCGATAACTGAGAATCGTCGCTTTTTTTTGACGAACAGGCTGGAATTCAACCAATTGATTTTAAAGGACTTAGACTAGGAGGATCCAGAAATTGCAAATCACATTTAATTTATTCTTCATATTTTTACTCGTTTATACTATGGTATTTGATAACCTGTTTTCTTGATTTAGGGTCCATGTCAAGCGCAAGAGTCAATAAATAGTGACACTTGCACGAGGGAGTGGACGCCAATGAAGGATGCAGGCTAAGTCTCAAAACCCGCCCCGTCTCCTCCCAAGGCTCAGAGGGGACGTCTTCAGTGTGACCGAGCGGAAAGGTTGAACCAAATGGCTCGAATCACAAATAAGTTGGCTGGAATATGGAGGAATCTCTTTTTCTTCCTTCTTTCGTTGTTCATTCCGGAGTTGGTTGCATCACAAGATTGGTGTTACCCAGGTCAACCAGAACCATGCGCCCCGGAGAGCGACGAACCCTTCGGGTGGGAGTTTGTTTACACCGGCGAGGTCTTCGGAAACGTTCGCGGTGGTTTAAATACGCATGACGCCGTTGCATACCGAGACGATTTCAGTCTGTACCTGAATCTTGATACAGAGGCGATGGGCTGGTGGGAGGGTGGAGAGTTTTTCGGCCATCTCCAGGCGGAATCCGGAAACGGGATCACCGAAAGGGATGTTGGGGACTTTCAAGTTCTGAGCAATATCGACGCCGATGATTTCAGTCAGGTTTCAGAAATCTGGTATCGGCATGAATTTGAAAACGCATGGATCAAATTCGGGAAGTTGGAGGCGAACGTCGATTTTGCTTTCGTCGATTTCGGATGTGAGTTCATCAACTCTTCTCCCGGTGTGGTGCCGACTGTTCCCCTGACCACGTATCCCGACCCCGACTGGGGGGTTGTCATTGGGCTAGAACCCACCGATTGGTTCACCGTGGTCTCGGGAGTTTACCAAGGCGATCCGGATGGCGGGCGATCCATTGGGAGCACCCTGCGCAACCTCGAAAATCCGATGTACATGATCGAACCCGCACTTTCCTATGACCTGTGTGGTCTTGAGGGAGTCCTCAGGCTCGGGCTCTGGAAGAACGAAACCCCGGGAACCCGCTTTGACGGAGGATCCTACGACGATCGGGAGGGATGGTACCTGACCTGGGATCAATGGCTCTACCGGGAGAACCCTTCAGATGTTGGTTGTGGTCAGGGAATCGGGATGTTCGCCCAATACGGTCACTCGAATGAACAGGAGATGGAGGCCCATGAATACTGGGGATTGGGTGTGGTCGGAACCGGTCTCTGTCCCACGCGAGACAATGATTCCTTGGGGGTTTGGGTCGGCCATGTGGATCTTAGCGATGCTCCAGGAGCAGGTTTCGAGGCGGACGGAGAAACGGCTCTCGAGGTCTTTTACAAGGCCCAAATCAATGATCGGCTTTCGATCAAGCCGGACCTTCAATACATCGTCAATCCTGGCGGAACCGATAACAAATCCGCGCTCGCGTTGGGGATTCGATGCGAGTTTGTTTACTAAAAACGAGGGGAAGAAAGAAATGGAGATTCAGTAAAGTCGTTCGATAGGAGGACTCACGCGATGTCGTTGTTCAACGAAATGAGGCTCGGAACGAAATTAGCCCTGGCGTTTCTGATTGTGGCCGTTTTGCCATTCACTATCCTTGGATGGTTTGCTCTCACAAAGTCCAGCACAGCGCTGGAGGACCAGAGTTTTGCTCAACTCAAAAGCATACGCGAAATCAAGAAGAGCCAAATCGAGAGGTTTTTCGCTGAAAGGAAAGGGGATGCTGGGGTTCTTGTCGAAACGGTCGGGAGTTTGAGAGGAGAAGCCTTCGACCGTCTGACAGGCCTGCGGGATGTGCGGAAGGACCAGATCAACCAATACTTTGAACAAACGTTCTTGCACCTCTCCACCTTTTCACGGAGCCGCATTGTTTCTGACCTCTTTGTAAGTTTACGGGAATACCATCACGCGACAGGGGTTACTCCAAATGGGGCCTATGATGTCACAACTCCCGAATATCAGAGAATCTGGAAAGAGGATGGCAAAGAGGTGTCCACCTTTTGGCAAGAAAGTGGCCTCTATGACATTTTCCTGATTTGCTCAGCGCATGGACACGTTATGTACACATGTGCGAAGGAGAGCGACTTGGGAACCAATCTTGCGTCCGGTCCCTACAAGGATAGTGGGTTGGCCAAACTCTGGAGAGAGGTCGTCCAGTCGGAGAAACAGAGTGTTGTGGATTTCGAACCCTACGCGCCAAGCAATGGCGAACCCGCCTGCTTTGCCGGATACCCGGTCTTTGACGCAACCGGAACCTTGATTGGCGTACTGGCCGCGCAGATGTCACTCGATGAGATAAATGAAACCATGACAGACCGGTCTGGTTTGGGAGACACAGGTGAGACCTATCTGGTCGGGTCCGATTTCCTCATGCGGTCCGACTCCTTCCGGGATCCCGAGAACCGAACCGTTCTCGGATCATTTTCCGACCCAGAATCTGGGAAGATCGAGACCGAATCGACCAAGTTGGCGTTGTCAGGGAAGGAAGGGACCGATGTGGTTCAATCCTATCTGGATCATCCCGTTCTCTCGGCCTACACCTGGGTGGATGTAGGGGACTTCCGCTGGGCGCTCGTAGCGGAAATCGATGTGGCCGAAGCTTTTTGTCCGGTCGACAACGGGGGCGTTCCTTTCTTTCAAAAGTATTGCGACCTTTATGGTTACTACGACCTCTTCCTCGTCGATTCAAGCGGTTACTGTTTCTATTCCGTCGCCAAAGAGAAGGACTATCAAACCAACCTTCTCACTGGCGAGTACGCAGGATCCGGCCTCGGGAAACTCGTTAAGAAGGTTGCTGAAACTCAGGACTTCGCGTTTGCAGATTTTGAGCCTTATGCTCCAAGCAATGGCGATCCCGCAGCCTTTATCGGTGAAGCGATCGTTCATGAGATTGACAAAGAAACCGAACTCATCGTTGCGCTTCAAATCTCTCTGGAAGCGATCAACAAGATTATGCAAGAGCGTGAGGGAATGGGAGTTTCTGGAGAGTCTTATCTGGTTGGGTCCGATCATCGCATGAGGTCCGACTCCTTCCTGGATAGCAATAATTATTCCGTTGCCGCCTCATTCCAGAAAAAAAACCAAGCCAAAAGCGGAATGATTGACAAGGCGCTCATGGGCGAGACAGGGATCGAGATCGGATCGGATTACACGGTCGGAATGACCGGAGTGGATAACATGGTTCTGTCCGCTTTCACTCCGGTCGATGTCTTTGGGAGCCGTTGGGCGCTAATTGCGGAGATCAATGAAGACGAGGCCTTCGCAACGGTCTACTCTCTTCGGACGATGATTCTCACCATCGGGTTTCTGGGGTTGCTCGTCATCTTGACCGCATCGTTCTTGGTCACTCGATCCATCACTGGACCTCTCAAAGAGATATTCCAGGGTTTGAAAACATTTAGCGTTCTCGAACTCCGAGAAACGGGTAGGAAACTTCGGGATGTCACCTTGGGCATTTCTCAGGGTAGCGAGCAGGTCGCCTCCGCTTCCTCCCAGGTTTCCCAATCCAGTCAAACCATGGCGCAGGGCGCCAGCGAACAAGCCGCCAACCTCGAAGAAATATCCAGCAGCCTCGAAGAGATGTCCGCCATGACTCATCAGAACTCCAGCAATGCCGAACAGGCCTCTGAGCGTGTCAATGTAAACGCTGAGCATAGTCGCGAAGCCAACCGGATGACCGATGAAATGGAGATTGCTGCCAGGCAGTGCAGCGAAACTGCAAAGAAAATGGCTCAGGCAAACCAGCAGATCAAAAACTCTTCGGATGAAACGGCAAAGATAGTAAAAACCATCGACGAAATTGCCTTCCAGACCAATTTGCTTGCGCTCAATGCGGCTGTGGAGGCGGCCCGGGCGGGCGATGCGGGCAAAGGGTTTGCCGTCGTGGCCGAGGAGGTGCGCAACCTCGCATTGAGGAGCGCGGAGGCGGCGAAGACCACATCCCAATTAATCGAGGAGTCTCAAGCGGCCTCGACAAATGGGTTGGAGGTTTCGAATCAAGTGGGAGAAATGATCGACCAGATTGCCCAAGGAGTTCAGAAGGTTTCGCAGATCGTCGCCGATTTGACCGCGTCCAGCGACGATCAGGCCAACTTGCTTGCACAGATTGCGTCAGCCTGCAAGGAGCAGGCTCAAGGGATCGAGCAAGTGAACACTGCTGTGAGTCAACTCGATGAGGTGACTCAAGAGAACGCATCGAGTTCGGAGGAGTCCGCCGCGGCCAGCGAGGAACTCTCGGCCCAGGCGATGCAATTGAAGGACACCATCATGATCCTCGACAGTATTATCGGGGCGTCTGATATAGCAACCCGGAGAACAACCAACAGTCGCCGCTTCTCCGCCTCTGATTCGGCCGCCGATGAGGAATCCTGCGTGGAGGATATGCACCGTATTCATACGGCGATCCAAGGGATCGGCCATCAAGGATTAAAATCCGGTTCGAGTTCCTCAACTCACACTCGGTTCCCAAAAGACAGGGAGAAATCAGAGGATGTGATACCCCTCGAGGACGATGAGTTGAGCGAATTCTGAGCGATAGGGGGGATCGGAACCGGTTTGATTTCAATCCGGATCTAAGAGGAAATTGATTTGTGCAGCCCGTGTTTTTGAGAAGACTCTCTCGAAAGCATGGGTTGTTTTGTTAGATGGGCGACTCATCCCCCCTTCCGCCCCCAAGCGTAAAGAGTGACATGCCACAACTGACCCAATCCGATCCGGGATTCCGGAGGATCGGCATCCCGGAAAAACATCTTGCTCGCTTCATCAGGGAGCTCGCTTTTCTCCCTGTGCCAGATGGAAAGGAGGAGCGTGAGGTCATCGGGACCGACCGTGTTGTCGCCGTCGAGATCGGGGAGGATCATCGTTTCCGCCGATCCCTTCCCGCCCAGGATTGGGAGGCCCTTGGAGGTTCTGGATTTCGATAGGGTGTGGGCCTCGATGGGGGTGACCTCCACCCGCCAGAATTCGGCGGCGAGGGTGTAGATCGATGAAATCGAGGAGTTCCCTGGAAAGAAGGGGGAAAGATTCCCGCTCACCTCGGGACGTCGGGTCCAATCCTCGCCATTGTTCGAGGAGAACCATTCGAAGAGATAGACAATGGTGTCACCATCCGGGTCGACGCTCTCCGTATCGATCCACACCGCCAGCCCGTCATCCGGCGTGGGGTTTTCCGGAAGGATTCGAACCACTGGCGCCGCCGGCGGTGCGTTGAGGATCGTCACTGAATCGCTTGTGGGTACGCCTGTCTGCGTGTCCGTGTGGGGTGTTACCCGGCACTCGACCACTTGACCTCTCGCGGTGTACTCATGGCTCAAGGTTGGTCCGGTCACCGGATTGAATCCGTCGAATTCCACCTCCATCCCATCGATGAGCCATTGATAGGCGTAGGACACCTCTTTTCCATCGAACTCGACACTGCCGGTCGCTTCGCAAATGAGATCGTCGAGAGTGGTGGGTTCGTCTGGGCGGACATCGACCGTTGGCGCGGTCGGTGAAATAAACTCCGAAACGTCATACAGGTAGGCGCCGCCGGTCCCGCCCCAAGCGCCGACCAGGACATGACTTCCATCGGTGGCGGTCGGGTTTCCAAAATGATCCTTCGGAGCCGAACTGGGATTCATAATCTCCTGAAGGAGGTCTCCGGTTCGCGGGTCGAAGAGGTAAGCGTGACCGGGCGCGCCCGCGTGATATCCAGTTGCCGGTTCGCCGGCCACGAACAATGGACCGATCGCGACGCTCGCGGCGAACTGGCCTCCCGCTTGGGCGTTGGGGCTGTAAATCGTGCGCTCCAATTCCCCGGTGACCGCATTGAAGACATAGCACGCCCCCGACTCAACTCCATTCGTGGTGTCGTTCAAGGCGCCGATCACCGCTTTCCCGGCGGCCAGGCAGATGCCGGTTCCAAAACGTTCGTCGGCCTCCATCGGCGTAGGGTTGCGGAATAGGTGAATCAACTCACCCGTTTCCGTGTCGAACAGATAGGCCGAACCGGTGTCTTCGCCCAAGGTGTCATCCAACCGAGCGGAAGCCAAGAGACGATTTCCCTCGACCACGAATCCAAAACCGAACTGGTCGCCCTCGTCCGGCTCCGGATTCTCGAAGGTTCGAATCAACTCTTGCGTGTGTAGATCGAAAGCGTAGATCGCTCCTGAAGGGATCGCGGATTCGTCTCCGGTTCGATTGCCGTGGGCGGCGATATAGATCCGGTCTCCCACGATTCCAAGGGCAATTCCGAATTTTCCACCCTCGGTTGGGTGGGGGCTGTGGAAGGTTCGGACCAAGTCGCCGCTATCGACATCGTAAAGATAAACCACCCCTTGCTCGATTCCTTCAATCTCCTTGTAGGGAGAGGAGATCGCCACAACCTCGCCGTCCGTATGGACTCGCACGCCGAACTCGGCCGATGTCTCAGGGTCCGGATCGACAAATGATCGGACAAATTCGGGTCCCGGCAATCGGTATTGAAAGATGATTCCCGACCCGCCTGTTGGGGGTTCCGCCCACCGGGCCCCTATGAATACGTGATCGCCGGAAATGGCGACGCGTCCGCCGAAACCTTCGCCGCGAAACTCGATGGGGGGCTCAAACGAGTGGACGAGATGGGCGGATGGCTCCTCAGAATTCTCGCCAATTGCGGGAATGGGAATCAGACAGGAAAAGAAAAGGCTCGAGATTGCGAGCGTCGAGGCGATGAGTCGGGGATTCATGTCAGCCTCCAGCGATTTTTTTGCGGATCACTTCGAGGATTCTTCCTCAGACAAACAACAATTTAAGGTAAAGTTTCAACAATTAAATTGTTGTACGAATCAAGAAGATTGTCAAGCGGGTGAAGGTCAATGGGGAATTGACGCAACAATTTTAATAGGGTCCGGTTATTTCGCCCCGAACGCTTGCTTTCTCCACTCCTCGAGAAAGAGGATCAGGTCTCGTGCGTCCACGCCGGGGATGCCGTCGATATCGGCCGAGCGCGTGTTGGTCGGGGTGGTCCCGGAATCCGTTTCGGTTGGAGAGGGCGTTTCTGTTTCAGTCAGCGTTGCGGTCTCTGTGGGGGATGCTGTGAATGTTTCTGTTGGTGTCGCAGTGAAGGTCTCAGTCGCCATTTCCGTATCCGTGCTGGTCGGGGTCTCGGTTGCGGTGGGAGTGTCGGTGGGAGTGGAAGTTGGCGTGAATGTGGGGGTTTCTCCTCCGCCTCCCGCGTCGATGCTTCCCACGTCCCCGGCAAAATTGGTGGGTGAATTGGCGGACACGGTTCCACCCGGATAGTGAAGCGACATGACCCCATCGGTCGGGATGGTTGCATAGGTTTGGGAATCGACCCCCGCGAAATCAACTGTCCCATTCGGAGTGAAAAGAAAACCATCCGGCAAAATGAAATCCGGTGTCACCGCTCCAGGAAGGGCGGAGAATCCCGAGGTCGCGATGAGAAGATGTTGATTTGCGGTGGGCGAACCGGAATCCGAAGGGAATATGAAGGTGTTCGTCTCCCCGCCCTGGGTGGCTTTAATATCGTGATCGGTTAGAAATTGTTGACTGTTACTGGTGGTGAATAGTTCAATATATTGAATCGTCCCGTCTGCGTTAGTGTAAATCTCGCTAATATCCCAAAGGTGAAATACGGCATGAGCGGGTGCTATGGATAATGTGCAGGCGAGAATTGCAGTTGCCAATAAATGAGCGGATTTCTTCAAAGGCATTTTCACCACCTCCTGGTTGATTAGGTTATCACGAATTGATCTTGCTCCGTACTGGAAATTCCAGCTTCCAGCCATTTTTATACTGGCTATCACTTACCGGATTGACTCCTTGTCGCCGATCTTAGGTTCGCCATTCCGCCATCAATGGAGAGCCCACCGTGAGGCCGTGACAAACTCACCGCCGAGGTTCATTACGCTCGAAAATCAATCGTCTCCTGCCTGTTGGCTCTTCCAGATTTCGAGGAAAAGGATTAGATCCCGAACGTCCACACCCGGGATGCCGTCAATGTCGGTGGAATATGTGCCGGTTGGCGTCTCAACCATTTCCGTTTCAGATGGAGAAGGGGTTGCGGTGGAGGTGCGCGTCTGTGTCTGAGTGAAAGTCAATGTTTCTGTTGAGGTGAAAGTCGGAGTCGACGTCGGCGTCTGGGTCTCTGTCGCCGAGGCGGTGTTGGTGTGTGTTGGAGTTTCGGTCGGTGTTTGGGTAGGGGTTGCGCTTGGAGTTGGAGTCTCCTGAGTTTGATCGCCTAAAAAAGCGAGGAGATCCGCATCGCTCACCTCGGAGGTGTCGAGGAGGTCGACACCCTCGAGGGAGGACGGTAGCTCAACTCGCGCATATCGGTAGTAATCGAAATCAGCGACCAGGTCCGGGTTTCCGGTGGTGATGGTGATTTGATTGTGGACATAGGGATCGAATGTCGATCCGGTGGGCCAATCGGTGTAACAAGTCATCCCCACCTGAAGGGTTTGCGGCATGTCTTCACGGTAGTAACGACGATGGACCACCCAATCTTCTTCGGGCGCTCTGCGAAGCATGATGAAGTAGTTCCCCAAACGCGCCGAACGAATCGTCGCCTCGCTTGTGTTGGCGTCCGTGTAGACCAGGTTCGAATCGCTGTCGACCGTGGTCTTCACTTCGAATTGGTAAACTCCCGGGTCGCCCGCGGCGCCAATGGACAGAAAGACATAATTCTCCCCGCCCGGCGTCCACGTCTGGGGAGTGATGTTTCGCGGCGTCCGGATCATGATGCCCGCCAGAGAAAACTGGCTACCCGGCGCTCCGGTCCCCGCGCGGTTTCGGGGTTGGATATGGGTCGTGACCATGAAATCGCCAGTGACTTCTTTGAAAGCCAACACCCCGCGCCAGTTTTGGTACCAGGTGCTCGAATAGGGAACCATCCGCAGCCATCCCGGACGCGCCCCCGAAAAATCGTATTCCTCGAGCTGGTCCGCGCCCCACTGTTCGACCTGATAGATTCGCATCCAATTGCTCTGAGTGGATGGATTGTCAAACTCATCCGAAAGAGAGGCGAGATCGTCCTGCCCGAAAATCGGAACGGCGATCAATAATAGAAGGGTTGGAATGATGCGGACGGTGGATTTCAAGAGAATGGGCGGTCTCCCTGCTGGAATCGGGAGCGCGAAACCTCGCGCTTATACAGTTTATCGGACTCCTTACACATCGACAAAGGATTTTTTATGATGCCCTTGGAGGTTTTAATCATGATGAAATCCCTTGTTGTATCGATCGCATGCTGCATCTGTGTCCAAACCTGCTTTGCCCAAAGCGAGGGCAAGGGCGCCGAAAAACCAAATATCATCTTCATTATGGCCGACGATCTCGGGTATGGAGACCCAGGTTGCTATGGCCAGAAGTTGCTTGAAACGCCGAACATCGACCGTCTAGCCGAGAATGGATTGAGGTTCACCCAAGCCTACGCGGGAGGGCCGGTGTGCACTCCGAGCCGGTGCATTTTGATGACCGGCTTGCACAATGGGCACGCCGCCGCTCGCGACAATATCCCTCACTATCACACTTACCTCGAGGATAAGGATGTAACGGTCGCCGAGGTGCTGAAGAAGGCTGGCTATACCTGCGGAGGAATCGGCAAGTGGTCGCTCGGCGACGCCGGCACAGTGGGTCGGGCCACGAACCAGGGCTTCGATATGTGGTTGGGGTATTTGAATCAGGACCATGCGCACTACTACTACACCGAGTATCTCGATGACAACGATGGGGTCATGGATTTATCGGGGAACACAAAATCCCATGACCGGTACAGCAACGATCTCATGACCGAGCGTGCTCTCGAATTCATTCGGGATAACAAGGACCATCCCTTTTTCTTCTATGGCGCCTACACCCTTCCGCATTTCTCCAGCCATGATGAGGACCCGGATGGACTGACTGTGCCGACCACCGATCCCTATACGGACAAGGACTGGGACACGCGCTCCAAGAAATACGCCTCCATGGTTCACATGCTCGATCGAGACCTGGGAAGGATTGTCGACTTGGTTCATGAATTGGGGCTCTCGGATAACACCCTGATCATTTTCACCAGCGACAATGGCGGTCATGATTCCGTTTGGGAGAAATTTGACACCAATGGACCGCTCCGAGGCTACAAACGCGATGTCACCGAGGGTGGGATTCGAGTCCCGTTCATCGCGAGTTGGCCGGGCAAAATTCCCTCGGGAGAAACCAGCGATGAAATCGTCGCTTTCTGGGACATGATGCCCACCTTCGCCGAACTCGCGGGAGTCGAGGCGCCATCGAACATCGATGGGATCTCGGTGGTCGACGCGCTCATGGGCGGCGAGGTGAAGAACCCGCACGAATATCTTTATTTCGATTATGGCCACTGCCGGGACCGCTACGATCAAGCGGTGCGCATGGGCGATTGGAAAGGGATCCGATTGGGGCAGGGAAGCGACATTCAACTATACAACCTGAAAACCGACATCGGCGAGGAAGACGATGTGGCCGCCAAGCACCCGGACATTGTCAAACGAATCGATGAGATCATGAAGGAAGCGGTTGTTCCCAACCCCCGATATGAGGTGGGGAATCTCTATCAAGGCGGACCGATCTGGAAGAAAGAGGATCATCTCCCTTAGAACCTTGGGGCCACGGCCTTATAGAATTTCAAGCCAGAATATCGTCGATCACCCGCCCATGGACATCGGTGAGCCGCATGTCGCGGCCGCCGAAGCGGAAAGTGAGTTTCGTGTGGTCGACCCCGAGTTGGTGGAGGATGGTGGCGTGGATGTCGTGGATATCCACGGGGTTCTCGACCGCGGACATTCCCATTTCATCCGTCTGGCCATAGGTCATTCCGCCTTTCATTCCGCCGCCGGCCATCCAGATGGTGTAACCGCTGACATGATGGTCACGACCATCCTCGCCGCTGGAATGAGGGGTTCGTCCCATTTCTCCCGCCCACAGGACGAGTGTTTCATCGAGCAATCCCCGTTGCTTCAGATCCTTGATTAGAGCCGCGACCGGTTGGTCGGTGATCCGAGCGTTTTCCTCATGGCGGCGTTTCAAATCGCCGTGTTGATCCCAGGGGGCGTTGTTGTTGTGAGTGAGCGGGCAGGTGATTTCGATGAACCGGACCCCCGCCTCGATAAGACGACGAGCTCTCAGGCATTGCAGCGCGTAATAATGATCGTAGTCATCGGATCGATCGACTCCGTAAAGCGCCAGAGTCTCCTTGCTTTCTTTCGACACATCGCAGAGGTCGGGTATGAGCGATTGCATTTGCGCGGCGGTCTCGTAATTGCGAATCGCGGATTCGATCTCATCCGACCCTCCGAGACTTCGGGCGAACCCAGAGTCTTGGTCGCTGAGGAATGCGAGCTTGGCTTTCTGAATGGTCTCCGGATCGGTCGGCGCGATATTGTCCACAGGGGTCCCTTTGGCGCGCACCATCGCCGCCTCGTGGTTGGCTGGGAGGTAGGAACTCGCAAAATTCTGATATCCCCCATTTGGAATCCAGTCGTTATTCAGAAGGACATAGCCCGGAAGATTTTCGTTCTCGGTTCCCAATCCATAGGAGATCCAGGACCCCAAGCTCGGCGCCGCGCCGATGCTCCGACCGGTGTGAAGCAGTAGGTTCTGAGCGCCGTGAAGCGGGGTCTCACCAACAACCGAACGCACCACACACAACTCATCGGCGATCTCGGCTTCGTAAGGCAACAGTTCGCTCACCCAAAGTCCCGACTCGCCCCGCTGTTTGAAGTCCCAAAGATTCTTAAGCCACTTCCGGTTGGGGCTGATGGCCTGCGAGCGCTTGTCATTTTCCCAACTCACCGACTCTCCGTGGTGTTTGGTCAATTCCGGTTTCGGGTCGAAGGTGTCGATATGGGAGACGCCGCCGTCCATGAAAAGGAAAATCACGTGTTTTGCCTTGGGGGCGAAGTGCGGTTCGGTTAGTCCAAACGCCTGGGGGGTCCAGCGATCGGCCAACCCCGCCAAGGCCAGCATTCCGAATCCCATGCTCGATTGGCGTAAGAAATCACGGCGCGAGGAGCCACCTCTCACACAGCCGGGGCACAGAGGGTTGTGAGTGATCGGACTCGAAGAGGGCTTATCGGACATAAATGAATTCCTTCAAGTTGAAGATCGAATGGGCCACATCGGCCCAAGCCTCCTGGCAGTGTAGCATTTCCTCCGAATCCACGCCTCGCAGCTCGGCGCACCGATAAGCCAGGTCGGCTAGCCTTGCGATCTCTTGCCTGCTTGGTGTTCGGCCGAACGCCGTCGCTAGCATCCCTTCGATTCTTTCCTCGGGTTTCGCTGCATCATCTCGCATCAGTTGCTCACTCCATTGACCGGCCATTTCGTGAACGAAGGGGTCGTTCAAAAGTGCTAAGGCTTGGTTGGGGACATTGGTGACATCCCGTGCGCCTGTAGTCAGTTTGGGAATCGGCTGATTGAAGGTCGCCAGGAACTTTGGCGGTTCCATCAGGGTCATCTTCACATAAAGGCTTCGGCGACCATCGCCATCGATCGGACCGCTATACAATCTCTTCGTCGAATCCTCAGCCACACGGTGGGGGTTCACCGGCGGGCCGAACAAGGAGTCATCCAATCGCCCCGATACCGCCAGTATCGAATCCCGGATCGATTCGGCGTCGAGGCGTCGCATCGGCCGATGATGCCAAAGGCGGTTCTCGGGATCGATCAATTGGTTCTTCTCGCTGACCATGCTGCATTGCCGCCAAGTGGAGGAGGTGACCAGCAACCGGACCAGTTTCTTCAGCGACCACCCCTCCTCGACGAAACGCTGAGCCAGGTAATCGAGGAGTTCCGGGTGAGAGGGTTTTTCCCCCAACTGACCGAAGTTGTCGACAGTCCGCACCAATCCCTCGCCAAAGAGATAATGCCAAACCCGATTTACGAACACACGCGCCGTGAGCGGGTTGTTTTCGCTCGCATAGTTGCGCGCGAGCTCAAGCCGTCCACTCGACTCCAGATAGGTTCTCGAGCCCGGGCCTCCAAGAAATCGAATATTGCCTCTCGGGACCTCCTCGCCAAGCACGGTGTACGAGCCGCGAACTCCAACTTGGGCATTCTCTCCCTCATTCCAATCGGCGACTCCACCGATCACTCGATCCGGCTGCAATCGCCTCTCGGATTCCCAGTAGCGATCCCTCAAGGCGGCGATCTCCGGGTGCGATGCCGGGTCGTTTGGGAGCCAATCGCCTTTCAGCGCCTCGTTTATCAATCTCACATCCTCGCTATCGCAATCATCTTGGCTCCATTGCTCGATTGAGGCGATCAGCAGGGAAGCGATGCGCTCGGCCAGTTCTTCAGTCGAGGAGGGAAGGGAATCGCCCGTGAACAGGGGAGTGAACCGTTTCAGTTCATCCACCGGCGGGTGGTCTTTCGGATGTTCGTAGACTTGAGTGATCCCCAACCAGGACCTCTCATCCCGTTCGTCCTCACGGGTCACCCCGCCGTACTTGTCTCGCGGCGGGAAGTAGTTGTTGAAGGATTTCGTCGCAAGTTCGAGATAGACCCGCCGGGGCGTTTGATCGGGGGTGCCGGCAAGGGGCTGGAGGTTCCCCGTTTCGAGGGTCAGCCAATCTTCGATCCCTTGCTTGTTGAACATCATCCGCTCGCTGTGGAAAGCGTTGTCCACAATCAATGTTTGCGAGGAAAAATGTCCCGCTGCGTAACCCACGGAAATGGTTGGCGCCGGTTTCTGAGCGAATAAGGGACTTCGAACCGCCCCGCCGAGTCTCTGGGACCAAACATGCGACCAACGCCCCGCCGGGAGGAGGCTCATTGCGATTTCATCGGTCGCGTCCGAAAGGACCAACTCACCATCTTTGACATGGCCGTGTTTCATGCCGAACCCTTGGACGTGCCAACCCTGAGGAATCTCATCGCGTGTGAAATCGGCGATGAGGTGGAGGTTTGCCTTGTTTTCCGAAATCCGATTTTTGCGCCCGACATGGAACTTCTCGACCAAGTCTTTCCAGATCTGATCCACTTCCATGCCCTCCGAGGCGGAAGCGATGACATGATTCCAGATTTCGGGGAGGGTCCCTGGAAAGGATGGCGCCTCATCCCCCTTCTTTTTCTTCTTGTCCTTGGAATCCCCAGGATTCTCCAACGGAGTCCGGCGGATTCGTTCGGAGATTTCGTTTTTCGCCCCTTTCCAAACTGCGGACAGTTTCCCTCGGAGATGCTGTTTGATTTCTTTCAGGGTCTCCAATGTGTCTAGATTGGGATCTTCCGTTTCGAGACTCCTCACGATCCAGCGACTGCTCATCAGGACGCCCGCCATCGCGTAATAATCCTTCTGTTCGACCGCATCCAATTTGTGATCGTGGCATCGCGCACACGCGACCGTGGTTGCGATGAATCCCTTTGAAAGGGTGTCGATCATGTTATCGACCGCCTCTTGGGTCACCCCCTCGGCCTGGGCGTTGTCGCCATGACGCCGCTCTCCAAGTCTCATCGCCATCGGCCCTATCAGCGACTCATTAATTCCTGTTTTCTCATCGATACGAGGTTCGATGAGGTCGCCCGCGATCTGCTCCAGAATAAGGCGCTGAATGGAGACATCGTCGTTGAATGCGCGGACCAGATAGTCTCGATACATCCAGGCGTTCTTGGCCGGGACATCCCATTCGTACCCATGCGTGTCCGAGTAATGGACCACATCCATCCAATGCCTCGCCCAACGTTCCCCGAAGTGGGGGCTATCCAAATAAGACTGAACCAGGTCCTCATAAGCGGTTGGTGAATTGTCTCCCGCGAACTTTCTGGCGACTTCCGGGTCGGGTGGCAGACCGGTCAGGGCGAAACTCAACCGTCTGGTCAAATCCCAACGGTCCGCCTCACGCACAGGAGCGATCCCTTGTTCCTCCATCGCCGCGAGGATGAACCGATCCACCTCGTTATTCGGCCAGGAGTCTTCCTCAACCTCGGGTGGAGAGGGATTTGCAACGGGCTGGAGGCTCCACCAGTCGAGTCGCTCCTGATAGATCGATTCCCAATCGGGCGCCGTTTCCTCCCCTTGTGAGACGGCTTCTATTTGGCCGTGGGCTTCCTCGGGTTGCAGGGCCTTCACCCATTCAACCAGGACCGCGATTTCCTCCTCGGGAAGTTTCTTCTTGGGAGGCATGTGGAGGTCCTTGTTCGTGTACTGGATCGCGGAGATCAGAAGACTCTCCTCCGGCTTTCCTGGTTCGATGACCCTTCCAAAATCGCTCCCGCGTAGCGCTCCCTCCAGCGAGTCCAGAGTCAAACCCGCCTCCATCTTGGTTTCATGGGAATGGCATTCATAGCAATTGGCCTCGAGAACCGGTTGCACTTTCGACTCAAAATAATCTTCATCCCCCGAGACAGAACCTTGGAGAGTGGATGAGAGGAGTAGCAGGAAGACAACAATCCGCAGAGTCGCCGGAAGGTAAATGCGGAAAAGAGAGGCCGCCTTATCGATGGACATCGAGGGTTTCATTTTGTTCGGATGAGCAACACCGCAATCGAAATTGCATCCCCTTTGATTCGTTGAGTCTAGATTACTGTCTCAGGGAATGAGGTACAAGCGGGAATTTCGTCCGCCCCCTCGGATCTTCACGAAGCGGATACGCGGCGTGAGGATATGGTGGAAATATACCAAACCCCATCTTTGTCTTCGACGGAAAAGGTGACAATCATGAACAGGTCCCCCTTCTCACCCCACAATTTCGCGGTGCCTCCCGTCCGGTTCCCAGCCGTGCCGGAGACGCTGGCTTTGTATTCTTTGAAAGTCCGGTTGACGGTGGCGATTTCAGACAACAACTGGTCGCAAGCGACCTCCTGACCCGCTATACAATATTTCTTCATTTGGGCCGCGTCTCGTTTCAATGCGGCGTCCATAAACAGATGGACCGTTCCACCCGGATTGTCGTTGGTGAACTCCTGTTTGTAAGAGTCCAAATCGAAATACCCCGCGTCTCTAAGCCAAAGGAAGAGAATGACGATGACCAGGATGGGGACGATTTTCTTGAGCATTGCTTTGGATCTCCCTTCGTCATTACGAGCCCACCTAATGAAACTCCTTTTTCTCGGAGATGGGAAGGCGCCCCTCCGGCCCGCATCCCGGCAAGTGAGTTGCCGGCTACAGTTTTTTCACTGGCTGCTAATATGGACGGAAGTACCCAGCCCACTGCAAAAGCCACACCATGATGATAAACCCGTTAGATATCAACGCGATTGCTGCAGGGATTTTGGGGATCCACGACCAGGAGCGGGAATACAAGAGATATCCCGCAAGAACCATACTAATGAATGGAACACCGATCCAGAAGAACCATGCTACAATATTCGGCAATCCCAACACCCACCAAAGTCTGAATCCGAAGGGAAGGATCACATCACGATACAAGAGAGCGTAGCAGCTTAAGGCAACACCAATAAGGAAGACAAAAGAGTCCCTCAACCAAGGTCTTCGACCCTCGGAAGATGGAGGTTGATCCCGGTCTGAAGATCGATCAGGTTTCTGTAGAGGATCAGGATCTCGGGGTGGATCGAGGTCTGTGACCACTTTAATGGGGATGAGATCGTCATTGCCCATGGGAGAATTTTACCAGATTGAGTGTGACCGAATAGGTTGCTGATCACCAACCTTGACGGAGTAGAACGTGAAACTATCGCCGGGATTCGTCCATAAGAAGGGATGGTTTGTGCGCCTAGGCTATGCTTACCCAGCCGCCTTCCGGATGAGTGTTTTCCATGAAGCCGGGGGGCGATTAGGTTTCAGTGGAAGATAACTTGAGGAAAAAACGAGGTGACGAGAATAGATGGGGGTTTGGCATCTTTTTTTGGCTTCTTTCCTACATTGATCGATTTACATATTAAGGATCCCCCTGTTAAGAAATGTTCTGGAGACGATTCGGGCAAGACAAAAACATATTTTAGGTGCTA
The DNA here is from genome assembly GCA_020632575.1 of Candidatus Omnitrophota bacterium. Taxonomy (GTDB): domain Bacteria; phylum Hinthialibacterota; class Hinthialibacteria; order OLB16; family OLB16; genus JACKFH01. The sequence continues at coordinate 355 of JACKFH010000036.1, read as the reverse complement.
AAATGCGTCAAATCGATGGGGGGTGCGCCCTTGCATGTGGAAGCCAAAGAGAGTTTCAGCGGTTTTGGCGAGTCTATTTTTTTTCGTTGGGTTGGAGGTTGAGGCCATGGACGCCACCCATTGGACCGAGACTGAGACCTCGATTGGGTTGAAAGTGGGGAATCAAACGGTTTGGCGATTCAACTTCGAACCGGAGGCGAGCAAACCGTACTTTCATCCCATTGCATTGGAGGATGGAACTCCCCTCACCTGGGTGCGTCCCCCCGATCATCCCTGGCACCTGGGCCTCTGGTTTTCCTGGAAGTTCATCAACGGCTTGAATTACTGGGAAGAAGACCGCGAGACTGGACTTTCG
>JACKFH010000035.1 GCA_020632575.1 Candidatus Omnitrophota bacterium | reverse complement strand
CCCAGTACTTGCCGCCATTGCCATCAAGGCGGAAGGCCAAGGAGTTAGGCGTCCGCCATCCATCGGATTCGCTGTTGAACCAGCCGAAAAGCATGGCGCTCCCCCCCTCCGCGGCGGGAACTGCGAATTGCCCCGATGCGGAGAGTTTGTCCTCCAGAGTTTTTTCCTCAATCTTTTTCGCGTAGCTCGCTTTGGTCAGGGATCGGGTAATCCTGCCCCCGATCTCGCCGGGAGACTCGCCACCGGCATGGTTGGTTTTCGAATAACCGAAATCCTGGACCACCGTCTTGGCATTCTTGGGATCGATCCGGTTGTTGACCGCGTCCCAATGCGGATCCTTCGCGAAATCCTCGGATCGGGTCGACTCCGCAATCCCCGCCTTGGGGAACAGAATCCCGAAGACCACTGCAAAAACCAATGCCACCGAAAGCGACCTTATGACCACGATGAGACCTCCACACTTTAAAAAGTCGGGCGAAAACCCTGGATGTAAACGTTTGCAAAAGACAATATCTCATTTCTCTGAGGGAATCAAGTCTGCTTTGCAGTCACTTGATTATCTGATCTAAATTTGTGATTGTTTCCAACCAAAGAGGGAATTGGGCGATTTGTGAATATCCGAATTTCCAGCGCCCATCCAACCCGTCGCCAAATAAGAGATCAGTTTCATGGGAAAATATTCAAAACTTAGAGAAAAGATATTGTCTGGGGTGTCGGACTCGAATATCGATTTTTCCGATTTATGCAAATTGCTCCTCCGTCTTGGTTTTTCTAGCCGGATAAAGGGGGATCATCATATCTTCACGAGGGATGGCGTCACGGAGATCATCAATCTTCAACCCAAAGAAAACAAAGCCAAGCCTTATCAAGTCAAGCAAATTCGGGGTATCATCGTGAAATACAGATGTGGAGAGACTGATGTCGATTAAATACGAACTCATCATCTACTGGAGTGAAGAAGATCAAAGCTACGTTGTTGAGGCTCCCGAATTACCCGGATGCATGGCCGACGGCGCAAGTTATGAAGAAGCAGTTGCAAATGCTCGAACAGTTATAGAGGAATGGATCGAAACTGCTCGCGAACTCAATCGGCCAATACCGGAACCTAAGGGCCGGTTACTCTACGCTTGAGTCGGTCCAAATACCGTTGAGCCAAGCGCTCTCGGTGGTAGTGTTCGAAGACGAATTCCCTTCCCTTCCGTCCATACTCGCGGCAAGCCTGTGGGTCGACAGCGAGTTTTTCGATCGCGGCCGCGATTTTTTCCGGATCGCCCTCCTCGACCACCACTCCCGCGCCGGATGTCCGGACCAGTTCGGCGCATTCCCCCTTGGCAAGCAGAAGGATGGGCCGTTCGCAAGCCATGATCTCGAACATCTTTGAGGGGAGAACCGTCTCGAAAACGGGAATGTCCTTCAGGGAAACCGTGGAAAGGTCGGATGCCGCGAGCCATTTGGGAATGTCCACCTTAGGCTGATAGGGCAGGAAGGTGATGTTCTCCGCGCCGATTTCTTTGGCGTGATCGACCACCGACTGTTTGCGAGCGCCCTCCCCGATGAAGAGAAAATGGAATCGTTCGGGATCCATTTCCTTCGCGGTGTCGACCAGTCGCTCCAAAGCGTGGGCCATTCCGTGAGTGCCGATATACGACACAAGGAAACGGTCTCCGATGTCGAGACTCTTCCGCAGTTCATTGTCGCGTTCCCCGGGCACGAATAGATTGAAATCAATGCCATTGGGAATGAGTTCGAATCGTTTCTCAGGAATCCCCTGATCCTCGATCGCCTCCTGGATTGAGCCGGAAACTGGAACGATGAGATCGGCGCGACGGTAGAGAAACCGTTCGAGCCAGCGGGAAAGCGAGATCAATAGGGGGTTCTTGATCACCCCCAGTTGAATCGCCGAATCCGGCCATAAATCGCGAATCTCCAGAACAAACGGGGTCCGCTTCAAACTGCTCACCGCCCAGCCCGCGAGTCCACAGAAGATTTGGGGAGAGGTCGCGATCACCAGATCGCATTTCCCAGCCTTGAACAGACTGGTCCAAATGGAGGAGACCATGAAGGAGAGGAAGCAGATCACCCGTTTGAAAAAGCCCCGGTTGGGAGTCACATAGATCCACGACCGAAGGACCGTGCATCCATCGGTCTCCTCCCGCTGAAACCATTGGCCCTCATACCCGGGGAAGATCCGTCCGGTGGGGTGGTTGGGAAAGGCGGTGACAATGGTCACCTCCTCCCCCTTCTCGGCCCAATACCGACAGAGTTCCGAAACGCGAGCGGACGGCGCCCCCATCTCAGGGGGAAAGTATTGGCTGAGAAAAAGAATCTTCATGCCACTGGACGGTCGCCGTCGGGCCAACCTCCCTCGAGCAGTTTAACGGATGGTGATCGCTCGGGCCGCAATGATCGGCTCGTTCGACTTCAACTCCTTGATCACCTCGGCCGGAACGGGACGATCGACATTGATGATCTCCAGAGAGATCTTCTTCGCCTTGTTCGAACCGAGCGACATGTCCGAGATGTTGATGCCGTTCTTGGCCAGCACAGTCCCGACCAACCCGACCACACCCGGTTGGTCCTTGTTCCGAACCGCGAGGATGTTGCCATAGGGGCGCGCTTCGATCACATAGTCATCGACGCCGACAATACGCGAGATCTCCTGTCCTTCGAAGATGGTTCCCGAGGCTGACAGAGTGTTCTCGCCCGCGGTCAGGATAACCTTGACCAGATTCGTGAAACCGGTCGCCTCCGAGCTGGAGGAGGATTCCACCTTCAGCCCCTGCATTTCGGCGAGGAATTGCGCGTTCACGAAGTTGACTGTGTCGGGCATCACTGTCGAAAGAGCGCCGCGTAGAGCGCCGACAGTAATTGGAGACACATCGAACCTTGTGATGTCTCCCTGGCATTGAATCTCGATCTTCTCGACATTCCCCTTGATCAATTGGGCGCAGAACTGACCGAGTTCGTCGGCAAGTCGGATGAAGGGGCCGACTTCCTTGCGAGTCTCGGGATCGAGTCTTGGCATATTGGCGGCATTACGAACCTCGCGATCCTCGAGAGCGTCAATCACCTGCTCGGCAATCATGATGCCGACATTGATCTGCGCCTCCTCGGTGCTGGCGCCCAGGTGCGGAGTGGTGACCACTTTCGGGTGTCCGACCAAGGGTGAATCTTTCGGAGGCTCTTCGTAGTAGACGTCGACTGCGGCGCCAGAGAGTTGGCCGGCATCGATCGCATCGACCAGATCCTGTTCGATAATCAGCGGCCCACGGGCGCAGTTGACCAGGAAAGCGCCCTTCTTCATTTTGGCGAGCGATGTCTTGTTGATCATTCCGAGCGTGTCATCGGTCTTGGGGACATGCAGAGTGATAATATCGGAGCGCTCATAGAGTTCATCGAGGGAAACCAAGTCGATCCCATCCTTCTTGGCCGATTCTTTCGAAGCGAAGGGGTCATAACCGAGGATCTTCATCTCGAACCCTTGGGCCCGTTGGGCGACCTGCCGCCCGATCTTGCCGAGGCCGATAACCCCGAGAGTCTTTCCGAACGCTTCGCGCCCCGTGTATTTGTTTCGATCCCATCCGCCACCCCGCATGGTGGCATCAGCCTGGGGAACATTACGCAGCATCGACAGCATCAGGGCCATCGTGTGTTCGGCAGCCGAGGTGGTGTTTCCGGTGGGCGTGTTCATCACCACGATGCCCCGTTTAGTGGCCGCGGGGATATCGACATTGTCGAGGCCGACACCGGCGCGCGCGACCACTTTGAGTTTCTTGCCGGCCTCGATCACCTCGCTGTCGATCGTCGAGGCGCTTCGGACAATCACTGCCTCGCAATCGGGGATCGTTTTCAAAAGGTCCTCACGGGAGATCCCTTTTTGGTCGAGGACCTCGATCGATTCATTTGTCCGAAAGACAGCCAGCCCCTCGGAAACCATTCCATCGCAGATTAGAACTTTGAATTTTTTACCGTCGCTCATGATTCATCCCTCTCCAGACTGTTTTTTGTAGCGTAAGGTGGACTCGACCAACCAGAGATCGAAAGGCTCGTCGACATCGATGGACCGCTCGAGCGGCATTTCATACAGAGCGATTTTCCCACCGAGTCGGTTCCCTCTTTTCCGATAGAGGTCGGCCCTGGAAATATAAATGGCCCCGTTCTCGATGAGATCGGGGCGGAGTTCCTGACGTCGGGGCCGGTGGTCGATATCCCACTGAGCTACGCCGAAATCCCCCTCGCGTTCCCAGTGAAACTCTCTCCGTTCCATCACGGAAAGGATGCAATCGGCCCCTGATTTTTCGAGTATCTTAAAGGCATTCGCGATATCAGTGGAGTCCCTCAGGGGGGCGGTCGGCTGGAGCAGAACCACCCAGTCAAGCAAAACTCCTTCAGTCTCCTCCCATTTTTCCATGGCATGCAGCACACACGGCTCGGTCGGCGAGTCATCTCGCGCAAGCTCCTCCGGCCGCCGAATCACCGAGGCCCCCTCCTTCAGCGCCACCGCCGCGATCTCCTCGTCATCGGTCGACACAAGCACGTCTTCGATCCGATCAACCCCCAGCGCGGCGCGGATGGTGTACGCGACCAGGGGGACTCCGTCTATGAGGGCGAGATTCTTTTTTGGGATGCCCTTGGAGCCTCCTCGGGCGGGGATGATGGCGATGGTTCGGGGTGAGGTCGTGTCGGTCATGGTCGGTAACTTATCAAAAGGGGGGGCCGGGGGGCAGGTGAATGCAAAGCAGAATGTGTCATTTCGGACTTTTCCTGAACGCCGGATTGAAGTATTCTAATAATATCATGACTGTCGAAGAAAAAATCGTTCAATGTGTGCGTGAACTGCCACCCGAGGATCAAGAAAAGGTTCGAGAGTTCGCGGAGGACCTGCAACGTCGGAAGGCTGAACGTCCCCCACTACGGAGTCTTGAGGGGCTCTGGGCAAAATACGATTTCGATTTGACTGATGAAGACATCAAAGAGGCGCGCCGGGAAATGTGGGGAAATTTTCCGAGGGATTTTTGACCATTGAATTCCCTCCTGCTCGATACCCACACAGCAGTTTGGTATTTGCGCTATCCCACACGATTGTCCTCGACTGCCCTCGAGAGAATTCACGCTGCGGTCGAGGGCGATTTTCCTTTGTTCGTTTCGGTTATTTCGCTGATCGAACTGGTTTACTTGGTGGAGAAAGGACGTGTGCCCAAAGATCCTTTAAATGACCTGAAGATAGCGCTTAGCGATTCGCGCGCCGACATTAAGGTCCTTCCGATTGAACCCGCGATAATCGATTCGATTGAGCACATTCATCGGGAAAGTGTTCCCGATTTGCCTGATCGGATCATCGCCGCAACAGCCCTACACCGAGGGCTGCCCCTGGTCACGCGTGATCGCCAATTGCGGGAAAGTGAAGTGGAGACAATCTGGTGAAGGACTACCATATCAACATTTTTTACAGCGAAGAGGATGAGGGCTATATCGCCGACATTCCGGATCTCGAGGCTTGTTCCGCTTTCGGAGAAACCGCCGAGGAAGCCCTGCGTGAAGTCGAAATAGCCAAGGCCGCATGGTTGGAAACCGCCAAGTCTGCGGGAAAGCCGATTCCCGAGCCTCGATATCGCCCCGCCATATATCAGGCGGCAGGAACCTGAAAAATTATTCTTGCATCCTGATTGAACCCTGGGAACTGACCAGACCGAGATGGATGAAAGAGTGTCGTTGGGCTAAAATACAGGGGGAAATCTCATAGTGAAGGAGACGGCCATGAAAGAAATCTATGCACACGACTCGAAATGGGTACACCTTGCCGTGTTCCTGAATCAACGAGTCATCAGAACGCCGTACTTGAAGTCGGCAATCTATTTCGTTCTCGCGACTGTGGCATTCCTTTTGTTCTACTTCTTCGTTTTGAACCCGCGGGCATGGATCGGGTGACGCTCGCCGTCGAGAAGTGGGTTCATGTATGCAAACATCACCTAAGCGGATGGATGGAGTGACCCGCTAATGGTCGAGGTTAACGATTCCCAGTCGATGCCATGGGGTACCCTCAAGGGCCTTGGGGTTATCGCAGTTTTTGTGGGAACGATGGGATGGATGATTTCAACCAGACTCATGGAACCCGCGGCAAAGGTTCTTGTCCCAAGAATCGGCAGCGATCTAAAGTCATTAGAAATGGCCATTCGCACATACTCATTCGAGTGGGAGCGTTTTCCAACACCCGACTCCACTGAAAACGAGGGTTTTACACCACCAGCTCTAACTTCACCGATTCCCTATGTGGTTAAGCTTCCCGCCGATCCCTACTCAGATGACGGGACATATCCATACCGATATGAGGTGGCTTCGTCCACCGGTGAGGAAACCGCGATCTTTCTGAGTCCGGGGCCGGATCGCGTGATTGGATTTCCATTCGAAGATCTGGTCAAGCATGGTGTTCGGGGTTTTAATCGGTGGCTCTATGCTCCCACCAATGGAGTCAAATCCGCCGGCGATATTTTTCGGGTCGTGACGGAGAAACGGGATACGACGAATACAAACTGACAGGAAATTGAGGCAATCGTGTGGGGTTGCAGTCACGGTAGCCGTTCGAGATCCTCCAGATCCTTGTGCCTTCCGCTTGCCTTCTTGTTTTTCTTGAGGTCCTCAATTGATATAAGGCAGACAGGAATTCCGTCCTCCTCCACCGTAACCCGACGTGAATAGCAATCCGAGAATTCCACTCCCGAAACGCCTGTGAGGAGTTCGATCCGCAATGGAGGGACCCCCATTCGAATGACTTTGTCTTTTTGGGAGAACAAATCGACGGACAGATTCTCGGGGCTCATACCGAACTCCACAAGAGATTGGATGACTTTCCTCGTGTTGGATTCTTCCAGAGGAATCCAAATGTCCATATCCCCGGTCGATCGAGGATAGCCGTGGTAAGTCACCGCGTACCCTCCAACAAGGAGGTATTCAGCTTTGTTTGAGGTCAACAACTTCAATAGATCTTTGAAGTCTTCCGGTAGTCCGATCCTCGCCATAGACCATCCTTCGCATCATTTCCATCGCCCGCATTCGTTCCTCCGGCGTCTTGGAATGCCAGTACTTATCGTCGTCGCTGGAATCGCCGAGCGATGTCACCGAGATCGCGGTTTTGTCGAGTGGCGGGAGGTCTTTCATATTCATGGAGTCCTTTGGGAAAATCTCATACCTTGATCTTACCATTTCCCAGTAGGGATATCGATGGAATATGCCTATTCAATCCTCCATCCCCGGCAAATCCTCTGGCTCATCCGTTCCCCCCGAATCGTAGAGATACCTCCCAATCAGGTTCACATAATCCGACCATTTGCGGCCGGACATGCGGGCTTTGAGAATCTCGCGGGTGAAGGCGTTCATTTGGGCGTCGAGGTCATCGGCGCGGGAGAGGATGAGCGCCTCGCGGGTTTGGGGGCCTCGGACAGCGTCGGGGCTGTCGCCGTGGTGGGAGAGGATCAGGTGACGGACCTCGAGGAGGAGGTCCGGAGGGAAATCCTCGATCGATTGGGCGTACTCGCACACCTTCTGATCGCCCAGGACTTGGTGGCCAACTAAGCGGCCGATGTCGCTGTAATCGATCACGGTTGAGTACACGAACTCGAGAATCTTTCCGAGGTCATGGAAGATCGCGCCGGTAACCAGAACATCTCGCTTGATGAAGGGGTATTGTTCGGCAATGGCGACACAATTCCTGACCACGCCGAGGGTGTGCTCGACCAGTCCGCCGATGTAACCGTGATGCCACTGCTTGCCGCCGGGCGCCCGGAGAAAAGCGTCGACAATCGCTTCGTCCTTGAAAAACTTTCCGAGGAGTTCAAGAAGGTGCGGATCCTTGACCGTCCTGGCGATCGCTTTGAGATCCTCCCAGATCCCTTTGACATCGGCCTGCACCGCGGCGATGAAATCATTTGGGTCGAGGGAGTCGAGGTCCTCCTTGCGGTCGATCCTTCTGATCACCACCTGCTTCTTGTCGCGGTAGGTGTCGACCTTCCCCTGAACATCCACGATGTCGCCGATGTCGAGGTTCGGATAAACCTCCTCGGCGCCATTCCAAAGCACCGCCGCCACCCGTCCGGTCTTGTCCCCAAGCTTCACCTGCAAGAACTTTCCGCCGGTGTATGGTTTAAGCGCCATGTGGGTAAGCGCGAACGGGCCGGAGATGTCGGTCCCGGGTTCGAGGTCCTTCACCCAGAGGCGGTTGGGGTTTTCGGTTTGTGTGAAAAGATCGGGTTGTTCCGCGTCTATGCTCATGGATTCCATTTCTCCCGTGTAGCCCGGCAACTCAAATACAGGAAACCTCGCATTGGCGGGAGGCGCCCCCAAACAACTCCTCCGTGGGAGCGGCATCCTTGCCGCGAATTCCAGGCCATCGGGGCAAGATGCCCCTCCCACGGCGTGTGAACCAGGAAATCTCCGGCTCCCCCGGCAAGTGAGTTGCCGATCCACATTGTTGACCTATCATAGGCATTCCGAGCAACGAATGGAAAGGGGCAGTCCGATGTTTTTCCGTGTGCTCACGATAGGTCTTTCGCTCCTCTTTTGGTTGAAGGCTTCATTCGCGGCCAACCTGCTTTCATCTGAGGAAGTGATCCGGGGAGCAACCGATCGCATCCAAAAGTATCGGACAACCGAGGTCACCCTCGCGCTGGTCGACAACAACGGCGATCCGATTCCCGAGGGAACGCCGGTGGAAATCGAACAAGTCGAACACGAGTTCCTCTTCGGGTGCAACCTCTATCCCCTCGGACAATTTGGGGATCGATGGAAGAACGAATCCTACGCTTATCATTGGGCGGACCTCTTCAACTACGCCACCCTTCCCTTCTACTGGTGGGCCGACAATCCCGAGAGGAACCGTGAACGCATTGCATGGTGCCAACGATACGGCATCGAGATGAAGGGTCACCCCTTGGCTTGGAACTATCGGGACCCCGACTGGTTACCCGACCACCCCTCCGAGGCGATGGATCTTCAGATGAAAAGAATCGATGAGGTGTTAAGCGAATTCGGCGATGACATCCCATACTGGGATGTGGTCAACGAACCAACCAAGTTCGATCGCGAGGACTTACCCGAGGGACGACGGATTTTGACTCGAGCGATTCACGAGATGGGGAGGACCAACTACCTCCGACGCGCCTTCGAAACCGCAAGGAAAGCCAAACCGGATGGGTATTTCCTGGTCAACGATTTTGTCTACGAGGCCAGCTACGCCGAGGAGGTGGTCGCCCAGTTGGTCGACGATTCCTCGAAACCCCTCTACGACGGCATCGGCATCCAGGCCCATCAACACACCGGAGCCTGGGAGCCAAGAAAAATTTGGCTCATCTGCGAGCAATACGCGCACTTCCCCAAACCGATCCATTTCACCGAGACCACCTTTGTCTCCGGCGATCGCGGCTGGGATCTTGAGAAGAATATCCCTGGCTTCGATTGGACCACGACCCCGGAAGGCGAGGCCCGTCAAGCCGACGAGGTCGAGCAGTTTTACACGATCGCGTTCAGCCACCCCTCGGTCGCCTCCATCTCCTGGTGGGATTTGACCGATGAGTCCGCATGGATGGGGGCGCCAGCGGGATTGCTCCGAAAGGACATGACCCCGAAGCCTGCTTACGACCGCCTACGAAATTTGATCAAGGTTAAGTGGTGGACGCATCTCCGGACAAGAACCGGGCCGGGGGGAGTGGTGAAGTTCCGGTGTTTCTACGGGAAGCATGAGATTCGGGTGGGCGAGGGGGATGAGAGGAAAGTGGGATGGATAAGGGTGCGATAGAACGACGAGTGACTGTTGTGCAGTGTCGTGGCTCCGCCTCGACACTGGCGTGCGCGGATTCCTGTCCGCTGCCTGGGCGTAACTGGCAAACATCGGACGGGAGTCCGATGGGAAACGAAACGATGCGGAGCAGGGTCCCAGCACCATTAAGAGAAGTTTTCTACATCGCATTTGTTTCTGTGGACACGCGAAATTGATTAGGTTACTATGGGTTAGGTCCCCTTCCCCCAAACCAGGAGACCAGGGGAGTTCGGTTCTATGCGGACGTATCCATTCAGGTTAGCGACACTTCTCCCCCTCTGCCTCCTCCCTATGCATCCCGTTGAATCGCAGACGCCGACACCGGTTCCGAAAATCGAGCCGAAGGTTGTCATCGATTTGGATCGAGACGCCGACGGAATTCAATCGACACTGGACTACGACCCAAATGCAAACAAGCCGATTCGAGGAGCCATCGTGCTTGTCGGCTCGGAGGAGGATGAGGTCTCCGATTTCTCGATCGAGATTGAAGCGACTAACTCGCATGGAGGAGAAGCGATTGATTGTAAAAGAACGACGCTGCTCGATGGGGAAATTCTCAGCAATCTCGGAATTAATTTCTGTGCGGATTCCACATTCATGAAGAGTCAACTGTTCGTGTCCCCACCAATAGCTGTCGGAACGGATGAATTTCTGCATTGCTTCGAGTTTGATCTCTTCCCGACCTGTGAACCGGGGGAGTTCATTAATCTCGAATTCACAAAGACCGAGGACAACCCTCAGCGCGGACTCAGAATCAATGGCGCAGTACGCGAGTTTGGCCCCTCTTTTCCAAGTACTCTGGAGATTGCAACCGAGGGGGCGACCATTTATTGCAGGGACCTCGATACTACTCGAACTCCCCTCCCAACGCCGACCAACACTCCCTTCATCCTTGAAAAAGTGGTTATCGACCTCGACCGAAACCAAGAGGGAATCCAGTCTACCTTGGACTACAACACCCGATACGAGGATCCCATCCGAGGAGGGGTGCGGGTTCTTGGCTCGAAAAGCGACGGGGTGAACTATTACGCGATCGAGATAGCGGCGAGCAAAGAAGATGGGGAAGCGGCGATCGATTGTGAAAAGACGGAGTTTTTTAGTGGAGAAGTAGCGAGCAGTTTGGAATCCGGATCTTGCGGATCGAACCTGTTGGGACATGCCTCTCGGTTCGAGCCGCGCTCAGTAGGGATCGGCCGTGACGGGGAATTGACCTGCTTTGAATTTGACCTATATCCCATCTGCGAACCGGGTGAGATCATCGAATTGGATTTCACCTCGGGTAGTGAAGACCAATTGTTGGGAATCTATTATAACGATAGATTCCGAAGTATTCTGGGGGACCTTTTTCCAATCGAGGTGGAAGGTGCTACTGTTCACTGCGACGAATTCGACGCGCCACGGACCCCAACCCCAATTCCCTCACTCACCTTCACGCCAACGGAATCCCCCACTTTGACAAACACACAAACGCCAACCAACACGCCAACACCGACGAACACGCCGCTGGTTCCTCAAAGACTCATGATTGACCTTAACCGCGAGGAATTGGGCGCGCAGTCTTACACGATTTTTGATCCTGGCTCCGACACACAAATCAAGGGTGCGGTGGTCGTCCTCGGGGCAGGGGAGGACATTGTGGGAAATTTTGCAATCGCCGTCAGTGCGAACCGGGAAGGTCATGGGGAGGCGATCGATTGCGAGGGGTCTGAATTCTTTGATGGTGAGATCACAAGCAGATTTGGATCCGAGTTTTGCAGGTCCGCCTCAATTGGAAAAAGCTTTCTTCTCGTCGACCACCCTGTGGCCATCGGCACGGACAGGAGGTTGATCCTGTTCGAGTTCGATTTGCATCCCCTCTGCGAACCGGGGGAGGTCATCGATCTCGATTTTATCACGACCTTTGAGAACCCACAGCTCGGTCTCACATTCAATGGTATGGCCCGTACCATTGGACAGGGCGGTTCTCCAATCACAACGGAGGGGGCGAAGATTGAGTGCATCGATCCATCGACTCTTCCCACTCCCACCCCCCTTCCAACTTTCACTCCGGCTCCCGCTTGCACGGATTTGGGGTTCTATCTCTTGGATTCGTTTGGGGGGAGGCATGCGGTGGGCGATCCTCCATCGGTCATGGGGTCGCTCTACTACGGGCGGAATGTGGCCAGAGATTTGGAGATACGAGACCTCTTTGTGTTTCTCGATCTCGCGGTTCTGGACGCATTCGGGGCGGTGCAGTTTGTCCAGTACCCAAAACAGACACCCCCTCAAATGTTCTATTGGCCGGATGGAACCCAACCGCCGCATGGACCGGCGGTCGACCTCGTGATGTCCCGCGATGGAATGGGTTTTTGGGTGCTGACCGAGAAAGGGGGGATCTATCGAGCCGGTTCGACATTGCCTCCCGGCGAAGATCCCCTGTTGGGGAATGACGCCGAGGACTTGACTGGGGTCTTGGGGATTCCGTTTGGTGGGGAGGTGCCGCGCGCCCCTTCCTTGCCCCAGGACGACAACGCCTCGATCCGGGCGGTGAGTCTGGTGGTCGTCCAGACCGAGGATCCCCTGGCACCCGATGGCTATATCGTCATCGACTCACAAGGAGGACACTACCTCTTCGATTCCATCGGAAACTTTCGGGACAATGAATCTCCTGGGAGCCTGCTCAACGCCGACAGCGGAGCCAACGTCACCGTGTACCCATTCTTCCAAGGCCTGGATATTGTGAGGGACCTGGAGCCGACCGCCGACGAATCGGCCGCCATCCTTCTCGATGGTTGGGGCGGCGTTCATCCGATTCCGGTCGAGTTCGGTGAGAACAATCCGGTGGCATTCATTCGAAACGAACCGCCCGCTCAAGTCGATACGCTCGGGCTCCCCTACATCCAGGTCGGATTCGACAATCCCTCGACCGAGGAGGACGAAGGCGACTTGACGTCTTACGGCGCCGACGCCAATTCGATTTTCCGCGACTTGGAGTTTTGCACGAGAGGAAATGGGATCTATATCCTCGATGCCTTCGGAGGCGTATTCACTTTCGGAAATACGAGGAGCGCCGCGGATAGTCTACTCCCTCGTCTGGGGCTGGGACCGTATTTTTATCCGAATCTTTACGCTGCGGATATGGAAACCTTCGAGGATTCGGGGATTTGAACCTCAATCCCTATGAGTCTCAGTCACGCATCCCGCCTTGATTATCCAACAAGACGATCATTAAACTTCTCAATTGACGCACTTCGACATCGGACGGGAGTCCGATGCGGAAAAGGAACGATGCGGGAGCAACGTTCCAGCGCCGTCGGAATCAACTTGGAAAGGCAATGACGAATAATATGCGCCCACTTGTTCTCGCTCTATTCACCTCCCTGCTCTGCACCTCACCCATCGCCGCCAAGGAGTTCCAAGTCGGCCTCCTCACGCCCGGGCCGATCAGCGACAACGGTTGGAACGCGGGGGCTTATGAGGGACTCATGAAAATCAAGAAGGAGTTGGGGGCGAAGGTGAGTCATGTGCAGGTGCGGTCGCCCGCGGAGCATGAGGAACACTTTCGGAGTTATGGGGAAGATGGGTTCGATCTGGTCTTCGGGCATGGGTTCGAGTTCCAGGACGCGGCCAGGCGGGTCGGTCGCGATTTCCCCGACACTTATTATGTGACCACTTCGGGGAATACCGTGACCAAGAATGTGGGTGCGATTGTCTTCGAACTGGAGCAGGCGACTTATCTGCTCGGACGGCTGGCGGCGGAGATGTCGAAAACCGGAACGATCGGCATGATCGGTGGGATGGAGATCCCCTCGGTCGAAAGCACCTTCATCGCCTTCGAGGCGGGGGCTAAATCGGTGAAACCCGATTGCACGGTGCTCCGGACTTATATCGGAAGTTGGGAGGACAACGCCCTGGCCCGGGAGGCGACCCTCGCGCAGATCAACCGGGGCGCCGATTTCATCTTCCACAACGCCGACGCGGCCGGATTGGGAGTTTTCCAGGCGGTCGAGGAGAGCAAGGACAAGGGGGTCTACGCCTTTGGGTCCAACAAGAATCAGAATGGAGAGGCGCCCGAGGTCATCCTCGCGAGCGCGGTGATCGACATTCCCTCGGCCCTCCTCTCGGTCGCGAAGAAGGTCCAGGCCGGAGAGTACGAGGCGGGAGTGACCCGCTTCGATCTGGGCTCCGGGATCATCTCCCTCGAAATCAACCCCAAACTGAAAGACCGGATTCCGGATGAGGTGTTGAAGGATCTAGATTCTGTGCAAGCGGAAATTATATCGGGGAAGACGGAAGTCCCAAGGGGAGACTTCTGAGGGATTTGCGGGTTGAGACCCAATCAGTTCAAGAGGGACAGAACCTCTTCGCCCAAGCCCAAGACGCTGCCAGTCAGGTGCGACTGGTTCACTTTGACAATCCGCTGATTCAAGACATCCAACAGATGTTCTTCCTGATTCCCATCGCTGGGGAAGCACACGACAGAGTAGTTCGGACTGGGCAGGTCCATCATGTCCTCTTGGATACGACGGAGGGCCTGAACCGCTTGGCTCGTTTCCAGCTCCTCGAAAAGGACAAGAATCTGTCCCGAATCCATTAGAGCCACCACGTCCGTTTGACGCAGAGCGCGCTTGATGTGAAAGGCGGTGTCCACACTCAGATTTCGGGAGGCGTCGGCGTCGTTTGGATCTCGACTCTCCTGGTTGACATCCACACGCACCACGCAAAAGAAGCGGGCATACCGTTGAGAGGATCGAATCGCTTCCCGGAGTCTTCGAAAAAAGAAATACTCGTCCACCAAGCCTTTCTCGAATAGTTCCTCAGGAATACCGTTTTTTGACCTCAAAATCTCGATCTCTCGCTGAGCCTCAATCAGCCTGCGCCGAAGGGATTTCACTTCTAGTTCAAGATCCTCAGTTGTCTGATTTTTCATAACACGCCAAATACCATCGCAAATAATTCAAAAGAGCTGCAAGCCTCACTCATGCCAGCAAGCAGGATTGGGGCCATCTTTGTCTCAATTTGATTCTAAGGGATAACTCGCGAATAACCAACAGTTTATTCATCAAAAGGGGGCATTTCCCTAACATTCCCTTTGGTTTTCGACGATCTTGTTTGACACAGGATCGAAATAATCTGAATAACTGTCATTCATGTTTGACAAACTTTTTCCGGCAAATCCGACCTTGTAGAAATAAAGCCAAAGGGGACCGGGCCGAAGAACCTTCGCGAGTTTCCGCCTGAATCGCCTACTCCGACTCCAAATTGTACTTGGCGATTCGACGCAGGAGAGAACTGTAGCTGATGCCGAGCTGCTGGGCGGATTTCCGGCGGTTCCACTTGGTCCGGTTCAGGGCGGAGGTGATCGCCTCTCGCTCGGCTTTTTCGATGGCTTTGTCGACAATCGCCTTGAGGTCCAAGTTTTCGTTGGAAACCGGTTCGGTTTCCTCCGTTTCGGTCGCTCCATAGGCTTCTGTGAATTCAGGAGGTCTTTGGGCCTGAGATTGGGGATGGATGGAGCCAACCTGGGAGCCCTCGGGCTTCTGCATTTGCGGAGGAGTCCCCTCCATGGAAGATTGTCCGTGCCGGTTCGGGACCGATCTCTGATATCCTGGCAGACCGTATGGAACCTCCCGACTTTGCCCGAGTGCGCTGGGGTTGGATTGAATCGGTTCACGCATCGGGGGTGGAGAATCGGGCGCTTGCCGTGTCGCGGATCCGATTGTCTGGTAGACTATTTCCTCCGAATCGAGGACAAGCATCCGTTTCAGCAGACTTTCCAGCTCG
This sequence comes from Candidatus Omnitrophota bacterium, assembly GCA_020632575.1. GTDB lineage: Bacteria > Hinthialibacterota > Hinthialibacteria > OLB16 > OLB16 > JACKFH01. The sequence continues at coordinate 24,894 of JACKFH010000035.1, read as the reverse complement.
CGGACATTGCCGGGCCAGGGATAATTCATCATCAACTGAACCGTTTCATGGGAAAGATCTTTCCGAGGTCGCTGGTATCGTTCGGAGTAAAGGCTTAGAAAATAATCGATGAGCAGGGGGATATCCTCGCGACGTTCGCGAAGCGCGGGGAGATGAACCGAAAACTCGTTCATCCGGAAATAGAGATCCTCTCGGAAACTTCTCATCTCGAGAGCCTGATCCATGTTGGCGTTGGTGGCGGCGATGCAACGGCAGTCGACCTTGATGGTTCGGGTTCCGCCGACCCGGACGAATTCTCGTTGCTCCAAAACTTGAAGAAGCTTCGATTGAAGGGGGAACGGAATCTCGGTGATCTCATCGAGGAAGATGGTTCCCCCATGCGCGAGCTGGAAACGCCCGGGCTTGGGCCGGACCGCGCCGGTGAACGCTCCCTTTTCGTACCCGAACAACTCCGACTCGATCAGATTTTCCGGCAGCGCCGCGCAGTTGACTTTGACAAAGGGGCCCTCATGGTTGCGCGAGAAATGGTGGACCAGCCGCGCGGTCACATCCTTTCCGGTCCCGCTCTCGCCTCGGATCAGAACATTGAGATCGGTGCTGGCGACCTGTTCGATGAAATCTCTGACTTCGACCATTGGCTGGGACTCGCCGACCAGCATGCCGAAGGCATGATCTCGTTCGAGTTCGTTCTTGAGCCGGCTAACCTGATCCCGGAGATTCCGTTTTTCCCGAATATTCTTCATGGCGATTTCGACAATCGCCGGATCGAATGGTTTGGCGATGAAATCCTCGGCTCCAAGCTGGAGGGCCTCGACCACATTCTTGGGGTTCGAGAAGCCGGAGAGAACGATAATCGCCACTTCGGGGTTCATCGACTTGAGACGGGGCAAAATCTCCAATCCCCCCCCGCCCGGAATCTTGATATCGAGCAGAATGATGTGCGGCTGGTGCTGCTGGGCCAGGTCCAAGGCGGTCTCGCAATCGTTGGCCACCTCGATGTCGTATCGAGGCGGACCAAAAGTCTCTTGGATGGTCCAACAGACATTGGGATCGTCATCGACTGTCAGGATCCGGATTGGATCGAACTGATTGTCGCTCATCGAATTTGCTCCTTAGCACCCATTCTCATGTTCGGCATCCCTGCTAGGAAAACTGGTCCCTTCTCCACGATTAGACTCGCGGGAGAAAGAGGGAGACAGTCGTTCCCTTTCCCACTTCGCTTTCGATTTCAGTCCGCCCCAGATGCTTCTTCGCAAGTTTTTGTAGCCTCGGCAGACCCAGACCCGTGCCTTCCGATTTGGTGGTGAAGTATCGTCCAAACACTCGCTTGAGGTTTTCAGGCGGAATCCCCTGTCCGGTGTCTGTCACGAATATTCGGACAAAACGACCCATGGACTCCTCAGCCTCACTGGCGGGCTGGGAAGTTTGGGCCCCGAGTGTCAGTTTTCCGCCTTGCTCCATCGCTTGAATTGAATTCATGATGACGTTTATTAGGGCTTCGGAGATCTCTTTGATCGAACCGGAAACCACCAGATCTTCGTCATCCACAATCACTTCCACCGCCACTCGATTTCTCTCGAGGGTTCTGCCCGAAATTCTGAGGACGCGGTCCAGCAACTTCCGGACAGGGGTGGTGTGGGAGAGGTCCTCCTCCTGACGGCCAAGAGCGAGCAACTCCCTGATAAGATCATCGGTTCGGCATAGGTTTTCCGTAAGGACTTCTTGATAATCCGCGTTTTGGGGATCCGATAGATCAATCTCCCCTAGGAAGTGATCGGTGATATGTCGGAGGGCCGAGATGCCATTACGGAGGTCATGCGCCACTTCGGCGGTCAATTCGCCGATCGAGGCCATCTGCGAACCGCGCTGAATGACCGCGTTTTCCTCCCAAAGGGTGACCAACTGCGAGACCGCCAGGGAAAGCAGACGCTGGTCCTCTTCCCCGAATCTCGAACTTCGACAGACTCCGATCACTCCAAAAAACTCGGAGGAGGTGCGGAAAGGCCCCACGATCAGGTCTCCACCTTTCAGATCGGGTTCGAGATGCGTCATCATCCAATTCCGTATCAACGACTGACGAACTCCCAGATCCTCCTTCCCGGAAATCAGCGATCTCAAATCCTCTAGTTGAGAAGGGGATAGATCGTGAAGCGCGAATTGAGATGGGATGGCGTCGCTTAGATCGCGGTGAGAAATCAGTTGATCGCTCATATCCGTGACAACCCAAAACAAGGAATCGAACTCCAATGCCCGCTTGAGATACTCGCTGAGACGGTCCAGTGACTCCGACATCCTCAGATCTCCTCGGATGTCCCGCATGATTTCAAAGAGAACCGTGATTTCGTTGTTGAGCTTCTCGACCTCGTGGAGTTTGGTCTGCAAGTCCTGGGTCGCTTCATCGACCCGAACCTGTAGCGATTGGCGCTCCGCCTGAAGTTCCTCGATCAATCGTTGGTTTTCGATCTCCAGACATCGTCTTTCCAGCCCATTCCGAACGGTGGCGAGCAACTGGTTCATATCGAAAGGCTTGGGAAGGAAATCGTAGACACGTGCGTGGATGGCGTCGATGGCCGACTCCATGGTCCCGAAACCGGTGATAAGAATGCAAATGGCATGGGGGTCTCGGGAATGCACCCGATTAATCAGGTCGATTCCGTTCCCATCGGGGAGGGACAGATCGGTGAGAGTCAGCGCAAACGGAGACTCCTGAAGCAATGTTATCGCCTCTCCGAAGGATGAGGCGGTCTCGACTTGGTAACCTTGTCGGACTAAGAGCTTGGCGAGAAAATCAAGCACCGAGGGATCGTCATCGACAACCAGAATCCGTTCCAACGTGGAGGTCGGCTCGTCCGAGTGAGACGACAACTCTTCAACCCGCTCCCTATTGATTAACCCATCGGTCTTCATCCGAGGTCGTCCTTCGCCCTTGATTCGCTCTCGATCGGAAAACCGGATCATTCATATCCTTCCGATCGGCAAGCTTGTTTTTCTCGCCTGACAAACTTGGTGTCATGAGCGCCAAATAAATCAGACAAAACAAGTATAGCAGATCGATTCGATCGGTCAATGAGCGAAGTTGAAAGGAGATTGTCCTAGATAGCATTAGAAGGAGAAGGAAAGGGAGGAACTGTTATTCGGGTTTGACCACTTGGATCGTGAAACCTGCATCGTTGCTGATTGTCTTTGTGGCCAAGTTGGGGGGGAGCCAGTCCCCCGCTTCCTCTATTCCAAACCACAGAATCGGGAAGCGGTCCAATGGGATGTCGTCAAGGAAGTCCCTTTTTGAGTCGTCTGTGGTCAAGTTAGGGAAGACCGCCCAGATGGAATGACCCGCGCCAACAGCGGCGGCGGGCAAGTACTCCAGGTCGGTCAGGAATAGCTGGTCGGGATCCATTCGGTGTTGGGACGCCAGGATCTCGACGGGCAATGATCGTTGTTGATGACGCACTGTTTGAAAGGCATAGCCGGCAGTCAGAATTTGCGAGATCAGAATGGGGAAGATTGCGATAAACCCAATTCCTTTTCGTTGGCGGGTTGCCCATTCAATGACGATCCATGTCCACCCCACCAGGAATGGCCAGACAATCATGAAGTACCGGGGTCCCCATTGCCTTCCCCCACGAGAACTGCCCGCCAAGACCCATAGGAGAAGACAGAACGCCATGATGGGGAGTATCTGACGCCGAATGGAATCCCAGCGCGGGGCGGCCGGCACAATCGGAAGGAGGGGAAGGACAAGAAGAATGGGCATCGCGAAGAAGAGACCGCTGATGTGGGGGATTCCAATCAGACAAATCCGCGCCTGGTGGTAAAGCGAGATGAGCCCCATAAGGAAGACCACCAGGAGCAAATTTCCATTTGTCCGCGACGATCCCTTGAGGAGGGTCTTGCTCAAGAAAAGGACCAGTCCGAGGCCTCCAAGGAGAACCCACGGCCAGGGATTGGCGAAGGAGAGTTCCCAAACCTCGTCGTAGTGACCCCAGGAAAACAGCCAGTGGTTGAGCAGGGCCCACCGGTAGCGGAAGTAGTAGAGCCCAAAACTCGTCTGGGGGATGTCCTGGTGGATATGGATCCCCCTGAGAATTTGTGTCTCCGGAGATAACGCGCCTTCGAGGAACCACCCCAGTCCGAAGACTGTCGCCAACGTGAGGACCAACATTCCCGTTCGACGCCAGTCTCGATTGAACAAAAGGGGGAAAAGGCAGGCGGCGCCCCATATCCAGCATTCCTCGCGAATCCACCCCCCGAGGCCAATGCACAATCCCGCACACAGAATCCCTGAATAAGAGGGTCCGGATTGCTTCCCATAGAGCGCCAACCACCCAAGCAATCCAAAGAAGAGCGCGATGAGATGCTCGTTGACCTCCACCGCGTAAGGCAGAAGAGCGGTCCCGAATAAGAGGAAGAGCGCGAAGATCCGTGGATAGGCAAGGTCGAGGATTCTTCCCAGGGAAACAAACAGAGGGATGAGCAACGCGGCGAAGAGGGTGGTCCAAAAGAGGCCGCTCCTGACATCGTCCTTCGAGAGATTGAGCGAGAGGAGAGACGCGTAAAAGGGAGGATAGGTGAAACGGATTCGATCCCCCTCAAGCCGTCCAAACTTCCAACCGAGGGGTTGGAACTTGCCTTCCGGGTCGATCTCGGCAAGCGGGTAATCGAGGAACGCGTTGGAGAGCCCCTTCTCCTTGATGGTTTCGGCCTGCCACCACTTCACCCCGTTGTCGGCCGACCAAAAGGTGGGAGTCCTCCGCCCCGAGGCTAGAAAGAGAAAGGCCAGGAAGACCGCGAATGCGATCAACCAGGTCGTCCAGTCCGCTTTCCCGGACAATCCAATGTCTCCCCCGTTCCCTTGGTTTGAGTCACTCCCCGATCAGCTCTTCGAGGTCCTCCCGTGATACCGTGAACACGTCCATATCTTTCGTGATCGCTCCCAGGCTGACAAGGCACTCGGTGAACAGCTCGCGAGTTCGCAATTCCAAGTCCTGCATCCCCATGTCGGTCATCACCCTGATGATATCCTGACCCTTGCGGACATGAGTGCGCTCATCCGATCGGATGAAATCGGCGACATGGTAGAGGACGCGATCATTTCTCTTTTCAGCGTCCTTGATGAAACCGCCGATTGTCTTGAGGACTCCGACTTCGCCGAAGAGGTTGATCTCGGCCATGGCGTAAGCCGGCTCCATGGGACCGCGACAGGTGGAGCCGGTCAGTCGGTTGGGGAGTTCAAAGGGGTCGTAACCCATGATCTGAAGAACTCGATGGCCCATCTCGGTATGCCGGGTCTCGTCCCACGTGATCCGGGCGAGATCGTATTCGGCCTGAAAGTCCATGAATCGAATGTCCCACAGGAAAGTGCCGAACGCCTCAATGGCGTCCACCTCGTCCCGCTGGGTGCGAACAAAGCGGAGCCGTTCGGCGGCGTAAGTCTCTTTTGGGAAGCGAGGAGCCCCATCTCCCACATCGTAATCGCCGGTCGTCTTGAAGGTTTGAAAACGGGAGTCTCGCATAGGAACAGTCCCTCTTTCGAACGGCTTCGAATCGATTCGAAGGGGTATGGGAGCCTCACCCCGGGGATCGCTCCCAGTGATCCCGCCAATGCTCCTGAGGAGCTCCTGAAGATGCCAACGCCAAGTCGCAAGTCTCTGCTCATCGACGCCGCCATCGATATAGGCCTCAATGGCTTGCTCCCCCCATTCAAGCATCGGTTCGTAGTCGAGGAGGATGCGTTTGAGTTGTCGGATCGTGGGAGCGTCCGCCATCGAGTCAGTGGTGTCGATGTGATGGCGGTAAGCAATCTCGAGGGCTTTCCCGGCGACTTGGTGAAGACCGACGAGGAACTCGGGAGTCGTCTCGGCGGACAGGAGTTCGTCAATGAAACGATCGATCTCCTCGTCCCGGTAATCGTCGATCTTCTTGAGACTGGTCTCCTGTTCGTAAAGACGGTCGCGAAGGTTTTTGGCGGCGTCGGCGTGGAAAAAGAGATGTCGACCCGCCTCGACCTTCACCTCGAATTCGGGAATGGCGAGGGTCCAGGCGCCCACCGCCTGCATCAGACGACGCTCAAAGTAGAAAAATCGGAGGAGACGGCGGGCGTTCTCTTTGACATCGAAATCTCCATGGAGCTGGCGTCGATCCTTGGGGAATCTGTAGGGAAACGCTCCACGCCGTTGTCGGGCGGCCTCCCTCTCCTCGGGTCGGTGCGCGACCGGAAACTGTTCGGAACGGAAATCGTCCTGGATTGGCGCTCCACCATTCTCACCATTCGATGACATGACCGCGATTCCTCCTTCAAGGAAAAACTCTTTTCGGAACCATACCAGAAATCGAACAAGTCAACCAACTGGAATCGAGATGTGAATGACCTGTGAATAATCGGGCGGATCACTGACTATAAATTCACTAAACCTCCCTAAAATCCTCTCATAATGGTCAAGATTCGATGGGGGAGCCATCCCCCTGAAACCTGTGAAAGAAAGTGAACGAATCAGGCCTATTTTGGCGGCAAAAACAGCCCCGATAAGTGGCCAATTAAACGGCATTAAATCTTGACTTTTCAGGGGGTTAAGGGTATGGTAAAGAGGTATGGGGAGAACCTCATTGGGATGGGTTATCGATGCCTTCGGGCGAGGGAAAAAAAGTTTTAAAATCACTCTGCCCGGGACAATGCGAATAGGGTCGTATTGAAGTTGGCAATCGACTAATGCCGGGGCATCGGCGCCTACCAAATTCTTGAATCTAGAGAGAAAAAACATTGACAGAAAGCACGCAGGAACCCATCGCGCCTATCGCGAGTCAGGGATACGGCGCGGATAGCATTGTAGTACTCGAGGGTCTCGACGCGGTCCGCAAACGGCCCGGTATGTATATCGGTCAGACCGGCAGCGAGGGTCTTCACCATTTGGTCTATGAGGTGGTGGATAACAGCATCGACGAGGCCATCGCGGGTCACTGCGACACGATCGAGGTGACTGTCCACTACGACAACAGTGTGACCGTCACCGACAATGGCCGTGGAATTCCGGTTGAGCGACACCCGAATTACCCCGATAAGTCGGCGTTGGAGGTGGTCCTGACTGTCCTCCACGCGGGCGGAAAATTCGACAACAAATCCTACAAAGCGTCCGGCGGTCTTCATGGAGTCGGGGTCTCGGTGGTAAACGCGCTCTCCGAATTTTTCGATGTCAACGTTTTTCGGAACGGAACCCACTACAAGCAGCGTTATGAATCGAGTGTTCCGATCAACGATGTCACCGAGGTGGGTCCCACCAAACAACAGGGGACCAAACTCACCTTCAAACCGGATTTCAAATTCTTCGAAGTCAACGAGTTTTCCTTCGATGTTCTCTCCTCGCGGTTTCGGGAGATGGCTTTCCTCAACCGGGGAATCCGGATCCTTCTAACCGACGAACGCTCCGGCAAGACCGAGAATTATCACTACGAGGGGGGCGTGGCGGAATTTGTCAAATTCATCAATCAAGGCAAGGAGATGGTTCCCGCCGAACCGATCTATATCGAGAAGGAATTCGAACCCCAGGCCGAGGGCGATCAATACTTCATGGTTGAACTCGCCCTTCAATACAACGATGGATATCACGAGAACATCTTTTGCTTCGCCAACACGATCAACACAACCAGCGGCGGATCGCACCTCGAGGGGTTTCGGACCGCACTGACTCGCGTCCTCAACCGCTACGGGAAACAGAACAAGCTTTTCAAGAAGGACGATTTTTCGCTGACCGGGGAGGATGTCCGCGAGGGCCTCGCCGCGGTGATCAGTGTCAAACTCTCCGAACCGCAATTCGAGGCGCAAACCAAGGTCAAGCTGCTCAACAGCGAGGTTCGAGGAATCGTCGATTCGGTGCTGAGCGATGGGTTAAACACATTCCTGGAAGAAAACCCCTCGATCGCCAAGGCGATCATCAACAAATCGACCAACGCCGCGATGGCACGCGAGGCGGCTCGAAAAGCGAAGAACTTGGCCCGCCGAAAAGGCGTCTTGGAGGGTGGAGGACTCCCGGGCAAGCTCGCGGATTGTTCCGAGAAGGATCCCGAGCGAAGCGAGCTCTTTCTGGTCGAGGGCGCTTCCGCCGGTGGGTCCGCCAAAGGCGGCAGAAACCCCCGATTCCAAGCGATTCTCCCGCTCAAGGGCAAGGTGATCAATGTTGAGAAGGCCCGTCTCGACAAAGTCCTCTCCAACGAGGAAATCCAAACCATGATCACCGCGATGGGAACGGGTGTTGGGGCGGACGATTTCGATATCAGTCGGCTCCGCTACCACAAAATCATTCTGATGACTGACGCGGATGTTGACGGCGCCCATATCAGAACCCTTCTATTGACCTTCCTGTTCCGCCAGTTCCGTCCGCTGATCGACGCGGGGCATGTCTACATCGCGCAACCCCCGCTGTTCCTGGTGAAGAAAGGGAAGACCACCCGTTACGTTCAAACCGAGGACGATCTCAACCGCGAGTTGATCAATTTGGGGACGGAGGGGGCGGAATTTAGATTCCATCAAACCGCGGATGAGAGTGCTCCAGGGGCGATTGGGGGAGATACACTGGAGGAGTTGGCCCGTCACGTTCTCCAAATCGACAAGATCGCCGGAATCCTGGAGAGGAAGGGAGTGGACTTCGACGAATACCTCCATCACGTCGTTAATGACCGTCCACCCATCTCCATGTTCGTGAACGCCGCCCAAAAGAAATGGGCGTTCAGCGAAGAGGACAGCGACAACCTCCGATCCGAGCTGCTCCCTCGGAAGAAGACCACCCCCGAGGAAGAGGCCACGGAATCGGAAACTCCCTCGGAGAGCAATGGTCAATCCGATAACGGGATGGTCTCCGAACAGTGGCAGGAGATCGAGATCCCCGAGACGAAGGATCTAATGCCGCGGTTCCAGGCGCTGACCTCCTGGGGTTTCAAACTCCAACAATTCCGTAGCAAGCCCTATGAACACCTCGAAGAGACTCCGATCGGGGCCTATGTCAAAGGGGCCGAAGAACGGTCCATTTATAGCCTGGAGGGCCTGATCGAGCACATCAAGGAAGTGAGCCAGAAAGGGTTCACCATCCAGCGATTCAAAGGTCTGGGCGAAATGAACGCCGATCAGCTTTGGGAGACCACCATGGACCCCGAATCCCGAGTCCTGCTCCAGGTTCGAATCGAGGACGAGGCGGCCACGGAGATGATCTTCTCGACCCTGATGGGGGATCAGGTCGAACCGAGGCGCGAGTTCATTCAGGAACACGCGATGAATGTCCGGGTGTTGGATATTTAAACAAGCATAACGGCGGCCGAATGGCCGTAACCACCGAAGCCAAAGAAAGAATAGGACACATCCAAAAGCATGTCTGACGAAACGATCAAACCCAGTAGTATCGAAGAGGAGATGCAGGAGTCTTACATCGATTACGCGATGAGCGTGATTGTCTCCCGCGCTCTCCCCGATGTGAGGGATGGATTCAAACCGGTGCAGCGCCGGATTCTCTACACCATGCATCAATCGGGACTCGGGGCGGGACGCCCCTATTCCAAATGCGCCCGCGTGATCGGAGATGTCATGGGCAAGTATCACCCTCACGGCGACAGCGCGATCTACGACGCGCTCGTTCGAATGGGGCAGCATTGGAACCTCAGATACCCCCTGGTCGATGGGCAGGGGAATTTCGGGTCGGTGGATGGCGATCCTCCGGCGGCTTACCGATACACCGAATGCCGAATGATGCGGCTCTCCGAAAATTTCATTGGCGACCTCGACAAGGATACGGTCGATTTCGCGCCGACCTACGATGACAAATCGGAGGAGCCGGTGGTGCTGCCCGCCGAGGTTCCGAACCTGTTGGTCAATGGTTCGGCCGGCATCGCGGTTGGAATGGCCACCAACATCCCGCCTCACAACCTGCGCGAGGTGGTCGATGGTTGCATCGCTCTGATCGATAAGCCCAACATGTCGTTGGCCGAACTGATGGAAATTATCCCCGGACCCGACTTCCCGACCGGCGCCAACATTCTGGGCAAGGGCGGAATCCGTCAAGCCTACGCAACAGGCCGTGGCCGCGTGCTCATGCGCGGCGTCCACCACATCGAGGAGATACGCCAGGGGCGCGAGGCGATCATCTTCACCGAGATTCCCTATCAGGTGAACAAGGCCAAACTGCTCGAGGATATCGGCGCACATGTGCGCGACAAGAGAATCGAGGGGCTCTCCGATATTCGTGACGAAAGCGACCGCAAAGGGATGCGGATCGTTTTCGAACTCAAGAGGGGCGAGAACCACGAAGTCGTTTTGAATCAGCTGTTCAAACACTCAAGACTGCAAAGTTCGTTTGGGATCATCCTCCTCGCTTTGGTGGAAAACCGTCCGGTCTATCTGACTCTCCCGCAGATGATTCACCATTTCCTGGATCATCGACGCGAGGTGATCACCCGACGGACCCGATACCTGCTCGATAAGGCCCTGAAGCGGGCGCACATAGTCGAGGGTCTGCTCAAGGCGCTCGATATTATCGATCAGATCATCGAGGCGATCCGCGCCTCGCGAGACCCCAACGAGGCGAAAGATCGCCTGATGGGCGATTTCGATTTCTCCGAGGCTCAGGCCAAGGCCATTCTGGATATGCGCTTGCAGCGTCTAACAGGGTTGGAACGTGAGCAACTCGAGAACGAACACAAAGAACTTCTCGCGGCCATCGAGGATTACAAGGACATTCTGGGCAACCCGGTCCGCATTCCTCAAATCATGAAAGACGAGTTGACCGCGATCAAGGATAAGTTCGGGGACGATCGTCGGAGCCAATTCCTGGAATACGAAGGGGACATCGACATCGAGGATCTGATCACCGAGGAGGACATGGTGATCACGGTCTCCCACGCTGGATACATTAAGCGAATTTCCCCGGAGACCTATCGTTCGCAAGGGCGTGGGGGTCGAGGCATCGCAGCGATGTCCACCAAGGAGGACGACTTTGTCGAAAGTCTTTTCATCTCCTCCACGCACGATTATCTCATGCTCTTCTCGGATCGCGGGAAGGCGTATTGGCTGAAGGTTTATAACATCCCCGAGGGAGGGCGAACCTCTCGAGGCAAGGCGGTGATCAACTGCGTCGACATCGAACCGGATGAGAAAATCACGGCGTTTGTCCCGGTCGAAGAGTTCACGCCGGATCATTTCCTGGTGATGGTCACCGCCAAGGGGATCATCAAGAAGGTCGACCTATCAGCATTCTCGAATCCTCGCAAGGCGGGCATCATCGCGATGGACCTCCCCGAGGACGATTTCCTGGTCAACGTTTTCCTGACCAAAGGTGAGGATGACGTCCTGATCGTGACCCGGAACGGCAAGGCGATCCGATTCTCCGAACAGGATGTTCGCGCCATGGGACGCACCGCGCGGGGCGTTCGAGCGATCACGTTGAAGGATGGCGATGTCATTGTGAGCGCCGATCGCGCCGCCGAAAGCGATTTTGTGCTAACGGTGACCGAAAAAGGGTATGGGAAACGGACCGAAGTGTCGGAGTACCGCAAGATCAAACGCGGCGGCCAAGGGGTTATCAACATTCAAACCTCCGAGCGCAACGGAAAAGTCGTGGGCGCGGTGGAGGTTGAGGGCGCCGATGAGGAGATCATGATCATCACTCAGAAGGGAATCATGATCCGTCAATCCGTCGAGGACATCCGAGTGATTGGACGAAACGCTCAAGGAGTCCGCCTGATCCGAATCGGCGAGGGCGATTGTGTCGCCGCCATCACCAAAGTGATCGCCGAGGAAAAAGAGGAAGGCGACGAAGAATCGGGCGAGGCGACAGATCAGCCGCCGACCGAATCCGAATCCTCGAATGAAAACTCAGGCGAAACCGAGGAAGAGTAAGCCGAACGATCGGGACCGATGAAAATTCTCCGATTCATGACGACCGGGAACCGCCCCATGTACGGGGTGTGGGAGGAGGACGCCGTTCGAGTGATCGCGGGGGATCCATTTGGGATCTGGGGGATTTCCGACACGCGGTTTCGGTTGGAGCAGATCACTCTCATTCTTCCTCCGGTGGATCCTCCGAATATCGTTGGTGTGGGAATCAACTTCGAGGCCGGCGCGGAGGAATTCGGCGTGCCCATCCCCGAGCATCCGCCGATTCACTGGCAATCGACCACGTCGCTCACCGGGAGAGACCGGCCGTTGATCATCCCCCGCGGACTCAAGGACTCGGCGACTTACCAAGTCCACTTGGCTCTCGCGATTCGAAGTCAACTCTACGAGGCGAGCGAGGCCGAGGCGGCAAAGGGGATTCTCGGATACACGGGCGCCATCACGATCTCGTTTCCAACCGATCCCAGTGAAGACGGCCCGGCCTGGACGCGCGGTCGGTCCTACGATTCGACCACCTCCATCGGACCCTTTCTTCAAACCAAACAAGAACGGATTGATTTGAATATCCGCTGCCGTCTCAATGGAACGGAGGTTGCTTTCGGAAAGAGCTCCGACTTCTTGTTTTCATGCGAGAAGATTGTGAGCGAGATTTCCCACCGACACACCCTGCGGCCAGGCACATTGATTCTGACCGGTCCGATTCCAGGTGTGGAGACAGATAACGGGAAGCCCTCATCGCAGGTTCATGAGGGCGACATCCTCGAAGTCGAAGTGGATGGAGCGGGAAGGCTTTCGAATCCGGTGGTGGCGGTTGATGAATAGGGGTTTTGACGAGCCGGTTTTCGATTCGCTCTTGTTGGCCGCGGGCTCGGGACAACGAATGTCCGAGGCGACCGGGGGAAAGAACAAGGTTCTTCTCGAACTGGGCGGAGCGCCGCTTTTCATTCACTCTCTAAGAAAACTCGCCCGCTTCCCTTCCCTCCGAAAAATCGTACTGGTGTATCGCTCCGGAGAGGAAGAAATCATTCGGACCTGTGTTGAGAAGGAGTCGTTGGGTCGTGAGTTCGAGTTTGTGGAGGGAGGAAGAGAACGGTTCGAATCGGTCGATCGCGGATTGAACCTGCTTTCCGGGGATTCACCCGACTATGTGTTGATTCACGATTCCGCTCGCCCATTTTTGACCGACTCAATGATTGCGGCATCGATCCGCGAAGTCCAAAAGCATGGCGCCTGCACGGTCGCGACGCCCTTATCCGACACACTGAAACGCAGCGACGGGGAGATGCTTGTGGAGACCCTGCCGAGAGAATCGCTCTATCGGATCCAAACCCCTCAAACCTTTGACTTCAAACTGCTTCTCGCGGCGCATGAGGAGTTTCGACGTAATCCGACGCCAGGGATCACGGACGATTGCATGTTGCTCGAACAAAAGGGTTATCGAATCGGGCTGGTTTTGGGGAATGAGACAAACATCAAAGTGACCACGCCGTTCGATTTGAAATTGGCCGAACTCATTTACTGGGAAACGCTTGAGGATAAATAGAAGCCCTGTTCAGAGGGGCGTCGCGCGGTAGTCGGGATACGAAGTCTCTTCGAGGTGGACCTCGACAAACTCCCCGGGCGCCAAGCCCTCGTCATGTTGGAAGTAAACGACTCCATCGATTTCAGGAGCCTGCCCATACCAACGTCCCTCGAACCAATGCCCCGATGGGTCCACATCGTCGAAGAGTTCGACCGGGGGAGCAACCGGCCGGTCAATGAGAATCCTGACCTTGGAGCCAACCCGTTCGGTCGCTTTTTCGTGGCAGAGTCTCGCCGCCCACTCGGTCATTTCCTCGTGGCGTTCCTCCGCAATCTCGATTGGAACCTTGTCGACCTCATCCACCGCGGGAGTTCCCTCCTCATCGGAATACCGGAAGACGCCGAGGTGGTCGACCCCTAGTTCGAGGAATCGTTCCTTCAAAAGAAGGTAATCCTCCTCGGTCTCTCCGGGAAAACCGACGATGCAGGTCGATCTCACAACCAAATTCGGCGCGACTCGACGGAGTCTCTCGATGTGGGATCGGATTCCATCGTACGGAGTGCCGCGCCTCATTCGCTGAAGAACTGAGTCCGACAGATGCTGGAGGGGCAAATCAAGATAGGGAATCATCTTGTCTAACTGCGAGTAAGCCGATTCGAGTTCATCGGCCAGACGGGTCGGGTAGGTGTAGAGGAGGCGTATCCATGCGAGGCCATCCAACCGATCCAACTCCGACAGCAAAGTCCCGATGTTCAAGGATCGATCTCGCGACAAGTCTTTGCCGTACGAGATGATATCCTGTCCGATCAACGTCAGTTCTTTCGCCCCCGCCGAGACTAGCGCCTCCGCCTCTTGGATCAGGAGGTCGATTGGAACGCTACGATGTTTTCCCTTGAAGGAGGGAATCGAGCAAAAGGAGCAACTGTGGTCGCACCCTTCCGAGATCTTGAGATAAGCCGTGTGTTTCGGAGTCAACGAAACTCGCGAAAAGCCCGCCCATGGAATCGGTTGAAGTTGAGGAGATGGGGCGCCCATGTTGAGGGGGACATACCCCGCGGGATTCTTGGCCGGACCCAACTGGTGAAGGAGCTCTTTCTCGGTTTGAAACCCGTTTGTGTCCAACCAGAGATCGACCTCAGGAAGTTCCTTCCGAAGCTCCTCCGGGTATCGATCGACCAGGCAACCGGCCACGCCAAGTGACTGCCCAGGGGATTTGAGATCGACCATTTCGAGGATAGCGTCCACCGATTCTTTCTTGGCGGTGTCGATGAAACTGCAAGTGTTCACCAGTAGAAGGTCGGCCTCTTCGGGCGTATGAACGAGTCGGTATCCCTCCTGTGCCAGAAGAGCGAGATGGCGCTCGGTGTCGACAAGATTCTTGGGGCACCCGAGCGAAACGATGAAGACTTTTTGGGTTCGGTCCTCGAGATCTTCGATTCGCCGAACGATGGGGAGGGGTTGGGAATGGGACATCTCTTTTAGTTCCGCCTAATAAAAGAGAGGCGCATCTCACTGGAAATCCCAGCGGACGCGCCTCCGGTTTCAGGCTTTTCGTACCGTGTTTACTGGGCGGATGAAGCCGCGAGGGCGTTCACATGCTTGGCCAGCTGTCCCTTCTTTCTCGAAACCGTTTCGGCTTTGAGGAGTTTCCGGGATTTGGCGTGATCCAGCGCTTTCTGAACGTCCTTGAATTGGGCGCGCGCCCCCTCGACATCCCCCTTAGCCAGAGTGGCTCGGAGTTTCTTTTCGAGTGTGCGGACACGGCTCTTGGCCGACCGGTTTCTTTCATACCTTTTGGCGTCTTGCCTCAGGCTTTTCTTTTGTGCTTGATGGTGTGGCATCGGTTCTTATTAACTCCTTTTTTTGATCCCGCCGGTTCCTTGGGGATTCTCGATCCGACCTACAATTTGGTCGGAGAGATCAACGCCATGTACCGGGCGCGCTTGATGGCGGTGTTCAACATGCGCTGAAATTTCGCGTTGGTTCCAGTCTGACTGCGTGGTTTAATCTTTCCACGTTCGGTCAGCATCTCGCGCAGTTGCCGATAGTTCTTGTAATCGATGTATTCGACATGGTCGGCCGAGAAACGACAATATTTCTTACGACCGAACCGTCCACGCGGACCGCCGCCTCCACGACCTCCGGGCCGTCCGCCGCCGCGCGGGCCGCCACGACCTCCGGGACCGCCTGGGCCACGTCCACCGGGACCTCCCGGACGACCTCCAGGACGACCTCCGCCACCCGATGGTCCACCGGAACCGCCCCCGCCATGATGTCGGGAGCCGCCTTCGTTTCGATTGTCTCTGTCGTTCATGCTACTCGCCAAACTCCTTTTTTCTGGTTCTCTTCGCTCTTATTAAAAGGGTAAATCGTCTTCCATCATGTTGTCGGGAGGGGGTTCCATTCCCCCGCCTCCGTTCCCCGGTCCGTAACTTGGCGCGGGGGGCGCTTGCTGGGAGTAACCTCCCTGTTTTCCCTGGTTCCCCTGCGGGCCTTGGAAAGATCCTCCCCCGCCACCGGAACCCTTCGAATCGAGAAACTGAAAGTTTTCAACAATCACGTCATAGGTGGTGCGGTTGTTCCCATCTTTATCTTGGAACTTGCGCATTTGGAGTGAGCCTTGAACTCCGATTTGGCTACCCTTGCTAGTGTATTGACCAATCAATTCACCAGCCTTGCGCCACGCCGTGCAATTGATGAAATCGGTTTCTCTCTCTCCCGATTGACTTTTATAGTTGCGATCAACCGCCAAAGAGAAACTGCACACAGCGATGCCGCTTTGGGTGTAACGAACCTCCGGGTCCCGGGTCAATCTTCCCACCAAAACGACGCTGTTAATCATTGAGTTTCTCCCTTTCGGATGCTTTCCTCGAGGTTATTCTCCGACCGCTTCTTTCTGTTCGGAATCCCCCGACTCCTCGGCGGGAGCGGTCTCCGACGCAGCCTCGGCGGGAGGCGCTTCACCCTCCTCGGGCGCGTTTTCAGCGGCAGCCTCGGCGGCCGCTTCCGCGGCGGCCTTCTCGGCGGCGCGTTTTTCAGCCTCCTCGGCGGCAATGCGCGCCTGTTCCGCTTTCTTTTCGGCGGCGGCAACCTGACGAGCCTCTTCCTTGACCTGTTGCTCGGTCACAACGGTGGTGAGGTGACGAAGGACGTCGGGAGTCCGTTTCGCGAAAGTGCTAACCGCGGCGGGCAGCCCCGAGCCGCTCTTCGAACGAACCAGAACATAGACGCCGTCGGTCTTCTTCTTAATCGGGTAAGCGAGTTTCCGCTTCCCCCACACTTCGTCCTTCACAATCTCCCCGCCATTGGCTTTGATGACATCCACCACCTTGGCGCGCAGAGCGTTTTGATCCTCCTCGCTCAGATCGGGGGAAATGATATACAGCGTTTCGTACTCATGGATTTGATCCATCGAATCCTTCTCCTACTTGTTTGCAAACAAAGCGGATGGGTGAAGGCTGACAACTTTTTCAGCCTTTCACCCACCGTTTTTCTTTCGTTTCTACCCTAGGTAAAAAGCGCCTTTGGTGACTGATGCGCAAAACAGCTAATGATACTAACGCAATCAGAGCAAAGGTGCAAGAACCAAGGAGACCACCGCCATCAATTTAATCAGAATGTTGATGGACGGGCCAACCGTGTCTTTCAGCGGGTCGCCAACCGTGTCGCCGACAACCGCCGCCTTGTGGGCATCGGAGTTTTTCCCGCCAAAATTGCCCTCTTCGATATACTTTTTGGCATTGTCCATGGCGCCGCCGCTGTTGGCAGTTTGAATACCTAGCATTACACCGGTCACCAGCGCGCCGACGAGCACGCCCGCCAGCATCTCCGGCCCGGCGACCAGACCCACCAAGACTGGAATGACAATGGCCATGATGCCCGGTTTGATCATCCCGGCGATAGCGGCTTTGGTGGATATATCCACACAAGTAGTTGAATCCGGTTGGGCGGTCCCTTCCATAAGACCTTTGATCTCACGGAACTGACGACGAACCTCCTCGATCATGCGGAAGGCGGCATTGTCAACCGCTTTGAACAGCCAGGAACTGAACACGAAGGGGAGCATGCCCCCGACGAGGAGTCCAGCAACCACGGTGGGTTTATTTAATGCGACCGCGCCCGGATCGACTCCCGCCGCCACCATGAAGGCTGTGATCAATCCGATCGCCGCGAAGGCCGCCGATCCGATAGCGAAACCCTTTCCGATCGCGGCGGTTGTGTTTCCAACCGAATCCAAGTGGTCGGTGATCTTGCGAACGCCCGGGTCGAGTTGCGCCATTTCGGCGATGCCGCCCGCGTTATCGGCGATGGGCCCGTAGGAATCCACGGCCACCACCATTCCGGTCGTGGCGAGCATGCCAAGCGCGGCCATGGCGATTCCATAGACGCCCGCGCACCAGAAGGAGCCGACGACCGAGACGGCCAAGATCAGGATTGGGAATCCGGTGCTCTGCATCCCGACGGAGAGGCCGCCGGTGACCGCGATCGCGGGGCCGGACTGACAGTTCTGACTCAATCGCTTGGTGGGAGCGTATTTCGAGGAGGTGTAGTACTCGCTACAGAAGCCGATCCCCATGCCGGAGAAGATTCCGATCACCGCCGCCGCCGCGGGTCTCCACCAGTCCATGACCACCCCTTCAACATAGTGAAAGGATTCGATGCCGTCTTTCATGAAGAAAGCGATCGCGAAGGTCGCGACGATGGACAGAAGGCCGCTGACATAGGTTCCATTCATAAGCGCTTTTTGGGGATCGCTCCCGGCCCCGGTCTTGACCACGAAGATGCCGACAATCGAAGCGATGATTCCGAGGCCCGCCACAAGCAATGGGAAGACCGAAAGCGTGGCGTTGGTGGAATGCTCGGCCATGTTCAGAGTGACCGCGATGGCCATGCAGGCAATCATCGATTCGACAAAACTCTCCAGAAGGTCGGCGCCCAAACCGGCAACGTCGCCGACATTGTCGCCCACGTTGTCCGCGATCACCGCCGGGTTACGGGGATCGTCCTCGGGAATTCCGGCCTCGACCTTGCCCACCAAGTCGGCGCCCATATCCGCGCCCTTGGTGAAGATGCCGCCCCCGACACGCG
Source organism: Candidatus Omnitrophota bacterium (assembly GCA_020632575.1). GTDB lineage: Bacteria > Hinthialibacterota > Hinthialibacteria > OLB16 > OLB16 > JACKFH01. Next base: position 6,418 of record JACKFH010000035.1, on the reverse strand, counting down.
CGAAAAGGGCCACGAGACTCGCGCCCATCGCGTAACCGTTGACGATTTCCGGATCCTTGAAAACCATGTATATGATCACAAGGCCAAGAAGCGCGATGCCGACCACTGAAAGTCCCATCACCGCGCCGCCGGAGACCGCCACGGCAAGAGCGTGATTCAACCCTTTGTCGCGGGCCGCTTCCGTGGTGCGACAGTTGGCCAGCGTGGCGATGCTCATGCCGCTATAGCCGGCGAGCATCGAAGCGAGGGCGCCCGCCAAAAATGCGAGGCCTGTTTGGTAGTTCAATCCGGTTTCCGGTTTCAACACGCCAACGGCGCTAATCAGCAGGAACACGATGACCAAGAAGGAACCGACATAGGTGTACTCTCGTTTGAGGAAAGCTCTCGCGCCCTGTTGGACATAGCCGGACAATTCCTGCATCCGCTCGTTGCCGGGAGGCGCGTTCTTCACCCAGGACCTCAACCAAAAAACCATCACCAGGGCGGCAATCGAAGAGATAAGAGGTATCGCCAACAAAGACATCAAAAAGCCTCCTTAAACGCTTTTAAAACTAAAACAAGGGACATGCCTGTCCCTTTTGATCGATTCACATTCCATCTTCTTGGGAGAGGCTGGGTGGGCGATTGATTCGATTCATCCCAAACTCGAATCCCCGGGCGAGAAGCGTTTCAATTCCCTCAACGGTGTGATCGAGCACCGATTTTACAGTCGGCGTCTCCTCATCCTCGAAGGGAGCAAGAACATAATCGGCCCCCGTCCATCCTTCGGGACGCGGTCCAACCCCGAGACGGATCCGCGAAAAATCGTCGGTGTCCATCTCTTCCATGATCGACAACACACCGTTGTGTCCCCCCGCCCCGCATTTGCGACGAAGTTTAACCGAACCCAACGGCAGATCGAGATCGTCATGCGCGACAATCAAATTCTCGGGACCGGCGTTGTAGTGGGCCAGCACCTGTTTGACCGCCACGCCCGACCGGTTCATGAAGGTTAGCGGCTTCAGCAAGACCACTTCCTCTTGGCGACGACGCAGGTCCTGAAAAACGCCGAAAGGGGAGGTCTTGTCCAGACGGACCTCCCATTTGCGGCATAACCATTCCACCAAAAGGAACCCGTAATTGTGGCGGGTCTCCTCGTAATCAACACCCGGGTTTCCCAAACCCGCGATAATCCACACTTTATTTCCGATCGCCGGACCTTGGAGAGATTAGGCCTCTTCCTCGGATTCGGCCTCGGCGGTCTCCTCCTCGGCGATGCCTTCACCCTCGCCCTCGGCGGCTTCTTCTTCGGTCTCGGTGGTGAGTTTCGGCGCGAGGACTGTCGCGATCGCCCTCTCGGGGTCGGTCAAGATCGTATACGGCTTGCCTTCCTGCGAGAGGTCGCTGACATGAAGGGAATCGCCGATATCGAGGCCTGAAGCGTCGATTCGGATCTCCTCGGGAATCTGGTCGGGCAGCGCCTCGACCTCGATTTCACGAAGAACGAACTGCTCGACTCCTCCGTTGCGAACGCCCACCGGCGTTCCCTCGAGAGTGACCGGAACGGTGGTTTGAATCGGTTTGTTCCGATCGACCCGCATGAAGTCGGCGTGAATGAGATTGTTTCTGACCGGATCGAGTTCGAGTTGGTGCAGGAGGGCCAGCGAGGTCTCCGATTGATCTCCCTCCACTTTGAGATTGAGCAGGAGGTGGTGGCTGTGTTGGCTCTGGAGCAACAACGCCAGGTCTCTGCGAACCACGGAGAGAGGGACCGGATCCGAACCGAGTCCGTAAAGGATCGCCGGGATTTCGCCTTTATCCCGAAGTTTGCGGGCGACTCCCTTTCCGGTGTCGCTGCGCGACTGGGCGGTGAGTTCGATGATTTTCATCTGTTTGTCTTCCTCCTAAATCACTGACAACTGCTAGAGTCGAAGGGGCCTCTTAGCGGGACCCGGATTTATTCTCAGTCACAACGAACCCTCTATCCGCCAAAGTCAATCGACTCTGGGCGCTGGGGTCGCTCGTCAAATGTCCTCGAATTTCAAGAACAAAGAACTGACTGTTGTTTCGTTATGGATTCGATCAATGGCCTCGGCCAGGAGATGACCCACGCCAACCACCTGAATCTTTTCAATCTTTTTCTCGTCGCTGAGGGGGATTGTATCGGTCACCAAGAGTTTTTTGAATGGGGAAGCCTCGATCCGCTCCACCGCCTCTCCCGAAAGGACCGGGTGGGTGGCCATGCCGTACACCTCCAGAGCGCCTTTCTTCTTAAGCGCCGAGGCGGCCTGACAGATGGTGCCCGCGGTGTCGATCATATCGTCGACCAGCAGCACGCTTCGCCCCTCCACATCCCCGATGATGTTCATCACCTCCGAGACATTCTCTTTTGGACGTCTCTTATCGATGATGGCCAGCGGCGCCTCGAGGAATCGTGCCACCGCGCGGGCGCGCTTCACGCTGCCGAGATCGGGAGAGACCACGGTGAGGGCCTCGATATCGAGTTTCCGAATTTCTTCGACCAACACCGAAGTGGCGTAAAGATTATCGAGGGGGATATCGAAAAAGCCCTGAATCTGGCCAGCGTGCAAATCCATCGTCAACACACGATCGGCTCCCGCGGTCGCGAGAAGCGTGGCGACAAGTTTGGCGGTGATGGCGACACGAGGGCGGTGTTTGCGATCCTGACGGCCATACCCATAGTAGGGGAGCACAGCGGTGATTCGACTCGCCGAGGCCCGACGGGCGGCGTCCACCATGATCAGGAGTTCCATCAGCATGGCGTTGACCGGCTCGCAGGTGGATTGAATCAGGAAACAGTCGGTGCCGCGGACATTTTCCTCGTAAGCGACGTAGATTTCCCCGTCCTTGAACCGCTTGACCGTGATCTCGCCAAGCGGGATTCCCAGCGCTTCCCCTATCGATTCGGCGAGCGCGGGATTGGAGGTGCCGCTGAACACTTTAAGGGAGCCGTTCTTCATGAGGACGCGGCTCCGTTTTGCAGATTGGCGAACGGTCCCACTTTGGCGCCTGGCTCCACCTGGGAATTTTCTATGTACGAAGAAACCACCTGGGATTGATCCCCGACCGTTGAATTGATGATCTGGGTATTGGGGCCAATCCGGCATCCCTCGCCGATCCGAGTCTTGCCGGTGATGATCGCGCCCGGATACAAAACGGTGTCTTTTCCGATAATCGCCTCGTCATCCACATAGCAGGCGTCCGGGTCGAGGATGGTGATCCCCTCGAGCATGTGACGTTCGAGTATTCGGCTCCGGAGAATCCGCTCGGCCTGTGCGAGTTGGACTCGCGTGTTCACGCCGATCACTTCCTCGGAGTCCTCGGTGATCACCGCTTCGACTCGCTTGCCCTCGTCCACCAGGATGCGAATGCAATCGGTCAGGTAGTATTCGTTTTGGGAGTTATCCTGATTGATCTTGCCGAGCGATTCGAAGAGATGTTTGGAGTCGAAGCAATAGGTTCCGGTGTTGATCTCGCGAATGGCGCGCTCGTATCGATTGGCGTCTTTCTCCTCGACGATGCCCTGAACGCGATTGTCATCGTAGCGAAGGATGCGACCGTAACCTCGCGGCTCTTTCAATTCGGCGGTGAGAATGGTGGCGGCGGCGTCCTGGTGACGGTGCCACTCGACAAGTTTTTGGAGGGTTTCGACTTTAAAGAGCGGCGTGTCTCCGCACAGGACGAGAATGTCTCCCTCGTAATCCTGGAAATGATCGCGGGTCATCATCATGGCGTGACCCGTTCCCAGCCTTTCCAACTGATCGGCGAACTCGAGATTGGTCCGGTCTGTGAAAGCGGATCGGATCTGATCCCCCTCGTAACCGACCACGACCACATGCCTCTCCGCGTTGGCCTCGGTGGCGACTTTGAGGACATGATGCAGCATGGGATAGCCGCACACTTCATGGAGCGCTTTAGGTCGGTTCGATTTCAGACGGGTTCCATCTCCCGCCGCAAGGATTACAGATGCGAGTCGTTTCACGGTTCTGCCTATTAGAGATCCCTAAGTCATCCCGATTCACTCAGGATTTGGTGGACACAAAAAACGGGTGCGCGAACCTACGTTCACTCACCCTTTTTCTCTGGCGCGTCGCCTAAAGGAAGGAGCGACATCGCCCTCTCCAAATTCGCAGGGATCTTCCCACAACCACCTAAGGTTTGTCAAGTTTCCTTGGCTGATCCAAAAAGGCGGTCAAAAACCCTCGAACCGGGCTGGGACATACGACATCATTCCTACGAAACCGGATCGATCCACTCCACTCAAACGGGTCAGGATGGTTTGGTTCTTCCTAGGAAATCGCTTGCCTTCATCACCCTTCCCTTTTGAGGCTTAATCGGGTTCTTTCGGGGCTCGCCATCCTCGGATCTCTGGATCTTCCAGAAGCCCTCCTCCAGAACCAAGTGGTAGTGTTGGCCGTAACAGTTCGCGCCCGCGGGCGTCCGATCGACTCGGGTGATCTCAACGGTGGCGTGGATTCCCTCGATCGCGCAAGAGTCGACCCGGGCCACCTCCTGCACCGACGTTTTTCCGCCAAACTTTTTCTTTTGATCGGCCCGGAGAGATTGCCGCCGTGCCACATAGTCCGATTCGGAGAAAGCACGATTCCTAGCGGAAAGGGATTGGTATTCCTTTTGAAAATCGCCCTCGTTCCAGGCTTGGACAAACTTTCGGACGACCTGATCCGGGGTGTCCGCCGGCTCCCTTTTCGGTTGGGGGGGAGGCTCGGGAACTGGCGCTTTAGGGGGAGCGGGAGGGACAACCGCGACAGGTGGCTCTTCCGGGGTCGGAATGTCCGCTTTGGGTTCGGGTCGGGGTTCCGTAGAGGAAGGAAAATTGTCGACCGCGAACGGATCGTCCGAGAGAAGCGAGGGCGTCATGGCTTCCACTTCACTGGCATTCGTCTCGCGGTTCGATCTACGGTCGACCGCCTTGGCAATTTTCGGAACAAGGTTGGGATCCTCCAACCTTGCCGCAACCGCTTCAAATTCTTCCTCGGGCTGGTAAGTCTCCCCGGGGTTTACTGCATCCACTTCCGCCACCGCTTGGGATTCTCGCGATTTCTTTTGGGTTTCTTGTTGAGCCACTTTGTCACGAACCTCATATAAAGATTTTTTCTTGGCGTTCCGAAATGGGGAGGGGCCTATGGGCAGGTTCTCTTGGATCTGCTGCCAATCCGGTTTGTAGCACTTGCAGGTCGGGCCGTTGGTGATGTCGTCCTGGTAAGGGTATTCGCAGGCGGTGTGAATCATCCCGCCTCCCTTGCCATAGGTGAAATAGACACAGTCATCGTGCCCGCATTTGATATCCATGACCAAGCGCCGTTTTTGAGTCCCATGCGATCGGTCCGAAATATCCGCGATCGCCTCCTCGGTGGACCCATAAACATGGATCTGATGATCGGCGCCCCCGGTGTGGAGCACCTTCAATGCGATATCGGGAACATTGGCCAACCCAAATTGACGCCGCTTCAGTTCGCACTCTCTTCGTGCCGCGACAAAATGTCCCGATAGGGTGCTATCGACATGCTGAACCTGAGTCATGTCCACGATCAGATCGACGTTGTTATCACGAAGGGTCCGATGCAAAAGCGAACCCAGCTCGTCATTTTTGTGGAAAGTCAGATCCTCGAGGAGAGAAAGGATGAGGATGTTGCCTCGTCTTTTTGTTGTGTGTTCCATGTTCTCGGACGCCTGTTTTTCTTTCGGTCAAAGAGGTGCACTCTTTGTTGATTTCAACAGCCACCCTCACACAACCGTTAACCCGATTCCAACCTAGCCAACGATTAAAAATTGTCAAGAGCACTGTCCGAAAGCAAAGGGCTTGATTCCAACAATTTCTTGAGTGGCGCTTTGTGACGGTTCAACGACTATCTTTCATTCCTTGGAATATTCTCTCAGAATTTGCCCGAGATTTCCACCCTTAGAGTCAAGTAATTTCACCGTCTGGGGATAATCCATCTGGAGCCGATGCGAAAGAATCGCGGCTTTGACCGATCCTTCGCAAGATTTTAAGAGAGAAATGGCGTCGTCTCGGCCCAGCTCAGTGAAATGCCGGGTGGTTCGGATCGCTCGTTCCCGCAGTTTGTCGCAGGTGAGATAAAGGTCCACCATCCGATTCTCGAAGACTTTTCCAATTTGGATCATCGCCCCGGTGGTGAGTCGGTTCAGGAAGAGTTTGGTCGCGGTCCCCGCCTTGAGGCGGGTCGAACCGGTCAACACCTCGGGACCTGTCCGCAGAACCACCACACGTGTGAGTGAGAAATCGATTTCGGGATTTTCATGACAGGTTAACAGAGTGGATTCGGCCCCAATTCGAGAGGCCTCCTCCAGCGCTCCCCGGACAAAGGGAGTGGTGCTGCTGGCCGCGATGCCAACGACGAAATCCCGGTTTGCTACGCCTCGTTGGGCGACACTCCGA
>JACKFH010000034.1 GCA_020632575.1 Candidatus Omnitrophota bacterium | reverse complement strand
AGCGGAGAGGACCGCCCTGTGGCTGTAAACCAGCGCCTCCAAAAGGGAGTTGGAGGCCAATCGGTTGGCCCCATGGATCCCGGTGTGTCCAACCTCGCCAGCCACCAATAGACCCGGCATGGCGGTGCAAGCGTTACGATCGGAAACCACGCCGCCGCAGGAGTAGTGCGCCGCCGGCACCACGGGAATCCAATCATGAGGGGGATAGACCCCATGGTCGTTGCAGAGCTTTTGGATAGCGGGGAAACGTTCGGCGAAAAACTCGGGACTCATCGCGGAGCAATCGAGGTAGACATGGGGATGACCATGGTTCTTCATTTCCGTGTCGATCGCGCGCGCCACGATATCGCGTGGGGCTAGATCGGCGAGCTCGTGGTACCCCTTCATGAACGCCTCCCCATCGATGCGACGAAGGATCGCGTCCTCGCCGCGCACCGCCTCCGAGATCAGAAAGGTGTCGCCACTAGGGGAGTGGAACGAAGTCGGGTGGAACTGGATGAACTCCAGGTTGGCGACCGGGAGTCCGGCTCTCCAGGCCATCGCCACCCCATCGCCGGTGGCGATCGCTGGGTTGGTGGTGTGGAGATAAATGCGCCCGAGCCCTCCGGTAGCGAGCAGAGTAACCTTGGCGCGGAAGATTTTGACTTCCTCCCCGAAGGAATCCATCGCCACGGCCCCGCTGCAGACTCGATCCTCATCCACCAACAGATCGATGGCGGTGTGATGTTCGAGGAAGGTCACATTGGGGTGGCCGCGAAGACAATCGAGCAGGGCCCGTTCGACCTCGGCGCCGGTCAGGTCTTTCGCATGCAAGATGCGTCGATGAGAGTGCCCTCCCTCACGGCCCAAGTCATAGAGATGCAGGTCCTGCGGAGAAACTTCAGTCCGCTCCTTGGAAGTGGTGGTGAAATGGACGCCCCAGTCGATCAGTTGGTGAACCAGAGGAGGGCCATCCTTGACCAGTTCGCGCACCGCCTCCTCGTTGCAGAGGCCGGCTCCGGCGCGAAGGGTGTCTTGAACATGGGATTCGAAGGAGTCCTCGGCGGAGGAGACACAGGCGATGCCGCCCTGAGCGTAGTTGGTGTTGGACTCGAAATCCTCTTTCTTGGTCAGCAGGGTGACTCGCCCCTTGGGAGCAAGCTCCAACGCGAAACAAAGCCCGGCGATGCCGCTGCCGAGAACCAAGAAATCGGATTGATATTCCTCCACCATGCGGGCGATGGTACAACGATTTGGTGTGGGTGGGAATGATTTGGGTAGGGATTCGAAGACGCCCGTTTCCCCATTCCCATCCCATTCAATCCCCCGTCATTTCGACCGCAGGGAGAAATCCGGTTGGAGAGACCCGTTGGATCTTCCTTCTCCTGCTTCGGGGGGAAGCGTTAAACCACCCTTCGGAGCATTCGGTGTTGATCGAGCAGGCGCCTCCCGACAGATTCCTCCTCGCGTCGGAATGACACCGAGGGGGCGCATCGAGTCAGATTACGTTTTTCTCACCAATCGCGGGTCAACTACTGAAGCCTTGTTTTTATTTCACTCCTCCACCACCGTCGCCTCGACCACTTCCTCATTATGGGCCGACTCCTCGGCCGGTTTTGGGTTGGAGTGGTGGACGACGAGTTCCTCGCCTTCACGGTCAAGGGTGATTTTTGCGCCTTCCAGGATGTCGCCGGCAATCAGCGCCCGGCCGATGCGGGTTTCGACCTCGTGTTGGAGGTAGCGTTTCAGGGGTCGCGCGCCGTAGACCGGGTCGAAGCCTCGATCGGCGATGAGGGTCTTCGCGGCGTCGGTCATTTCGAAATGGATACGGCGAACCTCGAGACGTTTCCTCAGGTCATCGAGGAGCAATCCGACGATCTCTTTGATCTCTTCCATCGAGAGCGGTTTGAACAGGACGATGTCATCGACTCGGTTGAGGAACTCGGGTCGGAAGTGCCCGCGCATCTCTCGCATGACGGAGTCCCTGGCCGATTCGGTGATTTGACCGTCGGCGCCGATTCCCTCGAGGAGGAAATGCGATCCGATGTTGCTGGTCATGATGATGACCGTGTTCTTGAAATCGACCGTGCGGCCCTGACTGTCGGTGACTCGACCGTCATCGAGAATCTGCAGGAGCACATTGAAGACATCGTGGTGCGCCTTCTCGATCTCATCGAAGAGAAGGACCGAATACGGCTTCCGTCGGACCGCCTCGGTGAGTTGCCCCCCCTCATCGTAACCGATGTAACCGGGCGGAGCTCCGATTAAGCGAGAGACCGAGTGGCGCTCCATGTACTCGGACATGTCGATACGCACCATGTTTTCCTCGCTGTCAAAAAGCGACTCGGCCAAGGTTTTGGCGAGCTCGGTCTTCCCGACGCCGGTGGGACCGAGGAAGATGAACGAACCGATCGGACGGCGCGGGTCTTTGATCCCAGCGCGGGCGCGGATGACCGCGTCGGCGACAAGTTGCACAGCCTCGTCCTGGCCGACCACCCGTTGGTGAAGCACCCGGTCGAGTTTAAGGAGCTTTTCCTTCTCGCCTTCGACAAGGCGGGTGACGGGGATACCGGTCCAACGGGAAATAATTCCCGCGATCTCCTCCTCGGTGACCTCCTCGCGAATGAGGCTGCCCTCTTTTTCTTTCTCCTTGAGCCGGGCCTCCTCCTCGCGCATCTGGGCCTCGAGTTGAGGGAGACGACCGTGCTTGAGCTCAGCGGCCTTATTCAGATCGTACGCGCGCTCGGCCTTTTCGATCTCCATGCGGGTGGTCTCGTACTCCTCGCGGAGTTTACGGATCTTCTCGATGGCGGATTTCTCGTTTTCCCATTGAGCGCGGAGAGCATCACCGGAGTTCTTGAGGTCGGCCAATTCCTTGCGGAGACTCTTGAGCCGTTCCTGACTGGCCTTGTCCTTCTCCTTCTTGAGCGCGGCCTCCTCGATTTCGAGCTGCATGACACGTCGAGTGATCTCATCGAGCTCGGTCGGCATCGAGTCGATCTCGGTGCGGATCATCGCGCAGGCCTCATCGACCAAGTCGATCGCCTTATCCGGAAGGAACCGGTCGGAGATGTAACGGTGCGAGAGAGTCGCCGCGGCCACGAGTGCATTGTCCTGAATATGCACGCCATGGTGGACCTCATAGCGTTCCCGCAACCCACGAAGAATGGAGATGGTGTCCTCGACTGTCGGTTCGGCGACCAGCACCGGCTGGAAACGTCGCTCAAGGGCAGCGTCTTTCTCGATGTGTTGACGGTACTCGTTGAGGGTGGTCGCTCCGATGCAGTGGAGTTCGCCTCGCGCGAGCATCGGTTTGAGCATGTTGCCGGCGTCCATGGAGCCTTCGGCTTTCCCGGCGCCGACTATGGTGTGGAGTTCATCGATGAAGAGGAGGATGCGCCCCTCGCTCTTCTTGATTTCATGGAGCACGGCTTTCAGTCGTTCCTCGAACTCGCCTCGAAATTTGGCGCCAGCCACGAGGGCCCCCATGTCGAGGGAAAAGACAGTTTTGTCCTTCAAACCCTCCGGGACGTCGCCTCGCACGATGCGGTGGGCGAGCCCCTCCACGATGGCGGTTTTCCCCACTCCGGGTTCGCCGATGAGAACCGGGTTGTTCTTGGTTTTGCGGGAGAGGATTCGGATGACCCGTCGGATTTCCTGATCGCGGCCGATCACCGGATCGAGTTTCTGGTTACGGGCCTCTTGAGTGAGGTCCCGACCGAATTTTTCGAGGGCTTCGTAGGTGTCCTCGGGGTTCTGGCTTTCGACACGCTGGTTGCCTCGGACCTGAGTCAAGGCGTCCAAGAACCGTTTCCGGTCGACATGGAACTGATTCAGAATCTTTCCGGACGGTTTGGCGGTCCCCTCATCGAGCAGGGCGAGGACCAAGTGCTCAACCGAGATGTATTCATCCTTCAGGTTTGATGCTTCTTTCTCAGCCTTGAGAAGAAGTTGGTTCAGTCGTTGGGTGATATAAACCTTGCCCGGCTCGACTCCGGGCCCGGAGACTTTGGCGCGGTTTCGGAGCTCGTTCTCAACTGCCTGTCGCACCGATTCCACGGGGACATCCATGCGCCCGAAGAGACGAGGGATGAGTCCCTGCTCCTGGTTGAGCAGCGCGAGAAAGAGGTGCTCGCCATCGACTTCCACATGGCCGAATTGGATGGCCAGGGATTGGGCCTCGGCAAGAGCTTCTTGAGATTTTTGGGTCAGACGGTTCATATCCATCATATTTCGGTCCTCTCTTGTGTTTTATGGCATATAAAATCAATAATCATGCCATATCCGCCGGCGACAAAATGTTCATTTTTCGGAATTTTGCGGGAGATGAAGAGATTGAAGATGAGGAATCGCGCCATATTGGCACATCCATAGTCCCAAATTAACGTGGACTCAGTCGGCTCGGGAGCCCTCGGGAATGCCATGAGAATTCTTCCGAGAGCCATTGGAGGAGTTCAAAGCCCGCTTAACTTCTTGGGTGAGGACTTCCGGGAGGAAAGGCTTTTGAAGGAATCCGAGGTATCCCATTTCATCGAAGAGGTTGATCGCCTCCTGCTCGCTGTATCCGCTCATGATCAGCACCCGGGTTCCGGGAGCGATCGATTGGAGACGGTGGTAGGTTTCCTCTCCGGTGAGGGAGGGCATGTTGAGGTCGAGCAAGACCAGATCGATTTCCTCTTGGCGGGCTTGAAAAATCTGAAGCCCCTCGAACCCATCTCCAGCGACCAGGATGTCGTACCCCGCGCGTTCGAGGATTTTCGAGGCGATGCTCTGAACCGATTCCTCGTCATCGACAATCAGGATCAAACCTCGCCCCTCGGAAGTTGGCTTGAGCGGCGATTGTTCCAATTTCTTCGGCGCAGTCTTTTGAGAAACCGGAAGCAGGATCGTGAAGATCGTCCCCTCGCCAACCACGCTATGCACGCCGATGCCGCCATGGTGTCCGCGGATGATGCCGAGCACCGCCGCGAGTCCCAGCCCCCGACCGGTGAACTTGGTGGTGAAGAATGGATCGAAGATTTTGGACCGCGTTTCCTCATCCATGCCGCAACCCGTGTCGGCGATTTTCACCTCCAGGTAGGGCCCCACTTTGATTTCATCGCGATTGACCACCTCATCCGGATAAGCCTCATCGAACATGACCCTTCGGGTGGTGGTCAGGACCTTCCCCCCCTTGTTGCCGATGGATTCTCCCGCGTTGATGATGAGGTTCATGAAAACCTGCCGGAGCTGGGTGGCGTCCCCATCGAGCAAAGGGAGATCCGGAGCGAGATCTTTTTGGAAGACCACATTCTTCGGGAGGGCGACCGCGAGCAGCTCCTCCACCTCCTCCAGGATGTCATTGATTTGAAGCTGCTCGACCACAAACTTGCTGCGTCCGGAATAGGCGAGCATCTGCTGGGCCAAATCCGCGGCGCGCTGAGTGGCGAGTTCGATGTTCTTGAGATAGGACTGGAGCGGGGAATCCTCCTCGAGATCGTATTCGGCCAAGCAGACATTGCCGAGGATCGAGGTGAGCAAGTTGTTGAAATCGTGGGCGATGCCGCCGGCGAGGACGCCGAGGCTTTCGATTTTCTGGCTTTCGAACATCTGGCGCTCGAGCTCCAGGCGGGTGGTTTCGGATTGGATGCGGGAGAGTTCGGCCGAGGCCCTGGCGGCGAAAATCCGAAGCAGATTCTCGGCGGTTCTCGGATCCATATCGAGGCCCTTTCCATCGAAAACGGAGAGCAGGCCGATCGGGGTTCCGGAGGCGTCGGTCAAACGGATTCCCATGTAACACTGAATTTCGAGTCGATCCATCAGACCGGAGCGAGGGTAGCGCTGATGAACCCCCTTGGGGATGTAGAGCAGACCCCGCTCGAGCGCCTCCTCGAACGCCGTCTCCTCGAGTTCGATGGTGACCGGCTCGCCAAAGGACTTCCCCGACCACCAAGCCAGGCTTTTAAGTTTCCGTGAGGACTTGCCCTCGGGTTCGACCAATTCGGCGACAAGGGCGTAACGCACCCCGATCACGCCGGCCAACGCCCGAACCAGCGAGGAGAAGAAGGCCTCGCCGGTCGTGCCGGAGGTGCCCTCGACAATCAGCCGGAACGATTTCTCGGCTTTCTTCTTTTCGGTGATGTCCCGAATGATTCCCTGGTAGGCGTAAATCCTTCCCTCGCCATCCCTCCGCACCGAAGCGGTCAAGAGGCCATCCATCCGTTTGCCGTTCTTTCGGCGGAAGACGATTTCATAATCTTTGAGGGCTTCCTCGTTCTCGATCTCGGTCTGGAAACGCACCCGCTCCTCGTTGGAGGCGAAGATCGTGAATCCATCGAGGTTCTGCACCTCCTCGCGAGTGTATCCGAAAAGGTCGAGAAACGCCGGATTGACATCCAGGATGGCGCCGTCTCGTTCGATCATGTAGATGGCGTCATGGGAGTTTTCGAAGAGGGTCCGATAACGCTCCTTGCTGGACAGGATAGCGAGTTCGTTGGCTCGTCGCCCCTGAGCGTAGGCGAAGATCTGGCCGATGATCCTCAACAGGGAGACTGTGTGGTCCGGCCAAGCGCGGTCCGGTTCGGCGGTGTCGAATCCGATAAAACCGATCACCGCGCCGCTCAAAATTTGGGGGACAAAGACGAAGGATCCGATGCGCATCTCTCCCAATAGGGGGTTTTCGTTTCTGGCCTCTTCCGGCAAACCGGTTTGAGCGCGAATTTGAACAACCTCCCCGTTGGAGATCTTCCGAATGAGCCAACTGTAGTCTCGCGTGGGGACGGTTCGCAATTCCTCTTTGATGGCGGCAACGCCTTCCCGATCCCATTCGTGAGTGATGGAGGCGAATTCTCCCTCCTCCTCAAAACGGTAGAGGAAGCAGCGATCGACCTTGGCGAACTCACCAACGGATCGAAGAGCGTTGAAGATACGCTCATCGATTTGTTCACTGGTGACCTGAAGGAACTCCGCGGAGATGGTGATCACCAACCTCTCGAATTCGATCCTTTGCTTGAGCTCCTCCTCCGCGAGTTTCTTCTCGGTGATATCCTGGAGAATCCCCACCGAGCCAACCGGTTTGCCATCCTCCCCCAGGATTTGGATCGAGGAATCGGTGCACCATCGCGTTTCGCCCTGCTTGGTTCGGATCCGGCAATCGTCCCGCCAACGGTTGATCTTCCCGGACCGGATGTCCTCCAAAACCTCTTGAATGGGACGACCCTCATGCTCGGGATCGAGAATGGTCTCCTGGACGATCTCCATCTCCCAGGTTTGGGGAGTGATCTCCTTGGAGGGGTAACCTGTCAATTTCTCGATTCCCTCGCCAAGGAATGTGTAGGAGTTGGTCAGGTAATCCCGCTGGTAAGGAACCGCTTCGGCTTGGGCGATCGCTTGACGGTAGATGTCCTCCTTGTTCCGGAGTTCGGCCTCGGTCTGGCGACGGCGCAAGATTTCCTTTCGAAGTTCTTCGGTTTCGAAGGAGAGAAGGTTTCGAGCGTGATTGAGTTCAATCACCATAAGGTAGAGGCCGATGAAGAAGATCCCCCACCCCAGCGCTCGGCTCCCTTTTTCGAAAATGTTGATGGCGAGCGCGGTGGCGGGCGGAATGGCGACACCCGAGAAACGAATCAAATCTTCCAACACGCTTCCCACCTGCGAGAAAACGAAGAGACAAGACCCCGCGACGAGAGCGAACCGTAGCGCGGGTTTCTCTTTAATTGCCAAGCCAACATAGATCCCGGCGGCTCCCCAGATTAGCAGGGAAAGCAGGTTAAGGAGGGTTTCAAAGGGTCGGCCGATGAGGTCGACCGACTCCGCGAGTTCGGCGAAGAATTCGAGCGAAATGGCGGTGATAAAGAAGCAGAGAAGAAAAACGGGTAGCGAGGGATGGTCGATGCCACCCGTCGGAATGGGGGGTTTGCCACCCGACAAGTCCTTAAGATTCAGGATCTTCCGCAACGAGGGATCCGAGCCGGATTTCGACAAGGTAGAACTCTCACATAAACGCGCCTTTTCTAATAATAATCAACTTTATCAGAAAAGAACCTCCTTTGCGAGGGGATGAATTTGATCAGACACTCCGATTTGAATGGCGTCTCAATTCCCACTTGTCGACAGAGCATTCACACAATCCAACATCTCAATTCGGAAGGATTCCAATTCTCCCGCATCCAGATATTGATCGATTGTGGACCGCCCCAGACCCAGCACGGTCGCATCGGAGGCGGGGTCGACTAAATTCGGGAGGCGGACATTCAACAAGTGGTCAATCTTGTCGCGGACTGCCTCCGAAAGTTGACCCTCCCGCGACTGTTGTTTGAGAGCCGTGAGGATCCGAAAATCCTCCAATCCTTCTCGGATCGCTTCCCACCGGCGGCTGGTTACCGGGCCGGATTGTCCCTCGTAAACAACAGGGTACTCGAATAAGGTTCGTCCCCAGAGACTCTCCCCGATGTTGTAACACCAGAAACCGATTCCGGTGGCGTCGTGGCGGAGTGCGAACAGGGCGGCGGTCCGGTATTGGGGGATGATGCTTATGTTTTTGAGGTTTGCCCCAACAGGTCTCGCATAGGCGTAGACGCAGTCGTAGGACCAGAGCATTCCTCCATCCTCCCGGATGACCCGCATTTCCGGGGTGTCCTCACGCAACATGGTGATCGATGGAGTCCAAATGTCGATAACTGGCGCCATCGCTTCAAACATCTCGCGCTCGCCTCCACCATCAACATAGAGCATCAGTTTCGGGTTGATTCGTTTGACCACTTGCCCGAACTCCACCAGACTGTTTACAGCGTTCCAACCGATTCCGCCCGGCTCGTCATGGGGGTAGAGCGCGAAATGATTGAGATCGAATCCCCAATCGGCGAGGTGATCGATAAGGAGATCCAGGTAGGATCGCAAGTCGGATTCATATTCCTCCGTCCCGATCTTGTAGGGGTTTTGAGGTGAGCCATTCAATAGAAGGATCACATCCTCTCCCTTCAGGAACTCGAGCAGAGCATCGAGCTGTGTGAAATCGACCTCTTGGATTCGCTTATTCTCGTCCCTGATCGGGGATCCATGAGGAACGACAAAGACATTTCCTCCATGCGCCAGGAGATCCTGGATGGCGGGTTCATCCAATGAGGCCCACATGCAAAGACGGATCGCACCGGATGGCGCTGGAGTGAACGGTAGGACCTCAAGTTCAATCCGGACCTTGGTTTTGGGAGTAGGCGCTGAGTGGGGGTTGCTCGGACCTCCAACCAGGCCCGTGCCGGTAATCGCCTGGAAGTCGATTTCGATCGTGTGAGACCCAGGATTGGCATCGCCCACATGGATATCCAACCATGCCTCTCGACTTGAAAGAGAAGGAACGGAGAAGGTTTGAGTTTCATCAAGTTTCGGCAATGGGTCCCAGGAAACCTCTCCCAGCGAGGTTGGAACCGCAACCGCTCGATGGAGGACACAATCAATCCCCTCCGCCTGGTTTTCAATCGACGCCCGGACCGTCTGTTCCGCGTCCGTGATGTTGAGGACACGGAGGGAAATGGGCTCATGCTCACCAAGTACGACCCTTCGATGAAGGACAAGGGGCGATCCAGCGTGTTCCGGCATCTCCATCCCAACCTCGCGGCTTTCCCAAACTTGTCCCTCGAAAACGATCAGATCGGTGATGTCGCCTGAAGCGGTGGTTCGTGCGACTGTGTCCGAAAGGCGCCGGAGGTGGGCCGCTTTCAGGACCAAATCCTCTGTCCGGTCCAACGCCTCCTTGGCCAAGTCGGGGTTGGTAATGGCCTGATCCTGAAGCGCCTCCACTGGCCCCTTGGTCGATTCCAAGAGATTGGCTTCACGCAGAAGGGCTCTAGCTGAGGCGGGAAGCTTTTCTTCAACTTTCAAGACTGTTTCCTTGAGTGACTCAAGGGCTTGAGCGACCGCGCTTCGTTCGTTCATGAAGGGTTGAAAAAAAACATCCCGACTGTCGGAAAAGATTTTGACGCCGTTCGCGTCCCGAACCGACCATTCGAACCGATAAGTTCCGGCGGTAAGGACCTCCAGAGGAAGTTCAAGAATGCCTTGTCCGCCGATGACTGAGGTAATGACCGCTTGGCGGTCACCATCGGGTCGGAGGCAACCCGCCGAGGCCTGAAGAGGAGAGGCGCCGGGGTCGGGATTGGAGATAAGGAAACGAACCGGTTTGTCACAGGTATGCAGTTCGAGAGAGGGATCCTCAAGGACCATGGAGACCTCCTTTTCACCCACTTTTAGGTCAAACCATGCTCCTGTTTTTTTAACATTCCCACGGTACGAACCCCATTGAGGGACAGTCCCGCGGGGAGCGGAGGTCGCAAAGCAAAAGACTTTTCCGGTTTCTCCTCCGGTGATGGCCATCTCTAACCCCGGAGTGGAAGGATCCAATTCCCCAAAGGTGGGCGTGATGTTGATCGTGCGGTTCTCAAAACGGTAATCGAAAAGGTTTTCTCCATCGGCATTGAGAACCATCAGGTGACCATCTTGGGTGCAAAGGACATATTCGAGGGCTCCCTCGCCATCCAAGTCGATCAGGGCCCCAGCGCCGAGCGTTCGGCCCTGCATGTCGATCTCCCAGAGGGGTTGACCATCCTCGGCGTATCGGTGAACGACACCGGTTTGAGTGATCAGGAAGACATCCGCTCGTCCATCCAAATCGATATCTCCGACCGAAAGAGTGGCGGCCACGGATCCTCGGGTCGGATGGCTCCAAATCGTTTCGCCGTTTTCATCGACACACACGACCCGTTCGTCGCTTGTCCCAACCGCAACCAGTCCTCTCCCTCTCGAATCCCGGAACATAACCGGGGCGGACCCAGCCCATGTCTCCCAGGTTCCTCCGATTTTTCTTGTCCAAAGGATCTCGCCATGAGCGCTGAGCGCGGACAACATCCCTTCCGAGGTTGAAACGACAATCTCGTCTCGCCCGTCCTCATCCAGATCGCCCACAGCGGGGCTGACCGGTTTGCCCTCCACTTTGGCTGACCATTTCTTTTCTCCGGTCAGCGCATCGAAAACCGATACGGAGCCTGACTCATCTGTCTGGACCAAATCCATCCGACCATCCGAATTAAGATCGCAAACAACCGGAGCCGACCAGGAGGATCCAGCCTCGAGATCGGCGGTCCAAACCTCTTCGCCCTTTGAATTCAGGCAAGAAAGGAGTTTTGAGGTATCACCGGCGTAGATAAGTGAATCGGACTCACCGGTCGTCAGAACTGACGGATAGGTCATGAACCGACCGCGCGTTCTCCAGCGCCAAAGTTCCTCGCCGCTTCCGGAAAGGGCAATCATCTCTTCCCTTCCCGCCACCAGGATCTCGTCCACCCCATCGCCATCGAGATCGGCGACAGTCGGCGCGCTTTCGAGGAAGGTCTTCGTATTGACGGTCCACAGCGGAGTCAGAGAGACCTGTTCGGAAAAACCGGCTTCAATTGAAAACGCGCATACAAGTGAAAACAGAAAGTAGAATCTCAGCCAGTGGTGGGATCCACTTCGTTCTTCAATGGCTCGAAAACTATTCATGGGGAAGGCGCTCCTTATCATCCGCATAGATGCACAAACATCAACAGAGGTTCAATCCTGGTAAATTCCATCCTTTCAGCAATGGCGGGGTAATCTACCGGGACGGATATCTTACAAGAGAGCGGGGTGAAGCGAAACTTCACGCAAGGAGATCGTGGACGACGTTCCCGTAGACATCGGTGAGGCGGTAATCGCGACCGGCGTAGCGGTAGGTGAGTTTTTTGTGATTGAGGCCCATCTGATGGAGGATGGTGGCGTGAAGGTCATGGACATGGACCGGGTTTTCCACCGCATGCCAACCGAATTCGTCGGTGGCGCCGTAAGCAAGGCCACCCTTCACACCCCCGCCCGCCATCCACATCGTGAACCCGAAGGGGTGATGCTCGCGACCGTTGTCGCTCTCGGCGGTTGGGGTCCGACCGAACTCCCCGCCCCAAAGGACCAGGGTTTCTTCGAGCAGACCGCGCGATTTCAAATCCTTGATCAACCCGGCGATCGGGAGATCGGTGGCCGCGCAGTTGTTAGCAAGTTCCTCCCTCAAACCCCCATGCTGATCCCAGAGTTGGCAACTGCTGCGCTTTTCGGTTTGGGTGTGGTAAACCTGGACGCATCGCACACCCCGCTCTACGAGTCGCCGAGCCATCAGACACTGCTTTCCGAAAATCTCGGTGGTTGGGTTGTCGAGACCATAAAGCTTCTGGGTGGCCTCCGTTTCTGTATCGACTGAAAAAGCCTCGGGGGCTTCGGCCTGCATTCGGAAGGCGAGTTCAAAAGATTCAATCCGCGCGCTCAATCGGCTGTCTTCTGCCCGCTGGGCCTCGTGGAGTTGGTTCAGTTGCTTGAGAGTGTCCAACTGATTGCGTTGTTCCTGTTGATTGAAATCCGGGTTCGAAATATTCGCAATCGGGTCGGCGAGGTTGGAGACGAGGGTTCCCTGGTAGGCGGCGGGGAGGAAACTCGAACTCCAGAGGGGAGCGCCCTGCGCGGGTTGAGCGGGGCTCAAAACGACGAAGCCAGGGAGATTTTGGTTTTCGCTTCCGAGACCGTACAACAACCAGGACCCCAAGCTTGGTCGTGAAAAGGCCTGCTCGCCGGTGTTCATCTGGAGACAGGCGCCATTGTGGTTGATGTTGTCGGCCACCATCGAGCGGATGATGCAGAGGTCATCGACACAGGTGGAGAGGTGTGGGAGGAGTTCGCTGACCTCGATCCCGGATTCCCCATGCTTTTGAAAGGTCCATGGAGAGCCGAGGAGGTTTCCGGTCTTGGTCCTCTCGAGTTTGGGTTTCTCGAAGGGGAGCGGTTTCCCATTTTCCTGTTGCAATCGAGGTTTCGGATCGAAGAGATCGACATGGGAGGGGCCGCCGGACATGAATAGGAAGATGACATTTTTGGCGCGAGGCGTGAAATGCGGAGGACGAAGCGCGAGCGGATTGGTCAGGCTATCGGCGCCAGTCGCCGCGGCAAAGCCAGCCTCTCCAAGGAGTCCAGAGAGACCCAACATCCCAAACCCGTTGGCGAAGGATTTGAGGACCTGTCGGCGTGAGTAAAAATCCGGTGTCATATTCCTTGTCTCAACTCAATCCTAGGATACCACTTCCTGGGTTCTTGAAAACGCGCTTAATCCACATAAACAAACTCATTCGCACAGAGGAGTATTTGGCAGTATTCAGTCCAACTTTTCAGCGCGTCCACCTCTCCCTTCGAAGTGAAAGACTCGCCGATCTCCAATTCCCGGTCCGTTGGCGGCCTCGAATAAAGATCCTGATAGAGGCCCCTTATCCTTTCCCGGCAGCTGATTGAGGAATCCGCGAGAAGGTCTTTTGCCATGGCCTCGGCGGTTTCGAGGACAAAGGGGTTATTCAGGAGGAAAAGGGCTTGGGGAGCGACTGTGGTGTCGATCCTCCGGGTGACAATCGCGGTGGGATCGGCGGCATCGAACAGCATATTGAACGAGGTCCGGTCCGAACGGACGGTTTTGAAATAAAGAGTCTTCCGTGGAGTTGAAATCTCGGAATAGGGCGGTCCCCCCAATGAGGTGTCGAGTCGGCCTGAGACCTGAAGCATGGCATCACGGATCGCCTCCGCCTCGAGCCGTCGACGATTCTGATGGGAAAGCCAACGGTTGTCCGGGTCGGTCTCGATTGCCAATTCGGAGGGTTGGCTCGACTGTTGGTAGGTGGATGAGAGAAGGATGCGGCGGTGAAGCGCTTTGATCGACCATCCGCTGTCGATGAAATCCCGTGCCAACCAATCGAGAAGATCCGGGTGAGTCGGTTTTTCGCCCAATTTGCCGAAGTTGGCCGGGGTGCGGACAATCCCCTCACCGAAATGGTGTTGCCAAACCCGGTTAACAAGAACTCGGGCGGTCAATGGGTTGGAGGCGCTGGAGACCCAACGCGCTAGTTCGGCTCTTCCGCTGCCCTCCTCGATGGTCGGTTGGTCCTGGCCCGCCAGGACAACCGGGAATCGGCGAGCAACGGAATCTCCCAATCGATCGTATCGCCCCCGGATATGCACCCGAACGTCTTGGAAACCGACATACTCGGTGTCCGGCACGCCCCCCTCTTGGATGCCGTTCGCGTATTCGAGCGGCGGACGAGGATGACTTTGGAGCTCGGCCAACTCATTGTTCAATCCATCCCATCGAACCCGATCCACATCGGATAGATCTTGGGGATCGAACTGAAATGGGAAGGGGCTCTTATCCGAAACGAGATCCCGATAGGCAACCGCAATCGGATCATCCGCAATGGCGGCTTGAGCGGTGGCATCGAGCGCGGCATGGGCTTCTAGCGCCTCTCCGATTTTTTGGGCGGCTCGTTCAACCGCTATGTCGAGGGTCCGCTCCCCCTGTCCTTCGAGAGATAACTTTCCGATTTCTTCTTGCCATCTCTTTCGGAGCCCTTCCCCGCCCTGCGCGCTGCCTCCATTCTCTGTCGACTCTTGAAAACTCCAGATCCCATTTCGGCCGAACCGGTCGGGATGCGGGTTAGCGACGAGAACGTCCTCGATTAGATCCTCGTTCAGATCCCAGACAGGACCATTTGGGTCCTCGGCGGCAATTGATAAATCGACCAAAGTGGTATCGCAGGCATGAGAGGTTTTTGGACCGATCGAAACAGACACCCGGTCTCCCACTCCTAGTTTCAATGATTTCAGGGAGTCCGCCCCGCCCGCATTGGAGAAAAGTTCCTCGCCTCCATTAATAAAATTTCCTTGGCAAAGGATTCGACTCTCTCCTTGAGACTCAAGCGTCAGTTCCCACGAAACGCCATCTCCACAGCTGGAATCCAGATCTCGCACTTTCCCATCAAGGGTGTAGGTTCCCTCGGTTGGACATTTCCAGGAGACACTGACCGAGTTTTGTGGGGAGGGGTGCACGGCGACACTCCGTCCGGGTTGAACAATGGTGAGGTAGGAGACCTCCTCGGTGTTGGTGTTCACCGTCAAAGAGGCGGCGTCTTGGTCGCCGACCCAAGCGTGGATGCCCGGCTTGCCATGGATGTCGGTGACCTGCTTCGAGAGAAGGTGTTCTTTCTGGAAACCAAGGTATCGAAGCCAACCTTCGACCGCCTCATCTGAGAGATCCGTTGCAGGACTTGTCGTCGCTCCGGGTTGTCCACTTCTCGACCGGTGAATTGCCATGAGGTAGTCGGCGGTCCGGGACAGGTTTTTCAATGCCGACGCTTTTCGCTGGGATCCCTTGATTGACTCGAGCTCATTCTGAATCTCACCGATGCGAGCCTCCTCGGCGTTTCGTTTCGCCAGTTCCTCGGAGGGCAGGAGGGGAATGCGCAGGACGGGAGAGCCCTCTGTCTTTCTTCCAGGACCGGGAAGAATGTGACTGCTAAAGAAGATCCCGGCGAGACCGTAATAATCCTCGGTGGTGATCGGATCGAATTTGTGATCGTGGCAACGAGCGCAGGCGACCGTCAGACCGAGCATGCCGCGGGAGATGACATCGATTTGATCATCGACAATATCGGTGACCATCTTTTCCTTATCCGCATCCCCGCCCGGCCAGTTGCCGATGGCCAGCATCCCAGTCGCGATGATCCCCTCACGGTTAAAACCCTCAGCGCCACCATCCCGAGCAGGAAGCAGGTCCCCCGCGATCTGGTATCTGAGGAAGCGATCGTAAGGCATGTCCTCATTAAAGGCATTGACCACCCAATCGCGGTAACGGTAGGACTCCACAACATCCTGTTGTTGTGTGGCGCGCGAATCGAAAGAGTCGGTGTAACGAACGACATCCAACCAATGGCGCCCCCACCGCTCGCCATAAGCGGGGGAAGTTAAGAGGCGGTCCACCACTTTCTCGAACGCATTCGAGGAAGCGTCGGATAAGAACGCCTCGACCTCTTCGGGCTTTGGCGGGAGTCCGGTCAAATCAAAGGTGACTCGTCGGATCAAGGTCCGCTTGTCGGCGGGTGCGGCGGGGGAGAGGTTGTTCTCCCTCATGCCGTCCAGAACGAAAGCGTCCACCGGAGTACTGGCCCACCCAACATCGTCGACAGTCGGTGGAGTCGGATTGGACACAGGTTGAAAGGACCACCACTCTCTGGCTTGGGCCAAATCGATCCCTTTGGATTGGGATCCGGAAGATGTCGGGGTGGATGCGGTTCGAGGATAGGGCGCCCCTCGTCGAATCCATTCTTTGAAATCCTCAATGGCGGCGTCGGGCAACTTCCCGGAAGGGGGCATCTGAAGACTGGGATCGAGGTATTCGATGGCCTTGATCAGACGGCTCCCCTCGGGATCGTCGGGAAAGAACACCGGACCGGACTCCCCTCCAATCAAGAAACTTTCTGCGTTGTCCAGGCGTAATCCCGCCTTTTGTTTTTCGGGACCATGACAGGCGTAACAGGATTCCGCTAAGACCGGACGAATGTGGGTTTCAAAAAACTCGAAATTGTCCGAGGAGATTTCGCCCAAGTCGCCGCGATCTGGCGAGGCCGGGAGAGATTGAATTTCGGAGAGACGTTTCTCGAGGTCCGCCTTGGTTGCATTCAGTCGCTCGAGTTCGCCCTCCAGTTCTTCCAATTCGGATTGAATCTTTTGACGCTGTTCCTCGGATTCGAGCCGATGGACTTTCTCCAGGATCGTCTCGGGTTCAAGGTTCAATTTCTGAATGGATTGAAGGATAGGTTCGAGGTCTCCTCCTCCGGGTTCGGAGAAACCTCTGGGGGAAAAGAGGAGGACCGCGGTCAGGGTCGCGCCCGTCAGGAACCATCGAAAGGTTGGTTGAATTTTCATCAGTGGACCCACAATCCTCACACGAACTTTCCAGTAAATGTCACCGCGAGAGGATATCACCGATTTTGAATTGCGGACAAGGTTCGAACCCGGTTGGGGGAATTCGATTAGGACCCTCCACCAATTTCGCGGTCTAGGAAGAAAGAG
Organism: Candidatus Omnitrophota bacterium; assembly: GCA_020632575.1. Classification (GTDB taxonomy): domain Bacteria; phylum Hinthialibacterota; class Hinthialibacteria; order OLB16; family OLB16; genus JACKFH01. The sequence continues at coordinate 27,740 of JACKFH010000034.1, read as the reverse complement.
AATAGTCTCCCTCTAAATTTCCAAATTGAGACGGACTCCATAGTGTCCGGTATCCCCGTCTCCTCGGTCCCATCCTCCGACTATGATCGCGTCGCATTTAAAGGAGTTCCCCCCGGAGGAGTATTTCTGCCTAAACCTCCGGGCGTTTTCTCGGCTCAAGAGACCGATCGTTTTCTCCTCGGTATAGACGCGGACCGCTTGGTTATCGACGACAACTAGAATTCCCTTTTTCCAGCAGCGTGGGGGACCTCTCTATCGAACTGGCCAGTTTTCCGACAGATGCAACGACCACAACAGAAGAGGACCCAGAGCATGTGGGAATGGCGAATGCACCGCCGTCTGGAGGGGCGGTTTGGGTGGCAGGGGAAGGGATTCTTGGAGCATCTGGAAACTTTCTGACGCTTGTTGCTGGCACTTGTGCAGGAAAAAACCCTCATGATGTAGAGAAGGCTCATTCGATTCGTTCAAAAAGAAACTGTGCAATCAAACCCGCCAGTGGGGGAAAAACCAGTGTGCTGACGACCCGTGCCAAAGTGAGCCTCCAACCCAGGATTCCAATTTCCATCGGCAATCTGGCCACAGCCCAAAGCGACCAGCCCGTCAAAAAAGCAACCATGGTGCCCACACCCGCTCCCGACTGAACCAAACCGGCTGCGATCGGAAGACTGACGTAGGGTCCACCGGGCGCCAGGCCCCCCGCAATCGAACCCAAAAGGATTCCGCGAAATCCTGACTCTGGCCCAACCCACCGAGAGACAATCGAGGCAGGGATGAGAACCTGAATCATTCCAGCCACCACAAACGCAAAAACCAGGAGCGGCATCAAACTGACCGTCAGGGTGAGGGCAGACTTGAGCCCCTGCAGATGGGCTCCATTCCCTTGGTAATAGCCAACCGCCACCAGGATGGTTGCCAGCAGTCCCATGATGAGAGTGGGTACGAACATCGGTCGTTCCTTTCCTCCAGTTGGTCTTGGGGTCATTTGTCCTTCTCACCGTCGTTTCTATGAGTGAAGAGGGTAGTCGGTCCATCGCGAAATGGGAAGAAAATGTGAACCGATCCAATGGAGTGCCCATACAGGCAAAAAAACAGAAGCGTATGGAAATCCACCAAGGCCCGGTGCACAACCGCCATGATGCGAACCGTATGACCGACCTTCGCATCAAAGATTCTCGAACCCGATTATATAAGGACAAACCGCTTCGACTCAGCGACTCAGAGAAAGCCTCAGCGTCCGGATCTGGAATGGATCGAAAGTCAAATTCACTGACCCGCCACGAAACTTCAGAACTCGCTCATCTCTCTCCATCAAATCGGTTTCGATCACCTGTTTGACTGGTAGTGATGTTTTGAAGGTGTGACGACTGTGCCATCCATGAGCTTCGTACATCCGAACAATGAGGTTGTCATCGTCTTCGGCTTTTTTGATCGTATCGATAATGACGTTTTCACCAGATATCGACATCCAACTCCCGGAGGGCGCCGCGTTACCCTTGGAAGCCCTTACGCTTTGAGCGAGAACCGGAGTGTTGAGTTCGTATCCGTCCCTGACAAGACCCTGGGAAAAATCTCCAAAATGAGGAAACAAAGAATAAGTGAATGTGTGAGTTCTGTTCACATCAGCGTTCTTGCCCGGGTCTTTGGGCGCTCGAAGCAATGTCAGGCGCATGACATTGCCCTTGATATCGTAGCCATACTTGCAGTCGTTCAGAAGCGCTACGCCGAAGTTCCCTTCGGAGAGATCCGCCCATTTCTGCGCGGGAACTTCGAAGCGGGCGAAGTCCTGGGGCATGTTCCAGTGGGTCGGGCGTTCGACGCTGCCGAACTGGATTTCGTAACGAGCCTTATCGGAACGTATGTTCACCGGGAAGCCCACTTTCAGGAGGACGTCTTTCTCGTTCCCCCATTCGACTGTTGTCATGAAGTCGATACGAGCCGACCCCTTGTTAAGGATCACGTCCTGAATGATCACTGACTTGCTGATTGAACGCTTAATACGAAGAACGGCTCGCACCGGCCCTTGTTCCATGACTTCCATGGAAATCAGGTCACCGTCAATCTCGAGAGGCTTGTCGTTGTAGAAGATGTCGATGTCCCAAGCCGTGCCGCAACTCGCCATTTTGTCTTCGAAAAGGACGAATCGATTGCCTTTCTCTCGCGAGGGGAGGACGTCTCGTCTTGAAGGTTTGTGATAAACTTGGCTCAATCGTCCCTGCTTATCGAAACGTATCTTGAGGAGGTCGTTTTCGAGACTCTGTTCGCCGACGATGACGGAAGGTGATTCAACGGCGCCGGTCCGAATGTGGAACACCGCGTGGCCGATGGAAGGGACAGAACCCATGAACCTAGCTTTTCCATCGAAACCCATTTGAATGGGCGCCATGGACCCATCGGGTCCCACGGCGATATAGGATTCCCCCTTTCGAATTCCTGGTAAATCAACGGCGACGACATCCGTTCGTTCCCATCCAAGGGAATTGAAGGCAAGGACAGCAGCACCCTCTCCGCGTGTGTCGACCCGACGCGCCAGGTGGGTGAGCGCCTTATCTCGAACAGCGCCTGCCTCGCTGAACACCTGAGCGTATTGGCGATCCGAATCAACGTACACTTCGTCGATTGAACTCCCGGGAAGGATATCGTGGAACTGGTTGAGCAGAACATCTTTCCATGCCTTGTTTAATCGCTTGTGTTCGTATTTCCCTCCATCGTGGATGTTCAGCGCTGAGAGCATCTCCGCTTCCCGCAGCAGGAACTCGGCCCGTCGATTGCATTTCTTGGTGTGGGCCTGTGTGGTATAACAGCCTCGATGGTTCTCGAGATACAACTCCCCCACCCATCGAGGCAGCGCTACCGATTCCTTTTCAAGACGCGTAAAGAATTCCTTAGGCGACATCGTCTCTACTCGCGGCATACCCTCAAAATCGCGGTAACGCGCGAGCCGCTCCAGATGAGGCTGTGCGGGTCCTCCTCCACCATCTCCATGGCCGAAGGGGAGGATTTGAATCGGACTGCGATCTTTTTGAACGTAGTCGTAGGCGCCGGTTCGGATCAGCCAGGGCTCGAGTTCGGAGCTGTATTCCTCGGCCGGCATGATATGCGCCAGCACTTCACTTCCATCGAGACCCTCCCAGTAAAACGAGTGATAGGGAAATTTGACAAACTGGTTTAGAGCCAATTTCGTTGTGAAAAAGTAGCGAACGCCACTTCGCTTGAGAATCTGAGGGAGCGCCGCGGAATAGCCGAATACATCGGGCAGCCAGAGTGTAGCCACATCAAAATTGAATTCTTTCTTGAAGAAACGCGTCCCGAATAGGACTTGGCGGACCAGGCTCTCGCCGCTCGGGATATTGCAGTCCGGTTCAATCCACATGCACCCGGTCGGAATCCAACGGCCTTCCCGCACGCGCTTGTGAATCCCTTTATAAAGAGAGGGATACCTCTCTTTGGCCAACTCATAGAGATGGGGTTGGCTTTGGGCGAACACGAAATCCGGATACCGGTCCATGAGTTCGAGGACGTTTGCGAATGTCCGGCCACACTTTCGAACCGTTTCCGCCAAGGGCCATCGCCAGGCGACATCGATGTGAGCATGCCCCATTGCCGCAAGAATCGGAGCCGAACTCGTGGCCTTGCAAGCGTAGAGAGGCTTCAGGCGGCGCCGCACCTGCCGCGCCTGGTTTCGGAGCTCATCCACCGAAGGTTCGCCGTAATCAAACAGATCCACTGCCTCATTGAGTGCAAATATGATCTGCGCCCGGAGTGGATCTTGTTCGGATGGGGTGTAATAGGGTTTTCCCGTCCAGTCCTTGTACTGCTTGGGATCAACGATGTCGTACAGCGCGGAGAGGTCCCAATAAGCATCCCAGACCTCATGATTGAACGCGGCGATTTCAGGCTGGTGCATCGTGCGTAAATCGAATTCACCCAAGCGGGCGTTGGCTCCGGCTTCTACAAAGAGTTCAAGGTGATCGCCACCCCGCGCCTTTTCGAAGAGGAGGTACTCTTTGCGGCTCCAGGATAGACCTTGCACAGGTGCGTTGTCCCGGAAGATGAGGCATTCGCTGTTTGCCAGGTCGAACAACAGTTTCACCGTATCTCCCCGCATGATTTCGGGCACACGGATCCGCAACCTGAACCACCCCGCGCCCCAGTTCTTGCCCCAACGACAGCCGTCTGCAACTGGCCGATAATCGAGGCGTTTCGCCTCGGCAAGAGAAAGATGCTCCATCGTCTCGGCGATGGCCACATCCCGAACCGGCACGCGTTTCGAATAGATGAATCTCTGGCCGATCTCGCCAATGCGATCGGCAATTTTTTTGAGATAAAGGTTCTCAAGACGTTTCATCCCCTGGATTGCCACGTAATTCTCCTTACTAGACTTCGGATGAGAGGGATGGTCTTGTCATGATAACGCGTCCCACGCCACCCGAAATGTCAATGCTCATTGATAGGGCCGTTCGATCTTTATTCGCGCTATCCTTTTAAGGAAAACACTCAATCTCGGAAAAACCGCCGAGATTGAAAGCGACTTGAATGCTTAAGGAGGGTGCGAAGATTGAGAGACACCTATTCATTTTCATTCTCCTGTTGGACCGAAGCGCGCCGCCAAAGATCGTGCATCCGTTTCTCCTTTATATTCTTGGATGATGCGTAGGAGGCCAGGACTTTTTCCAATCCCTCACAGATTCGGTTCGTAGATTCTTGGTAAGAGTTGTCCGCCGCTTCCTGTGACACTTCGGGTAGCAGTCTAAGTTTCCCCGCCTCTCGAAGAACGAGACGTCGTCGGTGAGCCTCTTGGGAGGAGATCGCCAACCGGGCATGGGAGGCTTCATAAGAATTGCCCAACCCGAGTTCGTTGAGGATGGACAGGAATCTCTTAATCGGGGTCAGCCGATCTTCCAAAGCCTGCACATCCGTATCTGATGTCGAAGAGTCGATGCTTTCGCCAAACAAAGGTTGCAGTTCTTCGGGAGAGGATGACTCCGGGACATCCTCCTCGAAAAGGATCTCGACCCAAGCCTCATCCGGAGTTGTAGCATCAGGAAGAAGAACCGAGTCTCGATCGAAGTTGCTCCATTCTCCGCCATTGACGTGAACCGCCCGGATCTTCCCCACACCCTTAGTCGAGATGAAGACTTTTTTCTTACCGAACCGAACCGGAAAAAGTTGGTCGAGTTCAGTGACAGACGGAGGAATATGCGGTATCAATTTCAGTCCATCCTCCAGGTAAAGGTACTCGAACAACCCCCGAATCATCGCCGCTGGGGGTCCGAGGCTGTCATAGCAGAGGTTGATTGGTTGCTTAGGCTGGTAAACCTTGCTTCCAAACTCCACCAGGGGATTGTCCATCCGAAAATCTCTGGCGAAGGTGAGCAGCTGGTTCATTGACTCTCGTATATCATCGAACTTCCCCAATCGATAATAGGCCATGATCATCCGAGCCTCACAGGTCGACCAGTGTCCGCCATTGACCCAAGTGCCAAACTTCCAGAGCCAGTCGTCGGGTTCCCGATACATATCATCGAGACCGGGGTAGTTCGGAAGGATAAAGTGATAGGGACGGAGTCCAGGAATGGAGGCGATCTTTGTATAGATCTGTTCTGCTTGTTTATCCGGGACAACCCGAAACGCGACGGCGTCATGGTTGGGGGAGGATTCGAAATACCCATGGTTACCCGCCCCAAAGACCCCATGTTTTGTCCCGTCCGGATCGAGCGATTTGATCAAGTAGCCTTCCTCTGTCGTTAGTAGCGAGAGACCTTTCTTCGAAAGATCCCTTCGCTCAGTGAGTTTCGAGACCCACTCGGAAGATCCCGCCATCCTCTCAAGCAGGATCAAACGATCCAGGGCGGCAATTGTGGTGACCGACAACCCGGCGAGATAGGCTTTGTCGTACGTCCCATCCGAACGTTTCCACCCCGCGTAACTCGGAGCAAGGAGATTTCCAGCGGGTCCGGCCAGATAAAGGTTGTTCTCGGGGTCTCGACGGGTCTCCAAGAAATTGGCGCAACGCCGGAGTTTTGGAAGGTAATCTCGGGTTTTGCTTGGATCCCTCTCACTGAGGAGAAGTTCGGACTGAAGGAGGAGTCCCGCGGCGGTAAACTCCATCCCCCAATCATGGATATCGATTCGGCCATCCCCCTGCTTGTAAACGATCCAACCCGGGCGCGCCGCATCGCAGAGACAACCATCCGGCGCCACCCAATCGTGGTATTCCTTACGTTTCCCGTCTCCCATCTGATCGAACCAGAGGTCCTGTGAGTTCTGAAGAAAGGTGAGATAAGGCTCTTGATAAAAGGGAAGGGCGCAGTATGTCGGACCATAACTGTTTTGAACCCACCAGGCGTTCCAGGTGGGTCCTTCCACCAGACCATTCCATTCAGGTGTATAGAGCATCGAGACATTCTGGAATTCGGGGTCCGGTGAAAACATTCGCCTCGAAATATCGAGGAGGTTCAGATACTCCAGATCACCCCGTCCACAGTAGAACTTCCCCGCAAACCAATCGTCGCACGTTGCACTCGGAGCTATCGTGAGTAGGCAAGAGATCAGGATTCCAGTAACAGATCTTGATAGGTGTGATGCATGGGCCATGGAGGGATTCTCCTTGTCGATATGGAAATCTCGTGGCGGGGCGTTTCCTAATGAGCCTTGCGGCGATAGCGACGTATTCTAGGCGAAAGGATCGGATAAGCCTACAGTCGAAAGCGGCTCCCACTAGGGATCTGATTCCTCTTTTCACCTCCTCGGTAAATGAAAACAGATTTCCAAAGCCTCCCCCCTTCAAAAGTTCTAGGTTCTTCCAAACGAATCGCTCATTATTCTTTTCTCCTCACTGGTTTTGGTGGACGAATTTTTTTGATGCCTCAGAATTCTCGCGCGTAACCCGCGGTCCATCCGCCATCGACAGTGAGGATGTGACCGTTGATGTAACTGTTATCGGGTGCGGCGAGGAACAGAGCCGTTACCGCGATCTCATCGGTTGTGGCCGGGCGGCCTAAAGGAATATGGTCGAGGAGCTTTTGAACGGATTTGTGAAACTTTCCCCCCTCACCATAGAAAAGCTGGCGTGTGCCTTCAGTGAGTGTCGAGCCTGGCGCAATACCATTCACCAGAATGCCATGGGGGCCGAGTTCGAGGGCCATCGCTTTCGTCAGGTTGATCACCCCTGCTTTGGCGGCCACAAAGGCGCATTGAAGACGGAGCGGGACCAGACCAACGATGGAGGCGATATTGATGATGCGACCCGAACCTTGCTTACGCATCACCCGAGCGCCGGCACGGCTGACAAGGTAAAGGCCGGTCAGGTCCACCGACAACAAGCGTTCCCATTCCTCGAGTGGAAACTCGTCGATCGGCACACGATGCTCCAACGTGTTCACTCCCGCGTTGTTGACCAGGATATCCAAACTGCCGTAGTCCCGAACGACTTCTACAATTACCTCTTCGATCTCTTCGCTGTTGGTTACATCCATCGCGAGTGATGCGCACCTCTCCGATCGTGACGCTGCTTCCTTCGCCCCTTCGGCATCGATATCGGTGTAAACAACGAGCGAACCGTTGGCCGCCAGACGGTCGGCAATCGCTTGGCCGATGCCCCGCGCCGCTCCAGTGACCAGGCTCACCTTTCCCCGAAGGTCGGCTTTCATGGAAATAAAGTCTTCTGTCTTGTGTGGGTGAACAGCCTTGCGGATATCGCGTTCGACAATTCGGCCGCCGCGACCGCTCCCCTGGAGGGTGGTCCATGCCACCCCAAGTTCCCCGGCAACCCGGGCCGCTCTGGGACTGATCGAAGACGTATTTGGGATTTCGGTTTTGTGTTCCTTTTCTTCAGTAAGAACAGGAACACCGGCAGAATCAGACTCTTCCTTTTTCTTCTCAGATCTTGGCTGCGGTCCAGTTGTCCAGGGATCGGGTTCGCCCTCCTCCACCAGATACGCCAAAACCATTCCGACCGAGACCGGATCCCCTTGTTGGGGAGTGTCAGGCGGAAGCCGGAGAATGCCGGAGTCGACCGCTTCCACATCGGTTGTGGCCTTATCACTTTCCAAGACAAAAAGGGGATCGCCAACTTCCACACGCTCGCCATCCTCTTTCAACCATTCGCCAAAGGTTCCCTCTTCCATGGTCCAGCCTAAACGGGGGACGGTGATCTCATGCGCCATGGTTTTGGTTCCTTTTCACCTTTCCTTCCTGTCCGTTCCAGCAGTCATCTCAGAGGAGTTTACTCCGCCATCAAATCCCGAATCTCCTGGGCAATCCGATCCGGTTGTGGGACGACGGCGGCCTCCAAGGGTGGGCTGTAAGGTGTGGGGCTATGGGCTCCATTCAACCTTCGTATGGGGGCATCCAGATCATCGAAACCTCGGTCGTTGACCTGCGCGGCAATCTCCGCCCCAATGCCGCAGGGAGCAAAAGTTTCATCTACGATGAGAAGACGGCCCGTCTTGTGGACCGAGTCGAGTATGGTTTCAATATCCATCGGCGCGACAGTCCGCGGGTCGATGAGTTCAACCGACACTCCCTCACCTTCCAGTTGTTTACAGACCTCTAGAGTTTGATGAACCATCATTGCCAGCGCAACAACTGTGACATCCGCACCCTTCTGAACAATCCGGGCCTTCCCGAATGGAATCAAGAATTCTTCTTCCGGCACGGGACATTTCTTGGTCAGCAAAGATTTGTGTTCCAAAAAGAGCACAGGATCATTGCTGTTGAGCGATTGCTTCAGAAGCCCCTTGGCGTCATAAGCATTCGAGGGAACGACCACGCGAAGACCGGGAAAGTGAGCATACATCGGGTAATAGGAGCCGGAATGGTGAGTGCCGGCCGAGTGTCCTATCCCGATACATCCGCGCAAAAGCACCGGGGCCTTGAGTCGCCCACCGCTCATGTATTGTATCTTTGCAATTTGGTTGATGATTTCTCCAGCAGCATCGAGGATAAAATCGGCAAACATGAAGTCGATCACCGGACGGGTCCCGGTCATCGCGGCTCCGGCGGCCAGCCCCACAAATCCTCTTTCGCAGATCGGGGTGTCGCACAGCCGGTCCGGACCATAGAGGTCGAACAATCCTTTGGTGGTATTGAAATTCCCCCCGCGCTTTCCAATTCCCTCCCCCATCACGAAGATTTTTGGGTTTTTGGCCATCTCCTCGGAGAGCGCCTCCAGCGTGGCTTGCATAAAAGTGATTTCACGCATGGTCGATCTTCCTCGAATTAGCCGAAAAGACATGGTCTTCGGCAGTTAACGGATCGGGGTAGGGGCTCTCCTCCGCGAACTTTTCGGCTTCATCGATCAAGGCTTTCACCTCGGTGTCCATCGCCCCGAGGTTTTCTTTCATGGATTCATTGTCCGCAACGAGTATTTCTCTCAGTCGGAGGATGGGGTCTCGAGATTTCCACTCGTCCACTTCTTCGCGTGTCCGATAGGAATAATCATCCATCCCTTCAGCATGAGGTCGAGTCCGATAGGTCTTGCACTCGATCAGTGTGGGGCCTTCTCCGGATCGCGCGCGTTGGATGGCTTCTCCCGCTACTTCATAAACTGCTAGGACGTCATTCCCATCGACTTCAACTCCAGGAAGACCATAGGCCGCCCCCCTTGCGGCGACGCTCGGGTTTCCACTCGAATAGTGGAACGGCACTTCGGTCGCGAATTGATTGTTTTCGCACACGAACAGAACAGGGAGGTTCCAGATGGTCGCCATGTTTAGCCCTTCATGAAAAGCGCCATTGTTGACCGCGCCATCGCCGAAGAAGGCGACGCTGACCTGGTCGGTTTTTAGCACCTTGAAACTATACCCGGCGCCAGTCGCCTGGAGGATCGAGGGTCCAACGATCCCGCTGGTCCCCATGAGCCCAACCTCGGGAGCGAAGAGATGCATGCTTCCCCCACGTCCACCCGAGCAACCGGTCGCTCGGCCAAACACCTCAGCCATCAGTTCGCGGGGATGTAGCCCCTTGGCGATAGCATGACCATGCCCGCGGTGGGTGCTGAAGATGACGTCATCATTCCGAAGGCACGCGCAGACACCCACGGCGACCGCCTCTTGTCCGATGTAGGTGTGACATGGTCCTGGAATCAGCCCGCGTTGGTGAGAGCGGACAAGCCGCTCCTCGCACTCGCGGATGGTTCGCATCCCTCGGTAGAGATCCAACTTCTTTTCGAGTTCTAAATTGTTCATCCCTGGATCTCCCAAGATCAAATCGCCCCCGCTTGGTGAACTTCGTAACCCAACTTTTTCAGAATCGCCTCAAGTTCTTTACGGGTCCCTTCTTCGAGTGGAAGAACCGGCGGCTCGGGGTCTCCCACAGGAGGGCCAATCAAATTGAGAGCGGCTTTCATCACACTGAACCAATTCGCCCCTTCGGAGCCGGAGTGATACGCGGAAAACTGCAACCGCATGAGTGGCGCCAGATCTCGCCAAATCTTTCTCGCTTCCTCCAGGTTGCTCTTTATAGCGATCGCGTCATAGAGTCGACGGGCCGCGCCGGGAACCATGCTCGGGATTCCGGAGATCCAGCCATGAGCCCCATGACTCAGCCCCTCAAAAGCCACTGTATCGATTCCAGCGTAGACAAAGAGTTTGTTGTCGGTCGCTTGAAGGAGTTCGCAGATCCGTTCCGGTTCGGGATTCGACATTTTTACGCCGGCGATGACTCCCTCCTCAAACAATTTCACAAGGTGGGGCGTTTTGAGATCGACCGCAGTCAAAGGGACGTTGTGGTAAAGAACAATAGGAATGGAAACCGATTCGGCGATCCGTTGGTAGTGAACCATGACCTGACTCGGAGTAGGGGCCATGTAGTAGGGGGGGACAATCAACAGAGCATCCGCACCCGCTTTTTCGGCGTGTTTCGATAGTTCAATTGTCAGCCTTGTCGAGTAATGGTGAGTTCCAGCCACCACCGGGACTCGACCGTCGTTGGCTTCGAGCGCCGCCTCCAAGACTCGCTTTCGATCTGCGACCTCGAGAGCTGCAAACTCGCCGGAACTTCCTAGAGGCGATATGGCGTCGGCCCCGTCATTGATGATCCAGTCGATATGGGGTTTGAGAAGTTCCAAACGAAGTCCTCCATCGGGTCCGAATGGAGTGACGGTGGAGGCGCAAACGCCTCGAAACAGTTTGCTTTCATTCATAGTTTAAAACATCCTTCGACAGACGGTCTTTCATAAGCATGGACTCATTCTCCGAAACCAAGGGTCTTCAGCGTGGCCTCAAAATCTTGAGGAGGATCCGCCAATGGTTGATCCATCTCACCGGCGGAATAACGCAGTAGATTCGCGAGCAGTCTGTCGGCCACCGGATCCGTTCCGATGTTCTCTCGGATTCTCAGTGTGTTCAGGATAAATCGTCCCTCCCCGAGTTTGTAAACCGAGAGCATCAACCCGGAGGAATAAGCCAGTGAAGCGTCATTGGCGCCAGCCACGACCTCATCGGGAACCTCCTGACCGGACCAGGCTACATCGGGGATCACCTCTCGATACACCGAGTAGTCCATCATACCGGTCGGCAAGCCCTCGAAGATGGGATGGCGCTTGGCCCATTCGTCTTTGTGATACAGCCAACCTCTGAGAGTCGCGAGGGAACCTTTTTGGGCGAGCGGCAACCATCCGACCGGGTCAGAGTTTTTTTTGAAGATATCGGGAACCAGAAAGATGGCGGTCGATCCTCGCGCGATGTGCCTTAAGAGTTCTTGAAAGGTTTCTTTTGTTATCGGGGTGGCGGGAGGATAGGTCGTCAAAATCACTTCCCGGCTCGTTTGCTCGCTGGGAGTGAATGCGCGAGTCTTTACACCGTGGTCATTCAACCAATCGGAAAGGGGAGGATCTTCTCCCCACAGCATCACTTCATTCTCCACGAGGGGAAGCGGAAGAGGGGAATAGACATGGAAGATGGTTTGCCCTCCCGCAGCCGCGGCTCCATGGTCGAAGGAGGCCACAAAGCGGTATTCACCAGGAAGGCCATCGATATGAACCGATTCCTTGAGCGCGGGAAGAGCAAGAGGTGGTTCATTCCCTGAATCGCGCTCCGGAATCGTAAAGTCGAGATGCCGCTCCCAAACGAGATTGTTGTCGTGATCGAAGATCTCGAACGAAACCGGATAATTCCCGGGCTGAATCGCATCCTCGTTGGCGAGAACTGCCTCAATCCGGACTTCGCCACCCTGGTATAGGTTGACCGGCTCGGCAAAGAGGCACCATCGGACCGGCGCCAGTCCTTCAAATATTGCGTCCACTGTTCCCGGTTTCAGCTCACGGAAGGTGGTGAACAAACCCTCGCCCGACATCCCCTGATCAACCGTTCCAGTCAGGCTATAGCCGACAGCATGGGGATTGGAACGGATGGCGTTCAAACCAAGCAGACGCTGCCCGGCCATCTTCCGGAGACTCTCGGCGAAGAAATCTTCCGGCCGACCAAACACCTCGGCCATCCCCCAAGCCTTCCAGTCTTCCAGGAACCGGTCCAATTTGTCGCGGTAGAAGCGAGCATCTTCGACATTCTCCTTACCGAGTTGCTCGTAATGGCGCGTGACCTGGACCAGATCCACGGCGCTACCGATCCCGTATTCGGAAATGAAGGCGTGACGCTCCTCGCTCCCCATCGTACGAAACTCTTCAATGATCGGAGCGGTGTGTGGGACACGCCGGTAAGGATGCAGATCACTGAGGACATTCTCCCAGACCTCCGAACCCGGGTTGCTCAGGCCCCCAATTGTTTCGGTTTGGCCATCGAAGCGGCCGCTGTTGAGCATCACCATGCGTGTCCGATCGAGGCCGCGGACAAACGGCAAGGAAGATACGGCGTGCTTGAAAACAGGTCCATCTGACGTCTCGTTCAAAAGCCCCCACATCACCACGCTGGGATGGTTTCGATCCCGACGAATCATCGAACCGACCGAGTCATCGAACCGCTCAGCCATCTTCGGCGAGTCGCCCAGCAGCCAGCCGGCATAGGATTCCTCATAGACCATCAACCCGATTTCATCACAAAGGTCGAGTTGTTGGGGAGTGGCAACACCGGCGATAAATCGGATTGCGTTGAAACCCATCGTTTTGACATTCAGCAAATCTCGGCGGAGGAAATCGGGATCCGTAGGCAGTTGGAGACCGACTGGGCAGTGGTTACCGGTATGAGAGCAACTCAGAAATAGGCGGCGACCGTTGAGACGGAAATAACCTTTGCTGAAAACGAAATCCCGAAATCCAAAACGGACAGATCTTTCGTCAAACGATCCAGTCCCCGCGAGTTGGAGGCGCGCGGTCAGACGATGGAGATAGGGGTCATTCAATTCCCACAAGTGGGGATTTTCGATCTGCAAGGTGGATTCGAAATGATTGTCACCCGGAGAGAGCTCCAGTTCCTTTTCTCCGGAAGTCAGGGTTACCCCCTCAGAGGCGGGGGCCGCTGTTAGGTCTAGGCGGGCTGAAACTTCGTTGTCGGAGGCATTTTGAATCTGGGTCTCGACTCGAATCTCGCCGGTTTGCGCGTTGGGTATCACATGCAAATCGGTCAGGTAAACGGCGGGAACCACAAGCAGCCTGACCGGAGCGGCAATACCGCCATGGTTATAGGAACTGCCGGCAGTGTAAGCATTCACTTTGTTGCGATGCGGAGTCTCGCTCAGGACGATCCCATCAATGGGAGTGTCAGTGGGGTTCAAGACACGAACCGCGAGAATATTTTTCCTGTCGTCACTCAAGGCATTTGTGATATCTAATTCGAAGGGGGCTTCGCCGCCTTCATGCGATCCCACTGAAACATCGTTGACCCAAACATCGGCCTTGTAATCGACCGCCTCAAAATGGAGAAGAGTTCTCCCTCCAAGATGTGGGTTCTCCGGAGCATCGAACCGCTTCCAGTACCATGCAACACCGTGGTATTCCGGAAAGGGATCTTGAATGATCCAGGGAACCTTGCATTGGACCGCGGTTTCTTGAGGGACCAACCACCATTTCTGTTCCTTCCCCACATTTTCTGGATCGATGGTAAGGAGCCAATCGTCTCCATCCAAAGAAATGACTTTCGGAGAGACCAGACCGAGCTCCGCGGAGGGATCAGAATCGGACGCACCGGCTAATGCCGATCCGGCGATGAGGGTCGCCACAAAACATGAGACAATGACAGCTAATGTCGCGTTGGCTCGATGGGTCATGCCTTCACACCATTGACAATGTTCGGAAGAGGTTCACCGCGAATCGCCCGGACAACGATATTCGCGGCGGTTTCACGAAGTGTGCGGACCGCGCGAACACTGGCGGAGGCAATGTGAGAGGCCACAATCACATTATCCATCCGAAGCAATGGGCTGTCCGCCGGAACCGGTTCGGGATCGAAGACATCCAATGCCACCCCTCCAAGGTGACCGCTTTCAAGGGCCTCGATCAGCGCTTCAGTCTCGACAAGATCGCCTCTTCCAAGGTTGATCAAAATGGACCCCGCTTTCATCTGATTGATCGTTTTGCGATTCATGATCCGCTGTGTTTGGGCGTTGGAGGGGCAATGCAGCGTGACCAGGTCGCTTTGGGTGAGGAGTTCCGAAAGATTGCGAGGATGAAAACCGGACTCTTTAACGTCTTCATCAGACACCCCAGGATCGTAGACCAGAATCTTAGCTTTAAAGGGTAGCAACCGCTGACAGACCTCCCTGCCAATCCGACCGAAACCAATCACGCCGACAGTCATGTCGCGAAGCGTTTTCATCGAGGCTAGCGGCACGGCCAGCCCCCATTTTCCGGATCGAACGAACTGGCTGTTCGAAAAAACTTGCCGAGTGGAGGCAAGGATGAAAGCAAGAGTATGGTCAGCGACCTCATCGACACAATAATCCGGGACATTGCAAACCGGAATGTTCTTCTCTCTCGCTTTGTCCAAGGCAACATTGTCAACACCTATCCCATAGCGGACGATCACCTTTGCCCTATTCATTGCCTCCACGACATCCGAGTTGACTGGCGCGAATTGGGCGATAATACAGTCCGCGTCGGCAGTCAACTCAATGAGCTGCTCGGGAGTCTTGCATTGTCCGCTCGCGATTTCGCAACCGAGTGGTTCGAGGATTTCTTTTTCGACATCGAGCGAATCGAAGGTGTAATCGGTAATTGCAACCTTGGTCATTTTTCTTGGGACCTCCAACGGATGGAGAGGTGTGGATATAATTATCAGATAATATGATTTTACCCTTGAACTGTCAACCATCGAAGGCTATGATCTTTCAGGTTTGAATTGAGCCATTTGGGCGAACACGGAGATCTGTCTTGTTGGATGCGGTCGAGCGACAAAACCTGAGCGATTTGGTGGCGGCCAAGATTCGCGAGTATATCGTGGCGGAGGGGCTTAAGGCCGGGGACCGACTCCCCACCGAACAGGCCCTGGCCGACCGGTTCGGAGTCAGCCGACTCAGTGTCCGTGAGGCAACCAAAGCGCTGGGGTTCCTCGGAATTTTGGAAGCCGCACCTCGCCGCGGGCTGACTGTGGGTAAGGTGGACATGGGACGTGTCACCGAATACCTCGGATTCCATCTGGCCCTGAACGACTACTCGAGGAACCAACTGCTGGAAACACGGATCGTAATCGAGACCGGAGTTCTTCCCTATGTCATGAAGAGAATGGCTGAAAACGCCTCGATTTACGATCGTCTCCACGAAATAAACGACAAACTCCATCGGGCGCGAAGTCTCGAGAAGAGGATCGAGGCCGACATCGCCTTCCACCATGCGCTTTTGGAGTCCAGTGGCCTCGAACCCCTGGTTGCTTTCAATGATCTCTTGCAGATTTTCTTCGACCGTTTCCGAAGGAGCGTGGCCACTGGCGATTGGAAGATGGGTGTCGAAGGGCACCAGCGGATGATCGATAGCCTGAAGAATGGGAAACTCGAAGCGGCAGTGGATGAGCTCCGGCGTCATCTGGAATACCACAAGAAACGCAAGTGAGCGTACGAAAAAATTGCTATGGATTCGGGCTTTTAAGGAGGTAAATGAATGACCAACTTAACCATGAGGGACATCAAAGAGCATCCCGTGCCTCGGGGATCATTCGTCTTATGGTGGTTGGGACAGTCCAGTTACCTGATGAAAAGCCCCGAAGGAAAAGTGCTCGCTCTGGACCCCTACCTCTCAAATTCCTGCAAGGCGATAGGTGAGCAAGTGGGACTCGATATGGACCGACAAATTCCTCCGCCTATGTCTCCCGAGGATCTGCTCGGCATCGACTTTTACGTGCTCACGCACAGTCATCAAGATCATCTCGATCCGGATACCCTCGGCCCCTACCGAGGAGCGGGTGGACATGGTCCTTACCTCGCTCCCGCCGAGACAGTTGAGAAACTCGAATCATTGGGAGTTCTGAAAGAGGAAATCACAATGACCTGGCCCAACAAGGAGGTGGTCGTGGGGGATCTGACCATCCGGGCGACTTTCGCCATCCCATTCAGCGGGGATGACCTCACGCATGTGGGTTATCTGGTGTCGGTGGAAAACGGGCCAACAGTGTATTTCACTGGAGACACGGATTACCACGATTTGATAGCGGTGAGTGTGGCGGAACACCATCCGGATGTGATGGTCGCGGTCATCAATGGCGCCTTTCGGAATATGGGACCCGCCGAGGCCGCACGCCTGGGCCAGCAAATCGACGCAAAAGTCATCATACCCAGCCACTACGATCTCTTTCCCGACAACGCACAACACCCGCAGATGCTTCGGACCAATCTCAATATTCTGGGATTAGCCGATCGGTACCGTGTCCTTGAACACGGTAAGCCCTATCAATATCCAGAAAACGATTGAGGATCCTTACGATGGAACAAATTCATAATGGAAGGATGAATGGCAAAAAAGTTTTGGTTACCGGTTCCGGAACCGGAATCGGGCGTGAGGTAGCCCTGGAATTCGCGCGTGAAGGCGCCGATGTTGCCTTGCATTACGCTCACAGCGCCGAGGGAGCAAAATCCGCAGTCGAAGAGATCCAAAAAGCGGGCGGGAAAGCCGAAGCATTGGCGGCCGACTTATCCCAAAGCGGAGAGGCCGAAAGGCTGGCCACTCATGCCATCGATTTTTTGGGCGGTCTCGACATCCTCGTCAGCAACGCCGGAATCACCATGAACAAACCTTTCGGCACCGTGACTCCCGAGCAGTTCGATACCGTTTACAATGTCAATATCCGCGCCCCTTTCTTCGTCACTCAAACCGCGCTTCCGGCACTCCTCAAGAGCGAGAACGGGGTGGTGATCAATATCACCTCGATCCATGCTTACTCCGCAATGCAGGAACACACGGTCTATGCGGGGACAAAGGGTGGATTGGTCGCCTACACACGGACACTGGCGATCGAACTCGCACCCAAGGGGATTCGTGTCAATGCCATCGCGCCCGGAGCGGTTTACGTTCCGAACTACGACAAGGCGATTCCCAACTTCGACATCGAGGAAGCGGGCAAGAACATCCCCGCAGGTTTTGTGGGACTACCGGTGGATATCGCGCGGGTTGCCATCTTCCTGGCATCGGAGGAAGCGCGGTACATCGTGGGACAAACCGTGGTGGTCGATGGCGGCACAATCTCCTGGATGCCCTTCAGCGATGGTTTTCGCCAACCGCTCGGCACCCATTTCGGACAGGGGTATGTGCCAGGCCTTTAAAGATCTGGCGGAAGTAGGCGCGATTGGATCAAACTAATTTCTAGGCGAGTTTGTGGGGGTCCTTATGAATATGAATGATGTATCCAATGAGATCGGGGCGCGCCGCAGAGGGATCTTTGCGCTTGCTATTGCCTTTGTTGCCGCCATCGGAGGGTTTCTCTTCGGGTTCGATTTGGGGTTAATCGGAGCGGCAAATCCCTTTCTGAGAGATCAATTCCATCTCTCGCCGTCCCAGTTAGGCTTCGCCACCGGGAGCGCGGCGCTGGGTTGTGTGTTCGGCCCCTTCCTCGGAGCCTGGTCCTGCGACGCGGTCGGACGGAAGAGGACGATGATCTTTGCTTCCCTGCTCCTCGCGGCGAGCGCGATTGTCACGGCCATTGCCAGAGACATCACCACCTTCAACATCTTCAGAATCGTGGGTGGAGTCGGCGTGGGGCTTTGCTCGGTCGCCTCTCCCATGTACATCGCCGAGGTGGCGCCCCCCCGGAAACGAGGCAGTCTTGGATTGATGTACCAGCTGGCGATTGTCGCGGGACATATCACCGCTCCGCTTGTCGGATTCCTCTTGGTCTCTTTCCTCGACGATTCCATCAGCTGGCGGTGGATGTTCGCCTCGGAGATGATCTTTGTGGTCATTTTTGTGGTCTTCGTCTTTTATCTCCCCCGCAGTCCAAGATGGCTCGCGGAACAAGGTCACTTTGATGAGGCACTTGGCGTGTTGGTGAAAGTGGATGGCGCGGAATATGGAGAGAAGGAAATGGAGGAAATCAAGTCCTCCCTGGAGCAGGAGAGTGGGGGTTTCTCTGAATTGTTCGGACCGGGTTTTCGGTATGCTCTCCTGATCGGAATCCTCCTCGCTTTTTTTAACAACTGGACGGGGTGGAGCGTGATGGGAGGTTACATCCCGATCCTGTTCGAGAAATCGGGTCTCGAAGACAGAGCCGTGGCCATCCTGCGGTTTGCGGTGACATACGGATTTATGGGACTCATGACATTAGTAGCTCTCTGGCTGGTGGACAGAGTTGGAAGAAGACCTTTATGGATCTTTGCCTCGATCCTCATGGCGATAGTCACGGCCATTACGGGTGCGGTGTTTCATTACGAACTCAGTGGTGGAATCGTCCTGTTGGTCATTATCCTTTGCACCGTTCCGCATGGTTTGGCGCTCGGTCCCCTGCCCTGGCTGATGATGTCAGAAATCTTTCCCACCCGCATTCGAGCCAAGGCGGTGGCAATCACCACGACCTTCTTGTGGATCACCATTTATTCTGGGGCTCAGCTCTTTCCTTTGCTCACCGATTATTCCGAAAAGATTTGCGGTTCTATCGGAGGAGCCTTTTGGCTGTTCTCTGTTATCTGTCTTCTGTCCACCGCGTTCGGGTTGACCATGATGCCGGAAACGAAAGGGAGAACGCTGGAAGAAATCGCCGAGGATTGGAAAAGAACTTAAACCGACCATTCGTTGGGGTCCGGTATGAGGGAGGCTGATTATGTGGAGTCGACGGGAATTCTTGAATACTACAGCAACGGGAATCGCGGCGATGTCTCTTGAGAAGTATGTCACTTCTCAGGCGGCGGGCGCCTCCGAAACTGAGCCTCACCAACCTCCGGGAAAAGGAAGACTCTTGGAGATCTTGGCGGAGGTTGGAAAGCCTGCCGAGGCGGTGACCAACCCCGATGGTACGACAGTCTTGCTATTGCCTTATGGAGGCCGTGTTCTCGGAGTTTTTTCGCCCGGGAGTGAGGAGAATTTCTACTGGACAAACCCGGCCCTTGAAACAGTCGATTCCGCCAAAGCGTTTTTCGCGAGCGACGAATGGCAGAACACGGGAGGCGACCGGACCTGGCTCGCACCCGAGGTGGATATCTTCTTTCCCGAATTTCCGAACTTGGACAAATATGTTCAGCCGAGGCAATTGGATCCTGGAAACTACATTTTAGTCCGAGAGGATGAAGAACTCAGACTGGTTAACCGCTTAGAAGTGACCCTTTCCCGTTCCAAAAAAGAGGTGGCCCTTCAGATTTCCAAATCAGTCGGGTCGGCGCCTAATCCCCTGAGGCACGAAAGAGGAATGAACCTGGAGGGTATCGAGTACGCCGGCTATACCCAATTCACCTCACTCAAACTGTTAGGAGATAGTGTCGATGAGCAGGTAGAGATCGGTCTCTGGAACCTGGTCCAAATGCCTCATGGAGGAGATCTTTTGATTCCCACCTACTCTCGATCGGAGCCGAAACTGTTTTTCGGTGATATCCCTTCGAGCGACCTCTTGGTGAGCGATCAGTTGGTTCGTTACAAGATGCGGCAGAAAGGCGAACACAAGATCGGCGTCCGCGCGGTGGCGACTACCGGTCGGGTGGGTTATCTGTTTGAAAGCGGCGCGAAGTGGTCTCTCATCATCAGAAACTTCTTTGTGAACCCCTCCGGAGAGTATGTCGATGTCCCCTGGAAAGATGAAAAAGACCTGGGTTATTCGACCCAAGCCTGCAATGTCAACAGTGGTTTGGGAAGCTTCAGCGAACTTGAATATCACATCCCCGCAATCGGAAAACCAACTGGCCGTGTCCAATGCAACGACACGGCTCAGGTTTGGGCCTTTCGAGGGTCTCGATCTCAGGTGGTATCGATCTCCAAGGTGTTGCTTTCACCCCTAGCATAATCCACAGGAATGGTGAGATTGTCACCGTAGTGAGGCTGTGGGCGCCTCAGCCAAAGGCGGCTCGATATCCACCTCCAGCTATCCGAGTGGTCAGGAGCCAAATTTGAATCCAATCTTAGTGAGAATTGGTCTCATTTCAAATCTGCTTTCTCGGCGTATGCCAAAAAATGTTGAGCAATCCCCGCTTCATTCACATCTCCGCTGTGGACGATGACCCGGTACTTCAGTTCGAGAGCTTCGCCCTTGGAGAGTTCCAACCGATCGTTCTCGAGCCAGTACATGGGCGTTGGCGAGAAGAAGCCGTAATCGCGGGTAAACCAGCGTGAGGGAAACCAACGATTGCCTGGGCTCTGCAGGATGGCCAACCCCTCGGTAATGCCGTCTCGGCTACCGGCGTAGTCGCACCAGGAAGACGGCTTCCCGAAGGTCCCCTCCTCAGCCGTGTCCCCATCGGCATTGATGAGCACGCCGCCCTCATTTACACAGAGTTCGGGGACCATGCGCGCGGAGAAGAGGGAATGGTTGGTTTTATCGATACGGATGTCCTCGAGCGGCTCCATGGTGATTTCGAAATCGATAACACGGGCCTTTTCCCCTGGCGCGCTTACTGTGATACGACGGCTATCGCGGATCACTGCGTCACGTTCAGGTTGTTTCCAAAGACAGGTGTCTGTGAATACGACGCGTCCGCCTTCCGCCTCCACAATCTCGGGGCCATCCGAGAGGATCTGCCCGAGGTCGTTCTCTCCCTGCCAATAGTTGCCCCCGTTCACTTTGTCGCAACCGAAAAACAGCGAATGGTGATGCGGGTAGGGTTCACTCGATTCCGTAGTCACAGATTCGCCGGAAGCCGGACCGTTTACGGGCCAAAAGTAGGGATACTTCTGATCGTGACTGAACTTGTAGGCCGTGAAGAGATTCCCCTCCACCGATACGATCACCTGGTCGCCTTCAATGACAGCGGACATCTTCTGTGTTTCTTGTGCAAAGACACAAGGACTCAATACGATTCCAAACAAAAACGCTATCGGTAATAAACGGTCCATGCCAATAACTCCTATCGGTTGAGTCGCTCAGATCAAGATTCCAGGATCCAGGGAGCGCGCCGGTCGCGATCGATGTAGCTGTTCGCCTCGTCGTCGCCCGGGAAGGTCTCTGTCACTGGGTCCCAAGTTAGTTCACGCTTGAGCCAACGCGCAATGTTGCCGAGGTGGCACACCGTGCTTGACCGATGACCAATCTCGACATCCGCATTGGGCCGTTCACCCGTACGCGCACAGTACAGCCAGTTCGCGATGTGCTCGTTCGTATCGCCAGTATGGGACGAGATCGGAAGGGGAGGCATCTCATCGTCGATTGTGTCAGGCTTGCAGGAGTACTTGCCGCGGTCGATCTTGACCTCGCCCTTTTCGCCCTCAAACCAACCCCCACCACCACCGGCTTGCCCGTCGATCTTTAACACCGTGCCGTCGTCGTACACCATGTCGATGTAATTGTTCGGGCCGAGATGGACCCCATCGAACGGTGGACTCTCCTCAAGAGGGACGATCTTCGTCGGGCCGGTGTCGTCTTTCCCCAAGGCCCATTGGATCTGATCGAAGCCATGAGCGCCCCAACCGGTCATCTCGCCACCGGAATAGGGGCGGAAGGAAATCCAGCCCCATTCATGGCCCATCTTGCCGCCCCGCGGCACGTACAGTTTGTCGTTATATCCACGCGGCTGGGTCGGACCGCACCACATGTCCCAATCGATCTCCTCCGGCGCCGCCTCCATCTCCGGAAGGTCGCATTCCCAAGAGGTCGGGAAACAGGCCGAATGCACGGTGTGCACCCTGCCGATCCGTCCCTCTCGCACTAACGCACATCCGATCCGGTTCTGTTCCATGGTCCGCTGCTGGCTACCACACTGGCAGGCGACGTTGTTTTTCCGAGCCGCATCCACCATGAGCCGCCCTTCGCGAATGGTTAGGGTCATCGGTTTCTCACAATAAACGTGCTTGCCCGCATTCATCGCGTGGATGGAGTTCAGAGCGTGCCAATGATCGGGAGTGGCGACGATAACGGCGTCCAGGTCTTCCCGCTCCAGCATCTCGCGGTAGTCCTGATAGCAATCATTCTTGGTCATTCCGTACTTCTCGCCGAAGCTGAGCCAACTCTGGGCACGCTTGATATTGACGTCGGCGAACGCTACGGCCTGCGCGTCCTCCGGGATGCCCCGCAACTGGCCCGCGCGCCGGCCGCAACCAATCCACCCAACGTTGATGCGGCTGTTCGCGCCGAACACGCTCTTCGGAAGAACCAACGGCGCCGCCATGGCCGAGGTCGCCAACAAGAATCGTCTACGCGTTGTCTTCATAGCAATACACACCTTTTCCGATCATTGAGAATCATCCGTCGTTACGTTCCCTCGATGAGTATGTCGGCTATCAGCCAGTCGGCGCCTTTCTCAGTGGGAACGCTGGTATTGTAACGGCGCGTCGCTGGTTGGTGTAGTCGAGGGGATGGACCATTTATCCAAGACTTCTTCGAAGGACCCTCATAGGTTCGAGACTCAAAGACAGTAGTGCGTCCAGTGACGGATGACGAGTTCTCCGATCTATCGACGAGATCGCGTGCGACCTTTCGCCAATCTATTCGCACAGCCTTTTGGGACAGCGTAATCAACCATGATTGAAAAGGAATAGGAGTATTGGTGTGCCCAGACAGTACGAGGCCGCGTTTGCAGCGATGGAAAGAACCATCGTGCGCCGAGACCCAACTCGAAACAATTCGCCGAATAGAAACATCTCGGCCAAGACCACGCCGATCTCCAGAAGCAAGACAGGAATCGCGAAAAATCGGTATAGAGAATTCACGAGCGGGTTGGTCATTCCGTTTACGAATAGCGAAGCAAGGCATGCGCGCTTCCAATTTGTTTTTCCAATGAAGAGGACGATCGGCCATTCTATCAACCAGGTCAAAACCAGTGGACCAAACAAATAGAAAAGGAGATTCTGAGTCATCCGGTTGTTGTTGGGAATCGACTTCTAATTCCAATTCATCAGCATTGGAAACGGTATTGTTCAAAAGAATCATCGTGGCGGGATTGGCAGCGTCCACTCATTCTTCATAAACCCCGCATTCCATTAGAGAACTCCCCAAGCCATCTCTTTCTCATTGGTTCAGATTTTCCCCCATTCAACCTTCGCTGTCCTCGAACTCCACCTTGGATGAATCCACACTCGCGCTTTTCTTTTCTGAAGCGGAAACCGATTTGAACCGTGCGCGAACGATCACAAAGCCAATCAGAGCGACAATGATAACAATGAATACGGGAGTCATGTGCTCCAGGTAAGTGTCGAGAGGGGGACCTTTGTCTGACGGAGGAAAAACCGCCGCAAACGGAGGTCCATCTATGATTGGATTTGCCATGGCACTGGAGTAGACAAAGCAGAGTAAGGGGAGTTTTTCCAAAACGATGCGAGAGAACCTTGCGGACATCCTTGAATCCTCCATTGCGGTCAAATGGTCGATTTCAATGTTCTTCGAACCAAATGCTTTTCCTGTAAACCAAACGCGAATCCCATCGCCGCAACCGTCCCGCATATCACAATTCCAAGAGGTGTCAGGATTAGACTCCCAAGTCCAAGCATAGGAAGCGCACCACCGACAGCGAGACCAAATCCCAAGGAGATCCCCGCGGCAGTCGCCGGTTTTTGTGGGAGTAGACAAATCATCCCGGCAATTGTGACGGGAATAGCCGATTGAAGGACTCCTAAGCCGAATAGAAAGGAGGGAAAAGACTCTCTTCCGATCAACAGAAAGGGGATGGAGAAGAGCAGGGCGAGTGTTCCATACCGCCGCCATCCAAAGCGATCGGCTAAAAAGCCTCCACAAGATTTGCCAACGAATGCCGCGATCGCCATTGCCAGCACAACATTCGGGTCGCCCTGGAGCATGTATTGATAAGAGGTCCAAACGGCGGACTTCAAAGAGATTCCGAGGAGAAGAGCCATCATCACGAGATCATGCGTCTCCAGTTTTTCAGACCGGGCAGCCCGTTGTTGCCGAGCCAGGCGTGGGTAGGGGATTCCGAGGACCATCATGGCGAGTGCTCCGAGAAGACCCATGAGCACCCAAGAGATTTCGATCCCCTGAAGAGCGCAAAGACCTCCCAGAGCAAGGCCAAGCACTCCCGGCGCGGCAAAGACTCCCGCGCTGGAAGCCTTTCCCTCCGCCGATAAAACGGCAAGGGCCCCGGCGCCTACATGGAAGGATCCCGATCCGACTCCCGCCAGAATCACAGCAAGGATAACGTGGGAGTCGACCACTATGAGCGAAAGGAGAACCAAGGCCAAACCGAATACCGACGCGAATCGAATCCCCCAGATTCGGTCCGCCAGGATTCCAAAAACCGGTTGTAAGGCGAAAGCAAAAACATTGTACAGGAGGACAATCCAAACGATTTCTGAAATGGAGTGATCGCTGTGAAGGCCTCCCAACAGAAAGCCAGAGGCCCCATCGGCCACCGCATGAGACAGACCGAGGAGTGGAGCGAGGAATTGAGAGGGAGCAACCCCCTCAAGGAACTTGAAATCCGAGGCTTTGACCCGATGCTTATCTACACCGTTCACGATGCGCGATCTCCTGCTTATGAGCCGTCTTACCGAAGGCTCTTTGGATGGACCAATCGGTCGTGTCAATTTCCCCACCCTCGGGTCTCATTAAGATATACCGAATGAAAACAAAATCTAAGACAAATTTCTTGATTAAAATTCCTTTCCTGATTTAAATGCCTTATTATCAATTCTTTACACCCACTGCGGATACGAAAGATGAATTCATTGACCGACAAGACGGTCTGTCCTTCTTCACGTGGGTAATGGAATCGACAGTTGGAACCGCTGCTAGCACCGAGACCAATTTGGATGGACAACATGGTCAAGTTTTCAGCCTAGACATCCTTGCGCATCGGACACCTAGCTGACTTTAAATACAATCACTTAAAGGAGTGGAATATCGAATGGTGGCGGGACCAGGAATCGAACCAGGGACACAAGGATTTTCAGTCCTCTGCTCTACCAACTGAGCTATCCCGCCACCGGTGGGAAGGCCCCTTTCCAGGGCCTATTGGATCGTTTTTTTGGCAGGATTTGAGTGTGAAGACTATTCTCCTCCTGCCACAAGGGTTGAGAAAAATACACGAAAACCTCTCGCGGTGTCTAGAGTGTCGCGAGAGAGGCTTCAAGAGAAAACCTTTACGCCTCGGCGCACCCACGATCAGACCATTTTTGCCGGCCGGATAAGGCGATTTTCGGGGGCTTCCTCAGGTTTCGGGCTGGTCCAGGTGTTTCACCCAACCGGTGAACTCGCTGGGGAGGGTGACCACCTCCCGGATTTGCGTTTCCCCGACCTTCCAGTCCCAATCCTCAATGGGTGGGGCGCTGGGGGGAACCAATCCCACCAAATGCGAACCGGTCCCAGTCAAGCAGGCTCCAAGACAACCCTTGCTCAAGAGCTCCTCGCGGATCTCGGCCAGAGAGGGCTCGAGTTTGAACACGGTCTCTTGGAAAGCGTTGAACATTTGCGATCCAACCATCTCCAAATCCCCGGCCGCCCAGGATTGCAGGAAGAGATCGACCGGCGGGTGTCTTCGGTCCTGAAAAGGGGCCAAACGACCATAGATGGACTGGGTGATATGGTTCTTCCTCGGATCCACAAGAGCGAGTCGAAGGGGGGGAAGGTTTTCGATTTTCTCCACAAACTCGCCGCGTCCCCGAACGCGAGCGTTTCCGCCGATCAGGCTATAAGGAACATCGGAGCCGACGCGCAGAGCGACATCCATCAGAAGCGCCAGGTCGATATTCAACGCCCGACCCAGGAACCGGAGGAGGATGCCGGCATCGGCGGTCCCACCCCCAAGACCGGCGCCGACCGGGATCGATTTTTTGAGTCGGATGGCGACCGACCAGCGGGAATTGGCGAGCAGTTCCTCGGCCGCTTTGATCAGATGGTTCCGCGAATCGGTCGGGATATCCGGCCAGTCGCAATCGATCGTGTGCTCCCCCGATTGGCTGACAGTCAGCTCGATCTCATCGAAGAGGTCGACCGACACGTTGATGGCGTCGAGATCGTGGTAGCCATCCGGACGGCGTTCCAGTACATCGATGAACAGGTTCACCTTGGCGGGCGCCAGCAGGCGAACGGGTTGCTCGATCGGATAAAGGGAGACGACTTCGGCAGTCATGACGATTCGACTTTAAAAGAGCGGGATTGTTTTTCAACCGGAGGGAGGAACCCGATCCACGGGAGGGAGAACCCTCCCGTGAATTCGATGCGTCCAGTCTTAGTTCAGGCCCTTGACGACCTCGATCACCTTATCGACCGGGAGAGTGTTGTCGGCGGGACTCTCCTCGACATGGGAAAAAGCGACTTTGCCATCCTTGTCGACGATGACACAAGCGCGGGTGGTGATGCCAGCGTCGAGAGCGACGCCATAAGCCTTGGAGACGGCCAGGTTCATATCCGCGAGCAGCGGGAAATCGACGCCGCCCAACTCCTTGCACCAGGCATTGTGCGAGTAAACGGAGTCCCGGTTGATGGCGATAACCTCGGCGCCGGCCGCTTTGATATCGGCCAAACGGTTATTAAAGTCCGGCACCTGAACCGAACAAACGGGAGAAAAGTCGAGCGGGTAGAACAGAATTACGAGGGGTTTCCCCGAAAAATCGGAAAGCGAGACCTCCTGATCGCCGGTCGCTTTCAATTTAAAATCGGGAGCCGCCTCACCAACAGCGATAGCCATGTTGTCACCTCCTGGTTGAATCCTCGCCAGCCGCGATTGGGTTCTGGCTCAGGGCGAAGGGTCGGCTTGAATCCCTTTCGCGAGGGTTATCTTGAAGGCGGGCGGGAAGTTTTTCTAGACGGGGGAGTCTCTGGGAAAATCATCAAATCACCACGTCCCGCTCACCCATCCCCAATCCTCGAGGAGGATCAGGAGACCGGAAGTGGATGAATCTGTCCAACTTCTGCCTTCAGTCGTCGTTCGGCCTCCCAAAGGTCAACCTCCCGCTGAGCATTGAGCCAAAACTGAGGCGTGTTCCCAAACAGTTTCGAGAGGCGCAACGCCATCTCGGGGCTGACCGCGCGTCGTTCCCGGAGGAGTTCGTTGACCGACTGGCGAGAAACTCCGAGGGCTTTGGCAAGGCTAGTCGCGGTCAAATGGTAATCCGGCAAGAAATCCTCGCGGAGGAATTCCCCGGGGTGAGTCGGCTTGACCTTTCTCTTTTTGGAATTGGGCAGGCTCATTTCGTTTCTCTCCTCAGTGATAATCGGTCAGTTCCACATTGAACGCGTCACCGTCCTCGAATCGAAAACAGATCCGCCATTGATCGTTGACAGAAATGGAATATTGACCTTTTCGTTCCCGACCAAGTTCGTGGAGTCGATTGCTGGGTGGGA
>JACKFH010000033.1 GCA_020632575.1 Candidatus Omnitrophota bacterium | reverse complement strand
GGGGATCACTACGGTTATTACTCCTTGGTCCATGATTACCCGGTCTTCCATTGCCAAAAAATCCTTCGGCGGAAAGACGCGATTTGCCCCGCGACCGTGGTCGGAAAACCGCGTCAGGAGGATTTTTTTCTAGGAGACTATCTCCAGGAAATGCTGAGTCCGCTGTTCCCAATGGTCATGCCCTCCGTGGTCGATCTCTGGAGCTATGGCGAGACCGGTTTTCATTCGCTTTCGGCTGCGGTGGTGAAGGAGCGCTATGGTCGCGAAGCCATGATGAGCGCTTTCCGCATCCTTGGAGAGGGACAACTCTCCCTTTCAAAATTTCTCCTGCTCACCGACAAGAAACAGGACCTGAAAGATTTCAAATCCGTTCTGACCCACATCCTTGCCCGATGCCACTGGGAGACCGACCTTTTCGTCTTCTCGAACCTCTCGATGGACACCCTCGACTACGCCGGACCCGAGGTCAACAAAGGATCGAAGGGGGTCCTGATGGGGCTGGGCGAGGCGGTGCGCGATCTCCCTCATTCCTGGGAGGGAGAACCGCCCAAAGGGGTGAGTGAGGTTCATGTCTTCTCTCCCGGATGTCTGGTTGTCGGCGGACCGACCTATGAATCCAACTCGGACTTCGCCTCCGAACTCGTCAAGGACGAACGCCTCGCCGGATGGCAGTTGGTTGTTCTCTGTGACCGTCCGAAACAAGCCGCCGCGAGTTCGATCAACTTCCTATGGACCGCCTTCACCCGTTTCGAACCGGCCGCAGATCTGCACCCCTCAAAGTCTTGGGTTCACCGCAATCACATCTGCTACGAGGCCCCCGTGGTGCTCGACGCTCGCATGAAACCCTGGTACCCGAAGGAAGTATTTTGCGACCCGGACATCGCTAAGCTCGTAGAGAGACGATGGCGCGAGTACTTCCCGGAGGGCAAGGTTGAGATGGGTTCAAGCGATTTGGGGCATTTGACCCCGGATCTGTGAATTCTAAAGGCTCCACTGTTTGAAGGCTTCACATTCGTTGACGGAATCCAATCTCTCCCTTAGACTCACGCGTCTTATTTGACGTGAAGTTAAAATATGACTCTTTTTTAAGGAGAGAAGAAATAATGGCTACTGAAGTCAAACTTCCGGAGTTGGGCGCCGAGGCTGGCGAGGAAGCGACCGTTTCGTTTTGGATCGTCAGCGAAGGCGATGAGGTTGCCGAGGGCGACGATCTGGTCGAGATGCTCACGGACAAAGCGAATTTCAACGTCCCGGCCCCCGTGGGCGGGAAAGTCAGCAAGATTAGCGTTCAAGAAAACGATGTCGTTAAGGTCGGCGACGTCATCTGCGAGATCGAAGCCTCTTAATGATTCTAACTGTTGGTTCCATCGCGCTCGACACCATCGAGACCCCTCACGAGAAAAGCGAGGATGTTCTCGGCGGGAGCGCGACCTATATCTGTGGCGCGACCGCGAAACTGGCTGACACGGCCTTGATCGGTATTGTGGGAACGGATTTCCCCGACCGATATAGCCAGTTGTTCGTGGACTGGGGAGTCGACACCGAGGGACTCGAAGTCGCGGGGGGGTCGACCTTCCGCTGGTCCGGACGGTATCACTCCGACATGATTCATCGCGACACATTGAGCACCGAACTCGGTGTTTTCGAAACCTTTAATCCGGTCATTCCGGATTCGAAGAAGAAGGCGGAGTACATCGCACTCGGCAATATCCACCCCGACCTCCAGCACAGTATTCTGGATCAGGTGGAGAAACCGAAATGGGTGGTCGCCGACACGATGAAACTCTGGATCGATATCGCCAGAGACAGCCTCGACCGGCTGATCTCGCGCGTCGACGCCATCGTGGTCAATGACGAGGAAGCCCGCGATCTCACCGGCGAAATCAGCCTGACCTCCGCCGCCGCGGTCCTACTCGAAAAGGGTCCCTCCGCGGTGATTGTGAAAAGGGGCGAGCACGGCGCCTCGCTCCACATGGGCGAGGACCTCTTTTACAGTCCGGCCTTTCCCCTTCACAAGGTGTTCGACACCACGGGAGCCGGCGACACCTTCCTCGGCGGCCTCATTGGGTGGGTCGCGAAAAAGGATTCCGCCGATCCGGAGACCCTCAAAGAGGGAATTCATGTCGGCAGTTGCTTGGCCTCTTTCACCGTTGAATCCTTCGGAGTCCAAAGCCTGAACATGGCCAACTCCGATGGAATCAACAAACGCCTCGAGGTTCTCCGAGGCTTGACCGAAGTTCCGGAAATTGTTCTTTAGTTCAGCGGGAGATTCATTCGTCGATGGCCGAAAAAGTTGGCGTGGGTTTAGTGGGGTTCGGAGTGGTCGGGACTGGGATGGTCTCGTGTCTATTGAAAAACTCGGAGCAGATCGACGCTCGCTCGGGCATCCCCGTGGTGATGAAGACCATCGCGGACCTCGACATCACCACTCCGCGTTCGGTGGACACGACCGGCATTCGGTTGACCCAGAACATCGATGACATCCTGAACGATCCCGAGATCGATGTCGTGGTCGAGTTAGTGGGGGGAACCGATTTCGCCTACAACCTGATCGTGAAAATCCTCGAGGCGGGAAAGGATGTGGTCACCGCGAACAAGGCGCTCCTCGCCTATCGCGGGCAGGAACTCTTCGAACTGGCGGAAGAGAAGGGAAGACTCCTTCTCTTCGAGGCGGCTGTCGGCGGGGGCATCCCGATCATCCAAGCCCTCCGCAACGGTATCTGTTCCACCGAAGTTGAGAGCATCTATGGCATCCTCAATGGCACCGCCAACTATATTCTGACCCGGATGGAAGAGGCTCATCTCGATTTCCAAACCGCATTGGTTGAGGCCCAGGCGCGCGGTTACGCCGAGGCCGACCCGACCTTCGACATCGAGGGTCACGACACCGCTCACAAGATCGTCCTCCTCTCCGAACTCGCTTTTGGAACGCGGGTATCCTTCGAGGATGTTTACAGGGAGGGGATCACCCGACTGACGAGTTTCGACCTAAAGATGGCGCAGGAGTTGGGTTATCGGATCAAACTCCTGGCCGTTGCCAAACGTCATGAAACCGGACTCGAGGTTCGGGTTCATCCGGCGCTTGTCCCTCTCGATTCTCAAATTGCGGCGGTCTCGGGTGTCTTCAACGCCATCTTCGTTGAAGGAGACCCGCTTGGTCCCGCCATGTTCTATGGTCAAGGGGCCGGTGGCTCCGCGACCGGAGCCGCCGTGGTCGCGGATATCATGGAGGCCGCGAGGCAAAAAGCGCGAGGCAAGGAACGGGATAACTATTACACCTTCGACCATCAGGACCTTGTGGTCCGACCGATGGGCGAATCCATCTGCGCTTACTACCTCAAACTGATGCTCAAAGATGAACCGGGCGTATTGGCGCAAGTCGCCGCGGCGCTGGGAGAGCAGCGGGTCAGCATCGCCTCCTTCATTCAGGAGGATCCTCATGCGGAGCATCAGGCTCTTCCGGTCGTGATGACCACTCACCGCGCGACCGAGAGTTCAATGGTCGCCGCGCTCGATGTGGTCCATAAACTGGAGGGCGTGGTCGAGGAGCCTTTCCTCCTGCGTATCGAGGAACTGGAAGGGTAGCGCCAGTCCCCGCTCTTTCCGCGGCCGGCGTCCCACTCAACCACCATGACACGCGTCGCCTATTACATCGACTCCCATGGTTTTGGGCATTCCACTCGATCGATTTGTCTCGCCTCCCATTTCCCGAAGGATTGGGATCTTGTGATCAAAACCAACGGACCCCGTTGGTTGTTCCAGGAAGAACTCCTAATCGATTTCGAATTCCAGCCGTCGGAACTGGATGTTCACCCCATCCAATCCGAAGGGTACCGAATCGACATCGATGCGACCGGAGAGTTCCTTTTGGAAAAACTGAATCGTTCCGAGCAGTTGATCGAAAACGAAATGGATTGGCTGCGGGACCAAAAGATCGATCTGGTTCTCTCCGATATCTCGCCCCTCGCGATTGAGAGCGCGCATCGTTGCGGCGTCCCATGTTATGGAATCAGCAATTTCACCTGGCACTGGATCATGGAGCCATTCTTCACCGATGGCCCCCAATCTCAGGCTATTCGTTTTCTCGAAGAGATGATGGGGCGGGCCACCGCCAATTTCCGTCTCCCCTTCTCGGTCCCCGAGGTCTACCCGGGGCCCTCGATCGAAACCCCTCTCCTGACACGCCTGCCTCGAAAACCCCGTGAGCGGACACGTCGGGAATTTGGAATGGGAACCGATCTTCCGTACGTTTTGATTACCTTCGGCGGTCTGGATCGTCCGGATCGCGATCTGCGTGTCCTCGAAAAATTCTCACCGATTCAGTTCGTAAGAACCTTGTCCTCGTCCGAAAGAAGGATGAGATCGGCGGAACAGTTTCTCGAACGAGACAGGGAGATCGAGAACCTTTGGCATTATGTCCACCCGGAACTTTACCATCCGGATCTCGTGGGGGTGGTCGATGCTGTGATTACGAAACCCGGATACGGAATCCTTTCGGAAACCATGGCCTTGGGCACTCCGCTATTGCTCGACACGCGTGATGATTTTCGCGAGTTCGATGTTGTAAAGGAGGTCCTCGATAAATACCCTCAGGTTCAATTCCTGCCTTCGGATCGAATGGAAAGATTGGATTTCGAGAAGGAACTAAATGAAATCTTGTCCGTCGAACGAAAGGTCTGGGAGGGCCCTGCCAATGGCGCCGAATTTATCTTGGAGCGGATTCAGTAGACGCCGAGTTTCCTCAGCGCTTCGATAATCCCGCTTCCATCGTTGGGGCCGGTGCGTAGCAAGTTGGGGTGATTGATTTTTTGATACAATCCCTTCGGAGCGTTTCCCATGAGGATCGCCGTTCCGGCCGCCTCGAGCATGGGGATATCGTTGTGCCAGTCCCCGAACGCGGCCACCGTCTCCATTCCGACTCCCAAACAATCCGCGATTTCTCGAAGCGCGAAGGCTTTGTCGGCGCCGACCGGAGAAAGCATCGCAACCGCCGATTGATTCTCGAACTCCTCCGACACGCCGGTGGCATGGATGGGGTAGAGTCCAGATTTGAAGAGTTGAACCGGGAGCGAGTCGCACAGCGTGAGCGCCTCGGTCACCGAATCTTTCATCCCAACAAGGTAGACTCCGAACGAGGCGAGATCGATGTCCTCGCATTTGATGAATCGAATTTCGTCAAAAAGAACCTGATCGCTCTCCGCGTGAAGCACCGTCTCCACCACCGGGTGCCCCTTGTGCTCCTCGCAAATGATCAGTTCGCCATCATGATCGCTCCCGACAATGAACGGGATGCACCCCGACTTCTCCGCGATGTCCAGCGCGTCTCGAACTCCAGGTTTGGGGATGACACGTTTGGCGATCTCGAGACCTTGTTTATCTCGCACGAAGGAGCCATGGACGACACCAACCGGAGTCATGATGTCGAGTTCCTCGATGAAGGGGAGCGTTGCGGCGAACGAACGGCCCGTGATCAGAGTGAGCATGACCCCGGTCCTCTGAAGTTCGTTCAGCGCGATCTTCACTTCGGAACGGATTTTCTTCCGGGAGTCCAAAAGGGTGCCGTCGAGGTCAAAAGCAACCAATGCAATTTCGGTCATCAGGCGGGAAGGTATAGGTCAAAGCGGGATTGGAGTCAAACCCTGCGTCGGACCCGCTTTTGGTTCGTCTTGAAGTCCAGAATTCGCCAAGCGGTTTTCTCGAAAATCAGCTGGTACGTTCGATAAAGGATGATGTCTTCATCCTTGCCGGAGTGACGTTCGGCGACTTGGACCGAGGCGAGATCCCCATCGGTCACAGGCGCCGAAACATCGACCACCTGTTTGCTGATCGGTCCTGTGAGGTGACGGTTGGCGAACCGCTTATACCGATCGTTGACATACTCCTCCAAGCTCTGTTGAGATCTTTTTCCTTGTTTGAAGTTGTCGGAGAGGCAGAAATATTCCTGCTTGAAATCTTGTTTGTCCCAACACTCGACAAACCACTGAACCACCCGCTCCGGTTTTGAGCCTTGGAGTTTCTTGTTCTGAGGAGCGGTCGAATAATCCTTGGGGGCGGTTTGCACCGGCGGCGGAACGGCGCCTGGTATGGACCGATTGTTTCCAGCGCTTTGGTAGGCGTACGAGGAGGATGCTCCCTGTGTCGGGATCGCGGATTTCTGGGTGGAGCGAAACTCTTTCGGCGTTTTCGCGACCGAGGCCAATTCCTCCACGAGGGAATCGTAAATCTGACGTTCCTCGTCGGTGAGATGATTGATGCTATACAGAAGCATTTTCCCGAGCAGAGCGACTTGCCGCTTGGCCTTGTCAGGTGTTGTTTGAATGGAATCCATGGTTGGCCTACCTCCACTCCCTCGTTATGGCGATAACCGCCGATCCCCAGTTATGGTTTTGAGGAAAACCTCCTGTCCAACATACGTGCAAGCGGAAGGGCGAAAGAATGGCCCTCCCATTAATCGATCGGAAACTCCTCCACCTTATCGTCCGCGGTTCCCCGAACTCGGTCGGCGCCTGGCGAGGTGATCCGCGCGCGGTCGTTCTCGTAGGTCAACTCATAGAGTTGTCCGAAGGGATCGCGTTCCATTCCCCCCGGAAGGTAACCCGCGTCCACCACTTCTTTCAGCGACTGGGGTCGGATTCCCTTATTGACCTTGTACATGATTATGGCTTGTTTGTAACTGTTGAGGTCGATGGCCGCGGCGCCCGCTTTGCCGCGATCGAGAGTGCCAGCGATGTATTGTTCGCTGCGTGGCTTTTCGCGCGCGGCTTGAGTTCGTTCCTTGAGGGTGCTATCGCCCCAACTCAAGAACCAACCGATGGCCACCAAAATGACGATGATCCATACGAGACGCATTCGATCCATCTCCTCATGGAGAGATTTCCACCACTCGCAACTCGGCTCAAGGTATCACGTTCCGGATTGAATGGTCAACTAGATAATCGCCATCTTGAACCACAATCCGGAAATTCAGGGTATTATAACACCATTTTCTCTTTTGGCTTGGCTGGCGCTTCCTGAGGCGCATTTTCCCGAACCAGTTTGAGGACTCGAGAGATCTCTGTCTGCATTTTGAGATAGTATCGCGCACTGGTCGTCTTGGTCTGAGTCACCCGATAGGGAATCCCAACCTGGATCACATACTTGAAAGCCGTCTCATCCATCCCGCCCGCTCCTACATACAGGAGACCGACTTGGCTTCCGGGATATTCGGCGCGCAGTGTGTGGTGAAGCATCTTGACCGCCTTGCCTCGATCCCAATCGACCGCCGGCATGATTTCCAGAGTGCGACGCCCCTCCTCGATTCGGATTTTACGTTCACGAACCGCGTTGGCGAGAAGGTTCTTGGTTTTGGCCATTAAGGAACTGACATGGCTCTCCATGACGTTTCGGTAGTTGAGAACCGCGGTTAACCCGCGATCCTCGACAACCGCCCGGTCAATCCGCAACTGAACCCTTAGGGTGTTCGCGGCTTCGTGGACATGCTCGCGCATCTTTTCGGCCACGCTATGACGGAAATTCAATTCCGGACCGCTGATTTCCAAACCGTGATTGCAAAGGTAGTGGCAATTGGGAATTTGGACCTGCTCCCTCATGTTCAGGGGCGATCTTCCAGTGATAATCGCCAGTCGGACAGCATCGATCGCGGAAATCTTTTCGAGGTGATCGTGCACCGTTTCCGCCATGTGCCCCTCGCCTCCATCCGGGGAGGGCTGAAGCAGGGCGCCATCGTAGTCGCAAACCAAGAGGACCAAGTTCGATCGCTTGAGATGCGATTTGGTTTCGTTCACATAGTTGTTGGATAGTTTATCAGCCATCTTCGGTTTCCGTTCCTGAATCGGGTTGTTAACGGGCGCTCACCAGGTTTCTTAGATCCGTCTCTCATATCCAACTGAAAACAATAGAGATAGGACAATTACCCTTAGGTCGGATATTCATCCAGCCCCCTGAGGTTGTCAATCCCGTCGTTTTCAAAGGCTATGGACACCCAACTGGGAAAAAAAGTCCCTAAAAAACAAATCCCAAGGTTTCGCTCCTTGGGACCCAAAGCGCCTCACCTGAATTTATACTTGAAATCGGCAGGATTTGCCAGAGGAAGATGACGAGTCCGGTCAGGTTTTTGACACGACACTCTGTCAGGAATGGTTTTCTGGTTTCATTGTCCAATCAGGTTCGCAATTCCCTCAAGGTTTGCTATAACCCCACCCTCATTCCGATGGAGGCGGTCCGTAGCGGGTTCCGCGAGTGCGGTGCGACGTCGGATGGTTTGCCCGTACGGGTCGAAAAAGATAGATACTGGTAGGAAAACCAAGGAGATGAAGCAATGAAAACAATCAGCATCGATGGTCATGAGGAACACATCGTCGAACGATCGGACTGGCCGATGGAAAAGGTCCGCGAAACCCTCAAGGATGAGACCGTCGCGGTGATCGGCTATGGCGTCCAGGGACGCGGCCAATCCCTCAACATGAAGGACAATGGCATCAAGGTCATCATCGGCCTGCGCGAGGGCGGCCATTCCTGGAAGCTCGCCCAAGAGGATGGCTGGGTTCCCGGCGAGACTCTCCTCCCGATTCCGGAGGCGGTCCAAAAGGGAACGATTATTCAGTACCTCCTCTCCGACGCCGGGCAAAAGGATGCCTGGCCCGTGGTCAAGGAGAACCTCAATGAAGGGGACGCTCTCTACTTCTCCCACGGTTTCAGCGTTGTCTTCAAGGATCAGACCGGCGTGGTTCCGCCCGAGAACGTTGACGTCATCCTGGTCGCCCCCAAGGGGAGCGGCACCACGGTTCGTCGCCTCTTCCTCGAGGGCCGCGGCATCAACAGCAGCTACGCCGTCTTTCAGGATTTCACTGGCCGCGCCTCGGACCGCACCCAAGCCATGGGCATCGCCGTGGGGTCGGGCTACATGTTCGAGACCACCTTCGAGAAGGAAGTGCTCAGCGACCTGACCGGCGAGCGTGGCGTGCTGATGGGCGCGATCTACGGTCTCTGGTTAGCCCAATACGAAGTCCTTCGCGAACAGGGGCATTCCCCCTCCGAAGCTTTTAACGAAACCGTGGAAGAAGCGACCCAGTCCCTCTATCCGCTGATTGGCGAAAACGGCATGGACTGGATGTACGCTAACTGCTCGACCACCGCACAGCGTGGCGCCCTCGATTGGTTCAAGAAATTCCGCGACGCCTCCAAACCGGTCTTCGAGGACCTCTATGAGAGTGTCAAGACCGGCAAAGAAGCCGAGCGTGTGATCGAGGTCAACAGCGCTCCGGACTATCGGGAGAAGCTCCAAGTCGAACTCGACGAAATCCACAACTCCGAGATGTGGAAGGCCGGCGAAGTCGTTCGCCAGCTCCGCCCGGAGCGGGCGTAGGCACGCGACGTAGCCCGGCAACTCACTTGCCGGGACCACTATACCAAGCGTCGTGACTCTCCTCCCGGCAAATGATTTGCCGGGCTACGAAAAAAGGAGGAAAGGATTCCTGCGAAAGTTGCACCGAGAAAGGAATCTCGGTGCAGGTAAAAAGGCAAATCGAAACCAAAGAGGGGCGGGGAAATGTCTTCTCCGCCCCCTGACCCCGATCCCATGAATTCAGACCAAATCCGCGAAGACCTCTGCGAAGTCGGCCGTCGTGTCTTCCAACACGGTTGGGTCGCCAGCAACGACGGCAACTTTTCGGTCCGTCTCGGGTCGAATGAGTTCCTGGTCACTCCCACCGGCGTGAGCAAGGGATTCATGAAACCGGAGATGATGGTCCGAGTGGACATCGAGGGGAATTCCATCGATGGCAAGGGTCAGGTCTCCTCCGAGTGGAAGATGCATCGGATTTCCTATCAGAAGCGGGAGGACATCGGGGCCATTGTCCACACTCACTGCCCTCACGCCACCGCTTTTTCGGTCGCGGGTCTTGCCCTTGATCAGGCGGTGCTCCCGGAACAGATCTACACCCTGGGCGCCATCCCCCTAGCCCCGTACGGTCAACCGGGAACTCACGATCTCTATCAAGGAATGCTCCCCTACATCGAGAAGTCCAACGCCTTTCTCCTCAAGAATCATGGCGTGGTGACCTATGGAAAGGATCTTTGGGAGGCCTTTTTCAGCCACGAAGCCTTGGAGCACGCGGCCCGAATTCAAATCTTGGCGAGACAGGTGGGGAAGGTGGAGACGCTCAAGCGCGAACAAGTTGACGCCCTTCACCGCGCGCGCACCGAGGCCGGTCTCGACCCGCATTGGATCGATTGTCGCTGCGACGATGATGACTAGCGCTCAGTTGTAGGCCGAAAACTTGGTTCGAATCCTCTGAACCCACTCCGAGGACATTTCCTCCTTGCTCAATCCTCCCACCATGTCGATGTATGTCTTGAGGTGATCGTGAGCCCCCGAGAGATCTCCCCGGGTGGCGAGATTCAACGCGAGTTCGCCATGAAGGGAAGATTCGTTGGGATTCAATATCAGGATTTGTTCGAGAACGGGAATGAGTTTGTCGGCCAAGTTGCGACTTTGATAGATCCCTCTCAGGTTCATCAGCATCCGCGTCAGGATCGTGCTTGGAGGTGTCGGTCGAAAGTGTTCGCGGCCGATCGTCACACTTCCCCCCGATAGTAAGTGGACCAGTTCGATGGATTCCTCGACCGTTCTTTCGATCCCCCCATGGAATGGATCGAAGACGCGAAGTTTCTCACCTTGAAAACACCCGACCACAAAGTGGCAGGGAAGGGCCATCCCAAACATGGGGACTCCCGCTCGACGAGCCACCTCGATGAAAATCACGGATAGGGTGATCGGGATTCCCTTCTTTGTCGTAAGAACGGCGTCGAGGAAACTGTTTTCGGGTGCGTAGTAGTCCTCCTCGTTTCCATTGAAACCGTGCTTCTCGAAAAGAGTCCGGCGAACGGAATCCAGTGTCGCCTGGAAGTCAGCCGGGTCGGAGGATTTCAGGACCGACTCCGAGGCCAGTCGATCCAATTCGGATTGGACTGTTTCGATCCTGAGCGACGGACGATGGGGCAGGGCGATCGCGCAAGCGCCTAAATCTAGAGGGAGGTCATCCTCTGGGTAATTGTCAAGGAGACGTTCGAGTAACGCATGACCGGGTTTGATGGGAGGCGGTTTCATGATGTCAGAATAACTACGGAATCAAACAGGAGTCGTTCAGCC
The DNA here is from genome assembly GCA_020632575.1 of Candidatus Omnitrophota bacterium. Taxonomy (GTDB): domain Bacteria; phylum Hinthialibacterota; class Hinthialibacteria; order OLB16; family OLB16; genus JACKFH01. The sequence continues at coordinate 34,397 of JACKFH010000033.1, read as the reverse complement.
TTCTTGGCAAGGTATCAAAAACGAGGTCGGCCGGCCAGTTTTTTGAAAAGAGCGGCTAGTTTTTCGGCTTGTCCTTCAGTCGAATACTCGTTCTTGACCAATTGTTGCCCCGCCAGGCCGAAAGTCATTCGCTGTGATGGATCGGTCAGGAGCCTATGCAGACATTGCTCCCAATCCTTCGGCGAATCCGCCAGATAGCCATTTACGCCGGGGAGGATGAGATCGTTGTTGGCGCCCACAGAAGATCCGACCGTGGGAAGCCCGGCGGCGAAGTACTGGAGAATCTTGTACCCCCCCTTCCGTTGCGCCCATTCCGATCGATCGAGGGGAATGACTCCCACCCAACCCTTGGATAGCGCCTCGTACTCGGTCTCTGGAGTCCAGGTTTCCAATACGACAGGGCAGGGGTTGAACGATTCCAGATCGATCCCCGCGAGACCATCGCTGATCACCCGCAAAGACAGACCGGGTATCTTTTCAGATAGACGCGACAGACTTGGACCGATCAAGTTTAAATACTTGCGGTTCGAGGCGGTCCCGATCCAAATTAGCGTTGGGCCCGATTCCACGCCGCGCGGATTGTTCGATCTCGAAACCCTCAAGAGTGGGATCGTGCTGGGGAACACCTCGACCCTCGGGTTGAGCTTGGCCAGTGAGTCGGCCAACTCCTTACTTCCCGCCAAGACCCAATCGGCGGACCCGATCGCCTGAGTCATTTGCATTGAGGTCCCAAGAATTCGGCGCCATCCGCGAACGTCCACAGGAGGGGAATCGACCACATCGTCATCGATATCGACCACCACACGGTTCGCGAACAGGGTTTTACAGAGGCCGAGAGTCCTCCATGGGAACAGCGCCAACCCCTTCTGAATCCAAAGAATGTCATATTTTTGGGCTAAATGGAGTTGCTTCGTCCGGTTCCGCAGCTCGGTCAGATGGTAGTGAAACCTCTCCTGGCGGTCGCCAAGGTATTCACGGTCGAATTGCTCCCTCGAAATCGGGGGAGAGATTTCCATCTCCACTCCCAGATCCCGAAGCGGCTCCTTAAAAAATCCGATCCGTATCCGGCTGCTGAACTGGTCTGGATAGAGGGTCAGGGCCAAAACTCGAATCGGTTGTTTCATCGGCCTGTTTCCTGTAGGTTAATGGGTCTGTTGCGATGGTCCATTAAATAAATAGATTCAACGTTTTCCGGACTTCCGACCAACGGGCGCCAATCCATGTTCACTGTTCTAGGTTGACTCTCGACCCCCGCTTCGTGGGGGACGGTTGGCCCGTGTGAACCAAATTTCGATCGGGAGGAGTTTCGACGGACGGCCCAAAACGAGGGCCGACCGAAGGTGATCCAATGTCCTTAAACCTCAAAGACCAAATCAATATTCACAAACAAAAGAGCGAATGGGAAGAGGTCATTTCCCTCGGGAATCAAATACTGGAAACGGACCCAGGCGACTTGAGCGCGCTCCGTTTTATGGCGGAGGCCTACGATAACCTGGGCCAGCAAGAAGATTTGATCGAGGTCTGGAGAATCCTAGTCGACCGTCACCATGAGGTGGCGGCATACTCCGCGCCTCTGGGGGTTGCCCTGAAGAAGGAAGGATCCGACCGGGCGCGAGGCTACCTCGAACAGGCCTTGGTGTCCGCCATCGACCGTCGCAATCTCGATTTGGTCGAGGAGGTTTGGCTCGAACTGGCCGAACTCCCCAATATTCCATCGAGCATTTTCCTGGAAAACGCGAAACGATTGGCCTCGCGCAAAGAGCGCGACCTGGCGGCCGAACTCCTCTCGCTCTACCTGGACACCGCGGATGTGGATCCCGTGTCGCATCTCGATGCGACCAAGATGATTATCGAGTTTTCACCGGACCGGGCCGAGGGAATTCGCCATGCCCTGATCGAGGCCTACCAGAGGTGTTACAGCGACCGACCCGATATCGAAAGGTTAATCGGACTCTCATCCATCACCTCCACCGAGGATCTCTCCGAGGCGATCGTGCTTCTCGACCAATTCCTGAAATTTGGGGAAGGGCAGTTTTTCTATCACCATGGTTGGGGAGCGGGACAGGTCACTCGGATCGAACCGACCCAGAGCCGGGTTTTCATCGATTTCACCAAAAAGAAGAATCATGTGCTCACTCTCGAGATGGCCGATAAATCCCTGACTCCGATCCCGAACGACGATATCCGAGCGATTCTGTTGAGCGATCCGGATCGGGCGATGGAGATGATGGATTCGGACGCGGTGGGTTTAGTCAAAGCCGGTCTCGTGGCGCTGAACAAGAAAGCGACGGGCAAAGAGGTCAAGGAGTTGCTCCTGAACGCTCCAGTCCCCGAGAAGTCCTGGCAGAAATGGTGGACAGCGGTCAACAAGAAGTTGCGGATGGATCCCTATATCGAGGTGGTGGGGACGTCTATGAAGACGTATACCCTGCGTGAGGAGCCCGAGGGACCCGACGAAGAGTTTTCCCGCCGGTTCCGAGCGATTCGAACCCTGCGAGGCAAACTCGACACCATCAACCAATACCTCGACCAACAAGGAGACAAAGCCTCCGAAGCCACTCTGCAAGCCATGGCGGATGACCTAGTCTCCAAAGCCTCCAACTCCAAGGCCGAGAACGAGATTGTCGAGGCATTCTTCGTGATTTCCGCTCTCTCGGACAAGGTTAAGGTCAACGAGGATCAGTTGACCCGGATCATTGCTCCGATTTTGGTTGACTTGGACCGGTCGGTGAACGCGCTCGAAGGGCTCAAATCGGTGCAGCTGCAGACTCGTTGGTTCGAGATGATGGAGCAGTCGCTCAAGAACGAGCTCGCCAACGCCTACGAGCGGCTCATGATCGATGGCCCCGATTCCATTCGAGATCTGGTCGCCAAGCATGTCCACGAAACGCACGAAGAGGATGTGTTCAGCCGTCTTTTCAAAAAATATCGCCACAACCCCCGCGAGCAGGCCGGGCTTTTCATCTGGTGCGCGAAACGCCTGCTGGCCGAACGCGAATTGGCCGAAGCCGAGGGGACGACTCGTCCCACCATTGTCGATCAACTTATCGGTCTCCATGAGGTTTTGGGGTATCAGACCAAAACCAGCAAGAAGGAGGATTCCGCGGAACTGCGCGCCCACATGTCATTAATTCGACAGATCCTCAAGCGCGGCAACCTCAGGGTTCTTCGAGAAATCCTGACCGAGACCGACACCAGCTCGGCTCGCTCTCTCTGGCGGACCATCGAGACCGCCAACATCATCGAGGATCGGATCCGCAAAGAGGTTCATGGGTATATCATCGCGCACTTCCCCGATGTGGTTTCCGGGGGCGGCGACGAGGGCGAGGCCGCGGAGGGGCCAGCCGCGCCAATGCCGACGCGGTTGCTGTGCCTCGAATCCACTTTGCGCCGTCAAAAAGAGAGGCTCAAAAAACTCAAAGAGGTGGAGATTCCGAAAAACACTGAGGAGATCGAAACCGCCCGTCAGCATGGCGATTTGAAGGAGAACGCTGAGTATCACGCCGCGAAGGAGAAACAGGGAGTTCTCCACGCACTTACCGCCCAACTCACCCAGGAGATCGCGAACGCCTCCGCGATTCCTGTGGGAGATTTCGCCGAGGATCAGGTCGGGTACGGTTCCTTGGTGGAGATCGCGCAGGATGGCAGACCGCGCTCCATCACCATCCTCGGACCCTGGGAATCGGATCCCGATCGCCAGATCCTTTCTTATGAAAGTCCACTCGGAAAAGTCCTCTGGGGGCGTGAGGTTGGCGACCGTTTCTTGTTCCAGGCCGGCGAGGCTAACAGCGAGATCGAGATCCTATCCCTTTCTCCTCTAAAGGAGGCTCCTTCGTATGAGGTTGCCGAGGGGATCAACGCCTAACACTCGATGGACTCGAACTTAATAGGTAAGTGGGCTCTGGTCACCGGGGCCTCGCGGGGCATCGGCGCGGCGATTGCGCATCGACTCGCGGCAGAGGGGGTCAACCTGGCCCTTCATTACCGGTCGCACCGCACGGGGATCGAGGAGGTTGAGAAGACCTGCTCCAAGGCCGGGGTGGAGACGATGGTCTTTCAAGCCGATTTGAGCGAGCCGTCCGAGGCTGCGAAATTAGCCGATTCCATCCTGGATCGGGACCTATCGATCCAAATTCTGGTCAACAACGCCGGTCTCTCCCAGGCGGCCCCTCTGTGGTCTTTCAAAGGGGAGGACTGGAATCGGATACAGAATGTGAATTTGGAGAGCCCACGAGTCCTCATTCAAAAATTGCTTCCAACGATGTTGAGGGGGCGGTGGGGTCGGATTATCAACCTTTCCTCGGTCCTCTCGACGTGGGGAGGGCGCGGCAATTCAGCTTATTGCGTGTCGAAAGCCGGCATCAATGGTCTGACCCGGGCTGTCGCGCTGGAGGTCGGACGCAAAGGAATTACCGCCAACGCCATTGCCCCCGGATTGGTCGAAACCGATATGGCGGCGGAGATGGGGGATGAAATGATGAAACAAATCATCTCCCGAACCCCGCTGAACCGGGCAGCGAAGGGGGAGGAAATCGCCGAGGCGGTTGTCTTTTTGTGCCGTTGTGGATACGTTACCGGGGAAGTATTGTATATCGATGGAGGGCTCCGCCAGTCCTTTTAGGAATATGATTTAAACCGTTTTAATCCCTCTTGGACCGCGTAACGTGCGATGTGGGTAACCGTTAGAGATTATGGCGGTTTCTAGGCTTTTTAAAGAATCGAATCGAGGAGTGAAGCTTCAAATGCCAACCAATGCTGAAATCAAGGACCAGGTCCGTGAGGCGCTCATCGAGGCGCTGGGCGTGGATGACGAGGAGGTGACCGATGACGCGATACTGACCAAAGATCTCGGCGCCGAATCGATCGATTTCCTTGACATTATCTTCCGGCTGGAAAAAGCCTTTCAAATCAAAATCCCGAAGGACGATTTCTTCCCGCAGTCAATCCTGACCAACCGAGAATATGTGGAAAACGGGAAGCTCAAACCGGCCGGTTTCGAGGCGCTCCAGAGCCACTATCCTTACCTGGATTTCGACCGAATCCGGGAAAAAGTGGATTCATTCGACATGCAGGACCTGTTCACTGTCTCCATGATTGAGGGGTATGTCAAACAGCGGCTCGGGGTCTGATCGTTTCTCATACGAGATCCACTCATGAATTTCGACGAATACCAGAATCGCGCAAAATCCTTTGCCATGTACCCGGATGAGGTCGAACTTGCTTATCTTACCTTGGGCTTGTCGGGCGAGGCGGGCGAAATCGCCAATAAAGTCAAAAAGGTCTTTCGGGATGGGCGCGAGATCAGTCGCGAGGACATGAAAAGCGAACTCGGCGACGTCCTCTGGTATGTCGCCAACCTCGCCAAGGCCTATGACCTTCCCCTCTCAGAGGTTGCTGAATCCAATATCGATAAACTCCAGTCCCGCGCCGACCGCGGAAAGATCCAGGGTGAAGGCGACAACCGTTAGAAACTCCTCCCGAGTCTTGCGCATCAAAACTGGGCAATTGCCTGATTAGCCATCGACTTACTCTGCAAAATCGTTTAAAACGTTCCCCTCGTCTGCTGGCCATAAGCCTGAAATAGTTGATTTTCCCCTTGGAGGAGACGCCGCTGATGTCAATCAGGATTCTATCCCTTCCATTCTTTTGTTTCCTTACAGTCATTCAAACCGCCCCTCCGACATGGGGGGTGGATATTTGGGAGCCGAATGATTCCCTCGCCGATGTTCAAAAGCTCGACATCGACACGGTTCACGAGATTTTTACGTACGCTTCCATCGATTCGCCCACTGATGAGGACTGGTTCCATTTGACTCATCTAGCCATCGCCGACAAATGGGTGACCGCGTGGATTGAGGATCGACCGGGAGGCCAAGAAGGGACGGGCTTCGACACAGTTCTCGAAATGCTCAATGGCGCCACGGGCGCTTCAATCGCCTCCAATGACGATATCAGCAGTCAGATCCGGCAGTCCGGCATCATTGGAGCCGCGGTTCCAATGGACGCCTCTCCGACATTTCGGGTTCGACCGTTCGGCGCCGATGACCTGGGACCCTATCGACTTTACACAATGATCCACCTCCAGGGCGGCGGGCGTGACCGGGTTGAGGTCGAACCGAACGACACTTCTGGATCTTCCGACGGAGTTTCATCGGGACAGAACATGTCTGGAGTGATATCCGACGCCACTGATGTGGATTGGTTCGAATTCGTCACCCCGCTTCCGCACGAAGCGGAATTCGCTGTTGCTCTGCGAAACGATTCGGGGGGTGGCGCCGATTTCGTGGTCGAGGTGCTCGATGAATCCGGAAATGTTAATTACCTCCCCCGTTTGAACGACGATGGCGAAACCGGCGCCAACGATTTTCTGGTTTTTTCCGTGGGCGATGTCCAAGAGAAAACCCGAAAGATCCGCGTCTCCTCGCGGTCCGGAACAGGGGCCTATCGCCTCTTCCTCGGTGAACTCAACCCCTCCAACCAAGAGTGGTTCAGATCTCCGTCCCTCTTAAATCTCTCGATTCCCGACAATGACATTTCGGGTGTCACGGACATCATTACCGTTCCCGATTCGGCTGTCGTGGAGAACCTGAATGTCCGAGTCAACATCGAGCACAGCGATCTCGAAGATCTCCGTCTCGAACTCACGCACATCGATTCAGGAAGAACGGTGACTCTTTACAACGCCAACTGTCCGGGCGCCACGCTCACAGTGAGTTTCGATGAGGAATCGGTTTTCGGGTTCTGCCCCCTAGCGTTCGGTGGACACGCACCGCCGGTGGATTCCTTTGCCCCATTCTTAGACGAGGACATAAAAGGGGATTGGGCGCTTAACGTCATCGACGGGGATGGGGGAGATACAGGAACGCTCCGAAACTGGAGTCTCGAAATGGAGGCTTCTTCGAAGTACGTTCCCCCGCCATTCACCTGCAACTCTCCTTACACAGGACCCATGAGCGGTGCGATTTCTATCAAGGACTCAACCGGACAGGGACTCGCCTTCACGGAAGACACGATCATCATCACCGACCCCGGAACTCTTGCCGATCTCAATGTCTTCGTGGACATCTCACATGACGACATCGCGGATATCGGATTCACAATCCAAAATGTGGAGTCCGGGCTATCCGTTCCTCTCTACACGGGGCTCACCTGCAATGAAACTCGAGTAATGGCGGTGTTCGATGATGAGGGCGCAGCGGCCCCCTGTCCCCCGGTCGATCCGATGACCCCAATTATGCCCAACGCCTCGGGTGCGGGGTTGGATGCGTTTGAAGGTCGCCCACTTGCGGGCACATGGATCCTTCGGGTTAATGATGCGAATCCAGGGACCACAGGAACTTTGAACCAATGGTGTTTGTTGCCCACCCTTCAGACCGTGACCGACACGCCAACGTCGACTCCCACCGAAACTCCCACACCAACAACCGATGTGGGGTTCAACTGCACCTCATCTTACTCCGGGCCAATGGCGGGCCCCGCGACCATCCCGGATGCGACTCCGCTTGGAGTGGGGACCCTCCAGGACACCATCGTCATCGCCGATCCGGGAACCCTTTCGGACATGGATGTCTTCGTCGACATCACGCACGACGCCATCGCCGATCTCGGCGTCTCTCTCGTGCGACAAGAGGATGCGCTCGTGATCCCGCTTTACTCGGGTATTGCGTGTAGCGCGACCCGTCTCTCCGCGGTCTTCAGCGATGAGGGTGGCGCCGCCCCCTGTCCCGCAATCGATCCCTTCACGCCCATCCAACCGAATACGGGAACCACTTCCTTGGATGACCTCGAGAATCGCAGTCTGGCGGGAACATGGACCCTGCAAGTGGTCGATGGCAGCCAAGGGGCTACAGGCGTGCTCAACTCGTGGTGCCTGATTCCCACCTTGCAAGGACCGACAGACACACCCACGTTCACCCCAACCGAGACGCCGACTCCAACCACGGATGTCGGATTCAATTGCAATTCCCCTTACTCCGGGCCAATGGCGGGACCGATATCTATCAAAGACGCTACGGGAGCTGGGCTGGCTCGCACCAGGGATTCGATTGTGGTGACCGACATGGGCACAATCAAGGATGTTAATGTGTTTGTGGACATTACTCACGATTCGGTCGGAGAGCTTGGCGTCGGCCTTATTCATGAGGAACATGGCATCCAATCCCCGGTCTATGCCGATGCCCTGTGCAGCGCCACAAGGATATCGGCAGTTATCGATGACGAAGGTGTTGTGGCCCCTTGTCCGGCGATTGATCCGAACATGCCGATTTTACCGCCGGATATAACCTTTCCATTGAGCGGGTTTGACAACCGCGAATTGGCGGGAACCTGGACCCTCGAAATCACAGATGGAAACCAAGGGAACACGGGCGTCCTGAATCAGTGGTGCCTGCTTGTGACCGTCGAGTCCGCGACCGGAACCGCCACCTTCACTCTCACACCGACAGAAACGCCAACTCTGACGCCAACTGGATCGATTTCGCAAACCCCAACGGAAACGCCCTGTTCGAATAGCGCCGATCTGAACAACGATGGGGAGATCGATTCGAGGGACCTGGTCGAATTTCTCCACCAACTGAGCGGTCAGTCCGCATCGAGTGGTCATGGTTCCGCGGACCTCGATTGCTCGCAATCATTGGATCAACTCGACCTGATTCTGTTTCAAGACAAATGGGATCCGGGAATGGCCCCCTAAGCATCCGTATCAATCCGCTCGGTTTCCGCTAGGATCACTTCTCGGGAGCACGAGGTGAGGGTTCATGGTTCCATGCATTCTTCGAAATAGAAACATTCGATTCCTTCTGGCTCGTTTGGTCGATGGTCTGCTCTCCTTGTTTATCCTCTCGGTGGCAGTTCCGTTTCCAATTGTTTTGGCCGGAGCCGATTTCCCGGGAAGCGCCTCGACCACCCTTCGCGTGGTGACCTATAACGTTCAATTCCTACCAGGCATCGCCAGCGCAAAGAACGAAAGACCCAACCCCTTCTACCGTGCCGAGAGGATTGCGGAAAAGGTTAGTCGATTCGACATTGTGGCCCTCCAGGAAGTTTTTCATGAGGAGCACCGCACGGCGCTTCTCAAGAGACTCGATAAACTCTGGAATGGCCAAACAAACTTGGTTATCAGCCCCAAGCCGGAGGACCGGTACACCAGTGGCGGCTGCCTCATTGCCACACGTCTCCCGATCCTCGCCACCGACTCCATGGTGTATAAGCACTACAGCGCCATTGAGAAATACGGTCTTCGAGCCGATGGCTTCGCCGCCAAGGGGGTGATCCATGCTCGGATCGCAAGGGACGGCGCATCTCCCGATGACTTCATCGATGTTTTCGCGACTCATCTCGAGGCGCGCGAAGATGATCTCCGACCGCTCCAATACAAAGAGGCCGCGGATTTCATCCGAGCCAAAAGCGATCCAAACAAGCCGACCCTCTTGGTTGGAGATTTCAACACCTATGGCATGCCCAAGTATTGGAACGATCCCGAATCCCAATACTCCCGATTGATGTCGACTCTAAACCAGGCCCGACCTGGTGGAGGTTTTCAGGATGTTTGGCGTGAGTTGATGGGAACCTCGTTCGGGGGAACCACCGAACAGGATTCGACGGAGAAGGGAAAGCGAATCGATTACATCTTCCTCAGTAACCCCATTCCCCCAGCGATCGGTCTCAAACCGATCTCAATCGAGGTGAATCTTTACCAAGATCCCAAAGTGGTCGCGTTGTCCGATCACAATGCGGTGATCGCCGAGTTCGACTGGCCATCAAAGCAGTGACCAACAATTCAGATTAAAGTTCTCCCTCCTGATGCTTCCCAATAATGGCCTTGGCCTGGTCGACCGTCATCCTCCCGGTGGGTAAGGGATACCCCAAACTGTCGCCATTCGGTTCAAACCCGCCACCGTCGTAGTCCACATAGATCGGGTTGGTGTAGGCGCAGGGGTGCATTCGCGATTGCCAACTACTGCCGTAGCCCACAGAGAGATCGTGGTTTTCACCCCACGCAACCACGATTAGGTGACTGTCCGAACCAAGAGGGACCTCGATATTCCGGTCGAATTTGACCACTCCATTCCCGAACCACTCGGGATGAGATTCGCGGGTGAAGTTGAGACCCTCGACCTGACGGCTGTTAACCAGGATCTGAATCCGGTCGATGTCGATCCAATCTGTGCACTGCACTTTGACATGAAGAGAAATCGAACCGACTGCTCGGACCGTTCCACCGGGGAGGGTTCCATCCTCCGTGGACACTTCCAGGTAGGGGCCATTACTGATGGTGACCTGTCCCGCTTTGGCGTTCCGAAGGATTTCCTTCCAATCGATTTCGGAGGGTTTGTCGGTCGAACTGGGGATATACGTCCGCCACCCGCCAACCCCGTTCCCGTGGACCGCATGAGCATCGGAGACCGCGATGGCGGTGTAACGGTGGCCGTAGTTCAGAAGCTGAAGCCAGATGAATTGACGTTTGTATCGGACAACCTCCTTGTCGCCCACCAGTTTCTCGATCCGGACGGGCCCGGGCGATAGAATGTCCTCCCACCAAACCTCACACCCATCGATTAAGCTGGCCAACCCTTGATAGCCCCAATCCAACACCCCGTCCATGTTCCAATCCAGAAAATCCTCGGTCATGTCCGGGTGGTTGATTTGAACCCATCGGTCGGGGTTGTGTCCCTGCCAGTTTCGGAGCGTGATGGCGGAAATGCGGGGATCCTTATCCCAGATCGGGCACCCTCCATCCTGGGTGAACGGGACTGGCTCAAACGGGAACGAATTGAGGTGCGCTCCCCGTCCGGTGAGCTCAACTCCGGAGATTGTCTTGATCTCCTCGGCAAGACCCAACCGAGCGATGTGCGGCTCCCAATCGTAAAAACGGTTGTGCTCCGTGGTGGGGGTGAATTCAACCTGTTCGGCGGCGATGTTCATGATCCGGTCATCGGTCCCGCAAACATTGTCGCCGCTCGGGGTGGAGTGGTTGTGGAAATCGGCGCTGATCATCCCGGTGGTGTCGACGATTCGCGAAAGCGTCCCGGCAATGATCTCCGTCTCGCCAGTAGCCAATTCGATGTCTTTGGCGAGGTGACTGAATTCAATACCATGAGTGACTACGATCCGATATTTTCCGGGGTTCAGCGGCACAGAAAATTCTCCGATGTGCGAGTGATACTGGTCGAGACATCCCCTCGCCCGATCTTTCGGTCCCAGGTTTGGGGACTCCGTCCCTTCGATTCCGATGAACTGCGCTTTACAAGGGAGACTCTTGCCATCGTCCCCTGTGATATCGAACTTCACCATGGAGACCGGCCCCATATCGGCGACAATAACTGTGTCCTTCCCCTCATGAATGGTCACTTCCTTGATCATTCTCTTTCTCCCATGATCATGGAGAGTGAGTCGGTAGTCGCCCGGAAGAAGGTTCACTCGAAACTCCCCGACCTCGTTGGTGTAAGCGGTTAACGATCCCTGTTCTCCCTCGATTTCGACCTCCGTGGTGAGCACGTTTTCACCTTTGTCATCGTTGATCTCCGTGAAAAGGATGCCGGTTTTTCCCTGACGCTTCGCCACCTCGCCATAGGCCTCTGCCGGAGAGATCCCAATGGCGAAAAATCGAGTGACTTGAATCCTCTCCCCAGGGTTGAGCACCACAGTCTCTGTGGGAATAGTCGATCCCTCTTCCTCAACCCAACCGCATGCGTATCCGACTCTCGAGGCGGGATCGTTGGAATCCGCTACCTGAACTTTTCCCACAGAATGCAAGGCTCGAAGTCGGGGGATGCTATCCTTGGTCACCACTTCTTTGGTCGCCGAGGTCAGGTTTTTGAAGGTTGTGGTGATGAGGAGCCCCTTCATCCCATCTCGAAGCCGATACAAATGGCTTTTTTCGACCCCACCATTGCTCGGCCCACTCACAAATGTTTCGATCGCGGCCTCGCCGTCGCTTCCATCCTTGACCAGGCGGACATACGTCACCTCGCCCTCCTGGTCGGAGGGAGCGAAAACGGTCAACTGGTCATTGTTCTCCCCCCGAAGGGTGAGGTCATAGAGACATCCCGGAGATGGCGCTCCCCAAAAAGTCCCCATGTTGGCTTTTCTCATCGGTGCATCGCATGAGATCACCGCTTCAATCAAATCGTTACGCATCAAAAAGTCGCCAATGATTGGATCGGCCTCTTTACCACCCGGAAACTCGTTGACAGTTTGGGGGCCCACCTCGAAGGCTTCGGGTCGACAACTTCCTGAGATTGAAACGAAGAAGAGAATGAGGATTGGAAGATTTGAGAAAAACTTGGACATAGAAGGCGCCTCGCAATCTGTCATTGGGCGGGAAATTTTGAACACAATTTGATGAAGATCCCGTTTGGATCGGAGTAGTATTGGGAACACCCCTCGTTTGGTCAACTGCGTTTTTCCTGCAAAATCCTGTGGATTGGCTTGGACCCTTTGCTTCAAAACCCGGATGCCCCGTCAAAATCGCTTCGGGCGTTTCCCCAAATCGAGGAAGTCGCTGATAATATGGGGCTCCGATTCAAAATCTCTAACACATTTCCATGCGTGTCATTCCTGCGAAGGCAGGAATCCAAACGGGCGCCCCGGGCCCTGAACACCCGCCTCCGCGTGTATGACGCACCTCGACCATCGTTTCCTTTGACTAATGAGAGGACCCGCCGCTGCGCGCTCGAAATGACACCGATGGGAGCGTTTAAGTGCGTTGCGGTCATGCTTTCCAATCGGATCGCAACCCATTTCGTGCTTGCCCCAACCTTCAATAGAGCAAGAGTCGGTTTCAACGGACGGCTCTCTGCGTAGCGACAGAATTTATTCCGTCACGGTCCCAGTCGCTCCCTGAAAAACCCGATGCATGAACCCATCTGGGTGAGGCTCATCCCTACTGGCTCCCCGGCACCTGCCCCTGCAGTAGGTTCGGCGTCGGCTCCGCTTTGAGTTGGTCGAGGGAGAGAGTGGGGCCGGGGAGGGGCGTGGCGGTGGGGACAGGTTGGGTTTCGAGTTCATCGGCGAGGGCCAAGTCCTCGTTGGCTTTTTCTTTCTCACCCTCGCGACGGTAGAATTCACCGCGCAGACGGTAGTATTTATAAGCGCTGGTGTCGGCCACATCGATCGCCTTCTGAAAACTCTCCAACGCCTTGTCGGGTTGACTCATCATCTCATAGACCCGGGCCTGGTCCGCGTACACACTCGGATCCTGTGGCCTGAAAAAGATTTCATCGTCGAGATATTTCAACGCCGTTTTGAGATCCGCCTCGCGACTGGCCTCCAATGATTGGGAGGCCGATATCACCGCACGTTCGATATAAATGGCGTACCGCTCCGGCTGCTTGGTGGTTGCCTTGTCCATCACTGCCCGCGCCTCCTCGAGCCGTCCCATTTGCCCTAGCAGTTTTCCCTGGGCCAACAAGAAAGCGATTGCGTAGGGACGGATCTCGGAAGCCTGTTTGTAATCGGCCAGCGCCTTGTCGTACTCACCGATCCGGCTGTAAGCGTCACCTCGCACATAATAAAGATGCGCCGCCTTCCGCAGCTCCAGCGCTTTTGTGTAATCCTCGATCGCCTGTGCGTAATCGTCGAGTCGGAAAAAGAGTTCTCCCCGGTAGAAAAAGTTTGAGGGGTTGTCCGGCTCCTTCTCGATCAAAATGTTGAGATCGTCCATTGCCTTGTCGTATTCATGAAGCGAGATGTACGCCATCGCACGGTTCATCCAGAGGTAGGGAGTGACCATTCCGAGCTCCTCAGCCCGATTGAAATCATCGACCGCCCTCGAATAGTCGAAAACCATGCGATAGCAAATCCCACGATTGATGTAGGCGTAAGCGTTCTCCGGCGAGGTCTCGAGGACATAGGTGTAGATCTTGATGTTCTCTAGCGGATCGGGATGAGCGCACGCACCCCGCGTCGTAAAGAGAATGGCGACGGCAAAAAAAATCTTTTTCATGGATTCTTCCTAATGTTCAATCGGTTGAGGCAGCTTTACCGAAAACTGAGGTCGTTTCAACGGACCTTGGCGCGACAATGAAAGATGCAAGGATATCGACAACTCAAGTTCGTGTCATTCCGACGTCAGGAGGAATCTGATTGGAGAGATCCACTGGATCGTCATCCGGAGGTTCGGCGGGAGAGTCGATTCGCCCACCCCGCATTCTTTTACATCAAATCAAACGAATCTCACCCGACAGATTCCTCCTAACGTCGGAATGACACCATTTAGAATCGGATAGTAATTTGGCGGTCGTCTCATCAACCCACCCTTCGAAACCGTGTTCGCAATACCTCGTCCGCGATGGCGCTGATCAGAATGACGCCGCCAATCACTGCGTATTCCAGATACGATTCGATGCCGAGGAGAGTCACCGCGTTCCACAAAATCTGGATGAGAGTCGCGCCGAGGATGACTCCGATAACCGTTCCCTCGCCCCCTCGCAGGGAGCAGCCTCCAAGCACCGCCGCCGCGATGGCGTAGAGTTCGTAAAACTGTCCGTGGCTCGCCGGTTGAATCGCGTTAGTGTACAGGGCAATCAGGATGCCCGCGACACATGTGAGCAGTGCGGCGAGGATGTAGGCGATGGTCTTCACCCGATTGACTGGAACGCCGGAAAAGCGAGCTGCCTGTTCGTTTCCGCCAACCGCGAAAAGGTGACGCCCATACACCGAGAAGTGAATGAGGAAAATCAAGCCCAGCGCAATTGCGAACATCAGAATGAGCGAATAGGGAATCGGTCCGATATGTCCATTGGCGAGTTTCTTGAACGTGGTGAACCCACTGCCGAAACCGCGGGTGCTGTCCTCGGCGATGTATCTCGCGGCGCCGCGATAGATGAGCAACCCGCATAGGGTGACCACGAATGGCTGAAGTCGCGCTTTGGTGATAAGGAATCCGTGGGTCCACCCGAGCAGGGCGGCCACTACGAGACAAAATAGGACCGCGGCCGGAACGGCCAACCCCCACTCGGTCAGAGACATGGCGAGCAGGACGCCAATCAAGCCCATCAAACTCCCGACCGACAGGTCGATTCCGCCGGTGATGATGACAATTCCCGCTCCCATGGCATAGATGCCGAGGAAGCCGATCTGGCGTGAGAGGTTGAGGATATTGCGTTCTTGGAAGAATTTGGGTTCCTGGATAGCCAACCCGATGCAAAGAAGGGCGAGGATGCAAGCGATGCCGATCAGTTTTCCCATGGGGAAAAGATTTTAGTCCTCACCGGTGAGTTTTTTTAGGTCGGCCCAAAACTGCTCGACATTATCCTTGCGAACAATCTGGACTCCCGTGTCGATCACGCCCCCTTCGGGGACTGCTTTTTCGGCGCCTTCATCGTGGATCTTTTTGAGCAGCGCCATCGACTGGTAACCCATTTGGTAGGGTTGCTGGACCACGGTTCCATGGATGATTCCATCCTGGATTGCCTGAAGGGTGGATCCGTCTTCATCGAAACAGACGATGTCGATATCGCCGACTTTGTTGGACCCTTTCACCGCGTCGGCCAGGGCCGGGCCGTTGTATGACCACAATCCCACCAGGCAATCGAGGTCGGGATTCGACACCATGGCGTCCTCGGCGTTAGCGCGTGCTTTGGCTGTATCAACCCCATCTGTGCGCGTGTCGAGGATCTCGATACCGGATCCCTCCAGTTCCTTCTCGATGCCCGCTTTCCGATCCTGGGCGTTTTGCGCATCGAGCAGCCCCACAAAAAGCATAATCTGCCCGCCCTCCGGCAGGACCTCCTTGATCAACTTCCCGGCTTCGACTCCGGCTTTGAAATTGTTGGTCCCGACATACGCCAATCGGCCGGATTGGGGAGCATCGCTATCATGGCAGAGCAGGGGAACCTGATCCGCCACCTCTTTCAGAAAATCGCTCTGATTTTCGGCGTCGATCGGACTGACCGAGATGCCATCGATCCCTTTGTTGAGAAGGTTCTCGATGATTCTGCGTTGGTCGGCGATCGTCCCGGTCGGAGGCTGTTGGAAATCGACAATGATATCGAAATCCTCTTCGGCCTTGTCCAACCCCTTTTTGGCAATCGCCCAAAAATTAGAAGCGTTGTTCGTCACAAAGGCAAACGTGGGCTTTTCGGTCGAGGAGGCCGCCGACTCGGTGGGTTCGGAGGACTTCGGAGCCTCCGATTCGGGAGAAGGGTTTCCACAACCAAAAAAAATAGCCATCGCAAACGCGATGGCTATTTGAGTCTTTGTGAAATGCATTAGTACTCGGCCGCCTCGAGTTTGGTGATTTGGTCGGACAACCGCTCCATCTGCCCATTGATCTGATCGGCGTCGCCGCCATCTAGGGCTCTTTGAAGGGTGTCGATGATTCCGCGAGTCTCGACCGCGGTCTCATCGTCGCTGTCTCCAATCATCTTCTCGGCGCGGAAAATCAGGCTCTCAGCCTGGTTGTAGAGAGTCTCCTTGACCCTCTGCTCCAGCATCTTGGTGATGCGGTTGCGGGCCTCGCGAGTCATTCGCGATTTCTCTTGGTCGGAGAGACGGTTATCCGTGGCTACGACTGTAACCGTGACTTCGTTACCGGTTGTCAGATCCTTCGCGGTCGCCTCGAGAATCCGGTCATGATTGAGACGGAAGGTCACCTCGATTCGAGGAATTCCACGCGGCGCCGGAGGGAGACCGTCAATACGCAGCATATCGAGAAAGGTGTTGGTCGAGGCGACTTGCTCCTCTCCTTCATAGATCGGGAAGGAGATCGCTGTCTGAAAGTCGCGAGTCGTGGTGAAGTAATCCTTCGCTTCGGTCGGGTACGTCGAGTTGCGCTCGATCAGGACTCCGAATTGGTCGCCGACCAAACCGA
This sequence comes from Candidatus Omnitrophota bacterium, assembly GCA_020632575.1. Lineage (GTDB taxonomy): Bacteria > Hinthialibacterota > Hinthialibacteria > OLB16 > OLB16 > JACKFH01. The sequence continues at coordinate 17,584 of JACKFH010000033.1, read as the reverse complement.
CACCGAGGGAGAAAGGCGTAAGGTGGACAATCACCGGGTTGTCTTCCGGCATCCTGGCGCCCGCCGACATCTCGAGCTCGGCGTCCAAGGAGGCCAAAAGTTCCGACTGGTAAGCCGCGCCCATAGCCACCACCTCATCTGGGTTTACATCTTTCCGGGCACCAGTCTCAACCACCTTCTTGACCGCTTCTTGAACCATTGGAATTCGTGTGGAACCACCGACCATGATCACCGAGGAGATGTCATTGGGAGTCAAACCAGCATCCTCGATCGCCTGACGGCAAAGGGGAACCGTGCTTTCCACCAAGTCCTCAATGAGGTTTTCGAGTTTGGATCGAGTGAGAGTGACATCGAGAGTGAGCGGACCGGAGTCGCTCATCGCGATCGCTTCGAGAAGGATATTTGTCTTTTGCGCTTGGGAAAGTTCGATCTTGGCCTGTTCGGCCGCGGCCTTCAATTTGTACAGGGTCCCTTTCTCCTCGGAGAGATCGATCCCGTGCTCTTCCTTGAAATCCCCGACCAGCCAATCGACGATCCTCTGATCGAAATCATCGCCGCCCAGCATGTTGTTGCCCTTAATGGCCAGCACCTGGAAGACGCCGCCGATGACCTCGATAATCGAAATATCGAAGGTGCCGCCACCAAAGTCGTAAACCATCAGAATCTGGTCTTCTTCTTTGTCGATGCCATAGGCGATCGCGGCGGCTGTGGGCTCGTCAATGATCCTGCGGACATTAAGACCGGCGATTTCGCCCGCGTCGCGGGTCGCCTGACGTTGAGCGTCGGTGAAATAGGCCGGAACGGTGATCACCGCCTGGTCGATTTCCTCGCCGAAATACTCCTCCATATCCCACTTGATCTTCTGCAGGATCATCGCGCTGATTTCCTGAGGAGTGTATTGTTTGCTATCGATGTTCACCCGGAAATTGGTGCCCATGTGCCGTTTGATCGAGAAGACGGTCCGGTCCGGGTTCAACGCCGCGGCTCTTTTCGCCGGCTTGCCAACCAGGACATCCCCTTCTTCATCGATACAAACCACCGATGGAGTGATTCGGTCTCCAAGGCTGTTCGGGATGATGACAGCCTCACCATTTTCAATGATAGCCCCGCATGAGTTTGTGGTGCCTAAGTCTATTCCGACAATCCGGCTCGCCATTGTTTCCTCCGCTTAATCGCTCATCCGATCAATGAACCGACAGTGTTTTCTCGCAGCAATATCATTCCCAAGGCGGGAAAGGCAGCTAACAATTCAGATCTATTATTTCACAGTTCACCCATTGTTCGTAGGGGAAACTGAATTTCCTTTCGGGGTCACCACCACTTTTCCGACACGCACAATAGAATTCCCCCAGCGATAGGGTTTTTCTTGCACCTCCACAACAGTAGCGGGAGGAAACCCATCGAGAGGTTTGATTTCGACCGCCTCATGGATATGAGGGTCGAACGGCCGCCCAAGAGAGGGTACGGGAAACACGCCCACTTTCTCAAGAGACCTCGCCATCCGACGCTGCAATCCAAGGATGCTTGTCAACCAGTTCTTCAAGACAGGGTTCTCTTCAAGCACTTCAGACTCCGCGATTGAAACCAGTCGCTCCATCCCATCGAGGATCGAAATCATTTCCAACAGCATCGCCCGCGTTGGGCGATCTTCATCGTGCTGATTCTCTTCCCAGATGTCCTTGGGAAGATTCTCAACCTCCAAATAGAACTCACGCGTCCCCCGCCAAATTGAGTCATCCCATGTCAGTCGTTCGAAGTTCGAATCCATCATCCCTCTTTTGATCGGCATTTTCAATTCTTTTTTTCAATTAACTGTCAAAAAAATAAGCCGCCTACGCGCGAGCCCTGAGGGATCTTGCACGAGTTTTGGCTTCACGCGCCAAGGTTCGAAGTGTTTTTTCATTCGGATTGGTTTCCAAGGCTTTGTCGTAATAGTAGGAAGCGTTAGGCCAATCCTCCTTTTCCGCGTATAAGAGCCCGATCTCTTGAAAGACCTCGCTCGAGTCGGGAACGATCTTTTGCAGGCTCTTGAGCTGCGCGAGGGCGGGGTTGAGCATCATCTTCTTCTTGAGCATCCTTGCCGTATCGAGCTTGGCCTGCACGAGGCTCTCTTTGGCTCTTTCGGGATCGGGCCCCTTTTCGAGCATCTTCTCCCACAGTTTGAAGGCGCTATTTCCCTTATTGTCATGAAGAAGCGCCCAGGCCAGCTTATCCCAGGTCGGACCATCGTCGGAGTGATCCTTCAGGTGAAGTTCGAAACTGGCGATAGCCCCCTTCCAATTCCGCTTGCCATAGGCGTCCATCCCTTTACCAAGGTGCGAATTCAGGTCCACGGATGGAGAGGGCTCCGGTCGAGCCTCGGGCGTCGATCCGCCGGCTTTTTTCGAACCGGGGCGCGAAGCGCCAGAGGGGTCATCCACACGATGGAACGATTCTCCGGAGGTGTCCATCGATTTGCGAATCTGTTCCCGAAGGTTGTCGTCGCCGGTCTTATGGAGATACTTTCCTCCAAATCGCTTGTGGGTTTCGATGATCAAATTCTTGAGATAGGCATCCTCTCCCTTATGAGAGAGTTCTTTATGCCACGCGCGAAGGGTGTCGACCCAGTATTTCTCCTCTTCCTCGCGATTGATCATCAGAGTGGAGCAGACCGCGATGTTGTGGATGAGTTCGGAATTGTCCGGATCGAGTCGAAGGGCGCGCTTCCACCGATGTCCAGCTTCGGCGTAGTTCCCAGTGTCCGCCATTTCGTACGCGATCCGTCCCATCAGGAATGCCTTGTTGGTTTCGGTTTCCTTGGTCGCACTGGCGACCTTCTCGAGATCGAGGATGCAGTCGAGGCTCGCCTGCCATTTCTTATTCTTGGCGAGCAGAAGGGCTTTCTGCTTTAAAGCCGTGATCAGGTTCTTCTTGTTCGCCTCATCGGAGAGATCCCGGTTTCTCATCTCCTCGATCTCTCGGGTGATCTTGACCTCCGAGACCGTTTCGCTTGTGACTCCGGAAAACCGAACCCGTCCGCGACCTCCGGTGAACAACATCACATCCGCCGCCGCTTTTTTGGCGGGGTCTTTGAGTTCCTCGTAGGCGCGACGAATGATCCGGAAGCATTGTTCCTCTTTTTCGGGCGAAAATTTCCGGACTAATTTGAAATATTGGTGTTTCGCTTCTTCGGGCGTGGCGGTGGAGGGGAGAAATAATGCTTGGTAAGGTGTTTTGGAGTTGAGTATTTTGTCGCGGTCTTCCATCTTTTCTCCTCGGTCCGGGGAGTCCGAATTACATCGTCCAAAAATAGATCGTCGGCGGGAGATCGCGGCTAAGCGTCTTTCGCCAGCGTAGGGCGAATCTTTGGTCCGTAAACTTAAACAATTTTGGGGGTTGAAAGTGGGTTCCGTCAAGTGCCGGGACCGGGATGCGAAGTCACCCCCTGCTCTCGTCGTGGAAGATCGTGTTTTCCACCCGAGGATTCTAAATAGTTTTCGGTTGCGCATTAGGTGGGTTGCCATTAGGCTATTTGACCATGCGATCGGCGCACGATGTTCTCGACTGGCTCAAAATCGCCCTCACTCCGGGTGTCGGCCCCGCCAATTTCTTTCAACTCATTCAGGCTTTTGGGACCCCAGATAAAATCTTGGGCGCCTCGGAGGGGGAAATTCAATCGGTCCCCCGACTCAAACCCGATGTCATCCGAGACCTAATCCAGACACAAGAGGGCGGTCGAGACGCCGAGGCCAAGAAGGAGGCCGATCGAATCGAGAAGTTGGGAATCTCCATTCTGACCTTGAAAGACTCCCTCTACCCAAAACGTTTGGCGCATATTCCAACGCCTCCGCCTCTTCTTTTCTATCGTGGGAGGATCGAGGAACAGGACAATCACCATTTCGCGATTGTCGGAACCCGGCGCTGCGATTCCTATGGATTGCGTCAAACGCGGACCTTCGCGGCGGAACTGGCTTCCGCCGGCTTGATCGTGGTTAGCGGTCTCGCTTTGGGCATCGACACGGCGGCACATCGGGGGGCGCTGACCGCGGAAGGGAAGACCTGGGCCTTTCTCCCCGGCGGCTTCGGGAAGATCTACCCGCCCGAGAACCTCTCGCTCGCGGAGGAAATCGCCGAAACCGGAGCCTTGATCTCCGAGCGCCCACTCGACGCTCAACCGCTCAGAACCTCGTTTCCCGCGCGGAATCGTCTTGTCTCCGGAGTCTCGGCGGGAGTCCTGGTGGTGCAGGCCCCCGCGAAGAGCGGCGCTCTCATCACCGCACGTTTAGCAATGGAGCAGGGGCGCGATGTCTTCGCTCTTCCCGGTCGAATCGACGAACCCTCCTCGCGCGGTCCTCACCGCCTCATTCAGGATGGGGCCAAACTTGCTCTCTCCTCCGAGGAGATCCTCAATGAATTGAACCTCGAATTGGATGGCGTTCCCGCCATCGTTCGGCGACCGCGAACCCAACGGCCGATTCTCACACGCGACTCTTCCCAAACAAAAAGAAAAAGGGAATCCTCGACCCCTGAGACGCGAGGGGTGCGGGAATTGGCCAAATCCCTTTCCGATCCGATCGATCAAAGAATCGTCCTTCGGCTGGAACATGGGCCGGTCCATATCGACCGGCTTTCGGGAGACCTGGATGTTCCGGTCAAGACGGTGTCCGAACGCTTGTTGTTGTTGGAGATGGAAGGTCATGTCAAACGCTTGCCGGGAATGTCGTTCGATCTCTCTTAGAATTTTCACTCTGTTGGTCGTAGCCGGGTTCCCTTGGCCGTGCGCGATGGCGAGTGTGGATGAGGGACTGACCGAATCCCTTTTGGATGAATCGTTGCGGCTTGGGACGAGATTTCTTCTGACCCAGCAGAAACCCGAAGGGAATTTTAACTATCAGGTCAACTTAGTCACCGGAGAACTTGCTGGGGGGGAGTCGCAGGTTCGTCAAGCCGGCGCTCTCTGGGCTCTTTCTCTCATATACCGGCGAAACCCCGAACCTGAAATTCAATCCGCCATTGAACGGGGACTCGCGTTTTTCGAGAAGCACTCCGAATCGTCTTCTTCGGGAGGCAAATTCATCGCCTACCCGGGGGCTCGCGTCGGGGATACAGGGACACTTGCATTGGTTTCACTCGCCATCATCGATTATATCCGGGGTCGGACAGACGAAGTGGTCGAAACCAGATGGCGGCCTCTGCTCGATGACTATCTTTTGTATCTTGCCAGTCTAAGGACGGAGGAGGGACTCTTCCTTTCATCGTATGATCTCCAAAATGGCCGCGGACTAGGGAGCCCTTCGCCATATTTCGATGGCGAATGCCTGCTCGCTTGGACCAAAGCATGGCGTCACATGGGTTACCTTGACTTGGAGGGAAAGGTTTGGGAATCCGCGGGGGCGATGCACCGGGATCACGTTGAACTTGCGCTTCAAAACGACCCGGACAGTTCGGAGACCAAGGGATATTTTTTATGGGGGTGTCTTTCCTATCACGAACTCTTCGAGGCGGATTCCGAGTTTTCGGAGGAATTCGGTAGGCGAGCTCTCGATTTAGCCAATTGGATGATCGATGTTCATGAAACCCTCGAGAGGACCAAAAACACGGCCTACGCTCAAGAAGGCATCCTCGTTTCTTTGAAAATGGCCCGTGAACTGGGGGAGGAAGGCTTGGCTCGGAAGTTCCAAAGAGTGATCGAGGAGGGGCTTTTCAAGTTGACTACCTGGCAGGTCGGCGTGAGTGTCCAAAACGATTACCTGAAATCGGTCAGTCCGGTTCCAGAGGTGGTTGGAGGAGTCATGAATTCGCGGAAGGACCCCAAACTGCGTGTCGATGTCACTCAGCATCAGATGCATGCGGTGATGCTGGCGCGTGAGATCCTTTACGCGGATCGTTCAATTGACTAAGAAATGGGGGTTTGGGGTTCTCTTTCCGTCCGTTTCGATGGAAAATAAAAAAAAGTCATGAAGTGGAGACGGCCGGAGAGTGGTAAGTTTGAATAGGGATCATGCTGGAATCATTAGGGGGATGAATAAAACATGACGGCGAGAGTGCTTGAGATTCTGAATCTCTTCCTCCAACGGTCGGTGGAGGGGCCATTCGACATGGAGGATCGCGAGGAATTTGTGGAGACGCTCGTGGCACAGGGGCACCACCCGGATGAGGTGTACGCGGCGTTGAACATTGTGGATAACATTCAACAAAGAATGGATGCGCCCATCCTAGGTGTGTCCAAGAAGTCGAGCAATCGCTTGTTTATGCTTCTCGAACAGTATCACCTGACTCCCGAACTTCGCGGTCACTTGGATGAATTGACGCGGTTGGGGGTGATCACTCCGGTTCAGAGGGAGGAGATAGTCGAGCGGAGTTTCCTCATGGAACCCGAGGAAATCACGGTCGAGCACATCGAGTATCTTGTCGAGGACATGATATCTGAAGAACCGAACGAGATCGGATACTTCGATGAAACCATTAGCGAATACTACCATTGACCCCTCAGGGAGAACCAGGTTTTGACCCTTTCCAAATCGACCTCTCCGGAGGAGAGACTCAAGTCTCTTCGTGAACTCATCGACCAAACCGATCGCGAAATTCTGACTCTGCTCAATAAGCGCGCGGAGGTCGTGCTGGAGGTCGGTCGACTCAAAAAAGAGGACTCGCAGGCGGGGAAATTCTATGTTCCCCACCGAGAACGGGATATCTTCGAGAGTTTGGTGGCGGCGAATGAAGGGAAATTCCCGACCAGCGCGATCCCCGCGGTCTACCGTGAAATCATTTCCGCCTGTCGTTCCCTGGAGACACCGCTCAACATTGGGTATTTGGGCCCCCCCTCGAGCTATTGCCACGCCGCCGCGCTGCAAAAATTCGGGACCTCGGCCACCTTCTTTCCCTATGATGGTTTCAGCGCCATCTTCCGGGCGGTTGAGAAGGGGGAGTGTCACTATGGGGTTGTGGCGTTTCGGAACTCGACCCAAGGAGTGATCACCGAAACTCTGGATAATTTCCAGAGGTCGGAGTTGAACATCTACGCCGAGGCCTATCTCGACATCCACCACCAGTTCCTATCCAAATCGCCTCCCGAGGAGATCAAACGGATTTACACCCATGGCCAAGCCTTCGCGCAGTGCCAGGAATGGTTGGAAAAGCACTTTCCCAATGTGGAATACACCGAGGTCTCCAGCACCTCCCATGGAGCCGAGCGGGCGGCGCGAGAGGAGGGCGCCGCCGCGATCGCCAGCGACCTGGCCGCGCAGATGTACGATGTCCCCATTTTGTTTCCCAACATTGAGGATCGGTCTCACAACACGACCCGGTTTGTGATCATTGGGTACGATTTCGAAGCCCCCACCGGAAGAGACAAGACCTCGATGATCATTCACGTCCGAAACCAACCGGGGGCTCTGTTCGACGCTCTGGAGCCGTTCCGAAAATCGGGCATCAATCTGACCCACATCGATTCGAGGCCGACCAAGCAGGAGCGATGGGAGTATCTGTTCTTCATCGAGTTCGAGGGTCACCGTGAGGAATCCCGTGTGAAATGCGCCCTCGCCGAATTGGAGTCCCACTGCCTCCATGTCAAACTCCTCGGCTCCTACGCCGACGAGGACCAAAAAAAGGAAATGGAACTCGCTCCCAAAGAAGTCGGGTGATCCAAAGCGCTCTCAAAGGGGCATATTTCTCAATGAAAGCGACCAAAGTTCTTGAAACCTGTTTATACGTGGATGACCTGGAGAAATCGAAAGCCTTCTATACGGAGGTTCTCGGTCTTTCGCTCCATGCCGAAATGAAGGGGCGTCACGTTTTCTTCCGATGTGGAGAAGCCATGCTCCTACTCTTCAATCCGGACGCCACCGAACAAGGGAACCCGGATATCGATGTTCCCGCCCATGGCGCGCGCGGGGTCGGCCATTGCTGCTTTTCGATGAGCGAGACCGAGATTCAACTCTGGAAAGAACACCTCCGCGGTCATGGTGTCGAGGTTGAAAAAGAACTGGATTGGCCCCAGGGGGGCAAATCCCTTTACTTTCGGGACCCATGCGGCAACAGTCTGGAACTGGCGACGCCCAGGGTTTGGGGATTGCCCTAGACCCCCGGAGGAGTCGGGGGTCCGATGGCTCCATTGATCGGCTGTTCGCGGTGGATCTTCTTCAACTCTTTCATTCATGTAACCATTGTCTCTATTGATGAAACGAAGAAAACTATTCATTGTTTCTGTGGTTGTCGCATTTTCTCTTGCCGCTTTCCTCATCCGCGAATTCGGTCTCTTTCAGCCTGAGAGAAAACCCGCGCTAATCGCTTCGCTTTTGAGGGAATCTCCGGACCGCATCGAATTGAAGTCTCCGCTTTGGGACCTGCGAGTGAACCGTCCAGTCGAATGGGATGTCCAAGAAATCGCGAATAGAAAAAAACTTTATCGCTGGTCGGGCATTTTGGATGTCGACCTGGAGAAACCCGGCGTGATCGTTCGATCCGGGACCGAGGAAATCCCAGCGGTCGTCGGCCATGATGAACTTCTTCAAACGGATCGTGGACATTTTCTTCGTCTCCCGAATCCCAACAAACCCGCGGTGGAGCGGATTCATATCATGGTCGAGGCCCCCTACACCTACACACTTTTCATCCCCTCCTCGACCACGCACCTTCGGTTCAGCGCGAAGAAATTGAACGAGGATATCGACTCCTTTCCGGCTCGGTTCTTCATTGGAAAGTTGTGGAGCGGAACGATCGACATTGACTCCAACGATTGGAAATCCTACTTCCTGGGCCCCGTCGATGTCGCACCTGGGACTCATGTTCTTTCGATTCAGGTCTCCGGAACCTATTCGGTTTTCCAGGACGCCTACATCCAAAACCTGACCTTTATTGAACCCGCCTCGATCGAGGTGGTCCTTCCCGAGGACGCTCCTCCTCCCGAGATTTTCCATCGCCCCAAACAACCGATGCAATCTTACCTTGCCGGCGCCGCCGCCGATGTGGACGCGAGTGAGATGAAATGGGTGAAGTCTCCTTGGAATGAGTACGATGAGGACCCAAGGTGGGTTCGCCAGGTCGAAATCCAGCGAATTGTTCGGGCCAGTCTCTTCCTGCCTTCTCCAAGCCAGTGCAGGTTTCAGGTGAGGGGCGAGATGGGAAGCCGACTCGGTTTCTTTCCCGGCGTCATGGACCCATCGGCGCCCGATCGGCCGGTTGAGGGGATCCTAACCGTTTACCATGAAACCGGCGGAAAGCGGGAGCAGATCTGGCGTAAACAGATCGTTGGAACTCCCCTCGACATGGCGCATTCGTTCGATCAATACCTGCAACCCTGGCAGGTCCAGAAGCCGAGGGGGCAACTCGATCAACCCGGATGGAGGGATGGCGTGGTCATACCTCTCCCGGATATATCCGAGGGTGACCACACCATTGTTTTCGAATCGATGGCTCCCGAAGACTCCAATCGACCCTCTCCGGTTTTTGTCGGCGAGCCTTCCATTCTGCCTCCGCGTCGCATCGAGGACCGAGGAGCCGAATTGTCGGAAGAGGAGGTGATCGACTGGACCTCTCTCCTAAAGAAGTTGATCGAGTCGTCGGAGAAGAATAACACACGGCCAGAACGTCGGATTTGGCTTTCAATGGATTGGGAACAGCGGGTGAAACTCGCACAGTCGGATCTCTCGCAAGAGATTCTCCCCGCCACTCGGGAAATCCTTTTGAACTCCCTGAATGAGGTGATCCACGATCCCGATTTCTATTCGCGTGACTACTTCAAGACACTGGAACTGTCCGAAGCGGGTCGGCGTATCGCGGACTCGACCGAAACGACTCGTTCTCCAAGCGAAATCGCCACTCTCAACCGCTCCGTATTCGACACGACATTTCGCGAAGAGATCCTACCGAGGACTCATTCCTCGCCGACTCCCCGAAGCGCGCCGAACGTTATTTTGATATCTCTGGACACCCTGAGGGGAGATTCGCTGTCTTGTCTGGGTTACCCACGGGGAACGACGCCGTGGATGAGGACTTTCTTCGAAACCGAGGGAGTCCGATTCTCGAACGCGGAGGCGCCGAGCACCTGGACGCTGCCCTCGCACACATCGCTTTTCCTCTCCCAATACCCGGACCGCCATGGAGTCACCCGGGATTTCCATTCCGTGCCGATGGCCGCTGAGACTCTAGCCGAGCATCTTGCCGGACATGGATACGAGACAGCGGCATTCGTGGACCGCGGCTTCCTCCATCATCACTATGGTCTCAACCAGGGATATGAGACTTACCAGCAGAAGGGCGGCGGGTTTCGTCAAATCCTCCCCTCCGCGCTTGAATTCCTCGAGAAACGAGAGGGAACTCCGCCACTCTTCCTGTTCCTCCACACTTTCGACATCCATGACCCCTATGCTCCCCCCAACCCCTTTCGAGAGAGGTTCCTTTTGGAGAACATGGTCCCCACCACGCCGGAATTTGCCCTCCCTCATTTTGACGTTATGCGAGAAGCCAATCGCGGAAATCTTGAGTTGACCCGCGAGGACATCGACTACGCCCGGGCGCTCTATGACGCGCAAATCCTTTATGTCGACCATGAACTAAGCCAATTCTTCCAATCCATCGAGAAGAAGAAACTGCTCGAAAACACTCTTGTGATTTTGATTTCCGACCACGGCGAGGGTTTTGGGGAGCATGGATTCTGGGCTCATGGTTGGACTCTTTATGAAGAGATGACCCATGTACCCATGCTGATGCGCTTCCCGGATCGATCCTTTCAAGGAACTCTGGTTGAGGAGAGGGTGAATCTGGTCGATGTCGCGCCTACGTTAATGGACTATCTGGGTTATGCCATTCCCGAGAACTGGCAGGGACAATCCTTGATGCCCGTTATTCGCGACCCCGAACTCAAATTGGACCGCAGCACCTATTCGCAACTTTATGACAACAACGCCATGTATCAGGGTTACCTCAAACTCATCGAACAAAAGCGTCCCAACCCCTCCAAATTGAACGACGAACGCATGCCTCCCCGGGCGATTTTCAATCTGGATTTGGATCCCTATGAGGAGAAGAATTTGATCGATGACCCTCCGGTGGACGCGTCGAAAGAGTTCGAACGTCTCGAACAGACGGTTGAAGTCATGAAGAGACAAAGAGACTCCGAGGGTGGGGTCACGGAAGTCGACCTCGACCCCGAGCAGGTGAAGGAGCTCCAGGCCTTGGGTTATTTAAAATAATCCGGGCTGAAATCTTAGTTACACGGCCAGTGTTTTCCGGTCCAGTAAGGAAAACGGAACCGCGTGACCAGCTCGATCTCGCCTTCTTCCGGGCCGCCGGCCACGTTGTAATCCATCCCGATCATTCCTTGTGGACGGCCCGCAGTGCAGCCCCACCAACCCATATCGAAGGTTAGACCGACAGTGGCACGAACCTCCTCCTCCCCATAATCTGGGCCGATGTGACCAAAATCGTAGAGAGCGTCGCGCCAGGACCCGCCGAAATGCAACCAAACGTCGCGTCCGGTCAGATGCGACAAATCCGTTTGAAACAAGAGCCCCGCGTAAGGGACGTTGCCATCCTCATTGGCGCCCGCATCCGTCAGCACCTCCTTCCCGTCTCCCGGGAAGAGGTATCCTCCATAGAGATTTCCGATCAGGAACGATCCGAGATGCTTCTCGAAAGTGAGTCGGAGGTCGAAATCGGTCGAGTCCGAGGCGATTGAATCATCGATGGGAAGACCGATGCTTCCCCCAAGTACGGTCCGGGGCGTCCAACCGGTTTCCGAGAACAGGCCAAACCTTAATCCCCAGACCCACTTTCCGAACGCAAAGCTTTCATCCACGTCGTCGACTGGGAATTTGCCGCCCTTTGCACCAACAATCGGGAGTTCCGAACTCATTTTATGGTCCCCGAAAAGGACAGGGAGTTGGGTGTAAATCTCGGAAGGGATGGACAACGGGCCGAGGTTTTCGAAGAGACCGAACCGATAGCCGAAGTCGGTGTAGTAGGAAATTTCGGAGTCTTCCTTCAGGCGAACGCCTTCTCTGAGGAGATCAAAATCCGTTCCCGCTGTACCGACAGCAAAATCGAAATCGAAGTCTCCCGGCTTGAGGATTCTCCCGTCATAGAAGAACCGAGGGGTCATGTGATACATATTCGCCATATTCGCCGGTGCGAAGACCGGATCCATCATGATCGCCGTCGCGGGTTCTTCCAGTTGGGGCACCACATCTCGCGATTGAGCAGAGGCGGTTAAAGTGGCAAAAAAGATGAAAAGGGAAGAGAGGCAAATAAAAAGTCTCCCCGTCCCCCTTGATTTTGAGATCAAGTTTGAGCGATACACCGTTTCGGTCCTCCCAAAAAGGAGATTTCCTGGTTCCCAGCCGATCCATCTCCCATGAATACTCTAACTTAAAATCGCTGGATTCGTAAGTTCTTCCACGATTCTTCCACGATTCCTTCCATTCCGGATCCTATGAGACGCCCCTTTCGTTGGGAAGACATCGGCTCGCCATCGCGCAAAAGGATTGAACCTGTTTGTCAACCCATTCGGCGTCCTTGCCCAACTCCTTCGCCATCAAATTGGCCACGCCGCTGGCGGCGTCGATAGCGCCTTGCGCATGCAGGAGCAATGCCCTTGTCCGTCTGCTCAGCACGTCCTCCAGGGTCCTGGCCATCTCTTCTCGAACTCCCCAGGCCACCTCCGCACGTGTGTACGGAAGGTCGGGATGGATTTTCTCCATCAGGTCTGGCTGTTGACGAATTAAATCCCGGATGGGGTAGGCGTCCGAGCCGTAGATCCATAGATCTCCCAGGTTTTCAGCCTCCTCGCAGTGGCCATGGATCCGAAGGTTTCGTGTGGGACAAGGACGCTCCTCCAGTTGCCCCAGCATCGCCGCGTGGTTGACCGCGTCCTCGGCCATCCGACGGTAGGTCGTCCACTTTCCTCCGCAAATGGTCATCAAACCGGAATGTGCGATGTGGATGGTATGGTCTCTGGAGAGGGCCGCCGTGTTTTCGGTGTCCTCGGTTTTCACCAGGGGACGGATCCCGGCGAAGATGGATCGGATGTCCGAACGTTGAGGCTTCTTATGAAGGTATTGTTCGGCGGTATCGAGGATGAATTCAATCTCCTCCTCGAATGCCTCGGGCTCCTCAACCACTTCTTTAAGCGGCGTGTCGGTGGTTCCAATCAATGCATGATCATGCCAGGGGATGGCGAACAAGACCCGGCCGTCCTTCGTATGGGGAACCATGATGGCGGACTCACACGGAAGGAATGAGGCGTCGAGAACGATATGCACACCCTGGCTAGGAGAGATCATGTTTTTGACCGATTCGTCGTCCATCTTTCGCACGGAGTCGGTGAATGGGCCCGTGGCGTTGACGACCACCCGCGCCGATATCTCGTGCTCGCGGCCACTTTCCAAATCAATCGCGACGGCGCCGTCGATAAAACCATCCGCTCCTTTGGTCAGACCGGTGACTTCGCAGTAATTAAGCAGCACCGCCCCCCTCTCGGCAGCCGTTTGACAGAGGTGGATGAGAAGACGAGCGTCATCGAATTGACCGTCGTAATACTGGACTCCTCCGCGCAGCCCCTCCGTTCGAATCGTGGGAATGGCTTCGACCGTTTCCTCTTTGGAAAGCATTGTCGACGGACCGAACCCGTATTTACCCGCCAGCATGTCATAGACCTTAAGTCCGATTCCGTAAAAGGGCGCTTCCCACCAATCGTAATTGGGCACCACGAATCGGAGGTCATGGACCAGGTGAGGTGCGTTCTCACGAAGGATCCCTCTCTCCTTGAGAGCCTCCATAACGAGTGAAACATTGCCTTGTTGGAGATAGCGCACGCCTCCATGCACGAGCTTCGTGCTCCGGCTGGAGGTTCCCTTGCCGAAATCATGCCGTTCCAGGAGAAGGACCGAATATCCCCGTGCGGCCGCGTCCACCGCAATCCCCGCTCCAGTGGCGCCGCCCCCAATGACCAGAATGTCCCACTTGGAGTGACGGTCCTCGAGTTTGGCCAGCATCTCGTCTCGCTTCATTCCACGCGTCTCCTTCCGCCTGTTAGCAAGGTTATCAAAAGTCTCCCTCCGAGTCCGCTGCTCCAACGAGAAACGCTTTGAAGTATAATCACCCCGGAGGTGGTCTGACATGAAGAAATGGCCCGCGGAGTGGAAGATTTATGATGACGAATCGACAGGGGCGAGAGTGATTCAATTCACCACCCACGATTCAACCAACCATCCCCTGTACTATTTGACCAACACTTTTACGCCCGATTCCCAAGGACTGATCTTCGTTTCAGACCGAAATGGGAGGACGAATTTGTATCGAGGAGATTTATCGACCGGTGAGATCGCCCAACTCACCGATATCCCGGGCCTTCTCCCATTTTCCGGAAATCGGGTGGACCACTCGGTCTATTTCTCCACAAGCCACGGTGAGATCGCAAGACTCGATTTGGACTCCTTGATCGTTGAGACTTTAGCTCGGATACCAGAAGCGCTTTTGGGAGAGGTGACAGTCAACGCCGACCGCACCAAGGCCGTCGCGCTTTGCACCCGGTCAGGACGACCCGCTTTTGTCGTCGTGGATCTCCTTGAAAAGTCGCATCGTTTCATTCTAGACGGGGCCCATGCTCTCTACCATCCGCAATTCCATCCCACCGATCCGGACTTGTTGGTCTATTCCGCCGATCCTCCGGATCCACGGATTTGGGCCGTTCGCGCGGATGGTTCGAATGATCGCTGTGTCTATCGAAACAGCCTCGATGAATGGTTTGTCCATGAGATGTTCCTTGGGAAATCGGATGACCTCATTGTGGTTCAGTTCCACAAATCCATCGAGCGAATCGGGTATTTTACTGGCGAGAGGAAGACGATCCGTGAAATGAGCGCCTGGCACATTGCCTCGCACCCGGAAGGAAAGTGGATTGTGTCCGACACCCACTTACCGGACATCGGTCTTCAGTTGGTTAATCCGGAGACAGGGGAGATTCATGCTCTTTGCTTAACGAAAGCAACCAACCGCGGTTTCCAATGGCACAAGGACCATCCCGTCTCCGCTGAGGGCGCGGCCCCGGGCTACGCGACGATGGTGGAGGAAGGGCGGGAGGAGACGACTTATGGTCCGCAAACCTCTCATCCTCATCCCTCATTCAGCCCCGACGGTCGATGGGTGGCTTTCACATCGGATGGAACCGGCAACCCTCAAGCCTACGTGGTCGAGGTTCCCGAGGCGTTCCGGTAATTAAACTGAGTTAGGGCAAAGGCGAAGCCGGAGCCAGCTCGGGTTTTTCCTCCATGTTGGAAAGCATCTCGTCCCGAGCCAAATCGCCGATCAGGGAGTTGGGGTCCTCCATCACAATTTCCTCGAACGGGTCGGCTTGGTCGGTTCCTTGGATCTGCAACATTTCCAGACGCACTTTCCGTTTCAGGGTTTGACTCGTGGTCCGGTCCAGGAGCAATGCCCATTGATCGAACCCTTCTTGTGTCCGACCGGTTTGAATCATGATTTTGCCGAGACGATAATAAACCCAATCGGAAAGATCGCCGGCTGGAAGTTGGGCCGCGAGTTTTCGATAGTTCTCCTCGGCGTCCTTCCAGTCCCCTCCGGATTCGAAGAAGGCGGCCAAACTATAAGGCGGGATCTGGTCCTCCTCGAGTTGCGTCAAATGGCGGAGCCTTTCCAGAGCGTCATTGGCTAATTCCTGACCGGGATCCATGGACAAGACCTGACGGTAGAGTTTTTCCGCCTCGTCCTGGTTCCGTTGGTACAACTCCCACTCCGCAAGCCAAAAAACCGCGTCCGCTGAGTGTTTCATCCCTAGCGTCATCACATCCTCGAGATAGGAGATCGCCTTTCTCTTCTCATGAAGTTGAGTGTAGGTGAGACCCTTCAGAAATTTCACTTCGGCGGCAAGCGTCCGAGCTTCTTTGTCCTCATCAATTTTATTGAGCCATTTCAAGGCTTCCCCCGCGTTGTGTTGCTGAAGGTAAAGGCGCGCGATCGCCATTTCGGACTCTCGAAGATTCATTCTCGAGGCCCTCTTCGAATTGTGAACGATCTTCCAGTAACGAATCGCGTCGCTGGCGTCGCCGATCTCCTCATGGCTTCGAGCACCCGCCTCGGCCGCGTCCAGACGCATCACAAAAAACTGTGGGTCGACGAGATCCAGAATCTGAACCGCGAGCTTGTCCTCGCCCTTGAAGGAGAGTTCGGTTCCCATGTCCATCAGGTGATTAATCTTCCGAATCGGCGAAGCCTCCCAGTAAGCGACTAAAGCCGCGGGTGGAGAATGGATCCAATCCTCGAAAATCTCGTTTTGGTTCAACTGGAGGGCCAGGTCGGTCGCGAGTTCCACCGCAAAATCCCGCCAATCCGCTTGAACCGTTTTGGTGGCGTCGAGAACATCCGCCAGTTTCTCGGAAAAGGCCTCGGCCTGCTGGGTGATCTTGAGTTTGTTAAGCAGTCGACCCGGTGTCCAAACCGAGCGACCCGTGCCGGGGGAGGATTGTTTGCGCAGGGACTCGTAGGCGGTTAAAGCGCCTTCCACATCCGAGAGCGAGAGGGAGACTTCGAGTAACTCGTAGGCGAAATGCAGCGGATTACCCGTTCGTTCAATCCCCTCCATGAACGCGTCTTTCGATTCCTCCAAAAATCCCTTGTCCTTGAGGAGTCTTCCCCAAACCAAGTAACCCTCCACTGTGTTGCCGTGCTTCTCGGGGATTTTGGACCAGGTCTCTAACGCTTTCTCGGGATCTCCCGAATTGGCGTAAAGCGTTCCCCAATCCTCGATGAACCGTCCAGGGGCCTTTTTCTCCAGTTTTTCATAGATGGCCGCCGCCTCCTCCAAGTAGCCCTCGGCGCCGTAAAGTTTAGCGGCGAAAAGCTGAATGGTGAGGTTGTCGCTTTCGGCGATCTCACGAGTCAATTCGACCGCGCGCTCGCTCTTCCCCACTTTTTGGTAGGTCATCGCGGCCACTATTTTTTGATCAAGTGAATGGCTTTCTCCGGTCGCGTCAAGGACTTCTGTGATGGTGTCGTCGACGAGTTTCAGATACTCTGAGTCATCGAGCGTTTCGAGGAACCTTTCCCAATCCAGGCGGATTTTCGGAGCGAAGTCGGTGAACCCCTCTTTGAGGAATTGACCCGCCATGTCGCTATATCCGGAGAGGAACGCCGCCCTTGAAAACTCGTCCCAGAGATTCACTCCCGACAAGTCCGGCAAAGCTTTCAACACTTTTTCGAAATCCTCCGGCCCGAGCACTTGGTGTTGTCCAGCCTTCAGCAGCGCTTCGATGACTTCGTCCTTGTAACGACTCGCCCCATTCTCCAGAAGATCGAATAGCGTTTCGACCGCGGTGTCGAACCTCCCGCAGGCCACTAATAGGTCGGCGTACAAAAGGTACTTCTGCGTGGTGTCGACCGGGTAGGGCGGGTCCTCCAGATCGAGGGGCGGGAGTTCCTGCTCGATCAATCCGAGTGCATCGAGGGGCTGACCGATCGCCTTCAGGACTTGAACTTCCACCTCGAGGAGTTCCTCCCGGGAAACGGTCTCCTCCCAGTTCGGCATCTCCTTCAAGGCTTCGATTCGACGGTACGCTTCATCGGCATATCCGTTGGCGTTCAGAGCCTGAAT
>JACKFH010000032.1 GCA_020632575.1 Candidatus Omnitrophota bacterium | reverse complement strand
GAGATTGATTTCGCAGTCGCTCGAATCCTTCTCCTTCATGGAATCATCATGACCATCGGAGGCATCCCGCTCATTTACCTCGGCGACGAACTCGGGATGGTGAACAACTACGATTACGAATCCGACCCGGACAAGATCGGCGACAGCCGTTGGATTCACCGGTTTCCTTTCGATTGGGAAAACGCCGAGAACCGGACCGATTCCGAAACGGTGACCGGGCGCATCTATCAGGGGCTCCTCCAACTCGCCCAATTGCGCCGTCAGAATCTCGCCTTCACTCGCGCCGAAACCGACATTGTCGACACTGGCAACCACCATGTCTTCGGCTACTTCCGAAACCACGAAAACCGAACCGCTTTCGTCGTTGCCAACTTCAGCGAACGCGAACAAGCGGTGGAAGCTTGGCGCCTCCGTCAACTCGGCCTCCGCAAAACGATGATCGACTTGGTCTCCGGCCGCACCATCATCGCCGCCCGCCAACTCATCCTCGAACCCTATCAGTTCATGGTCCTCTCGCGGTTTATGTAAAACACAGTGGGTTTCGATGCTGTTCTACAAACCCGCCAACCGCTTCGATTGGTGTCATTTCGACGTCAGGAGAAATCTGATTGGAGAGACCCGTTTGATCAGTGTGTGTACGCTTGGATGGGAGAGCGTTGTAGGGCGGATTAGCGGATGCGTAATCCGCCATGCTGGGGGGATTGAGAGTGCCATTCGATTCCCATTTGCAGGGTGCGACCGGGTCCGCGAGGGAATCAATTCCCTCGCTACGCAGAGAGCCGTCCGTTGAAACGGACCCAATCCATCACCACACTACACTGCAAGGTCACTGCACATATTGACACTACCCCTCCCCCGCGCAAGAATACCAGTGGACTCCGGGAATCGTTCAAAACATTAAGCGATCCCAACCGATGAGTCTCAAAAGGTCGACCATGAACAATCCCGATTCCAATCTGCATCTCACCGACAACTCCAAGCGAGTTCTCGAGCGTCGTTACCTCAAACGCGACGATCGGGGGAACCTCCTGGAGAAACCTGAGGATATGTTCCATCGGGTCGCGGCGTTCATGGCCAGCGGGGAAAAGGTTCTGGAAACCGGGCAGAGTGTCGACGAGTGGACCGACACCTACTTCGAGATGATGAGCCGGCTCGAGTTCCTGCCAAACTCGCCGACCCTCATGAACGCGGGCAGGGAACTTGGGCAGCTCGCCGCCTGTTTTGTCCTCCCGGTCGAGGACAACCTCGAGGGCATTTTCGAGTCGGTCAAACACGCCGCGCTCATCCACAAGTCGGGGGGTGGAACGGGGTTCTCTTTTTCTCGCCTGCGACCCAAGGAGTCCGTGGTGCAATCCACGATGGGGGTTTCCAGCGGTCCCATCTCCTTCATGTCGGTCTTCGACGCCGCAACCGACACCATCAAGCAGGGTGGGACTCGTCGCGGGGCCAACATGGGTATCCTCCGGGTCGATCACCCGGACATTCTGGAATTCATCGAGTGCAAGGAATCCGGCGACAACCTGAGCAATTTTAATATTTCCGTCGCCATGACCGAGACATTCTTCAAAGCGGTGGAGGAGGGTGGGAACTACGATTTGATCTCCCCTCACAACGGCCAGCCTGTCGCCTCCCTCTCCGCGCGTGAGGTCTTTTGGCGAATTGTCAAAGGCGCCTGGAAGAATGGCGATCCGGGAGTCATCTTCCTCGACCGGATGAACGCCGATAATCCGACCCCCGAGGTGGGCGAATACGAAAGCACCAACCCCTGCGGGGAGCAACCCCTCCTCCCCTTCGAATCCTGCAACCTCGGTTCCCTCAACCTATCGAAATTCGTCAACAGAAATACCGGCGAGGTGGACTGGGACCGACTGAAGACTCGCGTCCATCAGGCCGTGCGGTTCCTCGATAATGTAATTGCCCTGAACAACTACCCGCTTGTCCAGATTCAGGAGATCACCGAACACAACCGAAAGATCGGTCTCGGGATCATGGGATTCGCCGATTACCTGATCCTCAGGGGCATTCCCTATGGCACACCCGAGTCTTACACAGAAGCGACCCGTCTGATGCGGTTTATTCAGGAGGAGAGCAAGAAGGCAAGCGCCGATCTCGCGGTGGAGCGAGGCCCGTTTGCCAACTTCGAAAGAAGCATCTGGCCCGGTCGCGGTTACCCGCCTCTCCGCAACGCGACCACCACGACCATCGCGCCGACAGGGACAATTAGTATCATCGCGGGTTGTTCCAGCGGTATCGAACCCCTCTTCGGCATCTGCTACTGGCGAAATGTCATGGACAACGACCGTCTCGTCGAAGTCCACCCTATCTTCAAGGCGCGCGCCCTGGAGGAAGGTTTTTATTCCGAACCTCTCATGAAACGAGTCGCCTCCGGTGCGCCGCTCGAGGAGATCGAAGAAATCCCCGAGGAGATCGCAAAAATCTTTGTCTGCACTCGAGATCTTAGCCCCGAACAGCATGTCCGGATGCAAGCGGCCTTTCAAAAACACACCGACAACGCGGTTTCGAAAACGATCAATTTTCACCATGAGGCCCAACTCCCGGATGTCGCCGACGCTTACCTCCTGGCTTACCGCCTCGGTTGTAAAGGGATCACCATTTACCGGGATGGCAGCCGCGCTTTCCAGGTGTTGAATCATGGGCTTGATGAAACCCTACCCGCCGAATCAAAATGGGCCTCCCTCCCGGTCTATGGCGGTTGCGATCTTTCCCGCCTCTGGTCCGGAGAACCTGAGAAAGAACCGGTCGCTTAAATGAAAATTCCGTATCGAGTGGGAATCGGTTACGACACCCACCAACTCAAACCCGGCGGACCTCTGCGTCTCGGCGGAATCGATATCCCCGCCGAAGTGGAGTTGGTTGGCCATTCCGACGCCGATGTCCTGGTCCATGCCATCATCGACGCTTTCCTTGGGGGCGCTTCCCTTGGAGATATTGGCGACCATTTCCCCCCGTCCGAAGAAAAGTACCGTGGTATCGACAGCATGGAACTCCTCGATGAAACCTTGAAAAGAATTTACGCCGCCGGTTTCGACCCGATCAATGTCGATGCGACCATCATCGCCGAAAAGCCGAAACTCGGTCCGTACAAACGACAGATCGCGGATTGCCTCGCCGACCGGATGAAACTCCCCCGGGACTGCGTCAACATCAAAGCGACCACCAACGAGAAGATGGGATTCCTCGGCCGCGAGGAGGGAATCGTCGCCCACGCGGTCGCGCTCCTCGTTCGGAAGTAACCATGGACGAACGGTACCTCCGCTTTCCCAGGTGGCTGGAAGCCTCCGGCCTCCCTGAAAAGATCAACCGCGAGATCGACCCGCAGGGTTGGTTGATCTTCCGCCGTTTGGTCGAGGAGGACCTAGCGCAAAACCTTTTCCCGGATTGGGTCGATTACGCCTCTCTTGACTGGCCAAACACCTGCGGGATATCGAAGGAAAACGGCGATCGGATCTTCCATCGACTCGGTGATTTGGGACTTCTCGAGATCCGAGATCTCGGAGAGACGGGAGAGTTTTTTCAATACAAGATCGCCGCTCCCCTGCCGATCCCAAGGTCCCCAGAAGAGGTCGCCGAGGGATTGAATGAATCGAATCTCCCCACAAATCCCCAACTCTGGCGGTATTGGGAGGAGACCAAGGGGGAGACTAAGTACCAAAAAATCCTTCGCTTGTATGAAAAGACCTGCGGTCTTAAAATGTCCTCACGGATCATTGAGGATCTGGTGGAACTGGCGGAACAACATCCAACGCATCATCTGGAAAAAGCATTCGCCGCCGCTCGGGAGGAGGGGGTCACCGCGCTGGGCTGGATACGAAAATATCTCAAGCGCGTCCGAAAAGATGAACGAGTTCAAAAAGATTGGGGACGACCCGAAGGTCTTGAACTTCCTGAGGGATATTCAATCCCTGGCGGAGAGGGGTCCGACAGAGAGGGTTGAGGAGGAGTGCCCGGACTGTGATGGTTACGGGTACATTGTCACGGACAACGATGTCCGCATCTGCCACTGCCTGGCCGAGCGTCAATTGAGAAAGCGCCTGAAGAAGGCAAATATCCCCAAACGCTACCTCTCCAAATCGTTGGAGAATTTCAAGAACGACACCGACCAACGGCGAAACGCTCTTCAGCGAGTCCGACGCTATGTCAAAGAGTTCGATTCCTCCTCGGAGAAAGGTGGGCTTTTTCTCCTGGGCGCCGCTGGAACCGGCAAGACTCACCTCGCGGTGGCCGCGCTGAAAGAGTTGATCGAGCAAGGGCACACGGGGCTCTTCTATAACTCCGCCAACCTTATCCGCGATTTCCGCAACCGGGTCGGGGGTTCGAACACTGAAGAGGAGAAAGACCGACTCGATCGTCTTGTTTCGGTAGACATCCTGGTCATTGACGATCTCGGGGTGACCAAACTGAGCGATTTCGTCCGCGAACAAACCTACTCGATCATCGATCAACGGTATTCCGAGAACAAAACGCTGATTGTCACGAGCAATCTGAACATGAAGGAACTGGAGGAGCAGGTCACCTATCCCGTTTTCTCCAGAGTTTGCGGGATGTGTAGCATCGTCAATCCGGGGGATATCGATTTCCGCATCGGGGTGAGTCGGAATAAATCAAGGTGAACCGCCAAAGAGAATTACCCCTTGCGCCGATGATTCGTTCATGTCAACAATGGAATCGAAAACGATGAACGAGCCCACTCAAAAGGAAGTCAAGCCGACACCCGAACGGCATGTGTTCGAGTTCGCCAAATACGCGATGAGCGTGGGTTGGCAGGACCTCGAAGGGGTTGCACTTTGGAAGGCGTATGGAACTTGGTCGCAAAGGCTCGGCCCGAAATTTCCCGCCGACTCGTTGGGAAAACCCAAATTGACTTGGGAAGAATTCAACTCGATTTATTCTCAGATTCGTTTCAACCCCGCGCCAAAGTATGTCTCCCTGGCCACAAAGGGCGTCCTGTACCGCAGCGCGGTGGACTAATTCTTCATTATCCTGGATAGCGTGTCGAAAAACCGTAGCCCGGCAACTCACTTGCCGGGGGAATGAAGCGATTTGCTACCCTCATCCCGGCAAATGAGTTGCCGGGCTACGGATCTTTGCCTATTTGCCAAACCCCGAAGAGAGGTCTTCGCTCCTCCGGTGTAATTCCCCGATCTCCTCGCTGGAAAGCTCTCGGTCGAAAAACGCTAATTCATCGAACCACCCAATCAGGTTGTACCCGATCTTTATCCACGCCTTCTCCGTATCCCAAGTGAATGTCTGCTCACGCCCCTCCATGGAACTCTTTAGCTCGCCGTTCATGTAGAGTTTGATCGACCCATTTTTCTCGCCGGTGTTGATATTGGAAAAGGTCATGGCCACATGCGTCCATTCCTCATGGTCGAACGGCGGGTTGTCCACGACCATGAACGGTTGCTCTTTCTCCGGGACCTCATCCCACGGTAGGCCCTTCGGATTCCAAACCGATTTGTCGCAGAAGAACCCGCCCCGAAACTTCCTTGGAACATCGTCTTTCGAAAAGTCGACAAAGAAGCAGGCGTCATCCCAACTCTTGTCGGTGAGCAGAATGGGATCGCAATACCCCGGCTCCAAATCCTCATCGGGGTCGAGCCGCAACCAGAAGGACATCGTCCCGCTCCAATCCTCTTTCTCGTAATCGACATTCCCCTGGACCTTGTAGAGGAGAAGTGGATCCACTTTCTTGGTGAACTTCAAAGCGCCGCCGTATTTCCCCCCATCCCTATCAATGGAGACATCCTCGCGGTTCATCCCCAGTTTGGCGTCTTCCATTTCACGAGTGAGGGTGGTGTACATCCTCCTGTCACCCGAGCCAAAGTCGGCGTCGTAGGACTTGTCGAACGAGGCGTAAAAGGTGACTGACTTCGATAAATCGTCCGCCCTCGATGGAGAAGAGGAAAAGAGGAGCGAGAATAGGGATGAGAAAAGCAGGGCTCGTTGGGTCACAGATTTCTCCTATCAAGTCGATTCGGTATGGCCTGGAAAAAGTTCCTTCATCCTCTCCTGTCTAAAGGAAAAAATCTTTTTTAACATCCCCTTCACCTGAAGGACGTGGACAATTTCGCCTAGCGGGCCAAATGGCAGTTTATAGTGGACTCGATCAATCATGCGAGTCCCCCCCTCGATTGACCGGACCTCGTGGTAGTGGTACCAGAATTTGTAGGGCCCAAACCGCTGCTCATCGATGAAAGAGATTCCTTCTCGGATATGTTTAATTTCGGTCACCCAGTTCCATTTGCCGAACATGGGGATGCCGATGCGGTACCGAATGAGGAGCCCGTTGTACATCTCATCAGGAAGGTCCCCGAGGAACTCGAAATCGAGATCGTCGGGCGTGATGGCGTTCAGGTTTTTCGGAGTCTTAATGAAATCCCACACCTCTTCGACCGAGGCGGGCAGATCCTGCTGTTGTTCAAGTACGTGCATGGAAAACTCCCACTAGGGGGATTGGAAAAGACAATGCAATGGAGATCCGGAAAAAGTGACCCTACTGTAAACTCAATGGTAAGGCGACAAGTAACCCCTATGTCTACCCCTCCTTCTCCGCTCGTCGTGCGCTCAACTCGGTGGGTTTGACTGTCAGCCGCTCGTCGAGAAGGTCGTGTAATAGATCTGCCATTGCGTCGGAAAGATCTTCGGCATCGATCTCCTCCCATTGGCTCGATCCATCCTGGCTGCTGACCAATTTCTCGATGAACAGGTGGCGGGCGAAACCTTGTTCCTCCACCGGTTCGTAATCCGCGACCACTCGATATCGAATCCCAGGATTGGCGACACCGGATCTTCCGAGAGTGGAAAAAACAATCCATGGGTCGGGGTGTTTGGGAAGTCTGAGTTTTCTGGGCTTGGGCATTTGCATAAGGCATCTTAAACCCGAGGAGCCATTTTTCGCAGGTGCACAAAACAAATCCCTTTTCTGATAGTCTCTCGCTATATCGGGAGGTGATCCAATGAGGCGATTGGGTGGTTGGTTATCAGGTGTTACAGCGATCTTATTCATGGGAATTCAGGTCCAGGGCGAGCCACTCGATCTCCATTTCATGGAGATCGGAGACATTCGCGAACCGGAGAATGTCGAATTCTCCGCCCACCCCTTCAACCTGGAAGACAGCCGCATCCTCCTCGAATCCTCGGATGACCGGCCCTCGCTCTGGCAGATGCCCACCGACATGATCGAGTTGGATGGCAAGATCGCCATCTACTACCAGCGTGTGGAGAAAGAGCATGAGGACTATGTCGACCAAAGGACCTGGTGCCTCGGATACTTGAAACCGGATGGATCGTTCGAGCGTCCCGATCTGAATCTCTTCGACCAATCCTGGCCCGGCCCGCATAACGTGGTCTTGCAGCGCTCCCCCCACAAGCCGACCTGGGGAGGTTTCAACGTCTTTCAGGTCGTTCCGGGTCCCGATGGGGGATGGATCTCTCTTTACTGGGATCAACCCGCCGAGGGGCAGGCAGGTGCGATGATCGCCTCCTCGACGGATGGAATCCACTGGACCAAGAAAACCGAAGACAAGGCTGTGTTCACCGAGCACAATGACGCCTACTCCCTGATCCAAAGCGGGGACGAATATCTCCTTTACCAAACCCGTCTTCTCGAATGGCCCGAAAAACCCTTTGAGGACAACCTACCGGGCAAACGCCGCAGTCTGTCGATTCGAAGGAGTTCCGACCTCCATGAATGGACGCCTCAAGAGGATATCCTCGAACCCGACGCCTCCGATGCTCCCACCACCGAGTTCTATCTGATCAATGTCTTTAGGTACGCCGACCGATACGCAGGCATCGTGATGAAATACTACGCCGATCCGACGCAGCCGAAAAAACACAGCGGTATCCTTAAGTACGAACTGGTGACCAGCCCCGATGGCATCGAATGGCGACGTCCTTATCGAGAAACCGACATGGCCGCTTGGTCGTATGCCGCCCCCTTTGAGATGGACAATCGCCTCTGCCTCGCTGCCCACAATGAGCGGGACATTCGACTTTATTGGCTTCGCAAAGATGGCCTTGTCTCCTGCGGAACCGAGGGACAGGGTTCCTTCTGGACCCAACCCATCGAATTCCCGAAGGGGTCCCTGACATTAAACGCCGACTGTTCCGAGGGGTCGATTCAAGTCGAGGTTCTCGACCAAAAGGGTGTATCTTTCGAAGGGCTTGAGAATCCAATCTTGACTTTGGAGGGCCAGGATTCGGTTGACCTTGCATTAGAATGGAGCGGATCCGACAGGACCAAACTCGAGGGCGAAGCAGTCCATCTCAAATTCACCCTCGGCAACGCACAGGTCTACTCATTGTATGAAGCCACCGAATAGTCCAATCCAACCCGATCGTCTCCATCGCGCGGGGCAGAAACGCCGCATCCTCTTCACCGTCGATGTCGAAGACTATTACATGAGCCCCGAGTCCATCCCAATCTCCGATTGGGGTAAGCCGGAATATCCCGACCGGTTGGAAGTTGGGATGAACCGACTCCTGGATCTCCTCGCGAAATACGAAATTCAATCCACCTTTTTCTGGGTTGGTTGGCTCGCCGAACGTCACGCGGACCTTGTTCTGAGATGCCTGGAAGAAGGGCATGAGATCGGGACCCACACCTACGATCACCGCCCGGTCGACTCTCTAACCCGTGAAGAGTTTCGTGAATCGCTCGGAAAATCTTGCGATATCCTGTCCAATATCACAGGTGAAAGAGTTCGATCACACCGCGCCCCGATGTGGTCGCTGAGTCGGGATGTCGATTGGATGTGGGAGGAACTTGTCGAGGCTGGAATCGAGGTGGATTCCTCAATCTACCCGATCGAAAGTTATCTGTTTGGCGATTCCTCGGCCCCTCGTCACCCCTACATCATTGAGACCTCCTCCGGATCTCTACTGGAGGTCCCGCCAGGGACGGTCACTTGGCTCGGAAAACGCATGGCCCTGGGAGGCGGTGGATACCTTCGCGCACTTCCCTACTTGTATCTGGTCGCGAGCCTCCGAAACTGGGACAACGAACGTAAACCGGAGCCGCCTGAACTCCCCGAAACCGCCGAATACCAGGGCGAGCCGGTGGTCTACATTCACCCCTGGGAGCTCGATCCGGACCACCCGGATCTCCCCCTCGAGGGGAAGGAGAAACGGGTCCATTGGATCGGGGTGAAGACCACCCATTCCAAGTTGGAACGCCTTTTCCGAAACTCGGCAAGCCTCTCTTTTCGCCGGGCATTCGGACTGTTATGATTTTTCAAAGGTCGCAAGGCCTTTCCGATGAGGGGACCTCGTAGCTAATCGATGAAATCGAAGATCCAAGTGGGCGCGGTGCCTTACCTGAACTCCAAACCGCTCGTTCAGGGGCATGAATTGTTCCACCAAGAAGCCGATTTTGTTTTTGCCCCACCCAGCCAGCTCTCTCGAATGATTGGCGAAGGGCTTGTGGATGTCGCACTCTGTTCCTCGATCGAATACCTGAGGGGCGGGCTCGATATCCTCCCCGGTGTCGGCGTCATCTCCCGAGGCGCGGTCAACAGCGTCATCCTCACCTCCGAGAAACCGGTCGAACAAGCCAAGACGGTCAATCTCGATCCCTCCTCCCTCACTTCTTGCGCATTAACGGGTCTCTGGTATTGGCGTTTTCTGAAACAAGATCCGCAATTCTCCCGATATCCGGTCGAAAGTCCGGAGGCAAAGGCCTGCGACGCCCAACTGGCGATCGGCGATCTCGGCCTGCAGAGAGCGGGGAGGTTCGCTCATCAATTGGACCTCGGGGCCGCTTGGATGGAGTGGACCGGATCGCCTTTCGTCTACGCGGTCTGGTTGGTGAGACAGGAATCCGTTTTGGGAGCGATTGGAAAATACCTGATGGATGCTCCCAAGCGAGTGCACAAGACAATCCCTCAGTTGGCGGTCGAAGCCTCTGAAGAACTGGGACTGACGAATGATCTCTGTGTCGGATACCTTACCGATTCCCTGCAATTCACCTTGGATGGCGAGGCGCTTATCGGCCTGCAACGGTTCCTCACACTCGCCGCGGCCGAACATCACCGTTTGCGGGAGATCGTTCCGGATCTACCGGCTCTCGGGGTCGAGATCCCAGTCACCATTAACTACCATTTGGATCACCCCGCTGATCAATCCCATGAGGCTTGACCGTGCGAGTTAACCTGATCCAAAAGTTCTTCCTGTGGAATTTGGTGTGGCACCTCGCCATTGGCATCTATTTCGGCGTCTGGTTTTCCGAACGGCTCGTGGATAGCGTCACACGGTTTCAAACCTCCAACTTGGCCGACGATCTCCGGACTGTGATGAGGAAGCGAATTCGGATTTCGTTCCTCGATGAAATCCCGAAACACCCCAACGAAGCCCAAGCCAGATTGGAATCGATCGAGGAAAGCGCCGGTTTCCTTTCCGGCGATGTCTATAAGACGCAAATCCTGTGGAACTTGGACCAGGCGGTTTGGTCCAATCAACCAAGTGTGATTGGAAATCCCCTAATCATGGACGAGGGTTTTCAGGAGGCGTTCGACAAGGGCCAGGAATTCGCGGAATTGACCACCAACCGCTATGGGCTTATTTGGATGTGGCAAGCGATGACCAATGAGGAGGCGGTGATCAATGACGCCTCGAGCGCCATGAGAGTGCTTCTGCCCATCCGTTTTCCCCGCGCCAGCGTCCTCCCGGCGGCGAAGGGGAATGACCTGAAATCGGAAATTCTCAAGAAACGGATTATCGACGCCGCGGAGGGGAGCGAAGTGGTCGCGGGCGTTCTCGAACTTCGCATCGATCCGAAGGAGATCATCGAAAAAACCATCAAGGATGTCCGCTCGGTGTGGAAACGTGTCGGTGTCATCTACATGCTGAGCAACATCGTTTTGTTCGGACTCTTCAAAAGCGCTTTCAACACGATCCAAAGACAAAGCCGTGAACTACGTGAACAGGAACGTCTCTCCAACCTCGGCAAAATGGCCAGTTATCTCGCTCATGAAATTCGCAACCCACTTTTTATCATCCGGGGTTCCGCGCAAACCATTGAGGAGACTTCCCCCGATACGAGCCCATCGAAGAAACTCGCCGTTTATGTCATCGACGAGGTCGATCGATTAAACAACATGGTCCAAGATCTCTTGGGGTTGGTGAAACCTCGCCTTGCCCCGGCCAAAAGTCCGACCAGTTTGAAGAGGGCCATCGAGGATTCCTCGGAACGATCGCTGAAGCAATCGCCAAAGGTGGAGCTGGTGGAGCAACTCGATCCCGAACACGACTTGGTCTGGTTCAATCGCGGCCAACTCATTCAGGTGTTCACCAATCTCTTTCGAAACGCTCGCGACGCCTGCAAGGGGCAGGGAACCATCCTGGTGGAGAGCCGAGTCAGCGGGGAGGGACACCTTCAAATTCGAGTGACCGACGATGGCCCCGGCATCTCCGAGGAGCACCTTTCCCATGTTTTCGACCCATTCTTCACCGGCAAGGAGAATGGCACCGGATTGGGGTTGGCTATTGTCCGTCACCTCGTTACGGGTAATAATGCGACGATTGAAGCGGTTAAACCAACGGGCACGGGTGCTTGCTTTATTTTAAATGTTCGGCTTGCTCCAGAGGGCGCCGCTCCTTCCGAGGAGGAGGAGACGGATATCCCCGAAGAGTTGAGTTAACATTTGAAACAGTGAATCTTTTCGCTCCATTCGCCGATAACTGGCAATGAAACCATTCATGGGAGGCTTCCACCTTGATTGACAAACCGCGTGTATTGGTCGCCGATGACGAGGAGCGCATCCTCATTCTATTGCAAGCAAACCTGGAGGCGTTCGGATTCGAGGTAAGAACCGCCGAGGATGGACACCAAGCTCTGGGACTCCTGGAAAACGAGAGATTTGACGCGGTCATCACGGACATGAATATGCCCGGAGCGGGGGGCATGGAGATAATCCAGTATGTCCGCCGGGAATTTGGTCCTTCGCTTCCCGTGATTGTAATCACCGCCTACGGAAGCGTTCAAAACGCCGTCCACGCCATGCAGGCGGGCGCTACTGACTATCTCGAAAAACCTTTCGACATGGGCGACCTTAGAAAATGTCTCGCCAAATGGATCGAGGCGGTATCTGTCAGCGACCCCTTCAACGATAATTAACCGGCCCAACAAACCCCCTGGTGGAAGCCGATATCTCGGTGTCCGTGGCACCGCCCTGCTCCTTGCCCAATCCGCGGCCTTGTGGTAACAATTCGCCCTTCAAAATCAATTGTCTGAGGAGTTTTTCATGTCACTCAAATTGGCGGTTTTGCCCGGCGATGGAACCGGGCCCGAGGTGGTGCGCGAGGCGTTAAAAGTTCTCGCGGCAATCGCGAAAGATGAAGGGATCGAGTACACCACTCAAGACTTCGATTACGGTGGAGACCGATACCTTTCCACCGGTGAAATTATTAACGACGAACAGATCGAGGAATTGCGCGCGTTCGACGCCATCCTCCTCGGGGCGGTGGGACACCCCGATGTGAAACCAGGGATTCTGGAGAAAGGGCTGCTCCTCCGCCTGAGATTCGCCCTCGACCAGTACATCAATCTCCGCCCGGTCAAGCTCTATCCCGGCGTCGACACCCCGCTCAAGGACAAGGGACCGGAGGACATCAACTTCGATGTCATCCGCGAAAACACCGAGGACCTTTACTGTGGCAATGGCGGTATCCTCCGAAAAGGGACCCCTCAGGAGGTTGCCACTCAAGAAATGATCGCGACTCGTTTCGGCGCGGAGCGGGCGCTTCGTTTCGCATTTGAGTTTTGCAAGCGGAAAAAAGAGGCCGGCGAAGGAAAGGGCCTTCTGACTCTCGTTTCGAAGACCAATGTTCTCACGTACTGTGGCGACCTTTGGTTCCGCGCTTTCGAGGAGATCGGCGAGGCCGACTACCCGGACATCAAGCGCGATTACAACCATGTCGACGCTTGCTGCATGTGGTTTGTGAAGAATCCCGAGTTCTATGACACGATCATCGTTCCGAACATGTTCGGCGACATCATCACCGACCTGGGCGCGATGATCCAAGGAGGCATGGGCATCGCCGCCGGAGGGAACATCAACCCGGATGAGGGCGGCACCAGCATGTACGAACCGATCGGCGGTTCCGCTCCGAAGTACACGGGGCAGGATGTCATCAACCCATTGGCGGCCATCGGCGCCCTCGCCATGCTCCTCCAAAACTCCGGTTACAAGAAAGCCGGCGACCGTGTCGAAGAGGCGATCAAGAAAACCACGCCTAAACTGAAAAGCCTCTCAGCCGGCAAGATGGGTTACTCGACCACCGAAGTCGGCAACCTTGTGGTCGACAACCTCTAAGTCTCTTCCTTCACCACGAACACCCTCACACAGGCCCGGTCGATCGACCGGGCCTGTTCAGTTTTTGCCCTGGGAGAATTTAAGCGTTGAGGTTTTTTGAAGGAACTGAAATGAGTGATGGATTGATGAAGGATTAGATGGTAGGAATGAGGTGGAATTGAGGAGTAGTGGAAAATGCCAATTCGTTTTGAATGGGATTCCAGTAAGGCTCAGGGTAATTTAGACAAACATGGGGTCACCTTTGATGAATCGGCGACGGTCCTCGAGGATTCCTTGTCAATTACGATTCCAGATCCGATCCATTCCCAAGGAGAGGCTCGTTTTGTTACAATTGGAGTGTCAGATCGCGGAAAGACTTTGGTGGTAGTCCACACCGAACGGGGCGAATCGATTCGGATCATTTCCGCGAGATTGGCATCCGCAGCCGAAAGGAGAAAGTATGCCGAATCCTAAAGAGCGGCAACACGATCCAGAAATGCTCGACGAATACGACTTCACGGGGG
This sequence comes from Candidatus Omnitrophota bacterium, assembly GCA_020632575.1. Taxonomy (GTDB): domain Bacteria; phylum Hinthialibacterota; class Hinthialibacteria; order OLB16; family OLB16; genus JACKFH01. The sequence continues at coordinate 33,213 of JACKFH010000032.1, read as the reverse complement.
GCGTGCGGGGCAAATACGCCGAGAGATTTCGAGAGGGAACCAACCTCATTAAACTGGATGAGGATGTCGCTCGTGTTTTTCCCGATTCAAAGTCGGTCAACGAAGCGTTGCGCGCGATTGCGGGAATCATCGAAGAACGCTCGAAGGCGAAAGTGTAGGTTGTGACAGAAACCTCCCCCGCCAGATGGAGAGACCTCTTGGCTCCTGCTCATTATTGCGGTCGGAATAATCTTGGTTCTCCTCAGCCAACTCCTCGAGGGCCGATGACCCGTTTATATTTGGATTACGCCGGATTCATCCATCCAGGGCGATGTACGATGGTTTGACAATTTCTGGATGAATGGAAACTCCATGAATGATTTCTAGAAAGCGCTTCTTCCGAAAGACCGGATTCTTTGTTACCATTGCGGTAATTCTCCTCATCCTCGCCATCGCTTATCAACAACTCGGAGAAATTAGCGATCTCCGCCAGCGTCCATCAACCGGCAAAATGGTGGACGTCGGCGGCTACGAACTCTTCTCCTCGGTGATCGGGGAGGGGACCCCCACTGTGGTTTTTGAATCCGGCTTGGCTCGCGCCTCCTATGATTGGGCCTTTGTCGCGCCGAAGGTTTCCGAGTTCGCGACTGCGGTGACCTACGACCGAGCCGGTCTGGGTTGGAGCGATCTCGCCGACAATCCTCGGGATGGCGAGCAGATCGCCAAGGATCTTCACACGCTCCTTGAAAGACTAGAGGTCGAACCGCCCTTCCTCTTGGTGGGGCACTCCTGCGGTGGTTTGTATGTTCGTATCTTTCACCATCTCTATCCCGACCAGGTTTGCGGGATGGTATTGATCGATTCGGCGCATGAAGAGGGTTGGGACGAAGCCGGCTGGGATGAGGAGACGAACATTTGGGAGCCGATGAGGATTGAGGGATGGAGCGATGCCACCAAAGCCTTCCTGGGCCTTTATCGATTACGGAGCGCCTTCGGATCGGAACTCGCTCCTCAAGAAGAGAACACCCTGCTTCCATCATGGGCCCGAGAGCAATACCAGATCTCGTACCGCCGCCCGGCGTATCACCTCACCTACGCCCGCGAACACCTGGGCCTTCATGAAACCCTCAAACAACTCCAATCGATCGACCCCTCCCTGGACGATCTTCCATTGACCGTCATCACCGGAACCAACCCGATGCTGGAACAAGAACATCTCGCCGACCTCTCCACCAACTCGATCCATATCGTTCATGAGGATCGCTCCTCCTTCGAGGCAAGTCACTTTCTCCAATGGACGATTCCGGATGTGATTGCTGAAGAGATTGAGAAGCGGGCGAGTCAGGTTATAAACAACAGGTTAAAAAAAGCGATTGAGGATGTCGTACAAGAATGATACATTCTGTTACAGATGAATCCACTTCATTCAACAGGGAGTAGGCCATGGAACTAGCCGGGCTCGTTTTCCTACTCGTCTTTATGGTCCTCTTCTTAACGGCCCCTCCTTTTATCCTCGGCCTCATCGGTGGCTTTGCATTTCGTCTCCTTCCTCCAAAATCCTTGGCATTTGCTGTGGGAGCCGTATGGGGCATTTTCCAGTTTGTGATGAGATCCGACATGTTCCTGGAACTCATTGAATTTAACAGCGAATCCATGGGCAGGGCAGGAATTCATGGCCCCCCGGCAATACTCCCTTGGGTCGCCGCGGGATTGGGATGGATGGCCGCAATTCTGGGGGAATGGTGTATCTACTTCGTGGCCGCCTTCCCGGGAGTTCGCTTGGGGCAAGGAATTGCGAAACGCGTTTTCGCCAAGCCAAGGGAGATTTCGCTCTGAAATGGCTACTCTCTTAATCTATATTTCTTATCAAGTTCTCGTATGAAACGGAGGGAAAGAAAAGTGAAAAACATTGCCCTATTGATTCTCTACCTCTTGTCTCCGCTTGGATCCCAATTGGGATTTGCCCAGGAGGAAATGCCCGAGATGCCCAAGCCCACCGAGCAGCACGAGTGGCTTCAGAAATTGGTTGGCGAATGGACGACCGCGACTGAGATTTATCTGCCGGGTGGGGAAATCATGAACACCACGGGGACCGAATCGGTTCGATCGATCGGCGGGTTCTGGGTGGTCAACGAAGGGCATTCGAGCGGCATGGGACTGGAGTTCAACAGCATCCTCACCATTGGGTATTCTCCCGATAAGGGCCACTTCATAGGGACCTGGATCGACTCCCTCAACCCGGACCCGTTTCTCTACACCGGTTCGCTCAACTCGAACAAGGAAACATTGACCCTGGAAACCGAGGGTCCCTGTCCTATGAAGGATGGCGCCATCACTAAATTCAAGGAAGTGATTGAAATCGAGAACCCCGACCATCGCGTGTTCACTTCCTACTATGAAGGCGATGACGGCGAGTGGATCAAAGGTCTGGTCACTCACTCCCGCCGCGCAAAGTAACCGCATCCTTCCAGGAGAAGATGATCCATGCCCGACACCGTCCCCCTTGAGCGTGCGCTTGGTGGAATTCCCCAAATCTCCCGAAGACAAGATGATTTTGACTTGCTATTCTGCCGAGCAAAAAAAATATTAGCGCGTGTCGATTCGCGCCTTTCCCCAACGACTAGTCAGTGAAAAGGGAGAGAAAACCCCTCGAGTGGATCATAGATAGGAGACTCGCACCATGTGGTGGATCATCCTGGCAGTCCTGGCTGTCGCCTTCTTGGCCTTTGTCGGTGTCGTTCTCATGCAACCCAGCGCGTTCCGGATCAATCGTTCGGCCTCCATGGCCGCGCCACCATTGGCCCCTTTCGCTCAAGTCAACGATTTCCATAACTGGACCAACTGGTCACCCTGGGAGGGTCTCGATCCCAATCTCAGAAGGAGTTACGAGGGCCCCTCATCGGGCGAGGGAGCCATTTATTCCTGGGAAGGAAATAAGAATGTGGGGTCGGGGCGAATGACTATCCTGGAAAGTCTCCCCCATGAGTACATCCAAATCAAACTCGAGTTCCTCAAACCTTTCGCGGCCACGAACACCGCCGAATTCACTTTCAAACCCGAGGGAGAAAGGACTCGAGTCGATTGGACAATGTCAGGGGAGAACGATAACTTTATGAAGAAGGCCTTCGGGTTGATGATGAACATGGACAAGATGGTTGGCAAAGATTTCGAAAAAGGTCTCGATTCGATGAGACAGACTGTGGAATCCGATAGCCGCAAGAAAGGATGAACGTAATGACCGCCCAAGTTTCGAAGAAAGCCTTTTGGGGAGGATGGGTTCTATCCATCCTTCCGGTGTTGATGCTCCTGATGAGCGCCACCATGAAATTCCTGCAACCCCCCGAAGCAGTCGAGGGATTCGAACATCTCGGCTATCCGTTGAGCGTTTCGATCCCGCTAGCGGTTGTGGAACTCGGCTGCGCGATCGTTTATCTCATCCCACAAACCTCGGTTCTCGGTGCGATCCTGCTGACAGGATACCTCGGCGGCGCGACCGCGAGTCATGTGAGGGTTGAGGAAGCCTTTTATATTCCCATTGCCTTGGGGGTGATGATCTGGCTGGGGCTTTATTTGAGGGATCCGAGGTTGCGGAGATTGGTCCCGTTGAGGGATAGATCGCGCTCCGAAGAGGCTTGATGCGTGAAACAGAACCTGGGGTACTGGAACCTACGCATGACCAGAGACTATCACCCGGATATCCTCATACACGTCCGAAATCTGTATCCCTTTATGGAGACGTCCACTCGCCGCGTATCCATGGGCAATGTCGCAGCGAATGTCATAGTAAAAAAGAATGGATTCAGTAACCTCACTCTCCTGATCGTAAAGAAGGTTTACGCGGTGGGCAAACGCGGTCACCTCAAAAGGATCGTCCCACTGACCAATCGTTTCTTCGTATTTCCGGTTTACAAAATCCTCGAGTTGTCCGAAGAGGAGAATGAAATACGCGTAGTCGTTAAGCTCCGACATCCTGCCGCTATTCAATTGATGGGTTTCGCCTTTGGTGGCGTCCATCTCTGTCAAGAACCGGGCTACTTGGCGATAAGTTGCATAAATTTCATTAAGGAAGGTCACTTCCCCCTAAGCCGCCTCGATCAACTGACGCTCGATGAGGTCATTGAAAACTTCTTGGGTGAAAGGGACATGGGTTTGCGCCAGTTGAGACGTGACGATCTGCCAATCGCTCGGCGCTTCATCGTTATCTCGCACATCGATCAAGGAGAACTGCCGTCTGTTGGTGGTTGCGTTGACCCGACCATTTGCGCCGACAATCCAAAGGGCGCTCGGAACGAAAGAAACACGATTCTTGCCATAGAGGACGGACCGTGTCGGAAGCATCCTCGGGGGCACATCAACTCGCCGCATCGGCCCCTCGTCTCGTTGAAGGACCGATCCCGACAAAAACTCCTTCGTTTCGTTGGGAGGGAGTTCGTTGTACCAGGATTCGATTCGATTGTAGAGTTCGACCAATCGTTTCTCCCAATCTTCAATTTGCTTAACCACCTGGTCTTTATCCATCTGAATACGCCTTCACACATCGGATTTAACTGGATACTGTCAATCCCTTTTATACTAAGCGCCCCACCCCTTGAGTTCAAGGAGCGTTTTTTAAAAACCCTATAGAATCGAATCGTCTTTTGCACGGTCGTTTTCATCATGCACCAATCACGGAGGAAGAAAAAATCATGAGCGGAGTCAGAGTCTTAGTTGGCACCAAAAAAGGAGCGTTCATCATCACTTCGGACGAGAAACGTGAGAAGTGGGAGATAAGCGAACCCCTCTTCGCGGGATGGGAAATGTATCACCTCAAAGGCTCGCCCATCGACACGGATCGCATCTTTGCCTCGCAGACCAGCGGTTGGTTTGGTCAGATTATCCAGCGTTCGGATGACGGCGGGAAAACTTGGAATACACCCGGTGGTGAGAAATTACCCGAACCCGCTGGCCCGCCCTCGGGAGTGAGCAACAAATTTGTCTATGACACCTCGGAGGAGACTGGAAAACCCCTGAGCACCCACCAGTGGTACGATGGCACACAACACCCCTGGGAGTTCTCCCGTGTTTGGCATCTCGAACCCTCCCCAACCGACCTTGACACGGTGTACGCCGGGGTCGAGGACGCGGCGCTGTTCCGCTCGACCGATGGCGGCAAGAGCTGGCACGAACTCGCCGGACTGCGCGGCCATGAATCGGGCCCGAGTTGGATGCCGGGCGCGGGAGGGATGTGCCTACACACCATTCTTCTCGACCCAAACGATCCCAACCGGATCTACATCGCCATTTCGGCCGCGGGCGCATTCCGGTCAGATGACGCCGGAAAGACCTGGCGGCCGATCAACAAGGGGCTCAGCTCGAATTACATCCCTGACCCATCTGCAGAAGTGGGGCATTGTGTCCACAACATGGCCATGCATCCCTCGAACCCGAAAACCCTTTTCATGCAAAAGCACTGGGATGTGATGCGCACCGATGACGGCGGCGACAATTGGACCGAGGTGAGCGGCAACCTCCCCACCGATTTCGGATTCCCCATTGCAGTCCATGCTCACGAACCGGATACCATCTATGTGGTCCCCATCAAGAGCGATTCCGAACACTTTCCGATCGATGGAAAACTCCAGGTCTATCGAAGCCGGTCGGGCGGCAACGAATGGGAGGCGCTGACCAACGGCCTCCCGCAGAGCGACTGCTATGTGAACATCCTCCGCGACGCCATGGCGGTGGACACATTGGATTCCTGCGGGATCTACTTCGGCACCACCGGTGGCGAGGTCTATTGCTCCCCCGATTCGGGAGACACCTGGACGGCGATCGCGAACAACCTTCCCAAAGTTCTATCGGTCGAGGTCCAAACCTTAAAATGATTCGGGTGACGATACCGGCCCATCTGAGGACGCTTGCGCGGGTCGAGGGAGAATTGGAGTTCGAGCTCGACCCGCCGGTCACTCAAGATGTTTTGTTGACGGCCATAGAGGATCGATACCCGATGCTTAAAGGAACAATTCGGGACCATGTCACCAAGAAACGCCGTCCCTTCATTCGGTTCTTCGCATGCGAGGAAGACCTGTCGCACGAATCTTTGGACGCACCGCTCCCACAAAAGGTGGTCAACGGAGAGGAGCCCTACATGGTGGTGGGAGGAATCGCTGGCGGTTAGGCCCGCCAGTCATGGAACGGTGCGATCCCAGTTCCGTAGGACTTCGAGGACATCCTTGTGGTTGATGATTCCATCCTCAACCACATCGGCCTTTGGATTATCCGCCACGGGGAGTCCCGTTCCGGTGGGGGTGGGTGACACAGTGGGAGTTGGCGTTTCAGTCGGCCCCCCACTCACCGGGACGAGCCTAAAAGTCCGGTCATCTCGGTCATCGTCCTCATTCAGGTTGGAAGGGAGACACTCCATTTCGTATCCGGGCGCAGTCGCGCAAATATCCAAATCGACATCGAAATCATCCGGAAGGATGTCGTTGCTGTCCTCGACACAAACCGAGAAAAGCAATTCGAAACTTCCGGGTTCTTGGGATGAGCCGGAATCCGAGACGCTTTCCTGTAATGTGTGGACCGAATGGTTTCCATCGTTGCAGTGCTGGTAAAACTGGATTGCATTGATATGATTGGATTGGTTAACAACCCCTGTGACCAGTGCACTGGTAAGGGGGCTCCCGCTCGCGTCCTGGACCACCCCGCGAACCTTCAATATCTTCATTTCGCAATCCTTATAATCTCCGCACACAACATTCGCCGCACCCTTGGCACTGTCGAGGGGCGAGGTTTCGTCGAAGTCCTTTGAAGGAACCAAATTGAATTGAATGTTTCGCCGATCGGCGCCACCATCGAATTCCGCAATGAAACAGGCCGATTGAAAACCGGGGGCTTGGACGCAGACATCAAAATCGGCCGCAAAATCGTTTCGATCCTGGGCGCAAACAATAAAGAGGAGTTCAAAAGAGCCATCATTGGAAGGACCGCCAGAAGTGGAAGTGCTGCTGGCGATTTCGCGCGCCAAATGGAATCCTTCGTCGCAATGTTCGAAGAATTCGATGGCGTTCACATCTCGTCGACGGTTTTCTGTGCCAATCACAGTCGCCCCAATTATCGGATTGCCTTGAAGGTCCTGGACCTCGCCTCTGGCCTTCAGAATGACCGGCTCACACCCCTTGTAATCCTCGCACCCCTCTTGGCCGTAGGCAGACTGGAATCCCGTAACCCCCATCGCCGCAACACTAAATAAGATGCTTGCTAAAAACTTTTGGATCGAACAATTCATTCTTTTATTCCATATGGATCACATTCCGATTAAAACCGATGATGAGATTGTATCAAATTTGATCATCATCTGCATCTTACTTTAGAATAGCAGAAAATTTTAAGTGGCGATGGCTATGGACCCTTACAAACCTGTCGGCAGCCGTTGCAAGTAGACTTGCCCATTCACCACCTGACCGACTCGAGGATAACTCTTGAACTTGTCGGAATAGGCGAAGAGGCATTGGGTTACCTGAAGCCCCATCCAGGCGGGATCGCCTCCGTATTGGATAATATCCCCACGGCTTTTTGTCCCATTCGTGGGGGAATAGGAAAAAACTGGGTTTCCACTGTTGCAAACAGGGTTGGCATTGCTATTGGCTTTGACCTCGGCCATGGGACGATCCGGTCCAACACTATAAATCGCCCACGTGCGAAGGATCCCCGCGCCATTCAAGTCGGGATGAGCCAGGAATTCGGTCTTCGGATACTGAATCCCATCGAGGATATAGGAATAAGGTTCTCCCTGCATGTTGTGTCCCCCGGGGCCTTGGTCGCCTGGAAAGGGGTCATGTGGAATGCTGGAGATGTAGGCGTTCGGTGAGGTGAGCCAAGTCAAACCCGCGATCACTCGTGGAACCAAAGTGTAGTTCGGAAAGGAGAAGCTGGGGTAATAGCCCCAGTCGAGTTTGTAGGATTCCATGGCGATGCTCAGGGTTCGAATCTCCCCCTTGGATCTGACGACCCGAGCGCGCATTTGCGCCTCCAGGAAATTCGGGAGGGCGATCGCCACCAGGATCAGGATGATGGCGATGACGATCAGGAGTTCGATAAGGGTGAACCCACGGTTCTTCTGGAGCGATGGCGGTGGATACATAGGGGCCGGCCTCCCGGAAAATAGTCAGACTTGGTGATTTATAGTTCTTTTAACGTTTAAGCGCAACAAGAAAATGAGGATTCAAAACCAATCAAAAGTCACAGGATGGATGCCTTGATCAGGCGCAACAGATTCCATATGCCGGGCTTGTCGTAGAGTTCGAGCAACCTCCAGGCCACTGGTTCCGGATTTTTGTGTGTGGGAAACCAGATCGGCTTCGGGAAGATTGTGAGTGGTCCCTCCATGACACTTTTTTCGACTCCATCCAACATGTACGAGTTGTGGACCCATCCCGTTCCACTTTGAATGTCGGTCAGTGGTTGACCGGGATACCCGCCCCAAGGCAGGCTCATCATCGCGAAAGCCAACCCCGCCCATTGATTGATGGCCACTGTTCCGTATTTCAGGTCGGCCAAAGCCTTTTGAAAGAGATCTTCGTTGGATCCTTTTTTCCGAAACTTGGGATGAACGGTTAAAGACACTCCAAGCGTTCCCCAAGTTTTTTCGTTGGCAAACTGAACCGCCTTTTCCAGAAATTCTTCCTCGCTGGCCGCCTCGAGAGGAACTTCCACCGTGACACAGACAAAAGATTCTCTTTGAAAATATTTCTCTGGGGCGTCAGTCGATAGTCCCGTTAAAAGGGTCCAGGGGAGAGTGCCCTTCGAATCGAGTTGGGCGGGTTCTTCCGCGTACTGGTTGTATCGGTCGCAGGCGCCGGGGTAATAAGCGGTCCTTCGAGGAACCCGATCGAGGAGCGATTGAATTTTTCCAAGGAAGTTGTCTCGCTGATCCCATCCCTTCCAAGTCAAGATCACTTTGGTGGCGATGCAATTGAACGAGGCGTTGTTGGTGATAGAGGAAACGATATTCTCCGCTTGAAATGCAAGTTCTTTTTCGGAATAGGGGCCCGGAACCACAATCCAAGGGGAGACATTTCCCAACTCGCTCGTGATCACTTTTTTCAATACGGGCGAATTCGAGTCGATTCGTTCGTTCCGACCTTCAGAGGGTCCCCAAACGATTGCATCATGAGCCTCGATGGAACCGGTGATGTGAACTGTCTCCACCTCCGGCAGTTCGATGGCCGCGGCTCCGGCCTCCGCTCCGCCGTAGATAATCTGCAATAACCCTCGATTCACCAGCGGCGAAAAGGACTTTTCAAAAATGTTTCCAAGGTATTCGTTAACCGGATTCATCTTGAGAAGAACGGCGCAGTTTTCGAGAAAGATCTTTGAGAGTGAATCAGTCGCGGGAATGCTGGAAACATTGCCGGCTCCTAAGACCAGGGCGATTCGTCCCGTCGATTTTTCACCTCCTCGATACTGTGGAGCGAGGCTGCTGTCAAAATTCTCCAAATTGATTCCGGATTGCATGATTGCTTTGGCCTGAAATCCGGTGAACACCAAGGAATCGTAGAGTCTCTTTTCCGGGATCACCGGAACCTCGAGTTTTCCGAAATTATTTGACCTGGGAGAGCCGGGGAGAATTGGTTTTCCTTTTTCCTCGATGTCCCGAAGAGTCAACTCCAAAAGTCTCAGAAATCGGGCCGTGGCAATCGGACCGGTGGAAATCTCCTCAGCGCGAGATGGACTGCCATCGGGGATCCCTTTTGCCTGACAAGCCGCGTCCACCCACTCCCGGCTATGGCCGATGACCTGCTGACAACATTCTCTCAACAAGGAAATTCGACCCGCAACATCGAGATCATCGAGGTGAGATTTGGAGAGGGTGACTTTTGGGATCCCCAGGGTTGGACTCTCAGTTGAGACGGGTTGAATCATTAGCCAAACTCCTTCCGAACGGCTTTTGAGAAGAATAAACGGACACGCGATCTCCCGCCACACCTATTTCTTCGTATCGCAAAATCTGACGTTTTTGGGTCTTCTGGGGTTACCTGGGAAATTGACTGGGCGTTTGAAGCGGAAGGGGTTTGGTCAGGAAGACTTTTTTTTTCCGCGCCATCAAGATCCCGAAACTGCTATGATTGAAGTTATCCGCCTGGCGGATCCCGGCAATAGGAACCCCGATACAAGGAGCTAGAAAATGCTTGGTTCGCAATTGAAGTTCCCGATTCTCATGATGTGCCTGTGTGCGTTGGTCATTTCAGCGCCCTTCGCCTACGGCGCCAAATCCGATGAATCTGGCGACACATCTGTTCTGTTCGGCAACCATTTATGCCCGATCAGCGGAGATCCGGTCGATCCGGAAACCTTCGCCGTATACGAGGACGCCGACAACCATGTCTACGGCCGCATTTACACCTGTTGCGGCGGGTGTGTCAAAAAGGCGGAAGCCAACGCGGCCGAACTGTACAAGAAATATTACCTGACAGATGAGAATGGGAAGAAAGTTGACCCAGTTGATCTGAAGAATGAAAAGTGTCCGATCTCCGGTCACGATGTCACTGACGCGGGAACGATCGAGTACAACGGCATGATTGTCCATCACTGCTGTGCCAAGTGCCCGGCCAAATTCCTCGAAAACCCCGATGAAAATCTTGCCAAATTGGCCCCAGACGAGTTGAAAGAGAAATATGAAATGAAGGAATAAGGTCCCTTTCACCTTTTCGACAACGAATCTTGAACGGGGAGGCAGTCGCCTCCCCGTTTTTCGTTACCTTGGTTGTTCTAATTGGTGGTTAATGCTGAAACGAGAACCGTTCAGATTCCATTTTTGGGAGAAATCCTGTATTCTCTATCCATAAATCAATCTATTGCCCGCCGCGACTGTGTGGAGGATGGAGGACCGAAATGCCAACCAAGATAGTTCTGAACGACGACCAAATTCCGCAGAAGTGGTACAACATCCAAGCGGATATGCCGACACCTCTCCAGCCTCCGTTGGGGCGGGATGGCAACCCCATCGGTCCGGATGACCTCGCGCCGATCTTCCCGATGAACCTAATCGAACAGGAGATGTCGACCGAACGATGGATTGACATCCCCGAACCGATCCTCGACGCCTACAGCCTCTGGCGGCCCTCTCCCCTCTATCGAGCCAAGGAATTCGAAAAAGCCTTGGATTGCCCGGTCAAGATCTATTACAAGAACGAGGGGGTCTCTCCCGCCGGCAGCCACAAGCCGAACACGGCGATTGCCCAGGCCTATTACAACAAGGTTTTCGGCATCAAACGATTGACCACCGAGACCGGCGCGGGGCAGTGGGGAAGCGCTCTCGCCATGTCCTGCGCCCGATTCGGCCTCGAGTGCAAGGTTTTTATGGTCCGAATCAGTTTCGAGCAAAAGCCCTTTCGGAAATTAATGATGGCGGTGTGGGGGGCCAACTGTGTGCCCAGCCCAAGCGAGGAGACCCAAGCCGGGCGGAATGTTTTGGCCCGCGATCCCAACACTCCGGGAGCACTCGGGATTGCGATCAGCGAGGCGATTGAACAGGCTGTCGATGATCCGGACACTCGTTACTCGCTCGGCAGCGTCCTCAATCATGTGATGCTTCACCAAACGGTAATCGGCCTCGAGGCTAAGAAGCAGATGGAACTCGCGGGCGATTACCCGGATGTCATCATCGGTTGCGCTGGGGGCGGATCCAACTTCGCGGGCCTCGCGTTCCCTTATGTCGCGGACAAGATCAATGGCAAAGAGATCGATATCATCCCGGTCGAGCCAAAAGCCTGTCCAACCATGACTCGGGCTCCGTTCTCATATGACCACGGCGATGAGGCCGAAATGACCCCGCTCATGCCGATGCATTCTCTCGGCCACAAATTCATCCCCGCCCCAATCCACGCGGGAGGTCTCCGTTACCATGGAATGGCCCCACTGGTGAGCCAACTCGCGGTTGACGGGCTCCTAGCTCCGCAGTCCTATCACCAAAAAGATTGCTATGAATCCGCCATCCTCTGGGCCCGAACCGAGGGATTTATTTCGGCTCCCGAGACCTCGCACGCGATCGCGGCTGTTGTCGCCGAAGCCAAGAAGGCCAAAGAGGAGGGCAAGGAAAAAACGATCCTATTCAACTGGTCGGGGCATGGCCTGCTCGATCTCATTGGCTACGACAAATTCATCAAGGGCGAGCTTACGGATGTTGAGATGAGCCAGGAAGAACTCGATGAATGGACCAAGTGCATGGAGGGACATCCACAGCCGATGACGGCCGGAGGGTGAGAAATCCGGAGATCGGAACCAGCTAAACGGAGGAGAAACGGGGTGGAATAGGACCCGGCGCACGGAATTTCACCACCGGACCGCAAAGGAGAGATCGAAGATTTCCTCCCCCGGTCAAAACGCCGGCTCCTATTCCTCGACCCTATCGAATCGATTAGTACCCCAAATCCTTCAAACTCTCTTTGTAGACTCCCGCCGAGGAATGCAGCTTGTTCTTTTCATCCTCGGTCAGATCCAATTCGATGATTTTCTCCAGACCTTTCCGGCCCAACTGACAGGGGACGCCGACATATACATCGTTCAAGCCATACTCACCTTCGAGGTAAGCGGAGCAGGGAAGGACATGATGCGTGTCGTTCAGAATCGAGGCCGCCATTTTCACCGAGGAGGCCGCCGGGGCGTAATAGGCGCTGCCGGTCTTGAGCAGGTTCACAATTTCGCCGCCCCCCTTCTGGGTCCGTTCGGAGATGGCGTCGATCCGATCCTTCGGGATGAGTTCGGTGATCGGGACGCCGGAAACTGTAGTGTACCGAGGCAACGGAACCATCGTGTCGCCGTGGCCCCCAAGCACCATGGCCTGGATATCCGTGACCGCCACCCCGAGTTCCATGGCGATGAAGGCCGCACAGCGTGAAGAGTCAAGAACTCCGGCTTGGCCGATTACCCGCTCCTTCGGAAAACCTGTCACCTTGAAAGTGTGATAAACCATGACATCGATCGGGTTCGAGACCACAATGACGACCGCGTCGGGGGCGTGGGTCTTGATCGCCTCGGCGATGCCGCCGCAGATTTCAGCGTTCTTCTTGAGGAGATCGAGACGGTCCATCCCCGGTTTTCTTGCCAGGCCGGCGGTCACGATGACCACATCCGAACCCTCGATATCTTTGTAGTCGTTGGTCCCCGTGATGGAGATGTCGGTGTCAAGCGGACTTCCGCACTGAAGCATGTCCAGCGCTTTCCCTTGAGGCAGTCCCTCGACGATATCGGTCAGAACAATGTCTCCCAAACCTTGTTGAGCAGCGAACAGTGCGCAGCTCGCTCCCACATTCCCCGCGCCAATCACCGAAACTTTGTTTTGCATTTGAATCCGTCCTCCTCCAATGTTTCAATCAATTTCTCTAAAGCCGATTCGATTGTCAGACAAGTAATCGGCTCGACGGTTTATCAAGCACCCGCGGGAATGAGATTCCTTTCTCGCTCCCGCTTCCGGCGGAATCCCTTCCGCTTTCGAAGGGGACGAGTTTAACACACCCGATTGGAGAGAACGACCGCTCTGACCTTACTAACCACTGCCTTCCAGAAGCCCCCGAATCCATGGCCGGACCGCGGCGGCAGGCCACGACAGAATATCGTCGCTGGAGAGGGCAAGCATTGGGCTGGTGAGGTCTTTTGAAGGGGGGTGGTTTGACTTTCCCCTCCCCCCATCAATAATCCCCCTAACCTGTTAGACCCTTTTGGAGGACTCGCACCCATGTTTCGCACCCTGGCTTTCGGCTTTTCTTTGGCATTTGCTTTTCAACTCTCGATCCTGAATGGGTCCTGGGCGGGCTTCTCCTTGGATCAGGCTCGCCTTCTCTCTCGCGGAGGGGAAATCCCGACCGCTGAGCAAACCGCCGCCGAAGTTCTAGTCGAGGAATTGAAGGGACGATTTAACATCGATCTGAAACTGCTCGGAGAGGACGCCGCGGAGGATCTCCCGCTGGTAGTGTTGGCGCCCCAGGGGACCAAGAGGGTGGGCTCGGTCGATGTTCCCATCCGCGATGCGGACGAGTTCCCGGAAAATCGCGCGGAGGGATTTCGGATCGCGATGGATAACACGGGGGCCCAGCCGCGTCTCTTCATCCTGGGTGCGGGTGGGCGTGGAATGCTCTTTGGCGTGGGGTATCTCTTGAGAAATCTCCAACTGCTCGACCGGGAATTTCCTCAGGGTGAGATCGCCGAGATCGAATCCTCCGCTCCCATGTATGAGATCCGAGGCCACCAGATCGGGTACCGCGCACGAGCCAACTCTTGGGATGCCTGGACTCCGGAACAGATGGAGACTTACTTCCGCGAGATGGCGCTCTTCGGGTCCAACTGTATCGAAAATATCCCCTTTCAGGATGAGGATTACAGCCCCCACATGAAACTGCCGCGCGAGGAGATGAACCTTCTCTATGGCGAAATCTGCGACAAGTACGACCTCGATTACTGGATCTGGAGCCCCGCCGAATTCCCCCTCGACCAGGAGAACAAACGTCAGGAACTGCTTGATCGCCACGAGAAATTTTTCAAGGAGTGTGTCCGCCTCGATGGCGTCTTCTTCCCCGGCGGAGATCCCGGCGACAACCCCCCGGAACTCGTGATGCCATTCCTGAAGGATGTCGCCGAGATCCTGCACAAGTATCATCCGGAAGCGGGGATCTGGCTCTCGATGCAGGGGTTCGATCGAGAAGCGGTGGAATGGTGTTTTGAGTATTTGAGAAAAGAAGAACCGGACTGGTTCACCGGAGTGGTCTGCGGCCCATCGAGTCCACCCATCCCATTGACCCGCGCACTTCTCCCGAAGCGCTACAAGCTTCGCCACTATCCGGACATCACGCATACGGTTCGCTGCCAATACCCCACCCAATGGTGGGACCCGGCGTTCAATTTCACCCTGGGTCGAGAGCCCTGGAATCCTCAGCCCGTTTACTATCGTCTGGTCCACAACTGGCTTGCCCCCTACACCAATGGGTTCCTGACCTACTCCGATGGGATCAATGACGATGTCAATAAATTCGTTTGGAGCCTGGCGGGATGGAACCCCAACACTCCAGTCCGTGAGATGCTCATCGAGTATTCACGCTTCTTCTTTGGCCCGGATCTCGCCGAGGAAGGAGCGGATGCCATCCTCGCACTCGAACGCAATTGGGAGGGTAGCCTTTCCGAAAACGGTTCGGTCGACGCCACCCTCGAGGAATGGAAGGCCATGACCGAAGACCATCCGGAACTGATGGACAACTGGCGCTGGGTCTGCTGCCTCCAGAGGGCCTATTACGATGTCTACACTCGTCATCGGCTGATCGATGACTCGGCGTTTGAGGAGAACATCAATGCAGTGCTTCGGCAAGCCGATTCCTATTCACCGGAAGAGGCGATGACGAAAGCCGAAGCCATGATCGAGGAGAAATATGGCGACGGAAAATATTTTGATCCGGAGATGCGTCGAAGGATTTTCGACC
Organism: Candidatus Omnitrophota bacterium; assembly: GCA_020632575.1. Lineage (GTDB taxonomy): Bacteria > Hinthialibacterota > Hinthialibacteria > OLB16 > OLB16 > JACKFH01. The sequence goes on along the minus strand of JACKFH010000032.1, from coordinate 17,788 downwards.
TCGGAGATATCCTCTTCAAACTGATTGGCTACCAGACCAGCATCCCCCGCTATCAGGCCAGCGGCACCGAACGCGGTTGCATCCTCGATTTTATCAATCACCCCCTCAACAACCGTTGGTGGCTCGAGGATGAATTCAAACGGATTCGCAGTTTCAAAACGGACGGGGAGAAAATCGATCGCCTTCTCACCATCGCCGACTGGGAGAATCCCGGACCGGGGAGTTTCTATGACGATGTCGGCAATATCGAGAAGAGCGAGCATGTGATCCGTGGCGAACGGCTGAACACCGATCCGCTACTCGAAACCGATCCCTGTCCCGGCTACATGTGGTGGGACAACGGTAGCAGTCGGACCCGCCTCTCCTGGCCGATTTACATGGACTGGCCGGTCGGAATGCGATACGAACACCTCGACCCCGAAGCCTCTTACACGATCCGCATCACCGGCCAAGGCGACTCTCTCCTCCGCATCGATGGCGAAATCGCCACGCACACGGTCTACGGAAAAAAGATTGGCGAGTTCAAGGAGTTTCCAATTCCCAAAGAAGCGCTCGCCGATGGTAAGATCGAACTGACGTGGGACAAGCCGGATGAGGAGCACCTGAACTGGAGAGAGCAGTCCCATTTGGCGGAGGTGTGGTTGCTGAAGGAGTGAACTCGGTTTGCGGAGTGCCAGAGTGACGGGGTGCACAGAGGAGACTAAGAAGGGGTGGGGCCCATTGGGAGCCATCCTCTTACTGGACATAATCGCGGTCTCATCCGTCCTCCTCAACCTTCTCCTATCCAATCTCCACCATTGGTTCAAACCCGATGAGGCGCTCATCATCGGAGCGATCAAACAATCCGATTCATTTCTGGAATTTCATCGGTCGCTCCAATGGAATCTGTTTGACAACCTCCTTTACTACAGCCTCTTTCGGTATCTCGGTTTGGACATCGCCGGTTGGAAATGGATTGCGACCGGTCTGACGGTTGCCAATCTTGGAATGTTCTTTTGGCTTCACAGGAAGTATTCATTCCTAGACGGTCGCTCCCTTGTTTGCACCCTACTTCTTATAGGGGTCACCTTCCCGTTCTTCCGGTACGGAGCCTGGGCGGTCTTCATCTACGCGGCGTTGATGCTCTTTTCGACTTGCCTCATCGGGTTGGTCCTGACCCTGAACCGAGATCCCTCGATCTCCTGGTGGAAGACACTCGGGATATCGATGGGGCTGACCCTCTACATCGCGTTCGACATGCGCCCCCTTCCGGCGATTGGCGCGGTCCTCGTCTTCCATTTCTTTCGCTCGATTGGGTCGAAAGGCTTCTCACCAAAGAATGTTGTCTCGACTGTGGGGAGGGATCTGCTTTTGGGGGCGCCCCCTCTGATTGTGAGCCTTTTGCTTCTTCACTTTTCCGCGAACCCGGAATTCGCCAATCCAAGGAGAGACCTCTGGCCGCTCTATTTTTCCCGATCCGGGTTCGACCAGGACTTGCTTGGAGGCATCGGGTTCCTCTTTGCCCGAAGTTGGTCGCTTCTCCAATCATTCTTTTCCACCCAAGTGGATCCGATCGAGGGGATCTACGCTCTACCCGGTTGGGCGACGCCCATTCTTTCAATCGCTTGTTGTCTTGGTCTGATCCGCTCCATCTTTCTGAGAGGATCCGATCGTCGAGCGGTGGCGGCGTATACCCTCCTTGGCCTCGGGCTTTTCTTCATACTCAGCCTGTTGGGCAAATACCCCTTTGGAAACGTCCGGTACGCCCTTGCTCTCTACACGCCCATCCTCCTCTTCGCCGCGTGGGGGTTAATGGATTTATTATCGGGTTCGAGATTCCTCCTGGCCCGATTTTCCAACCGCAAGAGAGATGGAGTGGCATTCGGCCTCACAATTTCAATCGCGGTCATTTTGATTTTAGCCCAGATTCGGGTGGCGATGACTTTTCACAGTAAGGCCAGAGATTTCAACCAAGGTCTCGATGAGGTTTTTGAAGCATTGGACCAAGTTGAATTCGATGGAATGCTGTATGACCCCAACACTCAAACGGTGATCCGGTATCGCGTTCCCGAGTTCTTCGAAGCGCCCAACTACCGGTTGCCAAGAGAGTTTTCCTCCAGAGGTCAAGTCGAGCGTTTCCCCTTGGGCGCATGGCGACAACTTTTGAGCCGGTACAACCGATTGCTGGTCTTCACCGACCTCCCCATCGATGAACATTTCGGAGAACACTTTCGGGTTGCGAAAGAACTCTATCGCATCGAACCCTTGGCGAGCGCGGAGCACTGGAATCTGGCTCTATGGACTCGTTATGAATCCCTAAAGCCCAATGAGGTGAACTGGTGTTTGCACCCCAACGATTTCCAGCGATGGGTGAAAGTCGGCGATGTCCAGGTCGATCCGGGTCCAGCGCTCAATTCGATCGAAAAGGACTCGGGTGACCGAATCGAACTGGGACCCGGAGCAAACCTCTACACCTTTATCTCGACCCCTTCGCCACCAGGGATTCCCATTAAGGGGTCTGTGCGTCTTTGGTCGGACACGCCTGTGAAGGTGGGGCTCTCGCTCGAGCGGCATGGGGACTCACCACCCGAGGGTTCGGGGGTCAAGTGGACAACCCTCAGCGCCGAACCGGTCATCCTGGAGGTCTCGCGAGTCTTTACCCACGAGCATGAAAGATTGAGACTCCGTCTGTGGGCGCCACCGAAAGATTCCGCCACTTTCTATGCCTCCGACGCAACGATCCAAGTAGAGAAACCGGAGGGAGGGAGTGAACTTTCACAATCAATCCAATGAAGATGTCACAGTGGCAGTGCCTATGCTTGACCCCTAAACGAAACCGGATGAGACTGACTCAAGTTTGGAGATTGGCTACTGATGCATTTTAGCGTCGAACCGCGCTCCACGAATTTTCAATGACCCTGATACGGAGCCCGTGTTGATGAGGCGATTGCTGGTTCTTATTTTTACTCCCTTCCATTTATTGTCGCTCCATGGCCCCGCTGCGGCTGAAGTGATCATCAACGAAATCGCCTACCATCCCATCACCGATTCATCCTCCGAGGAATACATCGAGATTTACAACACCGGTCTCAATCCGGTCGATCTATCCGGGTGGACGCTCCGGGGAGTGGGGTACACCTTCCCCGCCTCGACCACGATTCTTTCCTCCAGTTACCGCGTCATCGCGAGAGATCCCAATGCGTTGTCGATCCTTTTCCCAGATCTGGCGGATATTCTGGGACCCTATCCTGGGTTGCTGCAAAATTCGGGAGAGAAGCTCGAACTTCTGGATTCCGTCGATCAATTGGTCGATACGGTTGAATACAACGATTCGCTCCCTTGGCCCACCGCCTCCGATGGCTATGGGCCCAGCCTGGAATTGCTACATCCTGAATTCGACAATGCCCTTTCTGAAAACTGGGGAGCCAGCGATTTGACCGATGACGCCTCCGCGGCTTGGTTAACCCTCGACGCGACAATGAGTTCGGTCGACGGAGACTTTTTCTTCTACGCCGCCGACTACGACGATTTAGGATGGATCGGTGATGGCTTATCCATTCACATTCTGTTCGACGATTTCTTCCTTGAGGATCTTTCCAATCCCGGAGTCAATCTTATTCAGGATGGAGGATTCGAATCAGGCGACGCCTCGGATTGGAAGATCGACGGGACCTTGCACACGGGTTTGGCATCCCCGGAAGATTCTTGTTCAGGTCACTACTGTTATCACTATTGGTCGCTCGAAAGTGGGAACGCCAATTCGCGCGCGGTCCGTTTTCAACCCGATGTTCCCGTCCCACTGATTTCAGGCAGGACCTATCGTTTTTCCGCCAAGTACAAGGTGATCCACGGTGGCGCTCAATTATATATCGGCGCGGGAACTTCGATTGGGGCTGGGCCGTTCCTAGTCGAACCTCGCAAGGTTTGGGGATCGCCGGGGAGAGCGAACACGGTCTTAGGATCGATCGCGACTCCCGTGTTGAAGCTCCTGACTCAATTGGGGTCAAGGCTTGTTCCCGATGTCACCCAAGAAGTGACGGCTGAATTCACTGACGGTTTGATGATCGACGCCGTACGACTCCACTACAGTGTCCAACCGATTGGGTTCACGGGGCCTGTTCCAACTCCTGATGAGGCCGTCTGGCAAAGTCTTTCGATGATCCCAGACGCTTCTCCCGGGGCTCACGTTTTTCGAGGAGCCATTTCGGGACAACCCGAAAACTCGATTATCCGATATCACCTGACCTGGACCGACACGAATGGAGGGAGTCACCGATACCCCCACCATGGAAGTTATCCAAGGAACCTGGTTGCTTATGTTCCTGGAACCACTCCCGATTACGGAGTAACGAATTTCTTTATTCACCTGGCTCCGGAATACCATCAGTTTTTCTATCAAATGCTGACCTCCGGCCAATTGGCTCCTGGGACAGAGGGAATTTTTCGCTTCAATCGACCGACCTTCCCATCGACTTTTATCGACCTGGAGGAGGGTCTCATCTATGAGGATGTCGAGTGGAAGCCTCGGGGTTGGGACAATCTGAATAACGCCCTCTTGGAAGGCTTTCGGGTCGGTATTTCCCTACAATTTCGTCCCGGGTTTTACTACAAGGGGAATAAGAGAGAGATTGATCTCAACAACAATCGGTCCCGCCGAAACGAAGCGGGCATTCGGACTCGCTTAGCCCATGAAGTCTATCGGCGGGCCGGGGTTCCGGTCTCCAGGACACGCTATGTTTGGGTGAATCAGAATGGGATGGAGATGGGGCTTTTCCTGGATATCGAATCCCCCGACAACGAATGGCTGGCCAGATGGGGTCGCGATGGAGACGGGAGTCTTTATAAAGCCCGTTGGAGTTATCGGGGACCCTTCTTCATCCAAAACGACCTGCTTCGAGGCAACGAGTCGGTCTATCACTCATTGGAAGATTATGAGCATTGCTATTTGAAGAAGAATCGGCGCGATTCGAATCATTCCGATCTCATCACGATGATTCGGGACCTGAACGCACCCGCTCTCACCGGCCGCGTGTTCGCGATGGAGACGAACGGGTCGGAGATAGAGGAGCAAAAGGTCTTCTATGATTCACAGGTCGATGTTCCAAACATTCTGAAAAAATATGGAGTCGACTCTGTCCTGGCGAACCACGACCGCGGTCAGCAAAACCACTACCTCTACCAGGATGTTTCCCGCGACAGTCGCTGGGAGACCTACCCCTGGGACCTGGATTTGACCTGGGACATTGGAACCCGAGACCTTTGGAACACGCTGGGCCAATTCCCGGGAGGGGGCCCCATCACCGAGGACCCGGCCTTCACTCCCGACTGGTGGTTCTATCAGGCCGAACCTTTTTTCACTCGATTGATGTCGATTCCGGAGTACCGGGAGGAATATGTGACCGGCGTTCGAGATCAGCTTCGGACCGTTTTCTCGGAGCGACAACTATTTCGGATTGTGGAGCAATATGGGGTAGATGGACAGGCCGCCTTCGAACAAGACAAGGTAATCTGGCCCCAAGTTTCCGGAGGGTCGCTCACCTCAATTGCCGAGGATTTCAAGGATCGTGTCAAGCGCGCTCGCCAAGCGGCGTTTTGGCGGGCGAGGAACGAGGATCTCGACGGGTACACAATCCCCCCGGTGCTGAGCGATGGCAGGACGGACCCGATGGTTCCCGGCCCAGGGAACCTCATTCAGTTTCATGTTAACGCACTATCCGCTGGCTCCTCCAACCTGAGTGAAGGAATCGACACGGTCACCCTGAGATATCGATTGAACGGCGGCAACCCCCAGTCCGCCGTCATGTTTCGCGCGGCCTTGGAGACCTACGACGGCGATTATCGTTACTTTCTGGCTGCTCAGCCGGAAGGAACCACCATCGAGTATTGGTTCGAAACGGTGGACGATCTGGGTCTTACCGATCGACTCCCGGCGAGCGGATCGTTTCAAACCGAGGTGGTCGCCGATCCGACCCCATCCGCCTCACAAATCACGATCAGCGAAATCATGTACCACAGCGACCTCTTGGGGAACGAATGGATCGAGATTGAAAACCGCTCCAGCCGGTTCGTCGATATCAGCGAGTGGAGCCTCGGGGATAGCAGCCCTGAGCATCGCTTCGAGTTTCCCTTGGACCTTGTCCTCGCTCCTGGAGAACGGCTTGTGATCGCGAGCAATGAGTTTGTGGTTCGAGAGCAATACGGCATCGAGAATGTCATCGGAGATTTCGACTTCAATTTTGGCAATGGCGGCGACACCGTCCGCCTTTTCAATTCGGAAGGGACATTGATCGATAGCGTCGAATACACGGACGAGTCACCTTGGCCAAGACCACCCGATGGTCAAGGGCCGTCTTTGGAGTTGGGCAATGAGGCCATAGACAACGCGAATCCCACAAGTTGGAGATCGAGTCTGGCCTCTCGGGGGACTCCGGGAGAACCCAATGGGCAGCTGGGTGATACTCCCAATGTCGTCATCAATGAATGCTCGTATGACCCCAACGAATTCGGGACAATCCATGATTACAACGGTGATGGAGTGCCGGATGAGGCCGCCGACGAGTTCGTGGAACTGTACAACGCGACCGATAGCCCAATCGACCTATCGGGTTGGACACTCGACGATGACAACCCGGCTAACGGAAACACCTTCACTTTTCCCGAGGGGGCCGAGATCTCGGCGAGGAGTTATGTGGTCGTCTTCGGAGGTGGTTCGCCAACCGGCTTCGGCATTCCAACCTTTACCGGATTGCCACGTCTCGGAAACGCGGGGGACCAAGTCCGACTCAATGACGGCACGCGAGAAGTCGATTCGATTGGGTTCGAGGACGCGGCGATGGGGACTTTGAACAATCTGATCCTATCCGCAAATGGTGGTTCCTTAGCACGGATCCTTGATGGGGATCCAGAGTTTGAGTCTCGCCCCGTTGATCAGGTGACCGCTGGATTCAGCAACAATCTCGATGGCGGTCCCACCGAAACTCCGACCTGGACTGAGACGCCCACAGACACTCCGACCGCTACTCCGACTCCCACAAACACGGCGACCCTAACGCCGACCGCCAGTCCCACAGTCACCTCGACAACGCCCCCTACTCCAAACCTGGCAATTTGGCGATTGCGCTGAATTCCCGGAATTGTGGCTCTTTCTCGCCCATAAAGTCGTTGTTCTTGACATCCGGAGGAAAGTTCCTATATTCAATTCATGCAAACTGGTGCATAAATATTACCATCCAGATTCCCGCTTTAAGGGGACCTCACATTTCCATGCCTCGAGAAAAAATTCTTTTCACCATGACACCGAAACCGTATCGGCCATTGGTCGATTACGCCCACCCATTCGATCTGTTCGGGGGACGGATGAACGCCTTCCAGGGACTGTTCACCATGCACTCCCTCAACCGCCCGGTCGCTCTCCACATGCTCGCCCAAAATGTGCCGTTTCCCTCCAAGGTGCTCGAGTTTCCGAGTGCCGAGGAACTCAAGACCGAGATCGCCAAGGGTTATGAGTATTTCGCGATGCAAGTTCACTCCAATATGGAGTTCCGCGACGCGATGGAGGTCTGCCGATGGGTGCGGGAACTATCGCCCGGGACAAAGATCATCCTCGGGGGGCATGGAGTCACCTGCTACACCGAGGAGTTCTTGCCGAGACGCGAAGTAGAACAGCTCGCCGACCATGTTTGTTGGGGGGATGGGGTGAGTTTCATCCAAAAACTTTTTGGCGAGACCCGTGAGATCGATCCAGTTCTCCCGCCGATGGAATTCTTTATTGAGATGATGCCGGAGAAAACGAGCCAAGCGGGGGTGATCATTCCGGGGGTGGGATGCATTAACCGTTGCGCCTTCTGCGCCACCGGGAATTTTTTCGGGGGGACCTTTATCAAACTCCAATCCCCGGAAGGGATGTACCGGGTGATGGAAAGAACCCAGGAGAGGTATAAGCGAGTGACCCGTTTCGCCCTCTTCGATGAACTCTTTCTGTCGCGACAGGAGGAAGTCCGTCATCTGGGAGAAATGATCTATCACGGTCGAAGGACCAACCTCTCGACAGCCTCCTATTTCACCTTTTCCGATTTTCGCAGTCTTGCGCAATATGACCCGGACGATCTTCTCCGGTGGGGGGCTTCCCGGGTTTTCCTCGGAGTTGAGTCATTTACCAAACCTCTCCCCAAAACACGGGGTCTGGACCTTAAGAAAATGGTTTCCGATCTCCAATCCCGCGGAATCGAGACGATCCTCTCGTTGATCTTGGGAATGAAACACCACAACAGAGAAAACCTTCAGACAGAAATGGATTCCTTCATTGACCTCGGCGCGGTTTACAACCAGATCACCATCGAATCCCCCATTGTCGGAGCGCCCAATTGGGAGATGTTCAAACGTCAGGGACGGATCGACCCGGATTTCCCTCTCGAGCATATCCATGGTTACTCGGCGCATTACAAGCATCCGAACTTTGAACCGGGCGAGGTGCTCGAGCGCGCCAAAGATTTTCAAAGACGGATCTTCCGCGAACGGGGGCCCTCCATCCTCAAAGCCATCGAGGTGGAAATGAATGGTTACGCGTATTGTCTCCACCATGCGGACCCGGTCCTGCGAAGGGATAAGGCTCTCTATTTCGAACGGAGCATCCGCAATCAGGCGCCGATTCTCTCGGTGGTTCGAGAGAGAGCCGCTGAGGAAGCGACAAGTCGCCACGCCCAGGACCTGATTCAGCGCTACCACTCGCTTCTCGCGGATGCCGACCCTCATTTCGAAAAGAAAGGCGAACGGTTGATCCGCCGCTATGACGCCGAGGTCGAGAGGAGGGAACGAAGTGGCGATGCAAGGGCCCCGTTCTTCGATCTTCGGACCGTGGAGACTTATTATGAGGGGAGCCGTCAAGCCGAACCGGTGTTGGTGGCCCCGATGTGCGCGTGAGGATTCGAACTACCGACTCCGGTAAGCCAACATTTCGTGGACCAAGCAGCGTTTGGTCGCCTCCCACCTTTTTAGATCCGGGAGAAAATCGAACGGCATCATCATGTAGGGATTCATCAATTGGTCGAAAAACTCGAGTGCATCGGTTTTGACCTCATACTTCGGGGTGAGTGAATAGGCGACCAGGGGAAGGACGGCTGCCTGAAAGGCCGCCGGAGATAAAACTGATCGTCTCAGGTTCTTGAGCACCCATTTTCTCCCCCTCCAGGTCGCGTTCTCGAAGGTCCCGTAATACCGTGAGGCGAACCCGCATAGGAGTTTGGAACTCGGCAACCTCCTTCCAGATCGTCGAATGTAATGCTCAATAAAATCTCGATAAAAAAGGCTCGGGTATTGTCTCACCTGACGCGCGACCAGTGGTTTCCAGTCGACAAGGTAGGGGTCCACCACCGGGGGATGAGACGCCCCCTTCGGTTCCGATCGCCGCACGATTTCGAAAACTTTTTCCATGGGTGTTTGTTTGGTCAATAGTATCAGGTTGATCAAATGCGGGGTCATGCTCCCGACATCTTCCGCGGTTTGAAACCACAGGTCGAACAAATCCTTTCCAGTGATTTCTTCGGCTCGAGGGGTCTGCTTGAATTTTCGCGCGGATTCCACACGGTCGAGGAAACGCTCCGGGTCCCTCACCCATCCTCTCCACAAACCGCTGGATGCCCGCAGAACCTCTGCGCGCTGCAGATAGCCTGTCCGATAATCTTCCAACAGAAAGCTCAGAAGACCCGCCAGGTCGAGATAAAGCCGACATCGGGCGAGTTGAAACGCCAACACCTCATGAACGGTTGGCTGGCGTTCGAGGAAATCGGTGTCCGTATGTTTCAATAAAAGGATCAATCGGTTACCCAAAATGCGCCAGGGGGAGAAAATGGAAATCTCGTTCAGATCCAGCGGTTTGATCTCGCTCACCAGATTCTCTCCCTCTAGGAGGCGGCGAGACTGGACGAAATCGTAACACGAGAGGTCCGGGGCTCTTTCGAGAAATTCCTCCCGAGTCTTGAACCGCAGATCCAGAACATTGTGAACGGAGGCATCCGCCGCCAAAGTGGGCTCGCTCGGATCGGTGACTGGGCGGTACCCTAGTTCCTCCTCAATTCGCTGGAGAACTGGATCTTCCTCTTTTTCGAGAAGCGGTCTTGGAACCACCACATCGATATCGTAATCGCCGAAGGGAAGGGAACGCCCTTTGTATTCATAGTGCCCGCTCTCGCCTCGAGCGAATCCCCCTGAGAGATAAATGGAGATCGGCTTTGCATCCTGGGGGAGGTGGTCTCGAAGAATTCTTTGAATCTCCTCCAGGTCTTTTCGCGTGTCGGTCGAGAGACCCTCGGTCCCGGAACGGTTCATGAAAGGCTCCCCGGAACCAAGTGACTCGGGTCGCATTTCTTGGGAAGGAGGATGGAGAACTCGGTGCCGGAACCGGGCTCGGATTTCACGGCGATCTTTCCGCCCAGCCGGTCGATGATGCGCTGGGTGATGGCCAAACCGAGTCCTGTCCCATCTCGCTTGGTGGTGTAAAACGGTTCGAAGAGGCGACTCAGAGTCTCTTTCCCCATGCCGCAACCGGTGTCGCGAATCGTGATCCACCAATCTCCTCCCTCGATCTCTTGGAGGACGACCTCGACCTTTCCCTCTTTTTCAACGCTTTGAACCGCGTTGAGGAGCAGATTCAGGAAAGCTTGAGTAAGAAGGTTTTCGTCCGCGTGGGTCGGGGCTTTGTCAAATTCGGTTTCGAATTGAATTTCAACTTCCTCTGGAGCCTGAAACTCGATCAAGTTGACCGTTTTCACCAACAACTCTTTGAGATCGAAATCGACCAAATGGAGTTGATCCTGCGAAGCGAAAGCCAGGAGCTGTTTTAGGATCTTTTGGCACCTTTCCGCCTCCGAGGCGAGCACACCGGTCTCCTCATAGAGCGTGGAATCCGGCTCCATCTTCTTCTGAAGATAATTGGCGCAGGACTTGATGATGCCCAAAGGATTTCCCAACTCATGGGCCAATCCGGCGGCCAACCTACCCACAGCCGCCAATTTTTCCGCCTCGAGCAGTTGCGCCTCCATCGATTGGAACTCGGACACATCGCGCAGAAGTACGAGCCATCCCAGTTGATGAGCGGATTCCTCTCCAAGCGCCACCGAACTCGCCACAAGTGAAATCCGTTTCCCCGCCTTGGTGGTTAATATGATGGGATACCCCACGATCCTTTTATCCGGTTTGAATCGGACCTCCTCCAACAGTCTTTCGATGGGGGCGGCGATTTGATCCGGAGTCAGTTTGGTCCAGAAACGGTTGTCGAGGGCGCCGGTCTCATATTTCGCGACCGAGGTCCCGGCAATGAGTCTGGGAGGGGTTCGATAGGGTTCCAGAGCGGGAGGTTGCGGTCGACGGACCGTTTCCTTTTTTCCATGGAGGTCTTTTAGCAGTTTCTCGGCGGTCGGGTTGCACAGACGCAATTGAAGGCTTTGATCGAACACCAGGACGGCGTCGGTCATGGAGATCAAAACCTCGCGATTCTGTTCGCTTTGATACTGAAGGCGCTCATTGATGGATTTGATCCGAAGCTGTTGCGAAGTGAGCGCTTGCACGAGGAACCAACTGATGAGCATGACGCCGAACAGGAGTGTGAGTCGAAAGAAAAACAGAGGGACCAATTCGAAGGACTGAGCGAATGTGCTCGAACTCCCGCCAACCGGTTGAGTTCGAACCAACGCGCCGGCCAAGAAAAAGAGCGCCAATATCGCGTCGCAAATGAATTTCTTTTTCGGATCCTGAAAGAGCGCGGCGGAGCGGAGGATCAAAAGAAAGAAGAGAAAGTAAAACTCACTATTCAACCCCCCTGTGAGGAGCACCCATGTGGAGACGAAAAGCAGGTCCGCGGCAAAAGAGAGGTAACTGAACCTTCGGAATTTCTCCACGGACACAATCCGTCCAAGAAACAAAACCGAGAAGACGAGATTGGTCAGAGCGTAGATCGCCAGAGTCCATTGGAACAACGATTCCGAAAGTTTCTGCCGCTCCTCCGGTTGGAACAGCATGAGCGCGATAACCAGGAGGAGAACCAGCCATTTGATGGGGACAACCGTTCGCTGTTCGACCAGATAGAGCCAGTGAAGCGTCTCCAGAGTGTCGGTCCCCGTCTTTGAGGGATGGGAGGCAGGCGAGGACTTATGGGTCGAATGACTCACCGAAGTCTCCCAGAAATTCCTCGGTCAGGGCGGGATCGGTCAGATCGTCGTAAGACCCGGTTTTGAACTTAATCCGATAGGGAGTGTTTTCGAAACGGTCCCCATCCCTTGTCCGGACCGACCTCGGGACGGTCACCTGATAATTTCGGTCCGGCTCGAATTGCATCTGCATTTCGACACGGTATCCATAAGGGGATTGCCGGGGAACGAAATTGGGCAGTTGACCGGTATCCGGCCGGATCGTGGTCTTTTTCAAATCGCGAAGATTCACCGCGGTGTTAAACTGGAGAACGAAGGGCTTTCCCGGAATCATCAGAACGCCGTCATCGCCATCCTCTGGAAACGATCCGATGATCCTGGGACCGCCGGTGGTGAATCGGAGCTCGTATGGCTCCTCCATGCGGTGTCCCAATGTGGATTCGAGTTGAGGACCCAGCGCCACGGTGTATTCGGTGTTGAAAGTCACCCCGTTCGCGCGATTCCTGAGGAGATCGATGATGAGGGTGTCGGGTTGCACCAGTTGGATGTCGGTCGCGACAGGGGGATACACCTGGATGTGTTGTGGCAGCCCCCGTTTGGAAAGCCCCTCGCTGAATTGGAGCTCAACATGAACGTGATCGCTCACCTCCACCTTTCGGGCCCCATCCGCTGGGATCGAGGAAATGACCTCGAGATATTCCATGACCGGTTGGAGAGTCACCACCGGGACTGGGATGTCGTCATAACTTGCAACCGAGACGGAAGCCACGGAATCCTCGAATCCCTCAACGGTGAAGAGCATGGTGTAATCCCCCATGGGAACTTGATCGATCAGGAACGTGCCATCTCTTCCGGTTATTGTGCTCATGGCGGTACGCTCCACCGCCACCGAAACGCCCGGTATCGGTTGGTTTTGAGGATCGACCACCTGACCGTAAATCCTGGCTGTGGTGTAACCCGTGGCAGGCTCCAGCCCGTACTGAAGTTGGAGTTGCGGTACGCGGACCACCTCTCCCGGATCAACCTCGACATCCACCAAGGCGTCGTTCTGATACCCCTCCGCTTCCGCGCGGACCGTGTGAAGACCTGGCGCCACTCCCTCGATCAGAAACGCTCCGGTTTCATCGGTGGTGGTCTCCAACGGAGGGTTAAGCACACGAACCACGATTCCCGAATGGTCGGTCCGATCCGGATAAAAGGCGTATCCAGCGACGATCCCAGGTTCGTTGGGATCGACTGGCGTTTCGGCGGCGTTTTTCTCGATACGGAGGGTCGCGTCGGCGGTGTTCACGGGCGCCTTTTTCAACAGGATGACATCGGTCACAGCGGTAATCGAGGCGTTTGACACCGAGACTCCGGAAATCTCGGACTGACGGTAGCCCTCTTTTTCGAAAATGAGATCATGCGATCCCCCCGGGATTCCCTCGATCCAATAGAGCCCCTCTTTATCGGTCTCCGCGAACTTACCGGCTCCCGAGACGAATACGGTCACCCCCGAAAAGTCCGCATCTCCCTCCAGTGAGACTTTTCCTTTGACAGCACCGGTCGGCTGGGATTCGGATTCCTTGGATTTCTCCAGGACCACTTCCGAGAGCGCCGTTTGGACCCCCGCCTCGATGGTGACATCGATTGGGTCGGTGGCCACCGCACCAGGGTAATAGAAACTGACTTGGTAGTTTCCGACCGGAACATTGGAAAAATGGTAGCGACCGTCCGTGGCCGAGGTCACCGTTTGACTGGACCCGAGAAGGAGAACCTCCACTTCCGATTGCTCCTCTCCCTCGACCCGCACCGTTCCATAGATTTCCCCATCCGTCTTTTTGGGAGTCAGAACGATTTCCCCAAGGAAGATGTGATCTCCCGGCTCCAAGACGATGCTGGTTTCGCGATAGGTCTGGTACCCCTCCGCGTTCACCAACAATTCGTATTCTCTGGCGGGAAGGTCATCGAAGCGAACGCGACCCTCGCGGTCGGTGAACCCTCGGTAAGAGGTGCCTGGAAGAATGACCTCGATCCCTTCCGAATCGTCGTTTCCGGAAAGGATGAATTGGGCCGAAAGGGTGGCGTTTTCGGGTGGGAGAGGGGCGTTCATGCACCCCACCCAACCGAGGCAGAGGATCGTAACCAAAAGAATTTTCGGAATGGCTCCGCGGTTCCCCATCGTCTATTCCCCCTTGCTTGATTCGATGATAGGTCAGGGACGGCTGAATCCCAAGAGGGTTCTGGGTTTTCAATTCGAGGCAAATCTCCCTAAAATGCCTTGGATTCATGCAAAATGCTGAATTAGCCGATATGAGTGAACCTCTTTTCCAAACAACGGAGCCGTCAAAAAGATGAAAATGGTCATCGCGATTCTCAGACCAAGCCGATCCAACGAAGTCAAGGAAGCCCTCGAGGAGATGGGGGTCAAGGGCTTGACCATCACCGAAGTTCGGGGGCATGGCCGCCAAAAGGGCCATAAGGAGGTCTTTCGTGGGAAAGAGTATCAGGTCGACCTCCTTCCCAAGACCCGGATCGAAATCGCGGTTGCCGATAGTCAGGTCGACCAAGTGATAGAAACGATCATGGCCTCCGCCCGTACCGGTGAAACCGGCGATGGGAAGATCATGGTCGTCCCGATCGAGAACGTTTTTCGCATTCGGACCGGGGAGTCGGGGATCGACGCGATCTAGGTTCGCAGTCGAATGGTAAACCGGGGGACCACGGAATGGCCAGAAACGTGGCGCTTTGCATCATTTTTTCCATTGGAATTGCCAACCTTTGCCAGGCGGGCTCCCCCAACGAACCGAAAGGCTTTGAGCTTCCCGATCTAGTTCCTTTCGGAGTGACCATCGAAACGGAGACTCCGGCCGGTTGCCTCTCCGAACTCACCCCCCTAGGCTCCCGTATCTATATCTTAAACGACAGCCCCGCGCCGGCGGGCCCTTTCTCGGTCGATGCGAATGGGAGCGTTGTTCGTTTCGACGAGGGACTGCCTGGAAACCAAATCGCTTCAATGTGGACACCGGGGTATTCCTTCAATCCAAATAAGGTGACGGTCGATTTTCTCAATGAAGTCGAGGAATCCAATGAGGAAAACAATTCCGCCGAGCTGATTGTTCCCATTCCCACACCTTTGCCGACCTGCTCCCCTACTCCAACCCGGATTGAAGCGGATATTAAACCCGATGGATTTGTCGACGATCTGGATCTCTTTCTTTTCTCCGTTGATTGGCAATTGACGACTGGGGCTTCAAAGGGTCTGGACGGTGACATTAATGGGGACCGCGGGGCTGACGCTCATGACCTGCTCGTAATCCTCGCCGAATGGAAAGTCGGTGTTCGACCGACACCCACCTTCACTTTTTCTCCCACGTCGACTTCGAGCCCCACCCACACTTTCACTCCGACGGATTCACCGACTCCGACCGTAACAGACGCTCCCACGAATACTTTCACACCCACGCGAACTCCCTTTCCGACTTCGACTCTCCCCTTTGAAATCGAACAAATCACCATCGACATCCCCGGTCTCGAATCGGGCGCCAGACCGATGCGTTTGAATCTCATCCCTCCGGGCAGTTTTTCGATGGGCTCCCTTGGAAGCGAACGATCCTCCTATGGAGATGAGCGTCCGCGCCATGCTGTCACCATTGCTTACGACTTCTACTTCGGCGAAACGGAGGTCACTCAGGCCCAATGGATGGCCCTCATGGGGAACAATCCCGCGACTGGGTTGACTTCTCCTCCCGTGGGGATCGGTCCCAACCATCCCATCTTTTACATCACATGGAACGAGGCCCAAGAATTCATCGGGAAGCTCAATGATCTTGGGGTGGGAACCTTCCGAATGCCGAGTGAAGCGGAGTGGGAGTACGCCTGTCGAGGTGGAACTCAAACTCGGTTCTTTTTCGGCGATTCGCTGGATTGTGATGACCTTGCCGAGGATTGCGCCGCGGGCGTGTCTCCAGGGCTTCGATCCGATTACATGTGGTACGACTGGAGCGGAACCATTGACGGTGAATGGGCGGGCGCTCGGGAGGTGGCCTCCTTGAATCGGAATCCTTTCGGGCTGTATGACATCCATGGCAATGTTCGCGAACATTGCCAGGATGAATACGTCGAGAACTACATTGGGGCTCCTACCGATGGAAGTCCGCGAGAGAATTCAGGGAGTGACAGAAGGTCGTCGCGAGACGGTTACTGGATGAACCCGGCGCGTGCATGCCGTTCTGCTGTCCGCAGTGGCTTCCAACCTGTCCTAAGAGATGGCCACACAGGTCTGAGAGTGGTCATGGTCGCCTCTCCAAACAATCCATCGGTCATCAAGAAGAGAAACCAGGAACCCGAAACGAATCGATCGAGCGAAGATCCTAGATCGAACAGGATGGGTGTATCCTATGGCCCTTAGTACACGACCCACCTCGCCACGCCGCTCGTATCCTCCTGTTGAATCTCCACCGCGCCAATATCCGATTGGCTCCCCGAGGGACGTTGATTTCCAAGAATGTCTTCGGTCGCCGAATGGATGTTAGAGGCCCCATTTATGGCAGGGCTTCCGTGGCTGGGTGTGCCGTAAAGATTCACCAACCTCTCAAAAGCCTGACGTATCGTGCTTGATCCGTCGTTGAACTCACCGAGCCCCGGGTTCCACCAGGGGAGAGTCAACCCGGCTTGTGAGGGAAGGGAAGGGTTGTCGACCACCCTTTTCGCGTCATCGCCGAAATTCACCAGTTCCGATGCATTCTCGGGAATGACCTCTCCGCCATTCCAATACAAGTTGGTGGCGATTTCAAAACTTGACGTCTCGCCCGGTGGCGTGTCAGAGAAATCGTTTGGACGTGTTGGATCCTCGGCTCCCATCGTTCCCGTGGGATCGGACCAGATGTTGTTGAAGAACCGGATGTTCTCGTTGGGGAGGTTGGCGCCCTCGACATTCAGTCTCATCGCGAAGGCGAGAGAGGGAAGATCCCCGACCACCGTGTTGTTCCGAAAGGTGATGTCGCGACAGCCCTTAACGCCAAATGCCGCGCGCATCACATTGGCCGAGTTTCCCAGAAACAGATTGTTTTCCACCAGACCATTTGAAGCCTCGAAAAAGCTTTGGCCATCCTCTCCGAAAAGGACAAAATTACTCCCGGTCGAACCCTGCCAATTGAGAAACACATTCCGTCGAATCGTGATTCGGTCGCTTCCCAACACTGTGTCGTCCATGGCGTTGCTGTCCTTGACCACGATGTATCCGCTGGTGTCGTTGTTGTTCGGCCTTCCGCTGCTCTCGAATGAATTGAAAAAGACGTTGTCCTGAACAGTCACATCGACCACGCTGTTGATGTCGATATGTTCATCGCTCCCCTGTTGGTTGTAAAAAAGGTTTCCCTCAACCAAAACATCGTTGGCGCCATTGTTGATCTTCAGGATATCGTTGTTGTAACTGTCGTGGAGGACGTTGTTTCGAAAGACAATCTTGGAGACAAAATCATCGCCGCCCGGTTCCCCGATCAAGTCCTGGACCTGAACGACCAAGCCCCCCGCTCCCGGACCGTCATGGGCAATGTCGAATCCCTCCATGGTGATTCCCTTGCCGTAAAAACTGGTCACCACGGTCGAGTCGTTGCGAAGCCGAGCTTGGTATGGCGTCTCGGATCGCACGACAATCCCATTGGGGAATTCCTGACGTAGCCGAACTC
>JACKFH010000031.1 GCA_020632575.1 Candidatus Omnitrophota bacterium | reverse complement strand
GAGGATCAACAGGGGGAGGAGCGGGAGATTTTTCTTCATGTCGGTGCGTCCTTTCTTACTTTTCTTCGGTGGAAGTGAGTAGGATCCCTTTTTGGTGATCGATCTCCGAGTTGTGGAGGATATTGTTGTTGACCACAATAGGGAGGCCCTTCTCCGATTTGTCATTAATCACCAGCGTCACATTCCGGAGGAGGTTTCCGGTGACCAGTGTGTTCCCCCCGGTGATCCACATGGGAAGCCTTTCGTCATTCAGCGATTCGACCGTGTTGCCGGTCACCACCGCGCCATCGCCTCGAATGTCCATCGCGGTCCCGCATTGGCCCCCCTTGTCCACAATGAGCACATTGTCGGCCACCACCTGCCGTCTCGAGTTTGACCAGGTTCGAAAACCGATGTCGATGTCGCCTGTCTCGCGAACATGAACGATGTTGTTGGTCATTAAGATCGAATTGCCCCGATCGGCGCCACAGGCGACATGAGTCCGGCCGGTGATTTCAAAATAGTTTCCCCGAATTTCGCCGGGACCGTTCAAGATTTCCACCGAATCGGACATCGCGTTGCCGATCGTATTGTTAATCACATTCATGTTCCGGCCCTCGAGCATAATCCCGAGGCGACGGGCGTTGAGGATGGTGCAGTTCATCACGGTGATATTGTAATGCTCGATGTCGCAGCCGCCTCCGGGGCGAGCGCAAAAGGCTTTGATCCCGCAAAACTCGAATCGGCCATGAGAGACATTGGGGTCCCCTTCTCCGAGCGGGTTTTCGTCACGATTGGCGTCGACATAGAGATCCCGAATGGTGATGTTCCCCACATTGTCGCCGATGATCCGGATGACATTGGTTTCTTGCGAGGCGGCCTGGATGAGTTTGGTGGCTTGACCCATCCCCGCCAACTCGACATTGCTCCGCTTAATGAGGACCCCGCCCAGCTCGCCGGAGACTTTTTTGATATCGTAAGTCCCCTCCATCAATTGTACCTTGCCGCCCACTTCTGGAAGCGATTCGATCGCCAGATTGATCTCCTCCTGATCGCCATCGCCGTCCGCGACAAAATCGGCGGCCTGTTTCGACTTCTCCGAGGAGTCGGCGGTCGCCACCGCCAGGGTGGCGCCGCGTGTTTCCGAATAAGCCGGGGATATCGCGAGGACGGTCAATAGAATAGCCGCCCAAACGGGGGTGGGTCTGAGAGAGATCTTGTTCCCCCTCTCGTTGTGCATCGCGCTCCCTTGGAACCTCATCATGGACTCTCCTTTAGAAAGATTCGACGCCTCAAATCGTAGGGTCTTGGATGCGCATCGCGAATCCCTCCAGCAGTTCGAGCGCTCCGTTGCAAATCCTGACCCTTGTGTTGAACCAATTGTAGGGCCTCGATTAGTCCTTATTCCCAACAGTGTCCCTGATCAATTCGGTACAAAGAACGAGTTGGACGAACCCGGCGGAAGTCGAAATCGTTTCAAACCGAGGGGATGATCAGGGGCGAGCGCTTCGAGATTTGGATGGGCCGAAGAGGGCAGCAACAACTCGCCTTCGCAGTCCTCGGGCATGGTGACAGTGACTCGATGGCCTCCGTTCTCCGGGGTGGCGGTAAAATGAATCGGACCGTGTGGGGTGTGTGAAGTGAGTTCCAACTCGCCGAATCCAGACAATTGCGGCCGGACCACACACGTATCAAAGCCGGGTGAGGTGGGACGTATCCCGGCGATGTCCATGTACAGAACAAACACGGGTGATACGGGGCAATGGCTCCAGAGGCTCGAACTATCGGGTTTGGCGGTCCACCATTCCTGCAAACTGTTGTTGAGCACGACGGAAGACATGGTCGCCCAGCGTTCGCGCCAATCCTTTACGATCACATCGGTGCGTCCGAGCTTGGCGAGCGCCCAATAGCGCCAGTAGGCGTTGGCGGGATACGAAAGGCCCATCTCAGGCGGACATTCGGCCAGGGCTTTCACCGCTGCGGCGGTATTGTTGTCTGGGCATTGATCGAAAAGAATCGAGGTTGCAAGCGACCGGTCGCACAACCGAACTTCGCCTTCCTCCTCTTGCCACGGCAGGTTCGCTTCATAGCGTCCGCTCTTCGGATTCCAATAGCGCGCCATAGTCGCCTGAAGCAGACTGTCGCTGAGTTGTGTGAAATGGTCGGCCTTTTCGGGATCTTTCATGGCGCGGCAGATGGACGCGAGCGCGTTCTTAAACATGGCCGCGGTATAGAGATTGAAGGCGCATTGTTTGTGGCGGGTCTTTTTGTACGCGTCGTGGTCGATCCACACGGTTGGAATGGTGAGACCCTCAACGGGAAGCATTCCGTCATCATCTCGCAGGGATTCCAAGTACTCCGCGAATCGAAGAAGGCGCGGATACGGTTCTTTGAGCGCGTCGAGGTCGCCCGTGCATTGGTAATACCACCAGCAGTCGAAGTTGAAACCCACACCATGATCGAGAAGCGGCCCCCAGTAGGCGCCGTCGATCTGCTTTTGCGCCACCCGCGCGAGCCGGTCGAAGGCGGGCCAGCAGTCCATGAAGTATCCGTCGGGGGACTGGCCCTCGCTGAAAGTGCGCAGATACCGCCGGCCGAGGAGCTTGTCTCCCAACGCGTAGTACGCCACCAGAGCCTGGACGCCGCCATCGCCGCTGTATTGCTGCCGCTCGCGTCCCATGCCATCCACGAAGGTTTCGATGGCGCTGTTGTAAAACGTGTTGATGGTGGCGTCGAACAAGCGTTGCAGGGAAGGTTCATCGCAAACGATGTGCGGCTCTTCGGGCCAGGGGCACAGACGCCGCAGGATACCCACATTCCGAATCACACAGGGACGGCTCGCATTGCGAATATGCAACTGGACCCACCGCGCGCTTTCGTAGTCGAAGGTCTGGAATGTATTTAAACCCTCGCGACAGATAAAACGGGTCCAGGAGAACAAGTGGGAGTCGAGCCATAACGGACCATTTTCCACGTCATGCCCTTCCTGGATCATCAGTTCGACAATGGTTCCCTCGGGCGCCTCAATGGTGAAATAAGGCCAACCGACCACCTGCTCATCGAACTCAAAGGTCGCGAACACACCCTCCTCGGGGTTTGCCGTCGCGGGCAATTCCCATCCTCCATCACGTGGCGTTGCGAGATCCGCCTGCTCGATTTGGAACGAGTTCGGGACCTGTAGGTCGAACCAGTCGTTGGGATCGCGCAGCCAGGTGACGCGGCCAGTTTGCCGAAGTTGTTTGGCTGGAACGGGTTCCTCACGCACCGCGGGGATCTGCCGGGCTCGCAAGGCGCTTTTCTCGGGATTGGCCCGGTCGATTGTGTCGTTGCTCTCATGAAGGCCGCAAGCGGCGGGTTTGTCGGGCGGGCATTCAATGGTTGCTGCCGCCATCCACGCCGCATCGGGAGTGTATTCCGGTGTGTTCCATCCCACCGGGCGCTTCCGTGCATCGTACTCTTCCTGCAATGCGCGCAGGTACCATCGCTTGTACTGACCCGGCGGGTGCGCCCGGTCGAGTAACACCTGCCACGACGGGTCCGATACGATCCGTTCCGTGTGTCCGTCGGCATACTCGAACACGGCATGGAAAATGAACCCAGGCTTACCAGCGGGCCAGGTGCCATCACCCAACCCATAGAACAACACCTCGGCTCCGATTACATTCTTGCCGGGGTGAAGGAAACGCGTCAGATCGCAAGGATCGACATCGAGTTGACGGGGATCGCAGGGTGCAGGCCCCCACTGGAGGCGTTGTCCGTTGACCGAAAGCTGGTAGCGGCTATCCGCGCTTATCCATCCGAACGCGCGCACGGGTTTTTCTGGTAAGTCGAGCTCTTTTCGGAACAACACAAACGTATTCGACAGGGTCCGTTGACAGGGCAGCCAAATCCACTCCGCCGGCGCCATGGTCATGACCGTGGGCTGCCCCGCGGCTTCTGGGTCTTGAGCGCGGAGTTGGGTCAAATCGTCCACAGTCATGATTGTCTCCCCCTCCCCAAATGATGGGATAACCGCCGTCAAGCTCGCTACCAAGGCGAACAACTGGATCATCAATTCTATTCTCATCGACTTTCCTGTGAACACTCGCATGGGGCTTGGTCCTCACAACTTGAGATTACTTATGAGGCGGGATTGTACCAACTAGGATGTCCCACATGAAGCGAGGAAGGGTCATAAGGCTTTCGAAGTTTCAGTCCTGCTTGATGAAAGGATCGTATCGGCGGGGAGTGAGATTTCTACCTTGTTCGGATGCATCCGCGCCTGGTTCATTCATTCCGGGGGAACTTCGTCCCGAGGAATGCATTGAGTTTGGTTTCCGGTCGCCCTAAGCCCCGATCAATTTCTTGTTAAACACCCCTTCATTGATGGTGGGACGCTCCAGGCGGCCGTTGTTGTCGTAATTCAACTTCATGTTGTCGATGCCGAGCAACCACAAGATGGAGGCGTGGATGTCATGGACATGCATCTTGTCCTCGATGGCGTAGAGACCGAGCTCGTCAGTGGCGCCGATCGTCTGCCCCCCCTGCACTCCGCCACCGGCCATCCAGATGGTGAACCCAGTGGGATTGTGGTCGCGGCCATCTCCCTTTTCGCTCATCGGGGTTCGGCCAAACTCACCGCCCCAAACAACCAGCGTTTGGTCAAGCAAACCCCTTTGCTTGAGATCCTTCAAAAGCCCGGCCACCGGTTTGTCCATCGAGCGGCAGAGTTCGGAATGTTTTTCCTCGATCTTGTCATGAGAATCCCACTTGCTGCCGGTTCCGCTGTAGACCTGCACGAAACGGACATCCCGTTCCACCAGCCTTCGAGCTAACAGGCAGTTGCGGCCGAAGGCGTCGGTCTCCTCCTCGCCGATTCCATAGAGCTGTTTCACACTCTCGGACTCTCTTGAGATGTCGACCGCCTCGGGGGCCTCGGCCTGCATGCGGAAGGCGAGTTCATAACTCTGGATTCTGGCCTCGAGTTCGCTTTGTTGTTGATGGGCCGCCGCGTGCTCGCGATTGAACTCGGCCAGCAGAGCGGCTTTGTTCTTTTGGCGGTCATCGGTGTAATCCTTGGGCAGGTTCAAATTGGCGATCGGCTCCTCGCTCATGCCATCGATTCGCACCCCCTGATGCGAGGCGGGAAGGAACCCGCTTCCCCAATTGCGGGGACCATTGACCGGACGCCCCTTGTTGTCGCACAGGACCACGAACGAGGGCAGGTCCCGGTTGGCTGTCCCCAAACCATAATCGACCCACGCGCCGAGCGAGGGTCTCCCCGCCACATTGGTGCAGGTGTTCATCTGGCAAACACCGCCCGCGTGGTTGATCCCATCGGTCCAACACGAACGAATGACCGCGATATCATCCAGACATTCCGCGATGTTCGGGATCCACTCCGAGGCCCAGAGTCCGCTTTGTCCATGTTGCTTCCAAGTTCGGGGCGCGGCGAGCAAGGGCGATCCTTTCTCTCCCATCGCGGTCAACGGCTCCTCGAAACTGGCCGGAAGCGGTTTCCCCGCGAGTTCATTTAGCAGTGGTTTGGGATCGAGAAGGTCGAGATGACTCGGACCTCCCTCCATGAAAAGCCAAATAACGCTTTTGGCTCGCGGAGGATGGTGAAACCCCGGCATGTGTTTCCCGTAGGCGGTCTCCTCGCCGATTAACCAGTTGAGCGCCAATGCCCCAAATCCGGCTCCGCTTCGCATCAGGAAATCGCGACGAGAGGTCGGCGATCGATAGTGGGAATTTTGTGGCGGTGTCATTTTTGAAGCATCTCCATCGTCAACTTTCATCTCTTTCAATCCACATACAAAAACTCATTTGAATTGAGAAGGACGTGGCAGAAATCGACCAGACGTTCTCGGTTCAATGTCGATTCCTCTTGGTCAGTCGCGGGAGCGACGAATGCCAAGGCTCGTTTGAGTTCAACTTCGGAAGGGGTTCGACCCCATGCGAGACGGAACGCGCTGCTTAAAGCCTCCCCGAGGTCTCCAGTTTCTAACCCCTGGATCCGGTCCGCCAACTTTTCCGCTCGGCCGAGCGAGTAGTCGCCGTTAAACAGGAGCAGCGCCTGAGTCGGAGTGGTCGTGACATTCCTCTGCGCCACACTCTTCAATCCATTCGCGCAATCGAAGGCGCTCAACAGCGGGTCTGGAGAGTTGCGGCGGATTTTCATATAGAGCCCACGTCGGGGCGACTTGTCATCGACACTCGGCCCGCCGATTCGGCGGTCCAACTCTCCCGAAACAAAGAGCATCGAGTCGCGGATCTCTTCGGCACTCAGGCGATGAATTCGCGCTCTCCACAAAAGGTCCTCCGATGGGTCCGTCTTCAACTGATCCGAAGCCTCCGGGTGTTGGGAGGATTGCTTCCAGGTGGAAGACATCAGGATCATCTTGTGGAGGTGTTTCATGCTCCAGCCGTTCTCGACAAAGTGGAGGGTTAGCCAATCCAGAAGCTTCGGATGGGTCGGCGGCTCTCCCAAGTGTCCAAAATCGCTGGCGGTGGGGACGATGCCCCTTCCAAAGTGTTGTTGCCAGATTCGATTGACAATCAATCGAGTGGTCAGCGGGTTATCCTCGCGACCAATCCATTTCGCCAGCGCGGTCCGGCGTCCAGTGCTTTTCGGAAGTTCCGGCTGGAGGTCCTCCGTGTCGGGAGTTTCGCTCGCAAGAACGGTCAGGAAATGGGGCGGAACTGGTTGATGTCTTCGATCCTTGGGGATGATGGTGGGTGAAATCTCCCCGGAGAAATCTCTGACCGACATGACCTCGGGAAGCGGAGGAGGTTTGAGGTGATCGAACTCGGACAATTGTTTTTCCAATCCCTCGAGTTTCTTCTGGTCCTCCTCCGTCATCTTCTTGAGGGCCGGAGTCCCTTCCTCATAGAACTGCCGCTCGATCAGGTAGGCCATCTGGTGTTCCCACGAGGTGCGCTCCTCAACCGGTTTGTTGAAACAGGCCTGAATGTCGAGTGGGAACTTGTCGACAGTCTCTTTCCACTTCCGGTCGTAATAGGGTAGGCAAAGCGCGTCGATCTCCGCACGGATACTCGTTGTCGCGTCTTCCCATTTTTTCTGTTGCTTCCGCCACTTCTCGTGCCCGGCCTCGGTCACCCCGGGAACATCGTCCCGCCAGATGACCGGCTCGAAAAAGGCGCGCAATCCGAAATAATCCTTCTGGGTGATCGGGTCGAATTTGTGGTTGTGGCACCGACTGCATGACATTGAGACTCCGAGGAAGACATCGCCGGTGACATCGGTCATTTCGTTCATGATGTCGTTCCAGTGGTTGCGAGCATCCCTCTGGTTGTATTCATAGATTCCCAATCGCAGGAAACCGGTGGCGATAATCTTCTCGGGATCGTCACCGGGCATCTCATCACCCGCGAGTTGCTCCCGCACGAACTGAGGGTAAGGCTTGTCCCGATTGAACGAGTCGACCACGTAATCGCGGTATCGCCAGATGTTGGGGCGGTAGGAGTCCTTGTTCCACCCATCGGATTCAGCGTACCGAACGAGGTCCAGCCAGAACCGAGCCCAGTGCTCACCATAACGCGGATCGTCTAAAAGGCGATCGACCAAATGTTCCCACGCCTCGGGGGAGGAGTCGTTGAGGAAATCATCGATCTCGCGTGGTGTCGGCGGCATCCCCACCAGATCGAAAAAGAGGCGGCGAACAAGTTGAACCCGGTCGGCTTCCGGGGCGGGTGTCAGACCTTTATCGGCCAGACGGCGAAAGACGAATCGGTCGATCGGGTTGCGAGACCATCGGTCGTTTTGGACTGTGGGGATTTCGGGTCTCTCGAGTGGCTGGATGGCCCACCACTCCTCGGCAAGCGCCTCCCCCTCGACTCCTCCGTGGGCCTTCGCCAGACCATCCGGCTTTGGCTGCAGGGTCTCGAGCAGGCGAGTCAACTCTTCTTGACGGGACTCCGATTCGGAGATCGAGTCTTGAAGTTCCCGGATCGATTTCTCGAGGGATTCGATTTCGGATTGGACCTGAGCCTCCTTTTCTGAGATCCGGTCCTCAACTTGCTGCAAATGGTTCGGGTCGGATTTAAGCGTCCGAAGATTTTCAATCAGAGTTCGTAGATCTGCATCGGCTTCGGCGCTGGCTCGATTTCCCACCGGAATCAATGGGAAGATAACGAACAGCAGGGCCAGACCGATGAAGACTGAGGATTTCTCAACCATGAGCGGATTGGGCCACCCTGGAAAGGGCAGTCCGGTTCATTCCTTTTTACGTATTATCCGAACGTCTTTCAGGCTACCACACTGGAGAGCGGTTCGGAACACAGAAATTTACGAAGCGTTGAGCAAATCCACCCTCAAGTTCCAGGTTCAATCCTCCATCAGCCGATCCAAATCCAAGCGAGGACGTTCCCAGAAACTGGTCACATGGAGAAGGTCCGAGAAATACGAGTTCTCGTGCTCCTTCCGGAATTTTACCAACTCCTGGAGTGCCGCTTTGGCCTCCTCGACACGGTCCTCGGGGATCTCCTCGTTTCCATCGTAAATCGCCGCGAGTTTGACAGCCAGCTTGGCGTGCTCGAGGCCGGTCCGGATGAACCAAACCCGGTATCCAAACTCGCTTTCTGGAGAGGCTCCGGCCTCCGCCATCGCTTTCTTGAGCAGCGCCTCCGCCGGTTCGAAACACTCCGGAGGGAAAGCGATATGCGCCTGCTTGATATACTCCCGATAGCGCCAACCGACATCCCAATAAAGTTTGATGAACCGCATGCGATTGTCGAAAGCGTAATCCTCCCAGTAATCGAAGTACTCCTCCATGGTCTCGGCGGCGGGACCAAATGCCGAGAAATACTCCTCGCGAATCTCGTCGACCGAGAGTTCGGGTTTGCACATGAGGCGGAGATGTAAATAAAGTCTTAATCCCTGTGTCGCCCACTGTCCGGTCAGCGAGTCGAATCGAGCCCCCTCCATTCCGTGATCGTATGCGAACTTGAAAAACTCCCCGGATTGCCGTGTGTCGAAATGAGGCATTACATACCCGTCGTGGAGGTAGTTCGGACGATACCCCATCCGCATCCCGGTCTCTCTCCATCCAATCCACTGATCTTTGATCCATTGAAAGGCCTCATCAGGCATCGGGAACCATCTGAGATGCGGGTCCTGCCATTGAACAAACTCAGCATAAATGTTCTTGTTCAGTTGGATGCCCGTGATCGGGGCGGGGAATTCGTTCTCATAGATGAATGATCCGGAGACGACAACATGCGGGTTACGTTTAGCCGCCTTCTCCTGGATTGTTTTCCAGAACCGGGCGTAACGATCCGAGGTGACACCGGTGAACAGTTCTTGTGACCGCCGATCGGTCCCGTACATCCTCTCCGCGAACCAGGGGGGATTCTCGGGTTGGGGACCATCCCAGGCCCGACAGTTCTCGCAGTCGCACCGACCCGGCCGATCGACCGGGCCGAGCCTGAGGACACTCTTCCCGTCCCATTGCTCGACAATGAAATCCTGGAGTTCCTCGTTCGAGACGCACATCGGGACATCCGGGGAATCGGGATCGGGGTTCCCTCGAGTTCCATCCTTGCGCAAGGCGAACCACTCGGGGTGCTCCTTGCCGTAACGCTTCCACCACCCGCTGAACGCGTGACCGGTCGGCGGTTTGACATCCATTCCCCCCATCCGATGACGTCTCAAAAGGACTTGCAGGGCTTGACCATAATTCTCGGCGACTTCCTGACTGAACCCGAGGCGTTCGTCCTCCTCGCTCAGTTTCTGTCCGCCGATCGCGACCGCGCGGATTCGTGACCAGACGATGGATCGAAAGTCGAGGGAGGGAGGAACTATTTCGTCGACAGTCCACAACTCAACGGTATCGGACTTGGGAACATAGGATCCAAGATCTCCTGGCCAGAGCCAGCGGACTCCCAAATAGCGTTCGATGAATTCATAAACCCCGAACAGGGTCCCCACATCGGGGTTGTTTTCCTCCAGCGGATCGTTCTCGCTCTCCTTGCCGACAATGAACAAATCGTTGCCAACGGATTTCATGGCATAAGCTTCCCTTGGAAGGCGATCCACATCGATGCCGTTGTAACTCGCGGTTTCAGTCTCACCGATATAAACCCGGGTGTGCACATCAGAGGGAGCCTCCGATTCCGGGACCACCTCGAGCCTCGCTCCCGTAGCTCGCTGCAGGTGATACACCAGTTCTGTCACCGCGTATTTGGCAGTGTCGGTGGGCGCGTCGGCGGTCACAATCACCGCGGTCGGTTGTCCATCCTTCACAAGCAGGACTTGGCCAGTGCTTGGAAATGCAAGCGCGCACGAAAAGGCTATCCAAAAAAGGCAGGTCATTGTGAATCGTTGAAACATCTCATCCGCTCCTTATTTTCGATCATGCTGGGCGCAAGGAATCTTGATGGGTTTTCCATTGGACAAGAATAAAGTCCATCCACCACCTCGGAAGCTGGATTGCAATGATAACCGATATCACCCGTCTTGTGCATTTGGGCGTCTCCCGACCTTATCTTGAGCCAAAGTTCAATCTCCGGGACAATACTGCCTAATGTCTTTTAAGGAACGCACGATGGCCGTATTGCGATTTTTTTTCATTCCTCTCATTCTCTTTTTTCAATCCCCGATCTTCAGCGCCGCTCTCCCGAAGCCGCGTCTCGAGTGGGAATTCAAAGCTGAGTCGAACCTTTATGCTCCGCCCCTTGTTGCAGACTTCCACCCAAATCTGGGTCAGGAAGTGGTGTTCAGCGACACCGAAGCGAGAAAGTTGGTCTGCCTGAGTGCGACTGGCGAGATGATTTGGGAATACGATGGGGGATGGACCAAGCGCTTGATATCGGGCGCCTCGCTCAGTTTCAACGCGGTGAAAGAAGGAGCCGCGATTCTGATCGGCAATCCCGATGGAACTCTTCATTGCCTCGAAGCAAGGTCTGGCCAAAAACTCTGGTCGACTCAAGTGGGCGAGATTTCCTGGACCAACGCGATCTGGGCCGATGTCGACGGAGACGGGCGGGATGAAGCGGTCGCGGCCACCCGACAACAAGGGATCACATGCTTACGTTCCGACGGATCCGTTTTATGGAAGTATCCGAAAGGAGAATCATCTCGACCACCCAGGATATCCTCGACCATCGCGGCGGCCGATGTGGATGGCGATGGCGCCAGCGAGGTCTTTTTCTGTTCGCTCGATGGACCGGTCGCGCTCGATGGCAATGGCGACCTTCTTTGGGAGACCCCTTTGGGCGATTACTATCTCGGGTCCCTGGTTCTCGGTGACGCTGATTTCAATGGCTCGCCGGAGGTCTACTCCTGCTCGGTGGATGAGAGCGCCCTGGTCGCCTTCGATGCCCGAACGGGCGAGCGCATCTGGAGAGCGCAAATGAGGGAATCCGAACATTCCACCTCGGGGTCGTCTCTTGCCCTCGGCGATCTCGATTTCGATGGACAGCAGGAGATCCTCGTAGGAGATGAAACCGGCGCGATCACCTGTTTCGATTGCCGGGGAGGATTTCAGTGGCTATACCAGGGGACTCCGAAGACACGCGCGGCGCTCTCATTGGGCGATGTGGACGGGGATGGAGACATCGAGATCTTGGCCGCGTCGGGTGATCGAACTCTCACCTGCTTGGATTCCAGGGGCAACCTCGAATGGAGTTGGGAAACGGACCGTCGACTCTTAGCGCCTGCGACTCTGACAGACCTCGATGAGGACGGTCGCACCGAGATCGTATTTGGGAGTTGCGATCGTCTCTTACGCGTTCTGACCCTCGAAGGCCGGTACGACAAAGATCTTATTCCGTGGCCAAGCGCGCGGTTTGACTCCCCTCAAAGCGGATCTTCCCTCAGAGGCGCAACCCAAACGAATCCGCGCATGATCGAACGGGAGGAAAGCCTCTATTCATTCGCTGGTTTTGAACACCCAAGACGGATCGCACAGAGTTTGGATTTCCCCAGGGGTGAGAAACAAAAACAACCGACCTCCACCACGCCGGAGGGTTGGCGGGTTCTCGAAGGTGCTGCTAACAGGTGGTCCATGGACTCGGAGTTGGTCCGGGAAGGGAAGCACTCCATTCGAATTGGATCGGGAACAGACCCCTTCGTTTTTGCCACCTCGTTCATCGAGGCGCCCGGGCGCCTCTCGGCCATTCAATCCGAAATTTTCTACCATGGCCCCGGTTTTCCCAAGGCGACCCTCTGTTGGTGGAACGACCGAGGAATCGTCCGGGAGGATGAATTCAATCTTGCGAAATCGATTCCATCGGACGCGTCCGACACATGGGTTCGACTGAGCGCCGATCAGGTCAAGCCTCCACTGGACGCCAACCGCTTTCAGCTTGTTTGCTCCAACCCGATGAACGCTTCGGGCTCGGCCTCTTGGTGGGATGGAGGCGCCCTCATCGGCCAGTTCCGGGAGCCGGCCAAAGTCGAATCTCTGGTCAACCAGGTTGGATACGACATCGGGGCGCCCAAACGATTCACCGTCCAGAGCAATTTCCTTGGGGAGCAAGCGATCTTCGAAATTTTATCGTTGACTGGGGAATCGGTCTTTGCCGGAAGACTGGAAATGGCGGAGAAGATCTCCGGCGCTTATGGGAACGATTGGGGCTCTTTTTATTACCGAGGAGATTTCACCGAGTTTGATCGACCAGGGAAGTTTCGCATCCAGGTCCAACTTGATGAAGAGTTAGGTCTCTCGTGGCCTTTCGAGGTCGGAGAAAACCTGATTTGGGAACAAACCGCTCGGCCCGCCTATGAGTTCTTTTACTATCAACGGTGTGGGATGGAGGTTCCAGGTTTTCACATGGCCTGCCACCTCGATGATTCAATCGATCCTGGAACGGGAGAACAGTTTGACCTCGCCGGCGGGTGGCATGACGCGGGGGATTACAACAAATATCACAACGCTCCCTATGTCTATGGTCTGGCGGAAGCCTATGAGAATTTGAAAAAGGGTTATGATCAACACGACGCCGATTCGAATGACCGATCGGATTTCTTGGATGAAATCCTCTGGGGCGGCGATCTTTCGCGAAGAATGATCGCGCCCGATGGCTCGGCGCGAGGGCGGATCACCTCGGGTTATGGTTTCTGGGGCGGTCCTGAACAAGAGACGGACAACCTGCCTGGGACAGGCGATGAGCGCCCGCTCGAGGGAGGCGCCTCGGGTCTCGATTCCTCCCACCATACCGCCGCCATGGCCAAGATCGCATTGCTCATTGAAGACAGAGAATCTTATTTCGAGGCAGCCGAACGAGGTTTCGAGTGGGGACGAACCAAAGGGCTCAAAGGACCGTTTCAACTCAGTTCAGCACTGGACCTCTACGAATTGACCGGCAAGGAGGAGTACGCCGAGATCGCCCAAGAAATCCTCCCCAAGATTGGGTTAGGCGATCCTTTCCTGATCGAAAAATATGATCGCCTATTCGGCGAAGACCACTCGGAGGAAGTGAAGAAGGCCTTGATCGCCGAAGCGGAAGGAATACTCACGCACGCGGACAATCCGTTCGGCGTTTACACCTATGGCGATTCAAGCAATCCCAACTTCTTCAACACTCCGGCGGAGAAAAACATCTGGCATCTTGGGACGACTGACCACCTGCTGGTCGCCGCCGATCGGGTGGCCCTCGCCTATCGCTACCAATCCGATCCGAGATATCTCCAATTCATCTATGACCAAATCAACTGGACTCTTGGAAACAACCCATTTGACACAAGCCTAATGGAAGGGTCGGGGAGTCAATTCGTTCCGACTTATCACCAAAGGTTAATCTATGGGGGTGTGGAGCGTGGCGCTGTTCCCGGTGGCATTATCAATGGGATCTCCTGGCGCGCCCCGGGGGACGATCGCCCGAAACTAGATCTCTCCGGAGTCGACATCCCCGCCTTCGAATCGAACGAGGTCTGGCTTCCACACAACACCTATTACCTGAAACTGCTCTCCAATCTTCAAAGAGCGACCGAATAAGAGGAAAATCCGCCAAACGAAAGATCCATTTCCGCCCAATACAGATTTGAGATCAAGGAGGAAAGGAACATGACACTCAATCGAAGGCGGGCGGTATCGGTTTTTGCAGTCTTTTTCGCACTTATCTTGGCTCCAACTCTTTCCGCGGCGGAGGAGGCGACCCCAATAAAATGTCTCCAGATCGGGCTCGAGCCGCATGGGACGGCGAACGTATGGGCCGAGGCCTTGGCGGCCATCGAGGCCGATTACCCCTCAGTTCAAATCACCGCGGTCACCAGCGAAAATCTCGAGGCGCTCCGGTATGAAAACCTGAAACAGTACGATGTCCTGCATGTCGTTCAGTTGAAGGTGGAGAATGGCGATCCCCCGGACTTTGTCAAAGAGGGGATTCTGCAATTCCTCAAAGAGGGCGGCGGGTTGGTGGTTAACCACTTTGCGGTGGCCAACTGCCAGAACTGGCGGGACTCGATCGATATTTTTGGGGCCATGTGGGTGAGCGGGAAATCGACCCACGATCCCTACCACACCTTCCGGATGGACATTGTCGATGAGGCGCACCCGATTCTCGAGGGAGTCACCCCCTTCACCACCGATGATGAACTCTATTTCAACCTGCTTATGCGTCCGGATATGCATGTGATCATGACCGCGGATCAGGAGCGTTTCGGACACACCGTGCCGGAGCCTCTTCTTTGCACCCACTATGTTCACAATGCGCGGTGCGTCTACTTCGCGCTCGGTCACGATCCTAAATCCTGTTCCAACCCGATGTTTCCTAAAATTGTGGTCCGGTCGATTGAGTGGGCGGCGAAGAGGCGTTAACCTGTTCGATCATTCCAACTCGGGAGGTGGGTGTCATGGCTAAAAGAATCGCCAGTTCGGTCTTTCTCTTCAGTCTCTGCATGTGCTTGGGAACCGGCGCCGCGAGATCGGGGGATGATCACGATCTTAGTTGGGAAGAGCCCGCTGACACTCTTTTTACGACTGAGCGCATCCCTTTCGAATTCGATGGATACACCCACCACTGGCATCGAGAGCAATGGGATTGGTTTCAGGAGAGAGGTCTATTCACTCTCGCCCAGCCCA
The DNA here is from genome assembly GCA_020632575.1 of Candidatus Omnitrophota bacterium. Taxonomy (GTDB): domain Bacteria; phylum Hinthialibacterota; class Hinthialibacteria; order OLB16; family OLB16; genus JACKFH01. The sequence continues at coordinate 33,131 of JACKFH010000031.1, read as the reverse complement.
CTGTCCAGAGCGAGGTCTGGGCGATGGAGGAGGAGATCGGAAACCAACTCCTCCTCGAGGAACTCTGGGTCCAACCCGGATTCATTACGGAACTCGCCGCCACGGAGGTGAAGGAACTGGATTCCCCCACCTCGGAAGATTTCAAGGCCGCACGGGATGAGGGCGATCTTCTGGTGTCGGTGACCGACCAGGAGCCTCTGGCCCAAGATCTCCTGGAAGAACTTCCCGAGGAATTTCAATTCCGGAGAAACCGAGCGTTTCTCCTTCATTCAGAAACTCGGAGAGTTTTTGTCCTGGCCTGCCATTCGAAACGAGAACTCGACCGGCTAAAACAGCATATCCACGAGGCGGTGGAGATCGTGAAAAACTATGATCTCCACCGTGGGATTCCCGGAATCCAAACCAACTTCCTGCACATCACCCCGGGGAAACGTCACAACCCCTTCGAGTTGATTGACACCGCGCTTGGCATCGGATGCGACTGGCTGATGGTTCGCGGTTTTAACGACTGGATGATTCCTGGGCCCGTGAACGAGGCTCTCGGGGAGATGAAGTTTCCGTTCACCTTTGTTTCAGGTCAGTATGTCACGGGGGGAGTTCTTTATGGGATGGAGCAGTATCCCGACATTCAGGATAACAAGGTCAAGGAATGTCTGGATTGGGCCGAGGCGAATGGCGGTTATTATTTCGGCAGTCTTTCCTCCTCTGGAGAGGAAGTCGCCAAGCGTTTCGATGGCTACATCCTGGGCGGTCCCTCCGATTGGGATCGGGTCGCCGAGTTGGATGCGCCCTTCATCACCCAGGCGGGGGATATCGACAGTTCAGTCCCGCCAACCATGGTGGCCTTTCTAGAAAAGGGCGAACCCCTTGATCAAGACTCGTTGATGGAGGCGATTCTCTCAAAACGAGCCGTCGCGGTTTTCGACAAGGGGACCCTCGCGGGACCGCCGAATCTCCGGGATGGACTCAGGATTCTCCTGTTGGATGGGGTCTGTTTGGAGGAGGCCCTCGGCAACACGGTTTCGATCGCTTCCGAACTCAATGGCTCCTCGCTCGAGGTGACTCTCAGAAATCGGACGGGACGAGATGTTGAGGGGGCTCTCCGAATCGAGGCCGGACCGGGAGTGGAGTCGGATTCAATCAAGGCCCCTCTCAATGTTCCGTTGATGGCTTATGAATCCAGGACTCTCCAAGTCCCCCTCCGTTTCAGCCCCGAGGCGAGTGGACGGGACAATCCCATCGGCATGTTGTTTTCGGGATATGGATTCGAGGAGAGGTCTTTGGCTCATGTCGATCTTCCACGCGCGGTCGAGTTGCATCCAATGGTTGTCGACACGCCCGGAGAGATCGATTACCCGGTGACCGTTTACAACTACACCAACGAAGAAAATGTGACCCTCAACATTCTTATCAAGAAGGAAGATTCCGAGACCACCGCTGTGGCGACAAAGAAAGAGTTGGTCATCCCGAATGGTGAAAACAAAAAACTTCATCTTTCCCTCTCGTTGGGTGCGGGGTCGTATGTGGTCGAGGGAAACGCGCTTGGAGTCGTCACTCAGGGAAAACTCATCGTTCAACCTCAAGAGAAGACCGCGAGTGCGAGAGAGGAAGACCTCGATGGAGACGGCATCCCGGAGATCGTCATGGAGAACGACCAGATCCGCGCCGCCGTCCTTTTGTTCGGGGGGCGTGTCATCGAATACATTGTGAAGAGCCAGGATGAAAACCTGCTGTTCAAACTCTGGCCGGACAAACCGCCTCTGGATGGAGAGATCGGCGGGACAAGAAGCTTTTACCCTTACGGCGGCCTCGAGGAGTTCACCGGGTATCCCTACATTGGCGGCCACATCGTCTTCAAGTATGAGATTTTGGAATCCTCGGGATCCGCCGCTCGAGTTCGAGTTTGGGCCAACATCCATGGCAGCCGTATCTCCAAAATCTACACTCTATTCGCCGACAGCCCCTTGCTCGAGGCGCGCTATGAAATGGATGACATGACTCCGACACTTAATGTCATCGGGATCAACCCCCTCTTTCAGATCGGTCCCTCAACCGGACCCGAGGACCGGTATTACTTCCCCGAGGAGGAACTGGTCGAGACCATCCCGGAGCTCGAGCGATACTATGGTCGCGGCGTGTTCGGCAAAGAGGGTTGGGCCGCGGGATATGACACCGAGATGGATATATCTCTGCTCATCGGTTACCCCGTGAACGATGCCATCTATCTCCACCTTTGGAATAATCATCCCGACAACACCCCGACGCCGTATTATTACACCGAACTCCAACCCTGGCTCGAATTGAAACACGGGACCACCACCTATTTCTCCTATTACATCTACGGGAAAGAGGGGGGCTGGAAACCACTCTTGGAGGACCTGCGTGAAATGGATCTGATCACCCAAAAGGAGAGTTCGATTCCATGGGATTTGGATTAGGATTCACAGCGATTGTCAGGCGTTAACAGAATGTGGAATCGACAGTTTCAAATTCTCATAGCAGACATGATCGATTAGCGTCAGCATGAATCGCTCGGCCACACTTCGGTTCATCTCAGTTCTGCTGGTATCTCACTTGCCGGGGCCATTCGCGCAATCCCAGGATCTCGTGTGGGATCAGATTCATAGCATTCCAGACTCTCCTTTCTCGTTCACATACAACGGTCAGTCCTCCAAAGATCTCTTATCGGATTGGAAGCGAGAAGAGGGTTCCGAAACCCTCCCTGGCGGCAAGAGCCGGAAACTCACCACCTACGAGGATTCCTCGTCGGGCATGGTCCTTCAATACGACTCCACCGAGTATGCCGACTTCGGAGCCCATGAATGGGTCCTTCGATTCACAAACGGCGGGGACGCCGACACGAAGGTTCTCTCCGATGTTTGGGCTTTGGACTGCACCATTCCATGCGAGGCGACGGAGGACCTGACCCTTTACTACGCGGATGGGTCCGAGGGTCGCGTGGATGATTTCCACCCGAGGCAAAACTCTTTGGAGGTTGGGGCCGAATTCGAGTTTGCTCCGAATGGAGGACGGTCATCGGATGGGGTCATGCCGTATTTCAACCTCTCCTTTTCTGGAAGAAGTGGCCTCATTATCGCGATCGGTTGGACCGGCCAGTGGAAGGCGCTTATCGGCCGTGATCAGGGTTCGCGGCTCACCCTCCATGCGGGCATGGAACGCACCCATCTGAAATTACATCCGGGGGAGTCGATCCGCACACCCAGTATTCTTTTATTACCCTATTCCGGCGACCGACAAACCGGCCAGAACACCCTGAGGCGATTCCTTCTGAAAGAAATTCTCCCGAAACCCGGAGGCCGACCACTCCAACTTCCGGTTGCCGCCTCCGGCGCCACGATCGGTTTCAGTTCGGTCACCGAGTCCAACCAAATCGCAGCCATCCGAAATCTGGCGGATAAAAAACTCCCGGTCGACACGTGGTGGATGGATGCGGGTTGGTCGCTTGGAGGATTTCCCATGGGAATGGGGAACCCGGACCCCGATCCCAAACGATTTCCCCATGGCCTCCGTCCGGTTTCGGATGAGGCGCACAGCACGGGTCTCAAGTTTCTTCTCTGGTTCGAGCCAGAGCGAGTCATGCCGGGCACATGGCTTAGGGAGAACCACCCGGAATGGCTGCTGACACCCTCCAATTTGCCGCCACCGTTGGAATACCAAAAGGACTGGCGGTTGTTGGACCTCGGAAACCCTGAGGCGCTGGATTGGGTCAAAGCCAAGATTAGTCGCGATATCAGTGACTACGGTGTCGATATTTACCGTCACGATTTCAACATGCACCCGCTCTACTATTGGCGGACCGAGGAAGAGGGGGATCGCGAGGGGATCCATGAGATCAAATACATCCAAGGGTTGTATGAGTATTTCGATTTCCTTTCGAGGGCGCATCCAGGTCTTCTAATGGATAACTGTGCGAGCGGCGGGCGACGTCTCGATTTCGAAATGATGAAACGATCGGTTCCCCTCTGGCGTTCGGATTTTTGCTGGGATCCCATTGGCGGTCAAAGTATCACTTTCGCTTTATCCAATTGGCTACCGGTGCATGGTTTGGGAGCGGTCTCGGCCGATGCTTATTCCCTTCGGAGCGGTTATGGAACAAACGTTTCTTTCGCGTTCGATTATTACAATAAAGATGCGGTTTTTTGGGAGCCGCTTACCTCAGGGATTGAGGAGTATCGAATGGTTCGAGAGTTCTTCTTCGGCGATTATTATCCCCTCACCGATTACTCCACAGGGGAGGCCGCTTGGATGGCGTGGCAATTCCACCGAGAGGATCTCAAATCTGGGATCGTCCAAGCCTTTCGAAGGCAAGCATGTGAAGAGGTATCCCTTCGGGTCTGTCTTCAGGGGCTATTGTCCACTTCCAAATATGAGTTGACGGACCTCGACACAGGAGAGAAGAGGGTGGAATCCGGCGCGACTCTCATGAGCGAGGGTTTTGTTGTCACAAGAAAGACACGACCCTCATCCGCGTTGATCCGATATCGAGTCGTGGATCCGTGATTCGACGTAGGAACTCTCAACGGTAGACGAAATAAGCCGTCGCCGTGCAATCCCGATTGACTCGAAGCCTCACCCAGTGCGCGGAGTATCCATCGGGGAATTCATGGTGCACGTATCCGCCAGGACCGACCGGAAAGACATCGTATACCTTCCACGAGCCATCGCCGAGGAAATCCACCTCCAGCGTAAACTCCACAGTCTCCTCGGAATCCTGTGAGAGGTGCATCACCTTTTTGTCGAACCCGGTCATCAGGAAGGGATCAGAGGATTCGTCCGCCTTCACCGGAGTCTCCCACCAGGGGCCACCCCAGCCGCTCGGTTTGCCCATGTTCCAGAGGTCGTCGATATTGCCGAACCAAAACCCGGATTGAGGTTGCCCAACCGCGTTGTCGGTCTGATCGCCCGCCATCACGAAAAGCCCACGCCAATAGCAGAAATCGGGGACAATTCGTAAATGGGAGCAGATCGGTTTGATTCCCCAGAGATGTCCCCCGTAGATCAGCGGGGGAACCTCATAGAACATTCCGTGGAGGTCCATCAGATAACGTTCGGTTTGAGCCTCGCGGATTCGCATCCACTCGGTGTTCCAGGTGTGATCGAAAGAGTGGCTCGATTTGGGGAGGAGATACCGCTGCCATTTGCCATTGTGCAAAACTCGAAGGATCGCGGAGGATTTATCCCAGCCCGTTGCATAGAGAGTGTTGCCGTACCTGGCTCCCGTTCGAGGATTCTGTTTGCCTGAAACTTCAACAAACGGGTTCCGCTCCAGAACCGTCCAATTCTTTCCATCCAACTCGGCAAGACACCCTCCGGAGCGCTCGCCTAAGAACTCCGGTTCTTCGTAGGTGTTATTGGCCACAACCAATCGCCCCTGCGCGGTGTGCGCTCCTTTGAAGTGAGGCTGACCCTCGATCCCAAGTTTCTCAACCAAGTTTTCGAGTTGCTTCGTCTCAAGTGTTTTGAGATTGACCTCGAAGAGCAGTCCCTCCATCGTGAGGTAATAGGCCATTGTCTCGGGATAGATCAAATGCCGCGCGGTTGCAGTCAGACGATGCTTGCTTAACTCCTCAAGCGTCCGAACGTTTCCTTCGGGATCGATGAGATGGGGACCGATGATCGCTTGGTTTGTCTCCCAATGCACCATCCGGTTGGCAAAAGTTCCGGTGACCGCCTCAGGATGAAGACGCATGGTCATGTCTTCGCTGATCTCGTACAACCCAATGCCCTCGCCGGTTTTATGCGCGACATAACCGATCGCCCAGAGTTTGTTGGCCCAGGGGATGAGGGCTCCGATACCGGTCTCGCTCCTACTGCCCACGCCATCGGCGTGGATCGTGAGGGAAGGGAAGACGCCATCGATCTGAATGGGTTCGGAGGGCTCGGCCACCGTGGGGGTTGTCATCAGGAGGACGACGGAAATCGATAATAGCACTTGAAGTTGAAGGCGATTTCGCATGGGCCCGAAACCTTTCTCGAAACGGTTGTCCAAGGATCGATTGAAAATAGCGGATATTTCCCGGATGGCAATTGGCTGGACGAGGGGGCAAGGAAAGGTCAAATCTTCGCGAATAAGGTCAGTCCCCCGCGGAATTCATTTCGGGTCTAAGTAACGAAACGGCTGTTGAAGACAACTCGAATGGATTCGTCTCGATTTCCCCGGTTGCGCCCCGACGCACCCGTGTGGTATCAATGGAATCGATGATTTTTCAACGGCTCTCTGAAGTGCACTCTAAAATCCCCGAAAAGTGAGACAGGATCGATGAAGCCAAAACGCCTTCTTCCTTTGCTTTTCCTCATCCTCCCCTCCACAAATTCCATGTCAGTCGCGAGGGAAGTCCCCTTCGGAGGAATCCATGAAATTGCCACCGATGTACTCGGAGTGGGCGCGGTTCTCGCGGTCGACTTGGATCGAGACATCGACGGCGACCCGGATCTCGTCGCCGCCTTGGAGGACGATGACAAGATCGCCTGGTATCGAAACCTCGCCGGGAATGGGGCTTTCGGAAGCCAACAGGTGATTTCGGCCTCGGCGGATCAACCGCGTTCTCTCGACGCGGGGGATATCGACGGCGATGGCGACCAAGACTTGGCTTCGGCTTCTGGAGATGGGCAAATCGCTTGGTACGAAAACCGACTCAACGAGCCGAGCAACGATTTCGGGCCGCTCCAAAAGATCCCGAGCGACCCGAAGGAGGCTCTTTGTGTCCACCTCGCCGATTTCGATAAGGACGGGGACTTGGACGTTCTCTCCGGCGGCACGGAAATGGATATCGTGGCGTGGCATGAGAACCGCTTGAACGAAATGACGAACGATTTCGCTCCCGCGCAAACGCTCACCGACGAACTTCCCCGACCCGTTTCCATCGTCACTGGGGATGTCGACGGGAATGGAACCTTGGATGTCATCATCGCCTCCGAGGGTGGCGACCGGGTCGCGTGGCTTTCCAATAAAGGAGATGGAACGATCGCGGGTGGGAAAACGATAGGCGGTCCGGCCTCCGACGTCAAATCCGTGAGTGTCGCCGACGTGGACGGGGACGGCGACCTCGATGTTCTCGCCGCGGTCGCCGGAGACGATGCGGTCGTGTGGTACGAAAACGATGGTTCCGGAGATTTCAGCGATGCACAAGAGATCACCGACCAGGCGAATGGAGCGAGTCATGTGACCGCGGCCGACCTGGACAGGGATGGCGACCTCGATGTCTTCGCCACCTCCGAGAACGACGGCAAGGTTGCATGGTTTGAGAACACCAACAGCGCCGGGACTTTCGGACCGGAGAAAACCATCAGGCCCGGGGCAATCGGAACTCGGTCGGTCACCCCGGCGGATATCGATAACGATGGCGACCTCGATGTGGTGTTCGCCTCCTCAGCCAGTATCGAAAGGGTCTTCAACGAAACGATTCACCGAAGCGCGTCCTTCCCCATCAGGCATACGGTCGACCCCGATTTCGATGGCGCCAGATCGGTGTACGCCGCGGACATGGATTCCGACGGAGATGTGGATTTGCTGGGAGCGGCGACCAATCCCGGAAGCATCGCTTGGTGGGAGAACGATGGCACGACTCAAGTCGCCAATTGGACGGAACATGTGGTCGACGATGATTATATGACCGCGGTCAGCGTCCACGCGGCGGATATCAATTGTGACGGAAAGATGGATATCCTTGGCGCCTCGCGCGGGGATTCGAAAGTGACTTGGTGGGAGAACGACGGAACCAACAACGCCTCGAACTGGACCGAACACTCAACGACGCTCGTTTTCCCAAAATCTGTGTCCGCCGCGGATATGGACAGCGATGGCGACATCGACATTCTCGCAACCTCCGACGATAACAACCAGGTCCTGTGGTTTGAAAATGACGGGGCGGACAATCTGTCCAATTGGACAAAACACACGGTCGATTCCATGTTTATGGGCGCTTCCTCCGTTTACGCCGCCGACATCGATGGCGATGGAAAGACGGACCTTATCGGTTCGGCCTTCGATGGAGACCTCATCGCGATGTGGCGAAACGATGGGACGAACAATGTCGGCAATTGGACGGAACACACGATCGACGCCTCGGTCGATGGGCCCAGCTCGGTTCATGCCGCGGATGTGGACGGGGATAGCGATCTCGATGTGATTGCGTCGATTAACCGGGACAGCGACGTGGTCTGGTGGGAAAACACGCGCAATCTATCCAATTGGCCAAAGCATACGGTTGATGACTTCTTTGGGGGGACAACCTCGGTTTATGGGTCGGACATGGATTGCGACGGCGATGTCGATATCGTCGCGGCGGGAGGGATCGAAGACGCGATCCATTGGTGGGAGAATGATGGAAACCTCATTTCTCCGACATGGACGGAACACGCCGTCGAGGATTCCATCGACAATCCTAGGTCGATCCATGTGTCCGACATGGATGGCGACGGAGACATGGATGTCCTCGGGGCGGCGTCCGCGGATGACGACATTACCTGGTGGGAAAACCGGGGCGGGCAGTTCGCTTTGATGACCGAAGACCTCGTTTCCTTCGCGACCGCCGTCGCGGGAACATCGGGAGTGGCCGTCCTGGGAGTCACGGCGACCCATCGGGGCCGGGTGGGGGATTCTCCCGCCGAGTTGACCTCCCTGGAGCTGCTGCTCGAGGATGAGGACGGCGAGGCTTTGAGTGCGTTCCACGCAAATATATTGATCAGTAGCATCCGCGTTTATCTCGATAACAACTCGGGCGCCTTCGAGGCCGGCTCCGACAGCTTGGTCACCACCTTGGAAGATCTTTCCTCCGGGACACAAACGATCACCTTCGATGACGGCGACCCACTCGCGCGGATTCCCGTGAGTGGGGAGCGCTACTATTTTGTCGTCTTGGACTTGGATTCTAAGGCGTACCCTTCCGTTTGGCCCGACTTTCGAATCACCCATTTGACCGAATCGACCAGTAAAGCCGAAGATTTCGAAAATGATAATCCGCTCCAGTTGGAATACACCCCCAATGTGATCTCCTCGACTTTTGAAATCGTTCAACAAGTTGATTTTGCACTGTCGCATACGGAGTCGGTGGATCCGGTTCAGGCCGGTTCGGGTCTGGGAAATCTCGTTTACCAGATCGACGTGACGAACCATGGGCCTTCATCCGCGAATACGGTCTCCGGCCAAATCGCTTTGACCCTTCCCGAGGGCGCCACCGTGGAATCGATCTCGGACGGTGTCTTACTCCAGGGTTCCAACGCCGTCCCATCTATCATCTGGTCTATCGGAAGCTTGTCCGTCGATGCGACCGAAACCACCACGATTGCCATCACGGTCGATTCGAGCGCGCAGGCGGGGACGGATGTCATCGGATTCACTGCGTCGGCCTCGACCCTCAACGGAACCGTCATTAACCCGGACGACGACGAAACCAGCGAATTCACCTCGATCCTGGCCGCCCCTCCGACCGACACCCCGACGAACACACCCACGGGCACTCCGACGTTAACACCGACTCCAACCGAAACGTCCACGAACACGATGGAAGTCATCCTCACGGAGACTCCAACGCCAACCGAAGATTTAACCCCAACACCAACGGAGACTTCCACGGATGGACCGTCACCGACCCCCACAGATACTCCGACCGATGGGCCCTCACCCACTCCCACCGAAACGCCTGTGAGTGGTCTCGGCGGATACGATGTCCAACCGCAACCGGTCCTTGATGGGAAGATCGACGCCCGGGACTTGATCGAATGGCTTCAGCGTATCCAAAACAATATGGAAGAATCTCAACTCTTGTTCGGCTTCTCCCAGTATTGGCAAGCGGAAGAGTGATCCACTCAGCTAAGTCATCATTGAGTCGTTCGATGCCAGTTTTGGAGAAAAACCAATAGGTCTTCCGCGTCGATAATTCCATTTCCGGAAGCGTCGAACTCCGGATGAGACGCCGCCTCGGGTCGAGGCGTTTGGGTCGCTGTCGCGGTGGCCGTTGCGGTTGGCGTGGGCGAGGGAGTCAGTTCGGCCTCGATCTCTCCGGTGAAATACTTCTTAGCCAAGGTGAAGGCGTCCTGTCCGATCGTATCCCCCATGATTCTCCCGCCGAAATCGTCGGCCTCGACATGGATGCCCCCCCACAAACGTGAAATGCCCGCTTGATCCGAGGCGTCTTGATAGGTCGCCCATTGAAGTGTGACCTCCTCAGTGGGGCCGATCTCGAATTCCAGAAAGTCATCCATCGGCGCCACAAGTTCGCCGAGGCCGCCGGGAAAATATTCGCTGCCGGTGAAACGGGTGAGCACCTCCGCGGCCGAACGGCTGAATGTGCTGTGACCCGACACATAACCCGCGAAGGGAGGCGTGACGAACGTATCTCGCTGGTAGGGAATCCAGTCCTCGGCCAGAATCCAGCCCGCCCCGCTGTATTCGGTCTCGGGATCGTCGGGGATGCCCAGCCAAGCATAGATGGCGATATCTCCCACGTGCTCATCGGTGGCCATCCCCGGCGCCGCCGGTTCCACCAGGTGATGGTGTCGACCTCCCGGTTGAATGGTTTCCTCGGTGATGACTTCGATCGAACCGGGGATGAGTGGAAGTCCATCGGGATGGTATGAGGGGCCGTTCGGATCCGTGGATTGACCAAGTCCGCCCATGTAACGAATCGAGGAGATGGGGCGGACATAATCGTAAGCCGCCTTCGCCCCCCAGGCCGCCACTGCGGAGTCATGAACCGCGCCGTTGATCGCGAGATAAAGTTTGACATCCCACTCGAGATCGTCGAGAACCGGCCCGACTCCCTCGAATCGTTTAACCACATCCGGGTGGTCGCTGACATAATTCGCCAGGGTGTTCCAGTGTCCGGGCGGGGTTTCGGAATCCGGCCCGTCTGCCCAAAACTCGGCGAGGATGCGGCCGAAGTCTCCTCGCTTCACCACATTTGGCTCGTAAGGTTCGCCGGTGATCGGGTTGAGGTCGTAACCCGTTCCGTCATTGGTTCCAAGCGGATTGTTCCCCATTGCGGCGGGTGAAATGTCGATCATCGCGCCATCATCGGGATCGAGCCAACCACTGAACTGGATCACCTGCACATTAGCCGCTTTAAATCGAGCGTCTCCCTCTCCGCCAAGTTGAGGCGGTGGACCGGGATCGACATGAGACCAGATGTAAGGATCCTCCGGGTTGTCCATCACCAACGCAAAGGGTGTCACCGCTCCCCAATGAGGCCCCGTAAAAGTCTGGACTTTTTGCGGAATGGGAATTCCGTTCTGGCTGACAAAGGTTTCGAGAGCCAGAGGTTGCCAACGGTTCGGGTCATTCATTTCCGTGCCGCGTAACTCGACTTGAAGAGGGTCGTTCACCGGTTCGTATCCTGTGTTGTCGGCGTAGTTGTAAGCCTCATCGCCGCTGTCATCGAATCCCCATGCGAGAACTCTTGCCGCAATTCGGTTTCCCACTGCGGCGGGCGAATCTCCAACCGTGACCGAGACTTCGGGGTCGTAACCTAGAGTTACCATGCGTTGCCTGAAAGAGGCGGTGGAGGTTGCGCCGCCGGGAGTGTTTTCATACCGAGCGGTGAGGATGTGATAGGCCGCGTAGCTGATCGCTTCGTTTCGCTGTGCGAGGACATTGACACCGGGGGTTGGTGATTCCGTTTGATTCAAAAACGGAACCGCGACTGGATCGTAGGCAGCCCACGCATCGTACATGCCCACCGAGAGATGAAACAAATTGCGTGAATGAACGGTGGGGCGCGGAATATCGAGCCGGATCGCGTCGAGCAGTTCGTCGTTCCATTGACGCGCCACGCTGTGTTGCGCGGAAACGAGATGTGGCGAGGCGGCGATGAGAATCGGGATTGCGATGAAACGAAGGGGGCGGAACATTCTCTTTAGGTCTCCATGGTCGAGGCGCCTCTTGGCGCGGGGGTAATTGAAAATTGATTGGGAGCATAACCCCGAATCCGCATCAAGGACCAGTCGGGTGGAAAGAGCGTGGTATCCAACGGATGGCACTTTCCCTATCATCCTTTGCGGTGAATTAGAGTTGAAGAAGCGCACCTTGGAGGTTCCACCATGAACGAAACCGCCCCTTCCCACTCGACCGATAATTTGGCTCACAACCTCCTCCTTCCGACCATCCTCTTTGCCGCACTCGGCGGCATGAGTTGGGCGGTCCGAGGGTCCTCCGGATACGGCGGATCTTCGGGGTGCATCTTCGCGGGCGTTCTTTGGGGCGCGGCGTGGTGGTTCATTTCGAGAGACCCAAGCGGCGTGCAATCGCGTCGTTACACTTCGGGTTGGATCGTTCTCGCTCTGGCGGCCGGCATTGGATGGTCGGGAGGGCGCGGATGGATGCAGTGGTCCAATTTCTTCGAGGGCCACTTGATGACGAATTACTCCAAAGGGGAGTTCGTTCCCATCTCGCCAGCCTACGGATTTCTGTGGCTCTTCATCGCGGGGGTTCCCTGGGCGGGAATCGGCGCCTGCGCTTTGGCTTGGTGCGGTTCGAAACGTCCAGTTCCCATTTGGCAATGGGTGATCCGCATCGCATGCGGTGTGGGCGGATTCTATCTGGCAAGGGAAATCTTCGACCATCTGCCTCAAGTCTTCCTTCCGCTTTACCACTCCATCAGCGACAAATACCAAGACCTGGAGACCAATCCCAATCTCGGAAGACTAATCCGAGACAACCGTCACGCCATCGAGCACCTCGGCGTCTATCTCGGATTCCTTTCATTCGAGGTTTGGAGGAGAGACTGGAAAAATGTTGTTCTCATTCTAACAGTTGGGCTGGTGAACGGTTTGGGGTGGGGGATCTGTCAGAATTGGAAATGGGCGCACGATGTCTGGCCGGGGGCGAACTTCAATTTTTGGAGGTGTTGGGAATCGAGCGGCGGAATCAGCATCGGAGTCGCCTATGGCTTGGCGTATTTCCTTGTGAACCGCCCCTTGTCTGACGAGGAAAGACTGGACGAATCCGAGCCGACCACCAACACCCACCCAAATCTGGAGCGATTCGGTCTCTATCTTGGTTTGATTTATGGTCTCGGCTTGTCGATCAAGAATGGGCTCAAGGGGTGGGCGAACATCTATATCGGCAATGAGGATTATTGGGAAAGACAGTTCTCGTATGTGATTTGGCCCCTCATGGTGATCGCCCTTGTCGTCCTCGCGATCCACATTTGGCGACACCGCTTGCCCTCAAAGTATTCGGGGGATGTCTTCCCCCACGCATCGTGGCTGATTTGGCTGACCCTGATCGTTCAAAACATACTTGCGCAAATCATCACCGGGCCTATATTTGGGGAGAAAGCGAGTTGGAACGAGATGGCTTTCAACATCTACTACCTCATCCTCTTCATCCTGTCCGGCGTTGTAATCCACCACTACCAGTTCGTGAAATCGGCGATGAAAAGGGAGGAGCGGATAGAATCCACGTAGGACCAACCAGGGTCTCGCCACCTTGAAATTTTTGATTGACACAGGCGCGCCATGAGGTTAATCATGGGGGCGCTTACTGACTTGAATTTCATACCGCCCAACTTGTCAAACAAAGGAGGGACATCATGGCTCGCTTGGTTTCGCCATTAAGACACAGGGGGTTCACCCTCATCGAACTCCTGATCGTGATCGCCATCATCCTCATTTTGATCGCTATCGCGCTTCCGAATTTCCTGTCAGCGAGAATCCGCGCGGAAGCCACAAAAGCCTTGGCCGATGGCAAGTCCATCATCACCGCCTTTTATGCCTACCAAAACGATTGGCGCCGATTCCCCCTCGATCCCCACGAACGATGGGACGCGGGCATCCCGACCGGCAGTTGGGCGCTGTATTCCAATAAGCAACCTTCGCCCGGAACCGCCCTGACCACTCCAGTCGCCTACATGACCTCGATCCCTTTCGACCCCTTTGTCACCCGTTACGAGATCGGAACGGCTGTGCCGGATGACACGGGGGAGGGTCAACTCCTGAGCATGTACTATCTGGGGGAGTGGGCGATCAACCGCTATCAGCCGATCGGACATGAGAGGACCAAAGCGTTTCTCTACTCAGTCGGGCCTTCTCTGGCTTACTCCTGGACAGGCTCCAAGGGGAACTGCTACTCGACCCACTACAGCCCGACCAACGGAACCAAAAGTTATGGTGGACTCTGGGCGGTTTCGAACTGAGCGAGAGGAGGGAAGGTTCATCACCTGCGCTCGTTCTTTTAAGCCGTAGCCCAAACCGTTCTTAAAAATCCGGTTTTTGAAAAACCTCGATTGCGCCCCCGCTTCGAATCGGTGTAGAATTCGTCAAACGGCCTGACCGCCCTTTGAAAGGTTCGATTTATCTTATGCGAATCCGCACGATTCGGCGTTTCTCCCAATGGGTCATCCCGCTCTTCCTCGGGATGGCAATAGCGGTCCGAGCGGGGGAACCGGATCAAGGGGATCGGACGCAATTCGAAAACCTGATCGATCGAATCGAGCGGATTCAAACCACCCCTGGCGGAGTCCCCGAGCTGAATCGTCGCCTCAACTCTGAGATCGATCGGGTCGAACAAGAACTCCAAACCCTCGACGAAGATCTGGAATCGGTCAAACAGCGTTTCAATCGCATCGCCCAGTCGAATCGCCGACCCGAGACCGATCATTGGGCCTATATCCCGCCGGTCTCTCCGGCCATCCCCCCAACGAAGTTCGAGGAGCGAGTCCGAAATCCGATCGACTCCTTCGTTTTCAAACGTCTCGAAGAGGAGGGCCTCGAACCCTCGCCGGAAGCCTCCAAAGAGACCTTGATTCGTCGCGTCCATCTCGATTTGACCGGCCTGCCGCCATCGCTTTCGGAGTTGAACGCTTTTCTCGAGGATGAGTCTCCGGAGGCCTATGAGAATTTGGTCGACCGATTGTTGGAATCGCCGCATTACGGAGAGCGACGCGCCCAATTCTGGCTCGACCTCGCCCGTTGCGCCGACTCCTGCGGGTATCATGTCGATGCGAACCGACCGATGTGGCCATATCGCGAATGGGTGATCGACGCTTACAACCGCGACTTGCCCTTCGATCGATTCACCATCGAGCAGTTAGCGGGCGACCTGCTCCCCCATCCCAGCGACAATCAAATCATCGCCACCGGATTCAATCGAAACACGATGTTCAACGAGGAGGGGGGAATCGATCCAGAGGAGTTCCGGGTCAAGGCGGTGGTCGATCGAGTGGGAACGACCGGGACAATCTGGATAGGAACGACCATGGCCTGCGCTCAGTGCCACGATCACAAGTACGATCCGATTTCACAGAAGGAGTTCTTCGAACTCTACGCCTTTTACAACACCTCTTCCGAGTTGGGGGGCGGCACTTTCGCCTCCCGCGCCCCCATGATTCGACTTTTCGAGGGAGGCCAGGAGGGCAGGGCCAGCGATCTTGCACAACAAATCGAAAAACTTCAGAAGACCCTCGACACCCACACTCCGGAGTTGTCCGCCGAACAGAATGCCTGGGAACGAACCATGAAACGGGGGATCGCCTGGGCTCCGATTGAGATTGACTCGGGCGAGTCGGAGGGCGGCGCCGACCTGGACCTGAAGCGGGATGGATCCTGGGTGGCCAGCGGAGTCGCCCCGGTCACCGACATCTATCGGATGAAAGGAACCTGGAAGGGGTCGGGAATTAGCGCCATTCGATTGGAGGTTCTCCCCGCCTCCAGTGGCAAAGGACCGAATCGAGTGGGGCGTCACGAAGAGGGACAACCCGCGCTTTCCGCTATCCGACTTCTAACCGGACCCCTCGAAGGAGCCGGCGAAACGACTCCGACCGCGCTTCTTTTCCCCACTTGGAACACTCCCGGCCAACAACCCAAACTGGTGGTCGACAGCAATCCGCGTTCCGGATGGATCTTCGACGCCACCGACCTCGAGGTCTACGAGGCGTGGTTCGAAGTCCCCGATAACGCTTTCTATCCGGGCGGGACTCGATTCACGATCGAACTGGATCAGCGGGCTGGGATGAACTCGACCATTGGAAGGTTTCGGATCTCTCTGACAGGCGCCCCCAAACCGGTTCGCCTGCCTCCCAGCGAAATTCAAGATATTATCGAACGGGAAAAAGGGTATCCGAACGACGGGCCCAACCCTCCCAAGGGGAAGGTGAAACTCGCGGCGTTGACTCCGGCGGGTGCAAAGGAGAGAGGGCGGACCCACGAGGAAGAAGAAAAGATCTCCAAATATTTCCGAACTATCGCGGCGAGCCTGGAACCCATTCGCCGGGAACTCGAGGAAACCACCAACCAACGAGAGGCGCTCCTCAAAGAGGTTCCGCAAGCATTGGTCATGGGAGAGCAAGAAACCCCGAGGATGACTTTCGTTCACACCCGGGGGGATTTCCTAAGACCCGGAGAGGAAGTCAAACCGGACATTCCGAGTATCTTTGGAAACTTCCCCTCTGACCTTCCAAGGAACCGTCTGGGGTTAGCCCAATGGTTGGTCAGTCCGGAGAACCCTTTGGTGTCTCGGGTCACGGTCAACCGGATTTGGCAACAGATCTTCGGTCGGGGGATCGTCGAGACCTCGGAGGACTTCGGAATGAGGGGAAGCCCTCCCTCTCACCCGGAACTTCTGGACTGGCTTGCCATCGAGTTTGTGGAGAATGGTTGGAGCGTCAAAGATCTCATTCGGACGATTGTCACCTCCTCGGTCTACCGCCAGTCCTCGCGAATCTCGCCCGAGCTGCTCGAGAGAGATCCCTACAATGCACTTTTGGCTCGCGGTCCGCGGTTCCGGATGAACGCCGAGACGATCCGCGATAACGCTCTCGCGGTTAGCGGTCTATTGAACCGAACCATCGGGGGACCCAGCGTCTTTCCCTACCAACCTCCGGGAATCTGGTCGGAGATCGGCTCGCCGGGTTACGGTGTGGATGAATGGATTCCAAACGAGGGCGCCAATCGGTTCCGGCGGGGGGTCTACACGTATTGGCGTCGATCGAACCCGTACCCGTCGTTCATCGCTTTCGACGCTCCCACCAGGGAATACTGCACGGTGAAGCGACCGATCACGAACACCCCGTTGCAGGCTCTGGTGACTCTCAACGATCCCGTCTTTCTCCAGGCGTCGATGGCGTTCGCCTCCAGACTGCTGGAAGAGAACGGAAACGCCAATCCGGAGGAGATCCTCGACCGGGCCTTCCGGATCTGTTTGTGCCGTCCGCCAACCGATTTCGAGGCCGAACGATTGCTTTCGCTCGAACGGGAGCAGCGAAACAAATTCCAAAATAGCCCCGCTTCCCTCCAAGAAGCCTTTTCGAAACTGTCGATAAAATCGGAGTCTTCGCCGGACTTGGCGGCTTGGACAGTGGTGTGTCAGGTGCTTCTCAATTTGGACGAGACGCTGACCAAAGGATAGATTTTGGGAGGCGTTAGCCCTCCTCCTCTTCGGACCGCATCGCATTGAATTTGTTCCGGTAGGCGTCCAACACCTGCCTTCGGGAGATGAGTCCCACCAGTTTCTTGTGATCGTCGGGATCGACCACCGGGTATTCCTCGAAGGCCTCATGCACGAGTCTTTGCAGCCCCGTGTTGAGATCGTTTTCCGGGGTGATCGGGTCGATCGGTCGGATCACATCCCCCGCGATGATCAGATTCCCCAATTCACTTTCATAGTAGTAACTCCGGACATCGTCGAGAGAGACCACCCCGGCGAGTTTCCCCTCATGATTCATGACCGGGAACGCCTGATGAACGGTTTCCGTCGACAATTTTAACACCTCTCCAAGGGGGGTGTCCTCTCGGATAGTCACGACCTCGGGGAGAGGCTCCATCACCTCGGACACTCGCACATTCTCGAGAACGTCGATCATGAATTCTCCGGCGTGAGCGGGGGAATCGATGCGGCGTTGGACCTGTTCCTCGTAAATGCTGGACCCATTAGGCGTTAACACATAAGTGACTGCGGTGACCAGCATGAGCGGCACGACCAAACCGTAACCGGAAGTCATCTCGCAAACCATAATCAAAGCGGTGATCGGAACCTTCGCGACGCCGCTGAAGAACCCCCCCATTCCGACCAACACATACGCACCGGGTTGGCTGACATAATCTGGCGAGTAGTAGGCGAACAGGGTTCCGAAGGCCGCCCCAAAGGAGCCTCCGATGACAAGCGAGGGGGCGAAGACGCCTCCGCTGCCTCCCGAGCCGATGGTCAGGCAAGTGCTGTAAATCTTCAGGAAACCGAGGAGCAGAAAGAGCGAAGCGGTGCGAAAGGCGATGTCCCGAGTCGCGGGGTCATGAGAGGTGAGCGGCTCCTCGAGGTACCCGTAGGAGACTCCCAGGATCTGAGGGAACGCCAAGGCAAGCAGCCCGAGAATGAATCCTCCCAGCATCGGTTTGAACAGGTTTGGAATCGGCATCGGAGCGAAGACCTTGTGCCGAAAGAAGGAAAACGATTTGACATAGAGGATTCCCACCAAGGCTAGGAAGACTCCCATCACCCCATAGAAGATCAACTCGACAGGTTCAGTAAACTTCATCCCCACCGGGATGGAAAAAATGGTGTTAAAACCGCTACCCGAAAAAAGACAGTAGAGGGAATAGGCGAGGATGGAGGAGATAAAGGCCGGTATCAAAGCCTCGTATTCGAACTCGGGATCGCGGTAAAGAACCTCGGCGGCGAAGAGAGCCCCGCCCAAAGGCGCCTTGAACATGGCGCCGATGCCCGCGGCGACCCCCGCGAGGACCAGGATGCGTTTCTCACGGTCGCTGACCTTTGTCCAGGAGCCGAGCAGCGACCCGAACCCCGCTCCAATTTGCGCGATCGGACCTTCCCGTCCCGCCGAGCCCCCCGAGCCAATGGTGATCGCGCTCGCGAAGAGTTTCACAAGCGGGACCTGCCAGCGGATTCGTCCCCCCTGACGGTGATAACTTTTGATCACGCTGTCGGTGCCATGCCCCTCCGCTTCCGGGGCGAAGACGTAAATGAGAAACCCGCTGACCAATCCGCCCAGGGTCGGGATCAGGACCAGGAAAAAGCCCGAAGTGTAAGACCTCCCCCAACCGCTGGCGCCGGGTTCGAGGGTGTCATGCGGCGGAGGGTAGTCGCCCGGCACAGTGGTGTGCGGGTGAGGCGGGTGGAAACCGGACATCTCCCCCAGAAACCGCGTCTCGACAAAATCCTGGACCTTTTCGAAAACCAGGGCGCCGGTCGCCGCGATCGTGCCGATCGCCATGGCCATGATGAACCACCGGCCGACCCGATAAAACTCGACATGAGAAAGGGAAGAGAGGAGACGGTTGAAAAGCATTCCTGGGGGATTGTTGACAATTGTTTCGCGATTACAAGTCCTTGACCCTTTTTGGGGATGACAGCGCCGAATAGGTTTGGTATGACCCATCCCGCCTGTTTTGTCAAAAGGGGCGCGTTTTTAGGCCCCATTCTTGAATTGAGGATGGACCCCGATGAAGCTTCCTAAATCCTACAAACCCTCCGACATGATCAACCGCCCGAACCTATCGGTGGATCTCAATGCGAACCTTTGGAAAGGGTTCCCCCAGATTTCGGAGGCAATCCTATCGCCCATCCGAAACGCCTCGAACTCCAACGGCGCGAGTGTCATTGCGATCGATTCTCATCTGGGATTCACCTGGGATCCGCTGCTTCAGGAAATTCGCAAGGAAGTGACCGAGTGCGGCGCGAAATTGGAAGTGGTCGATTTAACCTCCGTTCTCAAGACGGCTTCCTCCATTGAAAAGATGCTCAAGCCCTATCTCCCCGAGGATCCAGTCTTCGGGAAAATTTTCGAGGGCGGTCTGTGGGATTTCTTTGACAAGAGGAAGTTGGCCTCTCTGCAAAAGAAGATCGAAACTTTCGGAGAGCGATGGGGAGAGGGCCGCGGACGAAACCTCCTCTTGGTTCATGGCCCCGGAGCGGGAGGGCTGGTCGACAAGAAATTCTACCGATCCATTGTCTATGTCGACCTCTGCCGTGAGGAGATCCTGAAGAGACTTAAACTGGGTCACGCTTACCCGCTGGGAGCCTCCAAACCTGAGGTGCAGGCGCCCTCCAAGGATAGCGACAAACCGGCCCTCCCTGCTTATTTCAGCACCCGACGGCTCTACTACGTCGACTATGCGGTGCTTGATTCCCACCGAAAATCGATGCTGAAGAAGATGGATTTCTATGTGGATGGCAACGACCTCGATACTCCCAAAATGCTCTCGAAGAAAGCGTTTCGAAATCTATTTAACCGATTGATGGCGAGCCCCATCAAGCCCAAACCCTATTACGATCCCGGTCCCTGGGGAGGCGAGTGGCTCAAGAAGGTTCGCAAACTTCCCAAAGACATGATCAATTGCGCGTGGAGTTACGATCTGATCGAACCCGAAACGAGTTTCGAAGCGGACCTGGAAGGGACGATCCTCGAATTCCCTTTCCCGGTCCTGACTGCGTTTGGCGGAAAGAAATTGCTTGGCAAACTCGGATCAAAAAAGAAATACGCCGGTCAGTTCCCCATTCGGATCAATTACGATGACAGTTACCACGGGGATGACATGGCGCTTCAATCTCATCCGGACGATGCCTATATCGGCAATCATTTCAACGAACCGTTTCGTCAGGACGAGAGTTATTATCTGGTCGACACCGCGCCTGGATCGAAGGTCTACCTCGGGCTGAAGGAGGAGACCGATTACGCGGAATTCCGCCGTCTGGTTGAGCGGGCCGAAAAAGATCTGATCCCCTTCGATCATAACCAGTATGTCAATTCCATCCCCAGCCAACCGGGCGACTTGTTCCTGATCCCCGCTGGCACCATTCATGGTTCGGGCAAGGGGAACACGGTTTTAGAGATCAGCGCCACCACCTACCGCTACACCCTGCATTTTTACGACTACCTTCGTCCGGGTTTGGATGGGAACCTCCGTGCCATCCATTCCAAAGAGGCGTTCGATGTCCTCGATGAGACACGACGGACCGACTGGGTGCTCAAGAATCTCAAGCAGAAACCCCGCAAGGTCCGAGGCGGCAAGGGGTGGGACGAGTTCTTGATCGGAAAGCGGGACGATATGTTTTTCGAGGTTCGCCGATTGGAGTTTCTTACCAAGGTCGAGGAGGACACGGCGGGCGAGTTCCATTTACTGATTCCGGTGGTCGGCGAGCGCATCACGATCGAACCGAGGGACTCGGAGGGGGATCCGGTGGAGGTTCCATTCTCCTGCCTCGGGGTGGTTCCCGCCTCGATGGGGCGCTACCGCATCCGGTCCACCCATGGCGATCCCTGCCAAGTTGTGAAGGTGATCATGGCGACATGAGCGGAGCAAGAAACCTCTACGCGATCGGAGTGGATATCGGCGGCACAACCGCCCGCTCCGCTTTGGTGAGCGCCGCCGGACGAATCCGTCGCGGTTCGATTGTCAAACACCCGGTCGACAACAAAGGTTCGAAAGAGAGAATTCTACGCGACCTCACGGCGCCTCTGGCCCGGAATTTGGAGCAGGCCCGAGCGGAAGGGTTGGAGGTGGTCGGGATTGGCATCGGCATGTGCGGCCCGCTCGACTACGAGAAGGGGATCTCGCTAATCGAGGGCTTGGACAAATACGAGGCGATTTACGGGGTCAACCTCAAAAAGGAATTCAGAAGGCGGCTCGGTCTTGAGAAGGATTTCCCAGTCGATTTCGAGGTCGACGCTTGGTCCTTCGCGAGAGGCGAGGCTTGGCGCGGCGCGGGCGCGGGTTACAGCCGAGTGGTCGCACTCACCCTCGGAACCGGTTTCGGTTCGGCTTTCCTGATCGATGAGGTCGCAACCGACGAGGGACCGGGTGTGCCGAAACCCTTCGGTTGGCTGGGGGGCATGCCCTACCAGGGAGGTCTCCTCGACGATGTCATTTCGAAACGCGGTTTGATTGCGCGGTATCGGTCGCATGCTCAGGGTTCCAAGAACTATCGCGAGGACTGGGATGTCAAAGAGATCGCGGAGGCGGCTCGAAAAGGCGATGCCGCCGCCCGGAAAACTTTCCGGGAGTTCGGTCACCTCCTTGGGGAGAATATCGCCCCAAACTTGGAAAAATTTGGGGCTGAATGCCTAGTTGTTGGGGGAAGAATTTCAGGCGCGATGGACCTTTTTGAGAGAGATCTCAAGAAAGAGTTGAAGCCAGTTAAGTCGCTGAAGAAAATTTCCCCGGCACAGTCCGTGGACAACTCCGCGCTCTGGGGCGCCGCAAGGATGGCGTTCTTGCATAAAGGATCTCGGTGACTTGAACCACCTCACTCGGGAAAGCGTTCAGTCCCGATCAGACTCTTTACCTTCTCAATCAATTGATCGTCGGACAAATCGGTCATCCCAATCAGCCATCGCCATTTCCTGATCTGCATGGTCCGCAGTTTCCCGAGCGCGTCCTTTGTTTCCGCCAGACGGTCCTCAATGGGTTCGGGCCGATGTTTGAAACCCCATGTCATGAGACTGTTGTGACTGGGAGTCAAATGGATTCGGTCATCGATGCTTCCACCGGTTGTCTTCCCCCTGGCTAGAGGCCAATGGCTTCCCCAATAAGCCGGTGTGACCATCACGCCCTGATCGAAAAAAGGCCCGAAGACAATTTGAGGCAAGTCGAAGTCTCGAGGATTGAAATAGATCCCAGACAGTCGTTCCTGCTTGTTAAGGCGGACCCGGAAAATGGCGGGTTGGTTTCGGGTAGCGAGCAGTTCCTTGTCCCTTTCGGCTTGAAAAGGAAAGTCGAAGGACCTCTTCTCGCCATCCAAGAATAGGATTTCGATTAGGTTGGAGGGAAGGACCTCGATGGGGTAAGCATTGGCCGGGGTGAGCAGGATAAACTCGCTGAGTTCGTACTCGCGATCCGGCTCGCTAGTCAGGGTGAGGGTTCGCGTTCCAAACCCATCGGGATAGAAAACATAATCCTCAACCGCGAAATCGCCCCAAACCTTGTAGTTGAAATCGCAGGATTGGTAGGACCAACGGACATGCACACGGCCCGGGCCGTTTTCCAAAATCTCAACTCGACTGTACCGGAGTTCCTTGTCCATGAGGGGTTCGATCGAATCGACAAACCCATCGGGGGGCGGCGTGGTTTCGGCCCACTCATAACACAGTCCGGTGTTGTATCGACCCGCCCAGAAGGGGATATAACTCGCGCCCCTCCAGAAGACAAACCTGGATCCATTGGGAAGCGAAACCACGACATCGCTGAGACTCGGGTCCCAACCCTTGTCGTAGTCCATTTCATCCAGGGATCCATCGCGGTTCAATATTGAGATGGGTGCGTCATAGCGAAGTTTCAATTCGGTGGCGCCAAACACCGGGAGGGTGGGTGGATCTGGAACCAACAGAACCCGAATCTCTTTCCTCCACAATTCCTCTTCGCCATTCATGATCGCCACAGTTAAGAAATCCTCTTCGGAGATGCCCTCAATCTCTGGAAGAGGACATTGGATCCCAACGAGTTCATTCTTCTTCAGGGAAATCGACGCGTGAGATTTGCTGTTTGGTTTCGATTCGAACCAGGCGATGACACTGGCATTCGGAATGTCTCGATCATGGCTGATTGCGGCAACCTCGATCGTCCCACTTTGACCGGGACCCAATAAGAGCCAATCATCAGGAACGAGAATGGTTCCAAGGTCGACCGGGTTGATGATTTCATCCGGCCTCGCCTCGGCGTCCGCCTCGAGAGTTGTGGATGCAGGGTGATTGGAACTGAGCTGACCCACACGATCTAACCCAAAGGGTGGTCGCCAGGGGTGACTAGAGGTCTCTTCCTTCCCCTCCGCCATTCCATTCAACGGCATAACCAGGATGATAGAGAGGGCCAACAAGGCGCCCGCCAGCCATTCACCGTGGTTATGAAATCTCACCGGAAATCCTTTTGACTCAAACTTGGATTCTTCGCCCATGCCACCTGGGCTCGATAGTTGCGGTCTGCCAATGGGTTGTCGATCGCTGAAATCTCACCATAAGTTCCGACATATTCGAAACCGAGTTGATGGAGACCGGGATACACCCGTGCGATCTCCTCCACGAAATCTTGGTCCTGGGTCCCAGTGGAGGAGTTGAACCAATGGAGGTAACCATACATCCGGTGGGGTCTCACTCCAGCAAACCGATCCACCCAATCCTTGTCTCTGACCATGTGACGCAGCGTGTATTGCCAAACCGTTTTTTCAGGAAGCGCCTCGACATAATCCATGGCCGGGAAATCTCCGATCTGGTGAAAACCGCGATAGGTGCTGTTGATGAAGACTCCCTCCGGCATGATTTCAATCGCTCTTGGGAAAAGGTCCTGGGTGGCGAGGATCGAGTCGAGAATGTTTTCATCGGATGAAAGTCCGAGATCCTTGCGACCTTGGACCGCGCTTGGGGAGGGATTCACCAAAAAATCGCCCATTTCGTAATCGATTCCGCCCACCTCGAACGTGTCGAGCATCCACTCCAGGCCCTCGAGCCACCATTTTCGGTTGGCCTCCAGGGAGGGATCCAGCACGGGGAAGAACTCACGATCCCCTCCCTCATTCAGAGCCCGACTCCTTCTTTCGGGGTGTTGCTTCAGATAAGTCTGGAGATTGTAGGGGTGGTCTCCCTCGAAGTAGTAGCCGCCATAAGAACAGAGACCGACGCCGGGAAGAATCGCGACCCCCTTGTCGCGAGCATGTTTGCAGAGGTCTTTCGCCGCCTCGACCCCGCCATGGCCATCACGAAGGAACCCCCAAACAATGATTCCCTCGACTCCGATCTTCGAGCAGTAATCGACCAAACGGCGAAATCCGACCTGAAACGATTCGGACCTCTTCAGATAGGGAAAGGGTTGATCGCTGGTCGCCATCTTGGTGGATATTTTTTCGGGTTCGTCATCCCATGTCATGCGGGAATCCCAGCACCACAGGAGGGTCTCGATGGGCGATTCAGAATCGCCAGCCTGGGCTAGGAGGTTGGGAGCAAGGACTGCGGAGGCAAGAGACGCTGAGGATTGGATGAGAAACTGACGGCGGGTGGTCAAATCAATCATAGTGGCACCGTATCCATGAGCGGGTTCGACCACAATCGTGCCACACGCTGGGGGCGGACGGTAGTGACCGCCCCCAGACATTTTCTGAAAAAGGGAGGCTTATTTCTCCCCCTTCTTAAACTGAAACGAGTACAGTTTGCTCCCTCTGAATTCGAATTTCAGGCGAATCTCTTTCCCCGCGAATTTGCTGATATCCGAGTTTCCATCGCCCCAGGTCACCACCTTGTCCAGAAAGTCCCCATTGATGATCCGGCAATCTTCCAGGGTGTACCCTCGATTCTGACTGCCGTCCTCCTTGAGGATCTCCACCCGCCCCTCGCCGGCGGCGGAGGTGTTCACATTCAGCGTGAGCGTGTCTCCCTCGAAGGTGAAGGGATCGGTGATCACAATCCCCCCCTCGTAGTCGAAGTCGATCGAAACAAAACCATCGAGACGTTGGACTACTCGGAATACCCGCTCAGTTTGCGGCCAAGATTCTTGTATCGAACTTGGGTGTCGCCATGGGTGAAGGTGTAGCCCGCGAAGTATTGAACAAGTTCATCCCCCTCTCGGACGATTCCCGGATAGACATGGAGAACCTTGAGTTCGAGATCTTCGTAGCGATGAAGCGGGATGTAGTGGGTCCGATACCTCGTCCAATCGATGCCGTCTCGGCTGACCGCGAGTTGTGTCTCGATCACCCCATCGTTCCGCTTCCCCCCGATCGCGAGGGTCGGTTCGTTCAGGTAAGCGCGCGACTCGGGTTCGTTGTAGTGGTAGTAGGGGGTGGGGAAAGCGAGATAGGTTTCAGGGGCGCGGTCGTATTTGATCGCCGCGTTGGTGTAAAGATCCATCCTTTCAGGATCGCGAGAGTCGCGGGACATGACACAGAGGAAGGGCTCCTTCCAGGGGTCGGAAAGTTTCTCGGTGACCACACGCCCGACCGATCGACCCAGGGGTTCGTCCTGTGGATAGGGAATGGTTTTGCTCACCTCGACCTTCGAATCGGTGTGCCATCCATCCTCGCCCTCATACACCTTGAAGTAGTGCGCCCACTTCCCGATCCGATCGTCCCAAAAGGTGGAGATCTGGCTGTCCGATTGATGCGGCGAGAGTTGACCCTCCTGAAGTGTGAAATCGATGCCATCGGGGGAGGTGAAGAGTTGGGTTCCCACCTCGGGCGCGCTCGAAACCAGCGCGAACCGTTTTTCCGGCGGAGCGGAGGGATCGACCGCCACCGTCCCTTCTCGCTGCGCCCAGACCACGATGTTGTTCTCCTTCGACCCGTTCCATTCCACCTGCCCCAGGTTCGGTTTCTCCCAATGAATCCCGTCCTTGGAGGTGGCCAGCGCCGTGCAATAGCCCGGCTCGGCATCCCAACTGACCGGCACATAATAAAGTTTGTATTCCTTCGCCTCGGGATCCCAAAGGACATTCCCATAAGAGGTGATCCCTCCGGACTCCCAAGGCTTGTCCGCGATCAACACCAGTTCCTCCCGGTCCGGCGGATTCACCGTGAGTTCGGCGTTGGACAGGACATCCACCATCCTCCGATCGATAAAGACATGACGGTCGGTTCCGAGATTGCGAGGGGATTCCGCCCCGGAAACGGAAACCATCAGACCGAACAAGAAAATTCCAACGAGTGCACGCTCAAACATTTTGACCTCCACAGATTAAAGAAGGGGCTAATATACACAGTGTGCAAACGTTTGCAATCGACATTGATTCCGGTCGTCCCCAAATGATTGCAAATCGATTGGGATGGGGGTGGGTTCACCTTGAGAGAGTTTTTCCTAAGCCCCACTCTCTGTTAGGTTTGGGTGAGGAAACCCCGTTGAAGGGCTTTAGGAGTTCTGTCATACTCCGCCGAAATTTTTTGGCGTGGTCGCCGCGGATTTGTCCTTTTCCGGATGAATTTTGAATCAACCTCGTGAAATCTCAAGCGAGAATGAATCTTTATCCGCTTTAAATAACGAAAGAAGAGATGGGTCCAACTATGCAAGGAGCCGCCGGGGCTTTGGCCGGAATCGATGTCACGATCGTGATCATGTACATGATCGGGGTGTTCGTTCTCGGAACATTTTTTGGGAAATATGTCAAAGACGCGGGCGATTTTTTTGTCGCCAGCCGCGCTCTCCCGTTCTGGGCCATCGGCATGTCGATTGTCGTTAGCGACATCGGCGCCATGGACTTTGTCGCCGTGGCGGGAAGCGCCTTCACCGATGGCATCGCGGTCGCCAACTTCGATTGGATCGGGTCGATGCCCGCGATGGTTTTCGCCGCCTTTGTCTTTGTTCCTTATTTCTGGCGCTCGGGCGTTTACACCATCCCGGAGTGGCTGGGCCGTCGCTACAACGCGGGAGTTCAAATCATCCACGCCGCCATGTGGGGCATTTTTCTTTTGACCATGCTGTCATTGATGCTTTGGGTGACCGGCGATGAACTCATGAACACCATGCTTGGTTGGGATCCCGAATTGGTCGTCTGGCTGATGGTCTTTATCACCGGCGTCTACACTTTCTCCGGCGGTCTTTCCGCGGTGGTTATGGTCGATGTCGTTCAGCTGATCATCATGTTTATCGGCGGCATTTCTCTTCTGGTGCTTAGCATGTGGGAGGTCGGCGGACCGGTCGGACTTCAGGAGAAAATTACCTCGACCGAACCACGTGTGATCATCTCGCTCCAGTCCGAGGAGGAAATCCAACCCGCCACTGTCGAGGAAGCCCTCGCCAAAGCCGGTTTCAATGTGACCAAAGTGGACCGTGCTCCCATGCGGACAGACAATGCGAATCCGAACCGGTTTGTCGCTCGGTTGGAGACAGTCGAAATCGATGCCACTAAATCTGAAGACATCGCCGCCACCCGCACCAAGGCTAAAGAGTTGATCGAATCGGCGCTCTCCGGAGTGGTGACCTCGGAGGAAGAACCCGAGTTCCAGTTGCGCACCTATGAGAGCCACTTCAAGATCCTGCTTCCGCACCACACCGACAAACCCTATCCCTGGACCGGCATCGTGTTCGGGTTGGGCATTGTGCTCGCGGTCGCCTACATGAGCGGCAATCAGGCGATCGTTCAAAGGACCCTCGGCGCTCGATCCGAATGGGACGCCAAGGGGGGCATGCTCTTCGGTGGATTTCTGAAATCCTTTATCCCGCTGATGGTGGCGGTGCCGGGGCTCTGCGCGGTGGTGCTCATACCCGACTTGGCGGAGGGGGACCGAGCTGTGCCCGAAATGATTGGGATGCTTCTCCCGCCGGGGCTGAAAGGCCTCATGTTCGTCGCGCTGTTCGCGGCGCTGATGTCGAGCGTCGACTCGACCCTGAGTTCGGCCAGCACCATCTGGACCACCGACCTGTTCGGACGGTTCTACCAGATCTTCTCCGGGAAAGAGATGGACGAGAAATTCGGTCTCTTCATGGGGCGGGCCTTCACTTTGGTTTTCATCATCCTCGCCGGCATCATGGCGCCGTGGATCGGGCAAGCGGAGGGGCTTTATGTGTTTATCCAGACTCTCTTGTCGATGTTCCAGGGCCCGACACTGGCGATCCTCTTGCTTGGAATCATTTGGCCTCGGGCGAATCGATGGGGTGGGCTAGCCGGCCTGTCACTTGGAGTCGTGTTTACACTCACCCTGAACTCAATCGATGGGCTCTTCCCCTCGGATGACCCCTTCCTCTTCGTGGCATGGTGGTCGTTCGTCTTCTCAATGATTGTGACTGTGGTGGTGAGTCTCCTCACCCCGCCGGAGCCGGAGGAGAAGATCCGTGGCTTGGTTTGGGGACAGGTCATGCATGATGGCGAGATTCAAAGAGTTCTGGGGGAAAAGGCTTCGAAGTAATCGGGCCCGAAACGGAGGAATGATCAAGTGAGTGAATGGATCAATAGCACGTTGGGGCCTTTGCTCCAGCACCTTTTCCAACCCATCGACCAAGCGCTGGCGGGGGTGTATATGCCCTGGGCGAAGATCGTCGCCCTCTCCTACTTCATCGGGACTATGGTGTGGGTCTTTGTCGGATTGAAGAAGGAGTATGTGAATCTTGAGGCGCCGAGCAAACATATCTGGCACGACCTCAGGTTTTGGACTGTCATCTCGATGATGCCGCATGTCATCGTGTACCTTTATCTTTAAAGAGAAGAATTCATGAACGAAAACGAGAAATCGGAAAAAGAAATTCGAGATGGCGAGCACAGCCGCCGCGACGCCGAAACGCAAACGGTGCTCGGCATCTTCATCACCGTGATGTCGATCCCTGTTTTGGTGGGGACTCTGTTCGCGCAGAGGAGCCACGCGATGGTGGTCAATGTCGTCGCCGGATTGGCACTGCTTGCAGTCGGAGTCATCATGATGGTGGCGGGGATTCGAGGCACAAAGAAACTCTCCAAGTAACCCGCCATGCGGATCATCGAACCGAGGGTTTCGGAGGCCTCCGCCCTCGCCCATTTCGAACGTCGCGAATGGAAGAATCTTTGGGGTCTGTTCCGCGTTCGCTCCGATCCAACCAAAAGCCCTCGTCTTCCCCGAACCCAACTTGTCTGGCTTCCCCACTACATCGTGACTGTCCTTGTCGACTCCAAAATCGGGCCTGGCGAGATCGATGTCTCGGTCGAGGCGCATTCCGGCTCCTTCGCGATCTTCGAGATGCACGAGAACTTGGAGGAAAAAGACGAGGTCGAGGGGGAGGTCTTCGATCTCAAGATCGATGAGAAGGAAGCCGTCGAGATCGGTCGTCGCGAACTCCTCAAGACCATCCTCCGACGCCGCGGTCAGCGCGAGAAACCGACCATCGTCGGATCCGGGAAAGTCGACCTCTTCTATTACCCTTTCTGGATCTACTACTACGAACGGCGTCGAGGACTGCTCGATATTCAAATCTATGACGCGGCCCGGGGAGAGAAGGGCGGGGCCCGAACCAAGGTGGGCATCCTGAGCGGTCTCATCGGATCGGATTCCGAAGCTCGGGCCTCACTTGAAAAGTTCGAGACCGAACAATGATGATCGGATGAAATGTCTGAGACGCACTGAATTCTCTCTTGGTCGGATTGATTCACAAAAGGACCCGTTCCGGGCGCCCGGTCAAAGTTGCTGCCGGAGAAAACGAACATGATGGAGATCTTGACTCTCGTAGGTGGGATCGTCGGACTGTTTCTTCTGATTGGCATCGTGTGGAGATTAAGTTCCCGCCGCCGCTCACTCCCTTGCCCCTCCTGGTTGCGTTGGTTTGTCGAGCTGGACAATCCATTTGCGAAAACGTGCCGAGCTGAGACCATCCTCCAACACTTGGATCTTCGACCCGGAATGACCGTTTTGGATGTGGGTTGCGGTCCAGGGCGAGTCGCTATCCCGATCGCCCGCCACCTTGCCCAGCAAGGCGGGGATGTGGTCGCGATGGATATTCAGGAGGAGATGCTCCAACGAGTTCGGGAGAAAGCCTTGAAGGAAAACCTCACGAACATTCAGTTCCTTCAGGGTGACATGGAAAGGGTGAATCTTGAGCCCGAACGTTTCGACCGGGCGTTGCTGGTGACCGTCCTGGGAGAGATTCCCGATCGAGAGGCCGCCCTCCGTGAGATCTTCCAAGCCTTAAAACCAGGGGGATTCTTGTCGGTGTCGGAAATGATCTTCGACCCTCACTTTCAAAGTCGTGACACGGTGGCCCGACTGGGCCTATCAGCGGGATTCCGAGAGGGGCATTTCTATGGGAACCGATTTGCTTTCACCTTGAACCTCGAAAAGCCACAGAGTTCCGCCAATACGTAAAATTGAAATCGGTCCAGTCCCCAAAGGGGACTTCGTATGGTTGGCGCCGGGTTTCAACCCTGCGCGGGCGCCGTGTGAAATGGGTTCCTTCGCGTCTACAATGAAATCATGACCCTGAAACCTTACATCCAAAAAGTCGCGGTGGGTCCTCGCGGTTCAAAGGACTTGACCCGCGAAGAGGCTCGTGAGGCGAACAATCTGATTCTCTCCGGCGAGGTCCACCCGGTCGAGTTTGGCGCTCTCACCATGGCGATGCGAGTCAAGGGAGAAGCGGATTCCGAACTTATCGGAGCGGTGGACGCTTTCCATGACCATTGCGATCCGGCCGACTGGGATATCGAAAACCTGGTGACTGTAGCGTCGCCGTTTGACGGGAAGGATCGGCTGATGGTTTGGACCCCGGCCGCCGCGCTCCTTGCCGCTGCCTCCGGAGCGAAAGTATTGGTCCTCAGCGACCGGGATGTCCCCCCAAAGAAAGGGGTCACACCCTCACTGGTTTTTCAGGCCCTTGGGTATCCCCCGACCTCGACCTTCGCCGAGGCCGCCGACTTGCTCCGCGACCGAGGCTGGGCTTGTGTCGAAATGTCGCGGGCGATCCCCGCACTCGGACCGTTGAAGGAATGGCGCGAACTCCTTGGGAAACGACCCTACCTTTCGACCGCCGAGAAATTGATCAATCCCGCCAGAAGTCCTTACATCACCGGCGTATTTCACGGTCCGGTCTTCCGTCAGATGGATCGCGTGGTGAGGGAATTGAGTTATCCGAAAACACTTGTTGTCCAAGGAAGCCAAGGATCGATCGAACCCAAGAACTCGGCTCCCACCAACGTCTGCCTGATCGAAAGGGATCGGGAGACGGAAACCTTCAAACTTGATCCGGGCGAGTTCAATCTGCGTATCGAGGAGGAGGTTCCCCTGCCTGGAGGTCCGAACGAATGTGCGGCCCTGACGCGGCGAGTCTTTGCGGGAGAGGACGAGGATGGAATGAAGGCGACCATGCTGACCGCGGGGATGTTGCTCTGGATTTCGGGTATCCGCGAAGACATGAATCAAGGCGTTCAATTAGCCGCTTCCAGATGGCAAGGGGTCAGCGGATCGGTCTAGATGAATCTCACGTGTTCAATTTCCGACCGGCTCCTTACGATTCTTGCGAGAAGGCATAAGCGATCGCCAGGAGTGAAAGAACGATTCCCCCGGTGACCATGGCGAGAAAATGTCGTTCCTGGGGAAGAACGCCCCCGCCGAAATTGGTTTCCAAATATTGAACGCCGCTGTAATACAATAAGGCGCCCAACAAAACCGCGACGATTCCGAGTATCGCCCCAACCACCTGATGATAATCCGGCGGATGCACCAAGGTTTTCATGGATCTGTCTCCTTTCAAGGATTGTTGGTCGGTGTTGTGCTCCGCTTGAGCCATGAAGCCAAGTTAGCGGTTCCGCGACTCATGCGGGAGGAGATCCTGCCCACATCTGTCCAACGTTTCATGGGTGGCGAAAGTAACTGTTTTGAAGGGAATGTCCGTGGTCGCAAGGCGCGTTTTTGAGACAACGGATTCCGGTCTCGATCCTCCAGGGATGGGCGGGCGTCCGATCACGAGAGATGGGGACCCTTTTCCCTACCGCGTCCGGCTTCATCTTGTTCAAAGACTAGGGATTGGCTAACCTGCCTTTCAGTTTTGGGGGAATTTCCAATCGATGCCGACCCGTAAAAGTCTCACAGTCTTCTTTCCCGCTCATAACGAAGAGGAAAACATCGGTCCACTTGTCCGCAAAACCCATGAAACTTTGAATGGGAAGGTCGAGGACTTTGAAATCCTGGCCATCAACGATGGCAGCACCGATGGGACACGGATGGTTCTCGACGAGCTGGAGAAGGAGATTCCCGAATTTCGCGGCGTCCACCATGAAATCAATCAGGGCTATGGCGGTGCGGTTCAAACCGGGTTTCGAAGCGCGACGAAAGATCTCGTGTTCTTCTCGGATGGAGATGGTCAGTTTGATATCACAGAAATCTCCCTTTTTCTGGATGCCATCGATGACTATGAAGCCGTACTGGGTTTTCGAAAGGACCGTCAGGACCCTTTTCACCGGAAGGTATTTGCCAAATGTTGGGGGACTTTGATCCGCATTCTCTTTGGGATCAAGGTTCGGGATCTAGACTGTGCCTTCAAGATGTTTCGCAGAGAGCACATCGAATCGATCCAATTCGAGACTCAGGGGGCGATGATCACCACCGAACTCCTGGCGAAGCTTTCGAAGCGACCCGATTTCACCTTCACCCAGATCGGCGTGACTCACCTACCGCGCACAGCCGGAGAGCAATCGGGCGGCAGCCCGAAGGTTGTCTTGCGTGCTTTCAAGGAACTCTTCCGGATGTATGGGCGGCTCAAGAATTACCAGCCGCCCAACGTCTGATTCATTTC
>JACKFH010000030.1 GCA_020632575.1 Candidatus Omnitrophota bacterium | reverse complement strand
CTCCAGCCCAAAAAATCCTAGAGATTTCTAGGTTCGTTGTCTTGTATTTTCTTCTTCGCTATTTACGCGTGGCGATTCCTTCTCCGATGAGCCATCGCGGCGACGCCAGCGCCGACCAAGGCTACAGTTGAGGGCTCAGGCACCTCACCATTCCATTCGGCTCCATCGTTGCCGCATTCCATGGCCCAAAAAAGTTGGTACTCACCATGTGTCAGGCCGATATAACTCACATCCACGGTGTA
Source organism: Candidatus Omnitrophota bacterium (assembly GCA_020632575.1). Classification (GTDB taxonomy): domain Bacteria; phylum Hinthialibacterota; class Hinthialibacteria; order OLB16; family OLB16; genus JACKFH01. Next base: position 47,917 of record JACKFH010000030.1, on the reverse strand, counting down.
TTGGTATTGATATTTTGGCGCAGTCGCATGGGTCGCGAAAGCCACAGTTGACGTGTTAGTCACAAGCATCCCATTCCGGATGAGGGTTGGATAATTGTTACCCCTACCGTATGGATCGGTTCCTCCATCGCCGGGCACCGTTCCACTATACCCTTCGTACGTTCCTGTTGCGAACATACGCTGGCTTGAATCTCCAACTTTGTAGAGGCTGCCCACAGTTACAGGGGTCCATGCGAGAGGATCTGGCAGCGCCCCAGAGGTGTCTTTCTTGGGCGATTCCGGGCTGTCTTCATCTTGAACATCGCCGTGATTCGTCGTCGCGATGCCATACACGGTTCCTCCGGTGTTTTCGCCGAACAGCCCCGCGCCATCCTGAAATTTTCCGCCGACATTGATGTAGAGATCTCCAGGCGAGAAGATCGATTCGCCATACGAATCGGTGCCAACGCCCGGGCCAACTCCGGTCCAGGGAAAGTTGGTTTCCACGATCACAATGAGTGTCGTGCCCACTATCTTCGCTCCGATTCCGTAAGTTTCGAAATCGGGGCCGCCCGACCGGTCATTTATGGGATCGGGGCACCAATTGAACCCATCATGATCCAACCAAGTCGGAGCAGGAGGTGTTGCCATCGCGGTTGTTGAGAAGAAAACAAAAATGAAAACGCAGGTAAAAAGTAATTGGGCAAGGACTTTCATGATTCGTTCTCCAGAGTCACCAAATACCATGCACATGAGTGCTATGGATTCAGCTTAGTAGTTTCAACGAACCTGAAATTAGAATAACAGAGCCTACAGAATAACATTGGGACAGCTCACACGAGCCATCACCACACCAAATTAAAACCAATTCAATATGTGAGAAGCCTATTCAATTCAAATCAAATTCAAAGCGGTGAAACCGCTGAACACATTAATACTGTACTTGGTTCCAAACTAAATGTCAATCGATTTTTTTTGAAAGGGAGAATCTCTTTAGAAGCCAATTTCATGATGAAGTATTCCATCCTTCCATCGATTTAAACCTGATCTGGATTTGACAAGACCCTCCAAACAAAAAAAGGGCTGGATCGCTCCAGCCCAAAAAATCCTAGAATTTCTAGGTTCGTTGTCTTGTTTTCTTGTTCGCGTATTAAACCTGACGCCTTCTTTTGCGTTGAGCCATCGCGGCGACTCCGCAGCTGATCAAGGCAACCGTTGTCGGCTCAGGAACGACCTTGCATTCGACCAAATCGTTGCCGCATTCCATAGCCCAAGTCATTTGGATGCTGATTTGTAGAGTAACCAGGTGAAGCCGAGTTCGCTGACACATAACAAAGTAGTAGTAATCCTGGAAGCAGCATCGTAGTGGAATCCACTATCGGCGCTCGATTACCTCATTTCCGCTCATAATGAGGTTGGGTAACTGTTCAGGAATCATCTCCGTCACCGTCATCAGGGCAATTCCAAAAGCGTGATTCTGATAATCTTCGTAGTGCCCGTGGCGAATGAATCCTCCTAAAGATCCCGCTGCTGACATTGGCTGTCCATGGTCCATCGGACGGATCTTTTGTTAGATCGGTGGAATGGGGAGTGCTGCAATTCCCCAAACCTTTCCGTCCCCGTTCTGGAACATGCCACCAACATTGATGTAGAGGTCCCCAGGAGAGAACGTCAATAATGGTCTATAGGTATCACCGCCGGTCTCACTGTAGATATCGAAACTGTGGTGTCTACTTTCACCACAAGATATCCTTCGACAAGAGCATGTCCCATCCCTAATGATTGAAAATTGAATTCCCATTATGATCATTGAGTGGGTCGGGACACCAAGAATACGTTTGATCCCACCAATCGCCGCTTGGGGCGTTTGCAGCCACACCCGATGTGAACAAGACAGCCAAACACACTAACCAGATTGCCATACAAGTTTTTTTCATGATTCGTTCTCCTGTTAATAACTTATCACAGAGACTTTGGGGGCCGTCTCTTTGTCTTCTAGATAGCAGTCACAACGAACCAGAAATTGAGATCAATTAAAATGCAGAGCCAAAATTAAACAAAAATAAAAGCCGGATCTTCTTTAGGAAACAAACGAAATCACGAAATTAAACGTCCAGACAATGAAGCCTAAAGAAACCCTCATAACTACAATCAAATGCTACACAGCCATGGGAACTTTATTCTGCCCCCTCCGGGAAGTCAAGGACTTTTTTTTCTTTTCTTCTCTTTTTCTGAATTGTGGATTCCTAGGCTCTTGAAAACTCAAGATTTAGCCGAATCTGAATAAAGTCTTTCAGAATCTATCCCATCCGGTGTCACAAAAGAAGAAAGGGTCAAGCCAATCAGAGGGGCGTTATCCCAAAATCCAAGAACTTTGGCTCAGATCGGACTCACACAGGAAGGATCTGGACCGATCGACGAAAGACTCACTGCCAAGAATTCGGCGGCCGAGTTCCGTAGTAGACCTTTTTGTCGACCATGAGTCCCACCATCAGGCTTGGGTCTTTCAGTTTCTTCGGGTCGCAGATATTGCTGGTTGAACTTTCTTCCGTGTTCAAACCCCACCACACGCCCTCTCCCGCGAACAGGTGGATGGACCCCACGCTCTTTGTGCCATTGGTCGGACTATAAGAAACGATTTCCCCACCATAAGGGTTCACATTAACGACTGTCGCGCGAATACCCCCCGAAGTTTCGGCGGGGCCTCGACTCCAAACGGCGTAGATCGGACCAGATCTGGTCAGCGCGTAAGGAAGATCCTTCGTCCAGCAACCTCCTCCATAGTAGACCCGGAGCTCCCCAACATCGTAGTTGGCGTTGAGTTTCGCCGGAAAGGGATCCTCCGGAATGGAGGTGATGTACGAAATGGGCGTGGTCAATCTCTTCAGTCCATGCTCGTTGGCGCTTTGCTCGGACCAAGTGGACTCGTTTTCACCTGGGTACACCCCCCAATCCAAATAGTAAGCCTCGAGGGCGGTGCCGATGCTTCGCAGTTCGGCCGTTGCTTTCGTGGCTCTCGCCCGAATCTGGGCGTTTAGGAAATTTGGGAGGGCGATGGCGATCAGAATCAGGATGATGGCGATCACGATCAGGAGTTCGATAAGCGTAAACCCTTTTCGACTAAGCATGAAGGAACCTCGCTTCTGAAACGGTTTAGAATGATTTTTTTATCCTTACATAAAATGGAACTTGGAGTAAAGACTGATTGAGGAAAAAAGAGGACTGATTACCGGAACGCTAGAAAAACTTCCACCGCCTAAGCCCCCACGCGGCGAATAGTGCGAGGACGAATAGTAGCCCGCAGACGAAGACGAACCCCCATTCGTTCTCCGTTCCCGGGATCCCTCCCACATTGACTCCCAATAGTCCGGTCAACAACCCGAGGGGCAGAAAGATTCCGGCCACCAATGAAAGAAGGTACATCCTCGAATTCATCTGCTCCGAAAGGATTCCAGCCAACTCTTCCTGGGTCACCGCCGCTCGTTCGCGGATGGCGTCGAGATCCTCGATGTAACGTGTCAACCGGTCCATTGCCTCACGGATCCGGTTTCGATTAAGTTCGGACAGCCATTCGATTCTTTCGGTCTGAAGACGGGATAAGACTTCCCTTTGAGGGGAAAGGTAACGACGGAGCGTAATGGCGGTCCGACGGAGTTGACCAAGCTGGGATCGCAGTTCTCCTTTTTGGGAGGAAACCACCTGCTCCTCCATGTCATCCACACGGTCGTTGAGGTCATCGAGGACCGGCCCCATCCTCTCGATCAGTGCCGCGGTCAGTTCCGCCAGCAATTCGCCAACATCTCTCGGCCCTGTCCCCTTGTCGAACTCGTTTGCGATCCCTTGGATGGCCATCACCCTAGGCCCTCTCAAGGTGATGATACGATTTGGGTCGATCCACAAACGCACGGAAACCATATCCTCCGGATCGGCGCCTGGATTCAGGTTCACTCCACGGAGGATGGCGAAGAATCCCTCACGGGTCGCGAGACACCTTGGACGGCTCTCCTCAACCAGCATCGCCTCCGAGATGAGCGGATCCAGTCCCGACTCCTCCCGGATCCACCGCTTGGTGTTCGGGTGGTTTCGATCCCAATGCGACCAAATCACCCTATCGTTCGAACTGGGGACGGGGACGGACTCGAATCGCATCCCCCCACCCTCACCATCGAGTTGATAACCCCAAAGTAAACCGTCGGACTGGGTCACCTAAAAGAAGCCCCCCTTTGTGGATTAATCCCCGAATTCCTCGCGAAGGATTTTTCCCGCCAACACCTCTTGTTTCAGTTTTTCGTAGGTTTCATCCAGGCTGACCACCGCACCGGAACCCGGCGCGAAACCACAGTCGGGATTGAGGACAATCCTTTTCGGGTCGACATGCTCCGCCACCCGACGGACCCGGCTGGCGATCTCCTCCGCCGAGTCGACCTGCCCGGGCGTCACACCCACGCAACCCAAACCGATTTCGAAATCGTCTCGAAGGTCCTTGAAGACATCGCAATCCCCCGCCTCCGGAGTGGAAAACTCCATGGTCAGGTGTCCGTAATCCAAGCGGTTCAAATGTTCGAGAATGGGCCCATACCCGCCCGCGTGTCGCTTCTCGCCGCGCACTCTCGCCCCCGCGCGACGACAGAGATGCAGCGCGAACCGTGCCCGATCGAATCCCTCGACCACCGCGTTGACCATCTCCACCGAGAAGTCCATAGCGCCGACCGGGTCCTCGTATTTGGCGCGGACTTCTTCATCGACAAAAAGACAGAGATGGGGATCATCGATCTGAATGATGTCGGAGCCCGCCTCGATCAGGAACTCGACCTCACGTCGAAGGATGGGGACACAGTCGCGAACGAACTCCTCCCGCGTGGGATAGGCGTCCTTCGACATCTCCGGATCCCACATCCGTTCACCCAGGAGAGCGGGGGCTGGGAGAGTGGCTTTGATCAGGCGATCGCTGATCGATTTGAGAAACCGAACTTCTTCGGCGATGAAACCTGGTTTCTTTGGGGACAGTTTTCCAACGACTGTTGTCCAGGGGCGTCCATCCGATTCGTTCACTCCCAGTTCAAAACCTTCTGCCAACTCAGCGATTACCCCAATGTACGATTTCCTGCGCCATTCGCCGTCGGTGATGACATCGAGGCCTGCCTGTTCTTGAAGGGCAACCACGTATCGGATCGCGGAGTCCATCTTGCTTTTGAATTCAGCCGCCTCGAGTGGAGGGTCGGCCATGATCAGATCGCGGACAAAAGCGGGGCGGGGCATGGACCCCACCACCGAGGTCGGAAAGAGTTTGCGGGTCATCGGAAATCCCCCCAGTTCTGACGGGCGTAATCAAAATCCTGTTGTGTGTCGATCTCGATGTACTCGCCAGGTGTGTCCACGTGGGCCATCTCGATACCCTGTTCCAGCATTTCCTGAAACAAGTGGATGAGGTAGGCTTTTTCAAAGGTCTTTGCTTCTCGATAAGGCTTTCCGGCGTATTGTCGGCGCGCCTCGTGATAATAGCGTTTAAGAGTCTCAGCTCCCGGTTCCAAGAATTTGGCGACACCGATGTATTCGCCATAAGCCTCGGGTTCGGGTATCTGTCGGTGGATTCGAGTCACCTGGCCGTTGGACACCATGACCTTTTCGGCGTCATCGCTCGGGTGCTCGGTCCTGTCCTCGTATCGTTGCAACCACTCTGTGTCCACCACCAATGAGATGTCCGCATCCTTTCTCAACAAATCCCGCACGACGTTGGAGGAAAAGAGGATGTCCGAATAGCAACAAATAAACGGCTCGTTCATTAAGTCTTCCGCGTGCATGAGGGAAAGGAGAATGTTGTTGTTCTCCCAATCTTGGTTGTGACGAAAGGTGAGCTCCGGGTAGGCCTCTTTCACGCATTCGATCCGATACCCCCCGATGAAACAGATGTCCTCGATTCCGTTTTCGCGAAAGGCCTCGAGGGTCCAATCGAGAATTCTCTTCCCCTTCACCTCCGCGAAACATTTCGGGGTGTCGGCGGTGGTGGGCATCAGACGGCTTCCTCGTCCCGCCCCGATGATGATGGCGCGCATGCTTGACTCCTAAATCTCAATATCTTCCTGGGTGAATCGGTTGTTAACCAGTCTCCAGATCCCTCTCTCGTTCTTGTTTCGAAGTTCGGCGGGGAGGACGTTATCCGGAAAATCCTGATACGCAACCGGACGTGCGAATCGTTCGATAGCAGCCGTTCCCACCGAGGTCACTCCCGAATCGGTTGTGGCGGGATAGGGGCCGCCATGCATCATCGAGGGGCAAACCTCGACCCCAGTTGGGAACCCATTGAAAATCACTCGACCCGCCTTCCTCCGCAGGCACGACAAGAGCGGCGCTGCCTCCGATAGACTTTCCTCGTCGCCATGGACTGTCGCGGTCAAACTTCCTTCCATCGCCTTGGCAACCGATACCATCTCTTCGGGGGTCTTGCATTTGATTGCCAACCCGCATGGGCCAAACACCTCTTCTTTGAGGAACGCCTCCCCCAAAAATGTTTCAGCGCTGGTTTCAAACAAAAAGGTTTGGGCCTCGGTTTTCTCCGCGTTGGGTTTTGCCTCGGATTCCGCCACCAACCGGACTCCCTCTTGTTCTTTGAGTCGATCGACTCCCTCTTCGTAGGCGGCCCGGATTCCATCATGAAGCATCGTCCCGCATCCGAGGGCCTCGATGCCCCTCGATAGTTGGTGCATCAACAAATCCCAATTCTCCCCCGCCAGCGCCACAAGCAGTCCTGGATTGGTGCAAAACTGCCCGACCCCCAGAGTGAGGGATCCGATATAGCCCTGAACAAAACTCTCCAATCGTTCCTCGAGGGTTCCGGAGAGGACGAACACCGGGTTCACACTCCCCATTTCGGCGTAAAAGGGAATAGGTTTCGCTCGTCTTGCCGCGGCGTCGAAAAGCGCGCGACCCGCCTTCTGGGAACCGGTGAATCCAACCGCTTGGGTCAGGGGATGGGTGACCAGCCGGAGCCCCACCTCATGCGAGACTCCATGGACCATAGAAAAAACGCCCTGCGGCATGCCCGTCGTCTCGGCGGCCTTGAGCAGCGCTCGGGTGACAAGTTCGGAGGTTCCCGGGTGAGCGGGGTGGGCTTTCAAAACGACCGGGCAGCCGGCAGCCAAAGCCGAAGCAGAATCGCCACCCGCGGCGGAGAAGGCGAGCGGGAAATTGCTCACTCCAAACACAACCACCGGCCCGAGAGGTTGAAGCATCCGGCGAATGTCGGGTTTTGGAAGCGGCTCCCGATCGGGAATGGCGGTGTCGATCCGCGCCCCCACCCAGGATCCCTCCCGAATCAAGTTCGCGAACATCCGCAACTGATTACAGGTCCGCCCGCGCTCGCCGGTCAATCTCGCCATCGGAAGCGCGGTCTCGAGATGCGCCCGTTCGATTAATGCATCTCCCAGCGCTTCGACTTCGTCCGCGATGAGGTCGAGGAAACGCGCTCGTTCGGACGGGTCGCTCTGTCCAAAACTCTGGAATGCCTCCTCCGCCAAGTCGAGTGACAAATCGATCTCGTTTTCGCTGGCCTCGAAGAAATCGGGATCGAGAGATTTGCTCCTCTGTGGATCGATCGCTTGGAAGGTTTTATCCGAACTGGCGACCGGATTGCCCCCAATCAGGTTTTTTCCATGTAGTTCCATTCGTGATTGCCCTTTCCGTTGTCGAATCAAGACCAAGATGTTTTCAGATAGGAAGATTACCGAGACTCGCCGAATTCTGAACCCCTGAAATGTGGAATCGGTGAGTCGCTCCCAAAGCCCGATTATCGTGAGACTTTTCGCGCGAGAAATCCACTCGATCGAACAAAGTCCACAAAATAATCGTAGGAATTAAGGAGATCGAAACCATATTTCTTCAGGTAACCCTCGATGATCGGGGGTTGGAAGTAGTTGAGGTGGGCCTCATTCACATAACCGTGCTTCAGATTAAGTTGGTGGGCGAGCGGAGAGTGTTCCAGATCGGCCGAGGGAACTTCGATCAAGAGGAATCCCCCCTCCCTGAGCATTTCATGCGCCTTGGCGAATAACTCCGAGGGTCGGTCCAAATGTTCGAGGACATGGAACGCGACCACGAAGTCGTAAGCCGATGCCTCGGGATTCAATCCCCGCACCGTATTCCGATCGACCTCCAAACCCTTTTTTCTCCGGCAATAGGCGGTCAGTTTGCTTGAGGTCTCGATCCCTCGAACTTGCGCACCCCGCTCGGAGAAGAATTCGAGGACTTGCCCCTGGGCGGATCCGAATTCGAAGATTTCGCATCCCTCTCCGGGAACCGATAGTCCAGCCTCCTCGAAAACCCGATGAATGAAATGCGCCCGATCCGAGATGAAACCCTCGCTGCTCCAAATCTCGTCCATCTCCGACAACACCTCGTCGGAATCGTAAGTCTCCAACTCCACATCAAGGCTTTCGGACGGTTTTCTTTCCACGCATTCCAAACCGCAATCCTCGCACTTCACTTTCTTTTGATGCCCATGAAAGAAAACGGTGCGATAGTTTCGACCGCCGCAAAAGTCGCACGGGGATTTCGGGAACTTGTAGTGGTTCCCCAAAAAGAAGTGAGCCTCCAAATAACGAAGGAACAACGAGAAACCATATTTCCTCACAACTTTCAACGAACTGGGGAGGGTCGCGATCTCCGAACCGAAGCTTGCAAGGAAGCGGGGAGAGAGAAACCGGTTTAACCCATGGCGGAAGAAGGACCGAATTAGAGCGACCGAGGATCGGGACACGGACGAGACCAGCGGAAATCTCGCTTGGATCTCCCCCAACTCGACGACCCCAATTCCCGCCAGATGCTGATAGAGGCGGGCGGCTTGGCGTCTTTGACGCAACTCGAGAAGACAATCTGTCAGGCGCAATGTCGCCTTATGGTTTTCGGGGAGGATGCGGTGAAGATTCTCAAAAACCCCCTTTGCATCCACAACTCGGTTTTGTGTGAGGTGACATTCTCCAAGCGCCTCCAGCGCTTCGGCGTCATCAGGTGTCAGATCGACAAGCCTTTCGAAGACCGGTATCGCCGCCTCGAACCGATTTTCCTCCAAAAGCAGAAACCCCAATCGGCGATGCGGCTCGGGAAGACGAGGGGCGATCTCACAACACTCTTGGTAGGCACAAATCGCGCGGTCATTTTCTCCCGTAAGAGTCAACCAATAAGCGAGGTTTCCATGGGCGTCGAAAAAGTCCGGAAACTCCTCAGCCAACGCCGCCACTACGCGAATGCCTTCCTCGATTTGGCCATTCCGAACGTTTTCACGGGCTTGTTCGAGCCGGAATTCCCGAGGGTCGGACTCGGATAACGACTCCCCCTGTTGGTTCACTCCCACAATGGTCTCCAGAAAGAAAAAGGAACAGGCGTCTCTTTTGACAATGAAACAAAAAGATTTTTCATGTGAAAGATAGGGATACTTCATGTTCGGGGATCATTCAATAGACCCGGTCAATCCACAGTGGGAGCCTATTGGATGAGGAGTCGAATGTTGATTGAGGCACAAGGTGACTTGTGGCTATCAAAGAAAAACCCCCAAGGATAGACATCCTTGGGGGTTTCGGGACTGACTGATTCGAAAAGTTCAGTTTCTCATGGATTCATAATCCTTGAGCAACTTCCTCAAAGCCTGAATATCGAATTCGGGGGCTCGCGAGTGACGGGAGATTTCACGATAGATGTTGATGGCTCTCCGTTCCAGCGACATCAGTTTTTGACGCAGGGTGTAGGTGTCGGCGTTTTTTTCTTCCGCCTTCTGGATGACCACCCGGAAATTGGTGATCAGGTCCTGAAGGACTCCGAGCCGCTCATACAGGTCCTCATTTCGGTCGAGCAGTGTCTGCATTTGGCCGGTCGCCCGATCGAGTTGACTGAAATCGATCGTGTACTGCTCCCTTCGCAGACGCAATTTATTCTGCAATTCACTCGATTCTTCCCGCCATTCATCCCTTCGACGAGACCCGGTCTCCCGCTGGCGTTGACGGTTCGCGTATGAATACATTGACATTTTTCTTTACCTCATCATCTCCAAAGAGACAAACCAAGAAACAAATGTGAGATCCACTTTTGTTAAAAGCTTAGCACATCTCCGCAATTTCGTCACTTAGTATTTTCAGTCTCACAACTAACTTCTTACTGGTAGTGTGGCCTCATGGTATCCCTTATTTCGGTCAAAGCATGGGGAAACCTGAGTGAAATCGATTTTTCTCCAACCCCGCACGAGCTCCCCGAATCGGTTTTCTCTTTGATCGGGTGGTCAAACCGATAGAATTAAGAGAAGTTATCGTTGCATGGCGATTGGGCCCATGATTCTCAACGGGTCCGAATTCCAATCGAATGCGATCTCGGTGCGGGAGTCAATGACCTCAAAGCTTCAAGTTTTATCCCAGGAACTGCGAATGCATCGCGGCGCGGTCTCGGACCGGGAGGCGCTGGAGATCCTCATTCTCTATGTGACCAACCACTGCAACATGAAATGCGAGCACTGTTTCTTCGCGGATAACCTCAATGACGGCACCACCGACCTCCCTCCGGAGAGGGCCAAAAGAATTTTCGACTCCATTCCCAGAATTCGGGAGGAGATCGCCATCACCGGAGGAGAGCCCATTCTTCACCGGAAACTTCCCGAGTTGGTCCGAAATATCCATGACGCCGAGTGCTCGCGAGACATCCAGATCAACACCAACGGTTGGTATGTCGACCGGACTCTCGAATACGCCAAAGATATCAAGCAGTGGAACCGAAAACGGATCTCTTTCCAGATCTCCCTCGATGGCCTCGAGGAGACCCACGACCGAATTCGGGGGTTGGAGGGTTCGTTTCAGAGGGCAATGGAAACCGCTGAGAACCTAAAGTCCCTCTCCCACTACAGCGAACCCGGGTTCTTCACCCCGGTCTTCCTGATGGTCATCAACTCCCAGAATTACCGGGAGGTGCGCCCACTGGCCGAGTTTCTTTTCCGGGAATTCGGCTTGTTCCTCGCGATCGAGTTGGTGAGGGGAACCCAGTTCAGCGTTTGGAACGTTCCGGAGGGAATGCTCGAGGACGATTTCAATCCTCCGAGTCTCGAACTCCCTCCCGAGTCGGAGTGGGACTCGATCTATGAGGACCTCCGAGCGCTCAATCGAGAGTGGGGTTACCCCTTCCGTCATTTCGCCACCAAGATGAAATACCAGTTCGAAATGTTACGCACCCAAAAAAGAGTGGTCCGTTGCGCCGCTCCCTCCGGGGTGACACCCGTCGTCTATGCCAATGGCGATGTCGCCACCTGCGAATTCGCCAAACCCTTCGCGAATCTGAATGAGTTCGGGGATGACTTTAGCGCCCTTTGGAACTCGGATCGGGCGCGACAGAACCGGGCCGCTCTCACCGGATGTCATTGCACCCACGCCTGCTTCCTGGTTCCGAGTCTGAGGCGCGACCTCGGAAAGAATTTCAAACTGCTGGTGGACCTATGACCGGGGGATCTCCCGAGGTCAGCGTGGTTCTTGTTTCCTGGAATCGTCGGGAGGACCTCAGGATCGCTCTCGACTCCCTTTATGAACAATCGGCTGTGGACTTTGAAATCATCGCTGTCGACAACGGTTCCACAGATGGCACGATTGAGATGCTTAAATCGGAACCTCGGGAAATCCATGTCATTGAAAACGGAAGAAATCTGGGGGCCTGCTGGGGAAAGAACCAGGGGATCCTCGCGGCAAGCGCGCCTTTTCTCGTTTTTATGGACTCCGACGCCAAACTGATTTCTCCCGACACTCTGAAGACTGTTCTCGACAGGATGAAATCCGATCCGGGCCTGACCGCACTGGGCTGCCCGATCTATTGGAACGAGGAACTAACCTCCCCATGGGTTTTTGGGATTCATCTGACTGACGATCTCTACATCGAATGGGAAAAGACCCGGACATTGGGATTAGGGGCCGATGCCCTCTCGACCTGCTTTATGATGATTCGAACCGAGAAGGCGAGAGAAATCGGCGGGTTCGATCCTTTCTATTTTTACCAGCATGAGGATCTCGACCTTTTCGTTCGGCTCAAGAAAGATGGGGGTCGTTTCGATGTTTTAGACGGTCCCCCGGTTTGGCATCGGATCTCCCAGGTGGGCCGAAAGGTGGATCGCTGGTTTTGGATGCATTTCCGGGAGGAGTGGAGACACCAGTACCTTCTCATTAAGAATATGGGGCCGCTGAAGGGGGCTTACTATATTGCGAGGAACTGGTGGGATGGCCATCGGATGAGAGATTACTATGTCCGTCCGATCCGGTTTCGAAAGTTCGTGGTTTTGTTTGGGCTTCTTCCGGTCTTCATGTTGCTCTTGTCCCCGTTTATCCTCTGGCAAGGTTCGAAAAATTATCTTCAAGACCCGAAACTGAAATCCACCCCGAACCCGAAGAATCCATGACGAAAATCGCAATTCTCGGCACCGGCCCCCTCCCCATCGAGCAGGACAATTATATCTACTCCTCCTCGAACCGAACTTGGCAAATCGCCAAAGCCCTCCTGGAGGAAGGGCATCGAGTCCATGTCATTTCTTTCCGACCCACCCGGACAAAGGATGGCGTCCGAATCAATGACACCGAACTTCGCCAGTATTCCGAGGGAGAGTTCACTCTCGATTCGGTTGAGGAACTGACCCATTTCCGCAACGACGGTTTTTTACGAGATCGAATCGAGGCATCCGGATCTGAGGCAGTTGTTGGCGTGAATGTCTTTCCGGCATCTCGGTCTGCCGCTCTCGAACCGGCGATTCCCTTTTGGGCGGACATGAACGGTTTTGGAATGGGAGAGGTCCAGATTCGCGGATTCTTGACTGGAAACAACCAAGCAGTGGCACAGGGTTGGGTGGACGAACTCCCTTGTTTGGTCAGGGCCGACTGTTTTTCCTCCGCCAGCGGCCCCCAGCGTTACGCTCTCATTGGAGAACTTGCCGCGATTGGCCGCCTGCGACCCGAGACCTGTGGATATGAATTTGTCCATGTCATTCCCGAGGGTCGGGAGGATCCCCCACCGTCCGGTGTGCGTCCCACGGTTCTCGACCAGCTACCCGAAGGCGCTCAAATCGCCCTTTGGGTCGGGTGTTACAACTACCAATTCGACACCGACACCTTGTTCGAGGGCATGGAAAGGGCGATGGACCGATCAGCGAATCTTCACTTTGTTTCCACTGGCGGCCAAGTCGATGGCCATAATGAAACAACCTTTGCGAGATTCAAAAAACAAGTTGACGGAAGCCGTCACAAGGACCGATTCCATTTTGTCGGTTGGCTTCCCTGGGATGAGTTCGATGGGCTGCTCAGGACCGCGCACCTGGGGGTCACCCTTGATATCCCTTGCTATGAAACGGAGATCGGGGCGCGTAATCGGATCACCGAGATGATGCGTGTGGGGCTGCCCGTCCTTTCCACCCGAGGACCGGAGATCTCTTGGGATCTTGAAAAGCATTCGGCGGGTTGGCTAGTTGATTTCAGTGACCCGGACCAGCTCGAGGAGCGGCTCGTGGAGGCTCTATCCGATCCGGCCGAATTGGAAAGGCGAGCTAAAAACTCCAGGAAAGTCTTTGAGAAATTTTACACCCTTTCAGCGGCCACAGCGCCGCTGCTCGCGTGGGCGAAGAATCCCCAATTTGCGCCGGATCGAGGGATGCGACCACTCCTGCTGCCTGAGTATTCGAAACCCGAAAAGCGCGGTTGGTTAAAGGGCTGGTTGGGTTGAAGGAGGTCTTTTTTGGGTCAGTCCATACCAAACCGATATGATCTGATCCCCCTTGGATAGCTCTGTGATATCGATCTCGCTCTCTCAATTTCCCCTTGCGCCACTTGTTGCAATCTCTTATAACGAAAAAGTAACGTTAAATTGCGCAATCGTTCAAACCGTTGCAGCTTTTTGGAGTTTTGGCACAGACCCTGCTCTCCTACCCCACCATCGGACAAACAAATCTGGGCTAGGAGGAACACGATCATGACCCCGACATCTTTTAAAAAGACCACCCGCAATGCCACTCTCACTCTCTTTGGAACCCTCTTCTTGATGGTCTCCGCTAGCCAAACTGCCCAGGCCAATTGTCCCTGCAACCAGAGAATGGAAGCGAAGTTGAAAACCGAATACACCTACTATGCGGACAATTACTCGGTCCTCGAATTCAAGTTTCAGGTTCACAAGCAGGCCCAATTTGTGGATGTCACCCTCGTCGGACAAAATTTCGGCCTTTGGGACACCGAGTGGATAAGCCGTGACCAGAAATTCTTCTTGAGTTACCTCGGCGCGATCGGCAAAGATGTGTCCGCTCAATTGGATCGACCAGTCGTCAAGTTTAGAGTGATCGACCTCCAAAACAATGAAATCGGAAAGTTCCAATACGGGAAATAACCCGATAAAAAACACCCACAATTAACCAAGACCAAAACCCCACTTCCGGCGCCGAATGGCGCCGTTTTTCTTTGTCTCAATTGCGATTCTTCCTATCCCTGGATTTCGCCCGATCGGCAGATCAGGGTTTTCCCCATGAACCCTCTTCGAATAGAGGGACTATCCTTTTCTTATCGATACTAAAGCCGCTTCGAAAGGAGGATCCGACCATGCGAGAGATCAAGAATTCAAAGACGAGAGTTTGGAGTGTCCTTCTTCTGGGATTGACACTGGTTGGGTTCTTTTGGACTCAGCCATCCCAAGCCCGGTGCGAATGCGAGAAGAGAATGGAAGCGAAATTGGAAAAGGATTTCAGCTTTTACACAGATTCGGAGACGGTGATGGAATTCAACTTTGGAGTCGCCAAAAAGGATGATCGTGTCGAGGTTCAGCTCTATGGTCAGAACTTTGACGGAGACGATCCGGAGTGGAAGCAAAGGGTTGTGCCCGCGTTCGAGGAGTACATCGGCGCGATGGGTTCGACTGTCTCCTACGAGATGCAACGCCCCATGGTGAGGATGCATGTCATCGGCGACGATGGGGCCGAGATCACTGTTTTCCGTTTCGACTAATGAACTTGTTGGCAACCAGCCAACTGACCCACACACCAGGGGAGGCCCAAGGACAAGGCATTCTAGGGCCTCCCTTCCCACCCCCCCGCGACCTGAAACCCTTGAACAAAATGTGTGAAGCGGCTACTTTTCTCGCCGAGTGGCGGAGTGGTGGAACTGGTAGACGCGGCGGACTCAAAATCCGCTGAGGGCAACCTCGTGGGGGTTCGACTCCCCCCTCCGCTACCACTTTTGAACAATCGCACCAAGGCGCCCGCCCCGGAGGTGGCGACCATGAGTCGAATTGCTTGTTGTGCTTGGTTTTTTTCGGGTCTCCTGCTTATCCCTTTCTCCTCGAGTTTTGCCGAACCTTTCCCACAAAAAACTCTGATTAAGTCCCTGGGCTCGCAAAAGCAGCATCTGTTTGATCTCATCTCCAAGGTCCCCAGGCTCCCCGAAAACCCTAACAAATCTATCGTGAAAGGAACGCCCTCCAATCCTCCTCTCCCCGGCGTTTTGGGACTGGACCTCTTTCCAGGTACGCCCCATTTCATAGGGAACGGCATCGGGGTGATCGACGACGATTTCGATATCGACACCATTCGAAGCGCCACCCGCGGAGAGACCTTTTCAACCGTCGTTCGATTGAACGACACAGAAAACCTTCTCGGGATCACCTTCGATTTTCGATTCGACTCCGACCGCCTTCAGGTTTTGGATATCCGGGAGACACGAATGGATTTGGATTTCAGCGGGGATCAATCTTTTGTCGAACTTCAGGCGGTGGTCGATTTCTTCTTCTCGAATGAACTCCCGGATCTGCCGTCAGTTGACAACTTTGCATACACCTACAACGACGGGACAGGGGAGATCACGACCCATCCCGGATTGCTGCTGGACTTGGATGGCAATGGGGTTCTCAGTTTCGTCGAGATTCACAGTTACGCACGAGAATTCCTGGCCAATCTGGATGACACAGACATACCGTTCTGGACGGAGATTGCCGCCCGTCGACCTGGATTCAACGACTCGGTCGAGGTGTTCGACCTCGTGGCGGATATCAACGATAACGGAGAAGGGACCGACAACACTGTCGTTCTACTCAGGCGACCAGAAACCCCCGCGCTCGATTTTGGTTATGATGGGAACGCGATTCTCTTTGAAATTGTCTTCCAGGTGAAAGAAAACGCGCCTCTCGGAGAGGCGATGATTCAAATTGAGGATTCAAGCGCGATCGATGAAAACTTCGCGGACATCAATACGGACACCCGACCGGTTGTTGTGGTGGAGGGAGGATCGAAGGTAGTCGTGGAATGACCTCCCTCTCCGCTAAAGGGCTCAATTTCTTGGCGAAGCGAACTCGACCCGATTCAATTGAAGACCGAAAAGAGTGGGTGTCAGGGTGTCAATCCCAGGGCAAATCCACCCGAAATTCCATCTTGAATTCTCCACATCTCGGGCAATAGAAAAACTTGTCGGACAAGACAAACCTTTTGGCGTTATCGCTCCCCCATGCAAAGACCTCACTCAAGGAATTTGTCACCCCCTCCTTACTGGCTTGGAGATTCGGGTCGTCATAGAATTTCACTCTTCCTCGGCAGTGGGGGCAGCGCGCATCCTCATCCCAGTAGTTGGCGGTGACTATGCTCTCACATCTGAGACAAAGCGCTGGCGCCAGACAAATGGTTCGGTATTTTTCCATCATGCCACCCCCAGCAAAGATTGGCTCCGGCTCAAATCCGCATGGACATTTCGCGACTAAAATCGATCCCATTCCTTTTCCCCTTTTCTCAGGCTCAAAAAAAGACTTTTCGAACGATGATTCAGAGTTTTTCAGGGCGGGATAAACAGATGGAAAGGTTGAAACCGCTGAACGATGGCATCACTCAGGGACAAACCCCTCCCATCGGTATTGGAGGATGGAGGCAAGAATGCGACAAAAAGATTGATCACCTTTTTTCACGGATCAATCCCTTCCTAGTCCGCCACTCAATCTTGACTGGAATGTAACAAGATGGTCAAATATCTCTCTCAACCTAAGAAAATGGTGGTTGATGATGGGTTTTAACGAGATCACATACACAATCGATTCCGATGGAAAGATAGTGTCCACAAGCCTTGAGTGGGATGAGTTTGCCAAGCAGAACCATGCCCCTAGTCTCTGCAAAGGGGCGGTTCACGGACAGTCGATCTTCGATTTCTTTGAAAGTCGGGAAGTTCGTGATATCTACCGATCACTCTTGGAACGTGTTTGCCGGGATCGACGCACCATCCAAATCCCCTTCCGGTGCGATTCTCCCACGGAGCGGCGCTTCTACAACTTGACAATCGCCCCTCCCGTCGATGGGGTTATCAACATGACGGTCAGCCATGTCCAAACGAAAGAGCGCGATTATTGTTCCCTTCTCGATGTCACCATCGACCGGGAAGGGGATCTGATATCTGTTTGTAGCTGGTGCAAAAAGTTTCACATTACGAACGACTGGGTGGAGGCAGAAGAGGCGGTGGGCCGACTGAACCTCTTCAGTTCCGCCGCGACGCCAAGAATCACTCACTCGATCTGTGAAGATTGCATGGAATCCATGTCGGAATTGCTGTAAATCCTACGAACAGGTTTTCCGGTCATCGAATGAGAACAGGACGTATTCTATTCCATTTCCAACCATTCCCTTGGAAGGGCCAACACCTTCAAACGATTTAGACCGCCTACTTCCTTATCCCCCGCGCAGTAAGACAGGATGAGACGGTCATCCGCGAAGGTCATCGAGGTGTAGCAGTACCAACCGTCAGGATCGCCCTCGAGGACACGGCTCTTGCTCCAGGTCTTTCCCTCGTCCTTGCTCACTGCAAGGCAGTGAGGAGTGCGCTTGCCTGGGGGATAATTATGCCATCCCGAGTGGTCGTTCCAGACCGCGACCAAGTCGCCGCTCCAGGGAATCCGTTCGATCGTGGCTGGGCTCAGGGGCGAGGCCAGATTCCCTGGCTCATATTTGGTCCAGCTCTCTCCTTGATCGGAGGAGAAGCGGACATATTGGGTTCCACCGTTTGTTCGGATGTACATCATCAAGCGACCGTCCTTGAGTTCCACGATTCCGGGTTCCTGGAGAACGACCTCCTTATCGGGCTCCGCCTTGGGATCGCTTTGGTCCACCCGCCAACTCTTGCCTTGATCGTCCGAATAGAAGACGCGCATGATCGCGGAGTTGGACCAGCCCTCGCGTGTGTCGCCGATACAGCGATGCAATGCCGTCGGGACAACAAGTCTTCCCGTGGAGAGCTGAACGACCCGGTCATTGTTGACCACATGGTAACCATCGGCCACGGTGACAAGCGTCTTTTCCCCTACCGTTTGGAGTTCGTCCGAAGAACGACGGACATACATCTTGAGATCGCACCAACCGTTTTTGACCAGATAGAACAGAAGGATTTCCCCATCCTCGAGACGAAGCAGGCTGACCGACATGACATTCTTGTCGCCTTCACGCTCAACCAAAACTCGTGGCTCGCTCCAGGTATCTCCTCCATCGGAGGAAGTCATCGCCACAATCTCCGCCGCCGAGTCGTCATGCGCTCCTCCAAAAAAGCGGGTGTAAACAAGGCATAGGCTCCCGTTTTTCAGTTGGATAATGTCGCCCTCGGAGTGCCTGGGGAAGTCGGCGGATGGGTTGATGACAAGCAGTTCTTCGGGACCGGGCGTCTCCAAACAATGCCCGGGGCTAATCCACAACAAGAAGGTGAAAAGAAAGATGAAAGTCTTCATTGCAAATGCCTCCATTTTATCGTCCATACTGCTCTTAAAGAGCGTCTGAGGCAATTAGGTCGCTTTCGTCGAAATTCAGGATAAGGGAGTGAAAATCTTTTGCGAGGATCGAAGGCGTGGATCTTCTTCTGCGATTCCATTCTCGGGATGAACGGGGAGAGTGACCCTGAATGTTGTCCGCCCTGGCGCGGACTCGAACTCGATCTCGCCGTGGTGATCGAGCACCACCTTCTTTGCCATGGGCAATCCCAGTCCCGAGGATTGTCCGGACTTCGAGGAGAAGAATGGTTGGTAGATTGTTTCCTTGATCGACTCCGGAATTCCCGGCCCGTTGTCGGTGACAATGATTTCCACCGACTTTTTCTGGAGATGGGGGCGTATGGTGACCTTCACCATTCCATGGGGCTTGCCACTTGCTGCGTCTATGGCGTTTCCGATGAGATTGAGCAACGCATCCGAGATCCCTTGATTGTCTAAAGTGACAAACGGGATATCCCGATAGGCGTGAAGTCGGACTGAAACACTCTTGACGTTTGCGTCATCGGAACAATCCTCAATGACATCTTTAACGATCTGAACAAGATCCCGGGGTTGGCTCTCTAAAACTGGATTTCTCGTTAGGGACAACACCTCGTTGGCGAAATTGGAGAGTCTCGTGCTGGTTCGGCTGTAGTGTTTCCAAGCCTTTTTCACCGAATGGAGATCGTTCTCCTCCAGCGCCATTTCTATGATTCTCATGCTGGAGATCATTCCGCCAAGAATGTTTTTGATATGGTGGGTGACACCCGCCACAATCTCGCCGATGGAAGCCAACCTCTCTTTTTCCGCCAGGAACTCCTTCAATTGCTCCTTTTCGATTTCAGCCACTTTCCTTTTATCGATATCGGATGCCGTTCCTAGGAGTCGTGTCGGTTTCCCGTCTTCATTCCGGTTGGCGCGGCCTTTGATCCGAAACCAACGATAACCCACAACCTTGGATTTCATCCGACATTCAAGTTGAAGGGGAAGGTTCTTCTCCAGGTGTTTCTCGAGGGAATCCAATACAAGTCGACAGTCTTCGGGATGGAGTAACGATTTGAACGCCGACCAAGTCGGTTCAATTTCCATGTGCTGGTATCCAAGGTTCTCGAAGAATTTGGGCGACCACCACTGGGCTTCTTGCTCGACGTTGAACCAGTCCCAAATCCCGTCCGAGGATCGAATCACGGACATTTCGTATCGCTGTTGAACAGTCAGTTCTTTTCGGGGCAGACTCATTCTCTCGAGCAAGTCAGTCACCGCGAGGATCGCGTAAGTTCCTTCTTCCGAGCGCATCACCGACGATCTGATCTGGATAGGGAACTCCTCCCCATTCGACCGGAGGCCGTAAAGGAGTCGAATTTGCCCTAAATCGAGAGTGCTTGCAGTTTCCAGAATCTGCTGTAATTTTTCGCTATGCGTGGGTCGAAATCGATTTGGAATGATACATTCCAAACTCTTGCCAATGATCCTACTGGGCGAGTATCCGAAGACTTTTTCAAACTCTCGATTAACGAACCGGATGACACCCTCCTCATCGACCACAACCAGAGTGACCGGTGAAGCCTCGAGCATCTGAATGGAGAAATCTTTGGCGAGGTCGTCCATTGTTTAATCCAAAAAAACAAATCCCACATCCCCCAGTGAAAGATACATGAAAAATTGATCTTTTGATTCAATTCTTTTTGAATCCCCGGAAATACTCGATCAACCTCTCACCCGCCTCTGAGCATTTGGAACGAGTCTCGAAAGAGCGCGGCGATCGCTTTCGCTCCCGCTAGAGTCGGCTCGATTTCCAAACAGAGGTATTTGTTTTCGTGTCCCAGGAAGGCTCCATGGATGTCCGCCAATTGAGCCTGCACTTTTTGAACATTCTCCCCAATCAACCGATTCGCCTCGTCCAGCGCGCGTTCTTGCTCCATGGACAATCCGGACTGCGGGGCGTACACATTTCCAACAATCATGACCGCCGATCGGTTCTTTTCCCGGATGGCCGAGAGTAGTCTGGAATGCTCTTCGCCGAAGTGGCCGAGTCCCTCCGACAGATATCGACTCTGATTCACCAGGAGATCGTTGCCACCGATGGTGAGAGTCACCAGGTCCGAACCCTCGGCGATTCTTTCATGAACCCGGGGCATCGTGGCGCCGTCAAAGGTTCGGTCGATCAGCCGCCAACTCTCACCCAACGATTGGTGAAATTGGTTGACCGCCCCACCCCCTTTCACGCCCGTGTAATCGTCGATGCTCATGCTGTCGCCGAGGGCGAGATAAGTTTGTGTGGCGTCATTCATGGGGCGCTCCCGGAAATCCTTTCGTGAGCGATAATTCTTGAATAGAGACGACCGGTCTCGTTATCTACAAGCGGATCTCCTTGAGGAGCGGATGGATTCCGTGGTCGGATTTCTCAACCGAATCCGCCTTTCCCACGTGAGCCTGAGGGATCGAAAAGATGAAGCGACTTCCTTCGTTGGCCTGGCTTTCCACCCAGATTCGGCCATTGTGCAGTTCGATAAACTTTTTGCAGATGGCGAGGCCGATTCCCGTGCCTTCGCTCCTGGCGGATCCTTCACGCTCGATTCGATAAAAATCCTCGAAAACTTTCTCGCGTTCGGAAGGGGGCACGCCGATTCCCGTGTCCCACACGGTGACTCGAATGTCGGACAGGATGCGTTCCACCACCACCCCGACTCTTCCGCCCTCGGGTGTGAATTTACAGGCGTTCGAGAGTAGGTTGAGAATGACATGCCGAATCTTTTTTTCGTCTCCCCGAATCGGATCGAGCGAATCTCGATTGAAGGAAATCCGCAGGTTTTTCTGGTCGATTTTGTTTCTCATCAATTCCAAGCAGTTTTCGATGGTCGACTCCAAATTGAAGTCGACCAATGTCAATGGATACTTGTCCGCTTCGATCGCGGACAGATCCAAGATTTCCTCGATCACCTCGAGCAAATGCTGAGAATTTCTTTGGATCGTTTCCAGACACTCCTTCTGCGCCTCGTTGATCGGACCGACTTTCTCGTCGTGCAACATTTGAGCGTAACCGACGATCGAGGTCATGGGCGTCCGGATTTCATGGCTCACTCTCGCGATAAACTCGCTCTTGGCGCGGTTGGCCGTTTCCGCGATGGACTTGGCCCTCCTCAAATCCTCCTCCGCCTTGCCTCTCTCCTCGATTTCGTTTCTCAAAACATCCCGTTCCTTGGACAGTTCCGATTCCGTTTTTTGATACGAAACGATGAAGTAGAACAGCGCCGCCAGAAGGAAACCGAGAGCCGCAGCCCCGAAAATTTCCTGCAAGAAGACATGAATCGGATCCCCTTTTTGGAAAATCGGATAGACGCTAAAGAAGGGCGAGTCGTCCGCGAAATCGAAAAACAAATGAATCAATTCCGAGCCAAGTCCCAAAACGACTAGTTGCTTCACCGGAGATTGACTGAGATTCAATCGGACGACATACAACACCGGCGCGAAGATCATCGCTAGACTGGTGGGAATCAAAACCTCCTGCCACCAATTCCCCAAATATCCCAAATGGTTGGAAATCTGAGTCGCGGCGTGAACCGCAGCGCCACAGGCCAGAAGTAGAATCGCGACACGGGAAAATCGTGGTGATTCTTTGGGCATCCCATTCACCTTCAGAGCGTGGTTTCCAAACTCAGCAAAAACCGCATACAAAGATCCGCGCACAAAAGAATTAATTCTATTGCATCTTTTCAATATCGTAACATCGTTTCCGTGTCTTTTGAATACGGGTTCTTACAAAGGTATTTTTGCGGATTTCGATGGGATGAACCTCTGAGTTTGGTAGTGGTTGGGGGTCCTCCGAAATTGCGAGAATCTGGAAGGATGATCGCTCGGGCGCCTTCGGGGCCTTGGCGCGGTGATAACATTTTGACCTTAAAGAGGATATCATCTCTTCCCACATGCCTAGAATTTTCCGGTTTTTTGCCGATGGAGAGGAGTCGCACCTAGAATGAAGATCACGTCATACGGAGCCGCGCGAGAAGTGACTGGGAGCCGTCACTTGGTCGAAATCAACGGGAAGAAAATCCTGTTCGACTGCGGGATGGTCCAGAGCCGCCGCGAGGAGTCAGCCGACCGCAACAGCAAGCTTCCGTTTTCGGTCAGGGACATCGACGCGGTTGTTCTCAGCCATGCCCACATCGATCACTCGGGGACTCTGCCGGTTTTGGCAAAAAACGGGTACGACGGGATTGTTTATTGCACCCCCGCCACCCGGGATCTCTGCGCCATCATGTTGATGGACTCCTCCCACATCCAACAAAAAGACGCCGAGTGGCTCTCCAAAAAGAACCAGTCTTTTGTCGCCCCGGCCTATGACGATGGAGATGTCCACAACATCATGAAGAAGTTCGTGGGCATTCCCTTTGACCTCCCCTTCCAAGTCCTTCCTGGAATCACCCTTACCTTTAAGGAGGCGGGGCATGTCCTGGGATCCGCCATGTGTCAGGTCGAGTTCGAGGAAAACGGACGGCCGAGAAAATATCTGTTTTCTGGAGACATCGGACGGAAAAACATGGCCATCCTACGCGATCCATGGGAGCCCACGGACGCCGACATCGTGATGATGGAAAGCACCTATGGAAACCGCGAGCACGATCCCATCGAGACGCTCGATGACGAACTTGCGGAAATTGTCAATGAAACACACAAGAAGAAAGGAAAATTGATCGTTCCCAGTTTTGCCCTTGAAAGAGCCCAGGAGTTCGTCTTTGCTCTGAAGAGACTGGAAATCAAAAAACGGATTCCCCACCTTCCGGTGTATGTGGATAGTCCGCTTACCGTCAACATCACCGAAGTCTTCCGTCTCCATGCCGATTCTTTCGATGATGAAATCCGGGCGGTTATGGAGGACTCGGGCGACCCCTTCGAACTCAACCAGATTTCCTATATCCGCAGCGCCTGGGCCTCGAAAGAACTCAACGACAAGGAGGACCCCTGCATCATCATTTCGGCGGCGGGAATGTGCGAGCACGGACGTATCCTTCACCACCTCAAGAACAACATCGAGGACGAGAGAAACACAGTCCTGATCATCGGTTTCCAGGCAAAGCACACCTTGGGAAGAAAGATTGTCGAGCGTGAACAGGAGGTGAAGATTTTTGGCGTTAAGCACCAACTTCTCGCCGAGGTCAAGGTGCTCAACTCCTTGAGCGCTCACGCCGGTCGATCGGATCTCCTTGATTTTGCCGAAAAATTGAAGGACCGTGCGGAGAAGTTCATCTTGGTCCATGGCGAGGACGAAAGTCTGAATGCATTGAAGGAAGAGATGGAAAAGATGGGTTGCAAAGAGGTCATTATCCAAGAGCGTGGGAAGCCGGTTGAGGGGTGATGCATGGCAGCCCCAATATTGATTCAAACAAGAGGTTAAGATTGATGTACAAATTCAAAAGACAACTCGCGATCATTTTTCTGATCGCTTTCATCCCCTCCGCGCGAGCGGAAATCAAATCGGTCAAAGAGACGATGGATGGCATCGTCGATCGGCTCTACGAGAACCTCTCCGAAGAGGAACTCTTTTCCCTGACCGATGAAAAAATCCAGTCGTTTATCACGCCCGAGGAGCGAAAGTCCCTGGCGACTCAGCACGTCAAATTCGAGGTCAATGTACCGGTGGTTGTTTCGGTAATGCACCACAAGGACCAGCCGGTCCTCCCGTTCTGGCTCAAAGAGGCGGGATTCGAGAAGACCGACATGACCGTGGTCAATGACGAGGATTGGGTGTACGAGGTCTGGCAAAAGAAGTTTGAACCGGGGCCGGTGAATCTAGGCATCAATGGGTTCGACAAACACCGCCAACACTATTTCGTAACAGTCGGAGCCTTGAACGAAGGCGACGATCTCGAGATCACAAACCTTTTCCCGAGTCAGTTCTCGACGGAATGGATGCATGAAGGAGCGTTTGTCTATCACGACTGGGACAGCCTCCTTTTGAAAGAGGTTCCAAGGGAGCTTTTTGGACATCGGCTCCTGACCACCATTCGCGGACGCGCTCGCGAAGCGCACTTGATCGGCGGCTTCCGAAAAACACGCTATCCATCCAGCGAGACCCCCGACCAGATTCTGCTGACTTGGAGCGACGATCCCAAAACCACACAAACCGTCCAATGGAGAACCTCGACTCAGCTCGACAATGGAGTGGTCCAATTTAAGAAGAAGGGCGACGCCGAGTATCGGGAGGTGGAAGCCGACACCAAACTCATCGAGAACCGATTGCTCGAGAACGACCCTCTCTGTCACCATTACACCGCCGTCATGCGAGACCTCGAACCAGATACGACCTATGTCTATCGCGTGGGTCATCCGGGCAAGCCGATTTGGAGCGAGGAGTCCGAATTCACCACTGCCCCCGACAAACCGAAACCCTTCACTTTTGTCACCTTCGGTGACACTCACAACCGGGATATCTGGGGAGAGATGGTGAAGGTGATCGAGGACCGTCACCCGGATATTTCCTTTTTCACTATCGCCGGGGACTTGGTCGACACGGGTCAATATCGGGATGACTGGGATCGGTTCTTTCATTGCGCGGGACCTCTCGGGACCCGGATTCCTCTCGTTCCCACCATCGGCAACCACGAGGTAATCGATGGGATGGGGGTCGAGATGTATGTCGACCAGTTTGCCCTGCCGGAGAACGGCCCCAAAACGGTCCAGTGCGAAAGAGCATTCTCGATCGAATACAGCAACTTGAAGTTTGTTTCACTGGATTCCACATTGCCGGTGCTCGACCAAGCCGACTGGCTCGAGGAGCAGGTTGAGGATTCGGATGCAGACTGGAAGTTCACGATGTTTCATTTCCCACCCTACAATTATGAGGACCCGTACCCTGAAATTCGAAACCTCTGGGGGTACATTTTTGACAAACATCATGTCGACATCTCTTTGGAGGGGCACACCCATTACTACATGAGGAGCCACCCCATGTTTCGGGATCGACCGAGGGACAAGCCCGAACAGGGGACCATCCATGTCATTTCGATTCCCATCGAAAATCGACCTCGTGAAATTCCTCCGAACAACTATGCGGCGGTGCAGTTTGCCGGCATCCCGGTTTACCAGTATTTCGAGATCGATGGAAAGAACCTGTCCTACAAGGTCTATGACATCGATGGCAACGTTTTGGATGAGTTCGATATTGTGAAGTGAAGGTTTGAATCACGAAAAGTCACGGAGGGGCCGGAAGTGCGCGGAAGTTGGGTTCCGCTTTTCATCGGACTGTGTTGGATACCGATCCCGTCATTCGGTCAGGACTCCCTTGGCCTATTGAATGGCTGGCGATTTAAACCGGATCCCGGCGATCTCGGATTCAAACAGGCATGGTATGCCCCCTACTTTCAGGACGACGACTGGGCAGTCATCGACGCCGGACTTCGTTGGGAAGACCAGGGCTTTTCCGACCTCGATGGAACCGCGTGGTATCGGAAGCGGTTCGACGTTCCCAAGGACTGGGAGGGGCAGGCAGTCTGGTTCCTCCTCGGCGGTGCGAACGATTCCTACATCCTCTATTGCAATGGCCAAGAGGTCGCGCGGTTCGGCGACCGACCCGATCCGGGTTCGATCCGAAAGATGAATGCCTCCGAGCAGACAACGGTGGCGCAGATCGCCACGATGGCCGACCTCGCTCCATTCCTCCAGTACGGCGTTGAAAACTCAATCGCTCTTTCCTTCCACGATTGGGGCGGGAGCGGCGGCCCCTGGCGGGAGCCCTGCCTGCTGACCACCGATGTGGATTCACTCCCGCGAATTCCCCAGGTGCATCAGTACCCCTCCGAGCGGTTGGGTGGATTCGTGGTGGAGATCGATGGGAAAGGTCTGGGGCAAGATTTTTCGGCATCGAATATCGAAGTCCAAATCGAATCCGACTCTACATCTGTTTCGCCGATGAGTTTAAAGCGGGAGGGGAAGGGCGTATGGGTCGCCCTATTCGATCCGAAGGAACTGCCAAAGGATGGGGCTGGCGTTATCCGTGTTGTCCCCAAGGGTTGGGTTTCATTTCCGCCCGTGGTGATTCCGTTGCGATCCCAACGGGAACGAGAATGGCCGGAACCCTATGACAACCTCAAGGTTCTGAATAATTGTGTGACTGAACTTTACGATAGTTCACTTCCCCATAGCGAGTGGGTTCGTGAGACGATCAAGAACCCACGAAAAGGCTGGGTCTTGGTCTCAATTTCTCCCGAGGATCCTGGCGAAGAATGGGGACAACTTCTCGCGAGATGGGTTGGGACCAGCCGATTGATTATTTGGAGAAGGAACCCCGACAACGGGAACTTCGAATCCATAATGGAACTTGACGAGGGCGAGCACCGTATCGAAATCGAACATATGTACAGGAAAGGTCGGCTATCGATTAGAAGGATCCCCGAACTCGCCTATTCCTATTACCCCTGCACCTCTCATCTCGCGCCGCATGGTGATTACGATTGGAAATACCTCACCCAGTATGTCCTTCCCCATGTCACGACTCTCATCACCCATGGGGACATCGATGAAGCAATCAAAAAAGAATGGCTGAACGAAGGGAGACTTTGGGTGGGCAATGCCAGTCTGCCCGGGCTAAGCGGGCCGCCTCCCAATGCCACAGAAGTCTATGAGTACTGGTCGAAGAATATTGGGATTCAGTCCCCCGATTTTGGAGGACTCATTGTCGATGAGTTCATCGGCGCGAGTTCGCATCACTACGCCGCATGGCTCGAAGCGCTCAAGATGCTGCGAAACGAGGGTCTTCTAGAGGACAAGATTTTCTACGCATGGTGTGGCGATCTTTATCAGCAAAAGGATGAATCGACCCAGGCCTTCGTCCAGGATCTAATCGACCACGGCGACCGGTTCGCTCTCGAAAAATACCTCGCGGAGGAAGCCACCGAGGAGGAGGCAATCCGCGCGCTTAACCGGAGCCTTCATCGTTCGCATCTGAACTGGACCGAAAACTATCCCGATTTTGCCCATCACTTGATCCTTTGCCTTGGATATCTCTCCGCTCCGCCGGAATCCTTGAACACGAATCCCGCGGTCGATTACCGAGTCTTCCTCGACATGCAGTTCCATCACCTCGCCACCACTCCGGTCTACTGGGGAATCGATGGAATCATGGAGTACACAACCAGCTACGCCGACGAGGAGATGGTCCGCTGGGCTCACCAACTCTTTCGCCACTACTGTATCGAGGGAAACACGAATCGACTCACCGAGGACCCTTACGATCTTCCTCACCTAAAGAATCCTGATTTTGATCAAGGACTCAATCACTGGACTGTCCAGGAGGCGGCCTCCGGAACCATCACGGCTAGCAGCCAAGAGGGTTTCAGTTGGCTCCAAGGACGATATCCGGAGACCGAAAGGGGAAACACCTATTGCGAGATGACTCGGGCCGAGAAACCCAATCGAATTTCACAGAAACTCAAGGAACTCAAACCCGGACGACTCTATTCAGTAAAATTAATTACCGCCGACATCAATGATTGGGATAAAAACCAGGAAATCGAATTGGGACTTGATTTGGAAAATGGGGAATGGATCGACGAATACACGTTCAAAGCCTCCTACCCGAGCAATTACGCTCACGAGTTTGGACCCTATGATCGAAACCACCCGGCTTATTTCACTTATTACCGCTATGTTTTCCGAGCCTCGGGTCAAGAAGACGTGCTGGCAATCTCTGATCAACCTAGCCAAGCCGAAAGAATCGCCTTCAACTTTGTGGAGGTTCAACCCTTCTTCGAGCCCGTGAATTGAATCCAAGAACTCGCGTTAGTGGATTTTAAATTTGGTTTTGTACCGTGGGAGGGGCATCCTTGCCCCGAAACGGGAGGTGGGCATTCGCGGCAAGATGCCGCTCCCCCGGCAGGATCGGAAAGTGGATCTTGACGATCCGACAACGCGGAGGTGTCACGGACCAATCCGCTCCAGAATCCACCGGCAGTTGATCACTTTTTCCACCAGATCCAGAGGCAAGTAGAAATAATGGCAGGAGGGTTCGAAACCGATCCGCGAATCCTCCTTGCTCAAGTTATAGAGTTCTCGCGCGAGTTCCATCTCCGACTCCAAGGAATCCCTCATGACCTCTTTCAGGCGAGACTGTTCCTCCTCCGAAAATGACGATCCACCCTCGGAAAGTTGATCCCGCGACATCACGAAACGAGTCTGATTGGCGACCGACTGAAAGTGAATCGCCGCCGCTTTTGCGAGTCGAAGATCCGATCTCGCCTCCCCGCGCAAGGATTCGGGGGTTTTTGAAACGGCCTCTTCCAAAAGATCGAGACCGGGTTTCCATCCCTTGGCTATTTTCTCGAACTGTTGAGCCAGAATTTCAGGCGGATAGGGGCCGCGCCAGCCTTTTAGATCGTCATAGGGGAGCCCCCACATCGTGGCGGAATAACCGGTTTTGGTGAGGTAAAGTGGATTGGCTGGGCCCATCTGAACAGGCGAGGTGTACACGACGCTGATGTGGAAGGGATACTCACGGTAAGCCTCGCTTAGAATCCTCCAGGCTCGTCGGGCCAACGGAGCGCCATCGGGACCATATCTCTCGAGTGCGACCGAATCCAAAACCGAATCGACCGCTGGAGCTGGATCCTGACACAACCGTTTGGCCACAGCGATGTTGGGCGAGGGGTAGCCCCCCATGGTCCACCCGATCAGCATGGCGTCGAGGTCGGCGGCCGCCAACAAATTGGAACAGTGCTCGGCGACAAGATCCATCACCGGAATGTAGGGGAGACTTGCGATCTCGCAGGTGTTGTTGAACTGGATTTCCGCGCCGGTTCCCATGCCCTGCTCACGCGCCGCTTTCCAGTGGGGAAGAGAACGCGGCCCCGGGCCCACCGACGAGATGGAATACTCCCCCACCAATGACTCCACTCCTCCCCGCTCGATGGGAAGATTCCATTCGCTCACCGACATCAGGGTGATCGCCTTGGGCAAAAGGGGAATGATCTCTCGGGCGTCTCCGTGACCCTTCCAACCCCAATCGGAGATGAGGACCCTCGCCTCCGGATTCCCTCGATGGACCCCCTCCTCGATGACCGCGACGACCTCGGCGAGAATCTCTGAATCGCCACGGTAGACACAATGCGGACAGGATTTCCAGTCGCCATGAGAGGCGCAATTAGTCAGATTCTCCGAGGCGGTGATGACATACACTCCGCCCAGGTCGGGAACCTCGCGAAAGATGAACGCCAGAGCGTCTCCCATCCATTTACGCACCTTGGGGTGAGAGGTGCAAAGCGCCTGGAGATGTTCCTCTTTCACGCCGGCCATCTCGGAGCGCCCCTCGAAAAACGAAAGCGGCATGGCGCGGGGTTCATTGAAATACAGATAAACTCGAATTCCGTATCCCGAGGCACGCTTCACCAATTCCCGCAGGTTGGCGAGTCGAGTCTCGCACCCCTCTCCAAATTCTGGGAATGTCTCCCCTCCCGGAGCCAAATCTCGTAGAACCGCATGCAGCCAAACGCCATTGACTCCAACACACGCAATGCGTTGCAGCAATCCATCGGGATAGGGGTCCAATTCGGGGCGCATCAGGGGGTCGCCATAAACCGCGACGTAGGAATAGACAATTCTTCGAAAGGAATCTGTTTTCTCGGTGGGCGTCTCCAAATCCTCCTCCGGGAGGGGTTGGGACAGTTGACGGACAAAGTCGAATCGCGGCTCCCCCTGGTTGGACAGGGCCTCCCCAAACTCTTTCTCGACCAACCGCCGAATCTCCGCCGCACGATTTTGGGCCATTGCATCGGGAGGCTCATAGCGAAGCGGCGGGCAGGCGGGTTTCCGTCGACCCAACTTGATCCAGAGAAAATCCTCCTCGCGCAGCATGACATTCAATCGATCGGGGGTCATCTCGAGGAGTTCCAGGAGTTGATCGTACGGGAGGAGATGCCAATTCCGACGGATCAGCCCGACATATCCCCTTTCGAGCATCCGAGAAGGAACCTCCGGCTTTTCGGGAAGCCCCATCGAAACGGCGATCTCGGTGATCTGTTCGACAGTAGCGCCTAGAATTTTCGCCAACTTCTCGGCGGGGACCGCCTCCCAATTTCGCCAGATGAATTCATGGACGCGGTCCGGGAAATAGGGCGCAGAGATTGGGTCCGGCGAATCGCCCACTGGAAGTTCCGACAAGCCGGAAGGATCTTCAAGGGCCCTGGCGCTTGAGCACAAGGAGACCAGACCGAAGAATATCAGCACCCACCGCCGACTCGATAAACGGCATATCCGACTGAGACGATTGAACATATTGACTTCCATCATAGCGGCGATGCTTGCGCCTGTTCAGAGCCATCCCTCGACATCCCACTTTCCCTTTCGGCGGACCTCTCCTAACATCCTCCTCACCGCTGTTCTTTAGGAGAAAAACAACCATGCCGATTTCCCAGGATCTACTCGACATTCTGGTTTGCCCCGAAACCAAGGCTCCTCTGGTGCTCGAGGGCGAAACTCTGGTCTCCACCGACCCGAAGACCCGTCGCCGTTACACGATCAAGGACGATATCCCGATCATGCTGATCGACGAATCCGAGGTCCTCGACGAGGCCGAATGGAAAGCCATCATGGAGAAACACAACGCAACCCCATTTCAAGGATAGGAGTCACCCCGTGAAGATCTTCCCCCTATTGCTGATCGCCGCATTGCTCATCCCCTCCCTCGCATACGCCGAGGAGGAGGTTCCCTACACCCGAGAGGAGAACATTGTCTATTCCCTGGTCTCCGGCGTGGGGCTGGTGATGGATGTCTTCACACCCAAAGGCGAGAAGAACGGCCTGGCTGTGATCGATGTCCTCTCCGGCGCCTGGTTCTCGGAACAGGGGCAGGTGAACGATCACCTTCGCGGACAGATTTTTAATATTTATTGCGACCGAGGCTACACCGTCTTTATGGTCAGGCCCGGGTCGCGAACCCTCTTCACCGCCGATCAAATGGTCGACCACATCAAGAAGGGGATTCGGTATGTCAAAGACCACGCCGAGGATTACGAGATCGACCCCGACCGCATCGGTATCACCGGCGCCTCCGCCGGCGGGCACCTCACCCTGATGACTCTGGTCGATATCAACAACGACCCTGAACTGAAACTCAAAACCGGCGCGGTCTTTTTTCCACCCACCGATTTCCTCGACTACGGCGGCGAAACCGCCAACTTCGCTCGAATCGGCGACATCCTTTTCAAGTGTGGAATCGAGGGCCATTCCGATGAAGAGGTGAAAGCGAAAGCGAAAAAGATCTCTCCCGCGCTCAATGTGAAGGACACGCTGCCTCCGATTCTCCTCATTCATGGTGACGCTGACCAATCTGTCCCGCTCCAACAATCGGAGAAAATGCTAAAAGTCCTTCAAGACGCTGGCGGCGAGGCCAAACTCATTGTCAAACCCGGCGGCAACCACCCCTGGCCGACCATCCCCGAGGAAGTCGCCATCATGGCCGATTGGTTTGATGAACATCTGAAGAAATAGCTCGCTCCGATTCACCATTTCAATTTTCACAAGTGTCATTTCGACCGCAGGGAGAAATCTGATGGGAGAGATAAATTCCATCAATCTCCCAACCCCTCAATAGACCCCCCAGTCCGTTTCAACGGACTTCGATGTGTGTAGCGACGCGGTTTGAACCCGTCGCGGTCTCTATCGTCTGTTGAGAGTTAAATCAAACCGACCCACTTTTCGGCCTGCAACCCACCCCGCCACGGAATCAATTCCGTGGCGACGCAAAGAGCCGTCCGTTGAAACGGACTCACCGCCTTTTGGGGACAATGACTCTTGATTGCCCCACGAAATGATTCGATGCTTGCCAACACAAATGAACTGAAAGGCCCCTGAATATGCGAACCCTCTTTTTGACCCTCCTCACCATTCTCCTCACCCTCCCATCGGTCGCCCAAACCTGGACGCCGATTGTCGATGAGGTCTACCTCCAGGAGATCGGGGAGCAGGTCGAAACCGACACGCCGGTTTCCAAAGTGGCTTTCCACGAAGGCTCTCTCTACGCCCTAATGGGTGGGGACTTATACCGTCTTCAGGATAACCAGTTGGTCAAGGTGAAGGATTACGATTCTCCCGCCACTGAATTAACCGTCCTTCAAAGCGGTCTCTATGTCGCATCTGGGGAGGTCCTCCATCGGTTCATCGATGGCGAATGGGGAGAGATCCAATGTGAGGGAGGGATTCGTGGGGTATGCGAACACCTTGGTCAGGTGTGGGTTGCCGCCGATTCGGGGGTCTATCGATTAGTGGAGGGCGATCTCGAAAAGGTTTTCGGCGGTGGTCGCCGGGGGGGATTCACCTCTTTCGCCTCCTTCAATGAAACCCTCTATTTCCTCAGCGGCAATCGACTCCTGGTGTACAATGGCAAAGGGTTTGAATGGGAAAACGTGGTGGAATGGGGGGAATTCCTCACGCGTGAAACCCGCGACCTTCTCCCGTTCGGCAACCGCCTGCTGATTGCCACGAATCGAGGTTTGGGCGAACTCCGTGGGACTGCCCTCACCCTCGTGCGAGGGGAGGATGGGCTCCCCTATGAGGATGCCTCCTGCCTCGCTCCCGGATTCGATCGGGATGTCTGGATCGGAACTTCCTACGGCGCCATCCGCTGGACCAAGGAAGGGGACTTCCACTATTTTGCGGGCGACCGATGGCTTCCGGACAACCAGGTCCATGCCATCGCCTGTTCCACTGACACCGCTTACATCGCCACGGATCGGGGACTTGGAATAGTCCATTACGAACCCTACACACTCCAGAAAAAAGCCGATTACTACGACCGCCACTTGGAGGAATGGGGTCAAAAACGTCTGGGGTTTGTCCACAAACTCGAATGGAACGACGAGAAACAGGAATGGATGCGAGAGATCAGCGACAACGACGCGGGCTGGAGCACGCATTACCTCGCCGCGATGTGTTTTAAGTATGCCGCCACGAAAGACCCAAAAGCTCGCGCCGAGGCGGTCGACTTCTTCAATTCCCTCAAATGGTGCGAGGAGATCACCCCAATCGATGGATTCCCCGCCCGCTCGATCTGGGCGGTGGGAGAGAAGGGCCATCAGGCTGAGGGAGGCTCCGGAGGATTCGCCGCCGAATGGCATCGCACCGAGGATGGGAAATGGGAGTGGAAGGGGGACACCTCCAGCGATGAGACCGACGCTCACTACTACGCGACCTCGATCTTCCATGATCTGGTCGCCGAGGGCCGGGAAAAGGAGCAAGCGATCGAGCATGTCGAGAGGATCAGCGACCACATCATCCAAAACGGCTGGACCCTTCGAGATGTCGATGGCAAACCCACAGTCTGGGCGCGGTGGGACCCCGAGTATTTCCACAGCGATCGCGGACTCTATGCTCGCGGCCTCAATGGCCTCGAAATTCTCAGCTACATGAGAACCACGCTCGAACTCTCCGGCGAGCCAAGGTTTGCCTCCGCCTACCAGGAACTTCAGAACATGGACTACCACGAGGAGGTGATCGCCCAAAAACTCACCTTCCCCCCAGGGGATATCTTCCACTCGGACGATCGCCTCGCCTTCTATGCTTATTACCCTCTGTTGAAATACGAGACCGATCCCTATCTCCGTTCCATCTATCGAAGAAGTTTCGAGCGGAGTTGGGAGATCGAACGCATCGAGCGGAATCCCTGGTTCAATTTCATCTATGGCGCGCTCACCGGGATGGACTGCGAAGCCGCGCAAGCGGTCGAAAATTTGCGGGAATGGCCGCTCGATTTGATCGACTACAGCTTCCAAAACTCGCAACGGGCCGACCTCTACACCCAAGCCGGCTACACCCCCTACGCCGATGGCATCCGCTACTTCTCGCCTCGGGAGAGGGGCCCCTACCGTTGGACCGACTCCTCCCTCAGCCCGGATGGGGGTGCCGGTGGCCGGGTGGTGGTCGACCCGAGCGGTTGGCTCGACGCTTACTGGATGGGGCGGTTCTACGGCATCATCCTCCCCCCGAAAACCGAGGATCCCAGCCTACTGGGAGTTGAGGAGCGGGACCTGAACCTGGGGGCGGAACCCTACCAGGGGCCGCCACGCCCGGAACTGAAATGAAGTCTAGACCCGGACTTAGCATTTCAGTCATAGGTTAAGATTTTTGAATAAGATAGGAATTGACACCCTCGCCTGAAAATTCTACCATGAAATTCTGGGAGGGGTATCATGAATGAGGGAAGCGTATCTCTGGAAAAGCAAGCTCTGCTTTTTTCGCAATCGCTGGATGCATCCCTAAAAGCCTATCGCCGGCTACTCGAAATCGAGAACGAACAAGCCGCCTCCATTGGCGAATCGAACATCGAGGCGGTCGCCGCCAAGATCGATTCCAAAAACACCCTCCTTCAGGACCTTCAGAAGATTGACAAGGACCTGCATGAGCAACACCTCCTTTGGCAGCAGGTCCGCGAACAGGCCCCCCCCGAACTGCGCGAAAGGTTGCAGAGCCAAGTGAGCGCGCTTCAGGAAGCGATGACTCAGCTCCTCGAACTCCAGAAGACAAACGAGGAGGAACTCAAAAAACATGGCGATGAGATCAACCGAAAACTGAAGGAGATCAATCGGGGGAAGAGCGCCCACAAGGGGTACCAACAAAAGGCCGCGACCGACGCCTACCAAAAGTCGAAGTTCTATGACCAAAAGCACTAAGTCGAATTCAGCCGCGGGGATGGCGCCCAGTATCAAAGACCTACCCAACCTCTCCCAGGAGGAAGTGGACCTGCTTTCGAAACATTTCGAGGTCTTTTCCGAAACCACCAACAAACTGGTCGCTGCCCAACAACACCTCCAGGAACAACTGCGTGTGCTCATGGAGGAGCTGGAAAAGAAGAATCGACAACTCGAATCGGTCAACCAGGAACTCGCCCTCAAAATGCGCGAAAGCGATGAGGTCCGTCAGTTCCTCGATCGCCTGATCGATTCGATGCAAACCGGGCTGATCGCCCTCGACTCCGAGGGGCGAATCGCCAAGATGAATCGAGGAGCCTGCGAGATCCTCGGCTGGAAGAAAGGGCTTCCCGATCATTTCGACTCGATCCGAGTTCCCGACCTGTCCGATCCGATCGCGCCAGTCACATCATCCGAACGCCATGCGCACTCCGGAGAGATTCGACTCATGAAACGGGATGGCGACACGGTCCTTGTCCGTTACACGGCGGCCCGAATCGAAACGCCCGACGCTCCCGAAACGGATCTCGGAGATTACCTCTTTGTTTTCGAGGACTTGTCCCAGCTTCGCCTCCTGGAGGAGAGAGTCAGACGGTCCGACCGATTGACCGCGCTTGGCGAACTCGCGGCGGGGGTTGCGCATGAGATGCGGAATCCGCTCGCCACGATGCGCGGGTTTCTGCAACTCCTCCCCTCCGAGTATGAGGATCCCGATTTCCGAGAGGAGTGCTCGACAAGGTTGATCGATGAGATCGACCGGCTGGCTCGTCTGACCGATGACCTCCTCGAACTCTCGCGCCCCATCCAACCCGACGACCGAGCGACCGACCTAAGACAACTCCTGCGCGAGGTGGTCAGCGAGCATTCCGAAACCATGGCCTCGGAGGGGATCCAAATTCATGACCGCCTCGAGGAGGTCCCGCCTCTGCCGCTTGATCGAGACCGGCTAAAACAAGTTCTCTTGAATCTCATCATCAATTCGAGACAAGCCCTTCCCAACGGAGGAAATCTCTCGGTTTTTTCGGGTGTCAAACGGGAGACCTGGGGGCAGGAGGACGAGGAACGAGACTTGGTTTTCGTGGCGATCGTGGATGATGGCATGGGGATCGACCCGAAACACATGGATTCGTTATTCGATCCCTTCTTCACCACCAAGGATCGAGGGACCGGTTTGGGGTTGGCTTTGTGCCACCGGATCGTCGAGGAGCACGGCGGGGTGATTCGAGTCGAAAGTTCGCCTGGGAAGGGGACCTCATTCAGTCTCTATTTTCCGGCTCCATCGAATCGATAAAACCGCCCTCGCCGTGGGAGCGGCATCATGCCGCGAAAGGAATCCCTACTGTGGGAGCGGCATCTTGCCGCGAAGGGGGTGGGGAGTCCGGGGCAAGGATGCCCCTCCCACGGCACGAAGCAAGCAAAAGGGGAAAGCATGGCCAAAATTCTGATTGTGGATGACGAGGCGGGGATCCGCTCCATCCTAAAACGTGTCCTGAGCAAGCACCATGAAACCGCCGAGGCCGCCGATGGGCAGACCGCGGTCGATAAAGTCCGGGAATGGCGTCCGGACATCCTGATCTGCGATCTCAAAATGCCGGAGATGGATGGGATGGAGGTGCTCCGTCGTGTCCAGGAGATCGATCCAGATCTGGTCTCCGTGATGATCACTGCCCATGGCACAGTCGAGACCGCGGTCGAGGCGATGAAGCTGGGGGCCTTCGATTATTTCCGGAAACCCTTCGATGTCGAGGAAGTAAAGGTTGTTGTCGACAAAGCCTTGTCGATCCGCAATCTCAAAGAAGAGGTCACCACCCTCAAGAAACAGGTGCGCGAACGGGACCGCCTCGATCGGATCATCGGGAAATCCCAGAAGATGCGGGAATCCTTCGACCTGATTGAGCAAGTGGCGCCATCCAAATCGACAGTTCTCATCACGGGAGAGAGTGGGACTGGTAAGGAGATGATCGCGAGGGCCATCCACGCTCACAGCCCTCGGTCTGAAAAAAACTTTGTCGCGGTCAACTGCGCCGCCATCTCCGGCGAGTTGCTAGAAAGCGAACTTTTTGGCCATGAGAAAGGCTCCTTCACCGGCGCCGTTTCCAGCAAGACCGGAAAGTTCGAACTGGCCAATGGCGGCACTCTGTTCCTGGATGAGATTGGCGAGATGGATCCCAAACTCCAGGCCAAACTCCTTCGAGTTCTCCAAGAGAACGAGATCGACCGGGTGGGCGGGACCAAACCGATCCCGGTCGATGTCCGCGTGATCGCCTCCACCAATCGGTCTTTGCGGGATCAGATCAAAAAAGGGGATTTCCGAGAGGACCTCTTCTACCGCCTCAATGTGGTCAACATCACCTTCCCCGCTCTGCGTGAACGGAAAGAGGATATCCCCATCTTGGCCGACCACTTTGTCCGGAAATACGCCGAGGAGAATGGCAAGGAGATTGAGGGAATCGAACCCGACGCTCTCGAAACCTTGATGAAATTCAATTGGCCCGGCAATGTAAGAGAGCTGGAGAATGTGATCGAGAGAGCGGTCGTTCTCTGTCGAGGCAAGAGCATCGATTCCGCCTCGCTTCCCGCCGAGATCCGGGAGCCCGAGGTGCGTGAGGGCCTCGATATCCGCGTCGGCATGACCACCATGGAGGCGGAGCGGATGTTGATTCTGGAAACGCTGAAAACCTACGAATGGAATCGGACCCGCGCCGCCGAACTCCTCGGTATCAGCATACGGACACTCAGAAACAAACTGAATGAATACCGTGAGGCGGGAGCCGAGATCCCGTAACCGACATGAGCGATCTGTATAGCCTTTCCAAGAAGCTTAAGGTTCGCGCCGAGATCCTCCGCAAGAGGTTGGAGGAGGAGACCGGCCAACCTGTCTCTATTAGCGACACGATCCCCGAGGATCAGGTCGCGTTCTTGGAAAAAGCTTTCGAAAGACCCTCCGCGGCCAAGAAGTGGTTGAAGCAGATCGGAGAGAAGATTCAGCCGACTCCTTCCTCGGTGGAGGAAACTCCCGAACCGACCACTCCTGAAGAGGCCGAGCCTGAACCCCCCGCCGATGTCGACGCCGACCTCATCGCCGAATTGATGGGGAGTGAATTCGAATCGGAGCCTCAGTCCGAATCCGAACCGGAACTCGAATCCGAGTTGGAGGTTTCCGAATCGGTCCCGGAAGAGGAAGACGAGGAGAGAATCCCGGCCCTCTTCGAAACCCCGGAGGAAACCGAACGGTTCGAACCAGAAGAGACAGTTTCCGAAATCGATTTGGAAGAGATCGAGGAACCTCCGACAGAGGAGCCTTTGGTCTCGGCCGAAGCCGAGGAGTCTGAACCCCCGCAACCGGACCTCGAGGCGATCGAGTCCTTCTCCGGCGAGCCACCCATTGAGGAAGAGGATTCGACTGGCGAGATTGAGGAGAACGCGGAGGACCTGGCCGGGCTCTTAGACGAACTCTCTCCGGAAACGGAAGAAGAGGAGCCGAGTCCAACGGCGGATCTTGAGGCCTCCAGGGAGCCCTCTCCCGAAGAGGAGGACCTCCGCCTCCCCGAGTTCACCGAATCCGAACCGGTCGAGGAGGAAATGGAGGAGGGTTTGGGTGTCTTCTCCGAACTGGATCGTTTCGAGGAAATTCGCGAGCGACTCCCCTCCGAGGCCGAGGATTTCGACTTCATCGACATCGAATCCGAAATCGCGGAGGACCTCGAGGACGAAGAAGATGAGGAGGAATCGGAAATAGCGGGGTCCTTCCTCGATCAACCCTTGACCGAACTGGACGAGGAGGAGGAAGAGCCGGTCACCTCCGAGGACCTTCAGGAAATGGTGGACAACCTCTTCCAGGGAATGCCGGCGGAGGACGAAGAAGAGGTTGCGCGACCCGATTCAGTGTTTCATAAAACAGTCGGTCCAGCCTTGGACTTTTGGGAAGCGCTTGAACCGAAAGAGAAATCTCTCCTCAAAGCGGGTGCGACGATGTCTATTCTGCTCATTGCCGGCGCCCTGTACTGGAGTTCGGTCAAATATGGAAAGGGCGCGGATCTAAGATTGTATCAGAGTGGGGTGCGGTCCCAAAAAGAGGGCGATTTGGAAACCGCTGAATCCACCTTCAACGATCTCCTGCGCCGTTATCCCAAGAGCCCGCTCACCAGTGAAACCTCCTTTCGGATCGCGGAGATCCTGCGCGAGGAGGAGGATTACATCAATTCTTCCCGAGCCATGAATCAGGGTCTTGAGATCCTGGGCAGGAATGTCGAGGAAGTCACGGGAGAATGGACCGCGAAATCTCGGCGGAAACTGTTCCATGGATTCCATTTCCTTGGCGAGATCCACGCCCTTAGAGAGGATTGGTCCAACGCCGCCGAGAAATTTGAGGAGGTTATCCAAAACGCCACCGGCGACCCGATCCGGAATCGTTCCCTCTACCAATATGCCGATGTTCTCTACGAAATGGCCCGCCCGAAAGATGCCGACACCTCTCTCTTGAGAAACATCATCTCGGCCTACGGCAGCGCTCTCGACGCATCCGCGGAGACTGTCCGGATATTGCCCGCTTACCTCCGACTCTCGAAAACCTGGGAACGATTGGCGGACCGCGAAAAGGGTCAGAAACTCGAGAATCTCGGGAAGAGTTTGGCGTATATGAAGAAGTTGCGCGATTTCGGGAAAGGGGCCGAGCTGGTCGGGCTCGAGCCGAAAGAAGTGGATCTGGAAATTGCTCGTCTCTTGCGTGAAATGGGCCAGACCGAGGAGAGCATCGCGCTGCTCCGGAAGGTGATTGCCCTCCCTAGGGATGAGTTTCTAGAGGGTCCCCTCCCCCACAAATACCGCCTGGCGCTTGCCCGATCGCTCCTGCAAAACGCCGAGGAAATGGCTGGCCAGGGTCGGGACGCCTCCGCCGAACGCCAACTCTATGAGGTCCTGGAGATCGCCCGCCCCAACGAACAAAATCCATTCGAGGGCGAGGACGAAACCGAAGCGGTCTATCTTCGGGGGCACGCCTACTACAATCTCGGGGTTCTGCTCGCCAGGAAGAATGGCGACCCCCGAAATTCTCATTTCACCAAAATGGTGGCGGCCTATCAGAGCGCCCTCGACCAGAACGATTCTTACGGAAAGAACGGTCATGACTCGCTTCTCGCCTTGCTGAGAAGGACCAATTATCTCTATGACAACGCCGAACAGTACAATGACGCAGTCCGGGAATACACCCGGATTTTGGAGGAGTTTCCGGACAATCCCTACGCCTACCGGGTTCAATACAAATTGGGGGAGGCGCTTTACCGTCTCAACCGGTACGCCGAAGCCGAGAAACACTTTCGCGACGCTGTCCGCGATTTTCCCCGCACTCAATACACCGACGATGAGTCCTTTCGAGGATCCTACTTTGGATTGGCGACCTGCCAGTATTTAGAGGAGGACTACGCTCGCGCCGCGCAAACTTATGAGACTCTGCTCAGTCTCGTCCAATACGAGGATAGCCCGGAATCGTTGCTGGCCTGGAAAAGACTCGCCGACGCTTACCACCAACAAGGCTTGATCGATGAATCGATCGACGAACTTCGCGGCTTCCTCAAGAAATATCCGAACCGGGATGACAATGGACTTGTCCGCTTCCAACTAGCGCGCAATCTTTTCGAACGTTTCGATTATGGCGAAGGCAGAGAGGAACTCAGGAAGATTATTGAGGAGCTTCCTCGCGACAGTGAAACTGTCCGATGGGCCCACTACCTCATCTGCAAAAGTTATCAGGATGAAAGCGGGCTGGCGGTTGGCGAGGACCGGAAGGAACTCTTAATGAAGGTGCTCGATGAAGCCGAGAAGATCCGCATTGCCTATCCGGATGAGGATCGGCCCCTCGCCATCATGGGGTTGACCTACTTCGATCTCGGCGATTACGAACGCTCCGCGAAGTACCTGGAATATTACAACCAAGCCTCTCGGACCGAGGATCCAAAGCCGGAGAACCAACTCAAATTGGCGGAATCCTTTTTCAGACTCAAGCGCTACAAGGAGGCCATACCCGCCTACCGTCGAGTCGACTTGACTGGGTTCGAGGTGGGGGGCCGCGAGGAGGCGGCTCGAACTCTTTTCAATCTTGCCGAGTCCCTCCGTTACGAGGACCGATTGGTCGAGGCGGTTGCCAACTACGAGAAAATTCTGGAAGACTACCCGACCTCCACTTTGCGGGAACTTGCGCAGGGAAGAATTAACGAGCTCCAGTGGAGAATTTCAAAAGGGATCTCTCGTCAAGCCAATCCATGAAAACCGCACTGATCACCGGAGTCACCGGCCAGGATGGCTCCTATCTCGCCGAGTTCCTTCTTGAAAAACAGGGGTATCGAAACGTTATCGGGCTGACTCGCCGCAAGGCGCAACCCTCCGATCGAAATCTCAAGAGGTTGATCCCTCACCCCTCCGCGATTCTGGTCGAGGGTAACCTGGAGGATGGAGTCTTTCTTTCGCAACTCTTCTCCACCTACAAAATCGATGAGTGTTACAACCTCGCGGCCCAGTCCTTTGTGGCCTACTCGTTCAAGAATCCGGTCGGAACCTTGATGGCGAACACACTGGGGACCATGAACCTCCTCGAGGCGATCCGACACCACAGCCCGGGAACCCGTTACTATCAAGCCTCGACTTCGGAAATGTACGGGGGATTCCAGGACACGCCGATGTCCGAGAAACACGATTTCCATCCGCGTTCGCCGTATGGCACTTCCAAACTCGCCGCTTATTGGCACACGGTCAACATGCGCGAGGCTTTCGGGCTCTTCGCTTGCAATGGAATTCTCTTCAACCACGAATCCCCACGGCGCGGAGAGGATTTTGTGACTCAAAAAATCGTCCGGGGAGCGGTCGCCTACAAA
Organism: Candidatus Omnitrophota bacterium; assembly: GCA_020632575.1. Taxonomy (GTDB): domain Bacteria; phylum Hinthialibacterota; class Hinthialibacteria; order OLB16; family OLB16; genus JACKFH01. The sequence continues at coordinate 5,661 of JACKFH010000030.1, read as the reverse complement.
CGATGGAAGGAGGATGGGGAAAAGGGAGAATCGCCTGTCCTGAAACTTGGGAATCTGGAGGCCAAGAGGGACTGGGGTGACGCCCGTGATTTTGTGCGCGGGATGTGGCTGGCCCTCCAACAAGAGGAGCCGGGCGACTATGTCCTCGCGACCGGCAAGGCTCGATCGGTTCGCGAGTTTGTTGAGATTGCATTTAGACACCCGCAGATCGCCGCGAAAATCTATTGGGAAGGAAAGGGTCAGGACGAGATCGGCCGCGATGAGAAGGGGCGAAAAGTCCTTGAGGTGGATCCGCAGTTCTATCGACCAAGCGAGGTGAATGTCCTTCTCGGCGACTGGACTCTCGCGCGGGAGAAACTGGGTTGGAGTCCCGAAATCTCTTTTGACAACACGGTCAACGACATGGTTCACTCAGCGTTGGATCGTGCGACACGGGAGTCGATTTAGCCAAGGCGATCTTATTGTTCACCTCACGACAATCAGGCCGACCCCCTGGCATCCCCAATGTCACCTCCATCTTTTTCAATCGGAAACTCGAGCGAGGATCCGCAGAACTTACAATACTCCGCGTCCGAATCGTGTCCCTCGCGGCTACAATTTGGACAGACCTGGGTGGTCACCTTTGAGTTCTGCGCGCGGGTCATCTCGACCGTGACGATCCCAGTCGGGACCGCGATGATCGCATAACCCAGAATCATCGCGAACGCCGCCAAGGTCTGTCCCAGATTGGTTTTCGGGGAGAGGTCCCCATAGCCCACGGTGGTCAGGGTTACGATCGCCCAATAGATGCTTCGTGGAATACTGGTGAATCCATTTTCTTCACCCTCGATCAGATAAATGAGCGCCCCCAAAAGGATGACCATTGTCAGCACGGCGAAAAGGAAGACGGTCACTTTCCTCCGGCTGGCGATGAGCGCGCGCCATAGCACCGTGGACTCGCTCACATAGGGGACCAACTTGAGAACTCGGAAGATCCGAAGGACCCGAAAGACACGGAACACCACCAGGTATTGAGTGCCAGGAAAGACGAGACTCAGGTAGCTCGGAAGAATCGCCAAGAGATCGATCACCCCGAAGAAGCTCCTCACATACCCCCAAGGGTTAGCGGTGCACAGGATCCGCAGAACGTACTCGACAGTGAAGAGAAGCGTGAAGAGCCACTCGAGACCCAAGAAGAATGCGCCATACGCTTCTCGGTAACCGCGAACGCTATCGAGGCAAACCGTAATCACCGAGGCCAGAATGCAACCGATCAAGAGGATATCGAAAAGCTTCCCCGCTCTCGTATCGGCCTCGAAAATGATTTCATGCCCCTTGGCTCTCCAACCCTTAAGAGGGACCATGAGATCCGAACTCCCTCTCTTTCTTGCGTTTACTCTTTTTCATCGCTTTTTCTCTTTTCTTCTCTCTCTTGAACCGGAATATTGGAAATTACCATATCGATCCTGGAGCGCCAATTCGAATTCACTGAAAGAATTGATTTTTGCCGAGAGAAAGTTGACAGAGAATGTAAATCGGAGTACCTTTCCCGCCTAAATGCATTTCATGACGAAGGCATTTTCCTTTGTCCTTTCTTTGCTTCTTATATCTGCTTTTTGGACAGTCTTTTCATCGAAAAAAATTTGCGGCTTCAAATCGAACGCGATGGTTTGTCGCCTGATTTGATTGAAGGTTCGGCCATGGGCTTCGTCTTCCTCCCACAGAAGTACAGAATTCTTGGGAGCGTGGGATGCCATGGTGGTCGATTTTGTTTGGATAGTAGGATGCCCGAGTTTTCGACCCTGCCCCGCAAGATCCGATTGGCTCCTGGGATCTTGGATTATCGGGTCGATTCGTTAATGGAAACCTTTAGTGGGTTTGTCGGCGCGGCCTCCCCGCAAGGGGAGGCCGTTCAGGAAAACGATGGATAATCGTTACGGACGAAAAAAACTGTTGACACGGTTCATCAATGGGGCTAGATTCGCTTGGTGTAAAGGGTATGAATGTTGGTTTCCCATGTGAAGCCTTTATTTGCTTGTTCTTTTGATTGTTAGGCTCATTCAATCGTTGAGAATTAAAAAAAAATTTTGGGCGCATCGACCCATGCGTGCTTGGCGGATTCCGCCCGCACTCGATCTTCGGTTATGAAGACCGGATGGGTTTCGTAACGCCTTGATGTGAAATGCGGTTTTTTTTATGGCTCTGATCGATTCGTTTCCCCCGTCATGAGGGGGATCGTCGCTTCAGATTTCTAAATCCTAAAGATTCGTTGACAGGTTCGAAGAGATTTTCTTCGGGACAATGAGATTGGTGTGTCCCGAGAATCGAGGACGTCGTTCTGCTCTGCATTGGACGTCACTTGAATTTTCTAGAATCAGTTGGTTTCAGAAGGAGTTAGTAATGAAGCGTTTATTGATTGGGGTTGGTTGTTTGGCTCTCTCCCTTGTCCTGGCGGGCGCCGCCTCGGCATTGAGTTACGATCAGAATGTAACCAACAATGCGATCTTCGGTGGTGGAAATGCAAATGGAAGTTATACAGTGGATCGGAGTAATGGGGTTGAATTAGGCATCAGGGGAAAACTCCGCCATAACGCCAGTGGTGCGCCGGAAAATACATTCAACAGCAATGGCGACGGCACCTACAGTTTCAACGCGGGTGTGGGTCCCACTCAGTCTTTCCCGACCGCCGAATGGAGTTTCGAATGGTCGATCAACACGGATTATCTCGGAACCTCGGGTGTTAAATTGGACGACCTCACCTACCAACTCTGCCTCGACACCGAGGTGAGTCAGGCTGTCAATTACTCGATTGTCTTCGATCCGATTAATGGGATTAATCCAGGCAACAGCATGGTCTTCTGGGACCACTCCATCGGTGATAATTCCACAGGTTCGGGCGCGGGCGATGAGGCAATTAATGCCGGAGATTACGCCACCCTCATTTCCTCCTACAACCTGGCGCAGCAATCCTGGAAGCCTCATTGGTATATGCCTGGCTTCGATCCAACTGTCGATGCCACTTACAACATCAAATTGTCCGCCTCCAACTCCTTGGGAGTGGTTGCTCAAACCGAAATCCAAATCATTGTCGGCGCGGGTGGAGAGCCAGTTCCCGAGCCGGCCACCATGGCTTTGATCGGATCCGGCGTTGCGGCGCTGGCAGCCCGACGGAAGAGACTCGTCTAACCGGAAATATTTAATGGATCTTGACCATCGCCCCCAGACCTCGCGAGGGCTTTGGGGGCGGGTCGAGATTCGATTTGGAATGCAGTGACTCAGAGGATTCCATCGCGTGGATGGACCTCGTTTTTGTTCCTTGAGATTCGTTGACAGGTTCGAAGAGATTTTCACTTCGGGACAGAGAAAGACCTCTGGCCGGAGAACTGAGGACGTCGCGCCGCCATGTTTCGACGTCCAAAGATTTTCTAAGAATCGGTTGGTTTCGAAAGGAGTTAGTGATGAAGCGCTTAAAAACATGGCTGTTCTTTTCACTGGGTCTGAGCATTCTAGCCTTCGCCCCTTGCGGGCAAGTCGGTGCGACTGGCATCGATCCCACATTCGACTCGTTTGGCTCATTTCCCACCGCCACCTTCGGCGGTTCCGGAATCCCAACTCACTCTGTGGCGACATCCACTTTTGTGGATTCAGTGAATGGGAACACAATCACCCTAGGGCTCTCCGCACATGGGCGATATTCGAATCCGGACCTGACTAACGATGGGGCCGGGACGTTCTTCGCTCAGCCCGGTTCTAACGGCTCTCCACTGGGAGCGCTTTGGAATTTCAATTATTACATCTCCATCACTGGTGGGGGGACCTTTGCCGATTACGCATTCGAATTGCTGTACGATTTCGATCCCGGTGTTGACACGGGTGCGGCATCGTTGGGGATTCTCGATTTCGACGAGGCGATCGACGCTGTTGCGGGATTCTCCGGCGCCTCCGGTTTGGTCTCCTTGGTTGAGGGTTCTGAGAACCTTCTGTTTGGATTCCTTGGGACACCCTCGTCTTTCATCACACCGCCGGCGGGGTCTTTCGATCCCAACGCACCCGGAGAGTACACTTTCCAGCTGCGTGTTTCCGACACATCCGGTGTCCTCGAAACAACCTCCATCAACGTTGAAGTCGTTCCCGAACCCGCCACGATGGCGTTAATCGGCACAGGCGTAGCCGCGATGGCGGCGAGGCGGAGAAGGACTGCTTAATACAGACCAATAATCAGGAGGAGGCGCCGCTCTTTAGCCCCTTTCTTCTGCAAGTAAAAAATCTACTGGAGGAAAAAATGAAAAAGGTATTGTTGGCATGCGGGATTCTGGCGGTCATGGGTTTGTTTCAGTCGGCGGATGCAACGAGTTGGGATACGTTCGTGATCAGAGAGGGATCCACCAGCGCCCCAACCATTCAATCGCGGAACGATGTGGCCCCGGGAGCGATGGAATTCATCATCACCGAGAGCGGACAAAAGGCCGGATGGGGAACTCAGGCGGCGAATGGGTTGAAGGTCGGACAACTCTTCAACATCTTTATCGACCGTCTTGATGATTACACACGGTTCACCGCGGGCTCCGGTCCGGCAGTCGGCCCCTATATTAATATCTGGGTGACCGATGGGATGGGGAACTACGCGGTTATCGCCAATGAACCCTCGAATGCCGAATGGCAACCTGGCAATAACCAGTGGGATATCGAAACCTGGGCCGAACTCTCCACCAAGACCGTGAAGGTTTACGAGAGCACCGGCTGGGTCGGTTCGGTCAGCACTTTCGCCGATGTCGCGAACCTGACTATTGCGCCACCGCCCCTGTCGTATCTACCGGACGCGAATTTCACGAGCGTCGCGAACAGTGTCGGGACGGGCGCCCCAAGGAACCTCTATACCGGAGAAACCTACGGTTTCAACTTTGTCTTTGGAGACACCCTGAGCAACTATGTGTCGGGCGACGACGGTTACATTGTCGCGAACCCCAAGGTGGTTCCGGAGCCCGCGACTGTGGCATTGATTAGCACGGGCCTCGCGGCAATGGCTGCCCGGAAGAGGAAACTGGTTTGAACTGGAGAATCAATCAAATGATTTCGCGAATGGCCCCCGGACAGGAATCGAATGTCCGGGGGTCGGTTTCGCCCTGCCTTGTTTTGGGGTCTTTGGATAGATGTCGTAAAAAAAGCGCGAAGCGTGGCGGTCTGGATCGCTCTTTGTGGCGAACATATGAAAGAAAAACCGGTCGTGTAACGGCATCGGCTTCAATCTGGTGAAAAACTGAAAGGAGATTTGTGATGAAGACTGCAATGAAAGTAGTGGGTTTGTGTCTCTGTGTCACCCTTCTGCCAGGTGCGGCATTGGGTGTAACTCTGTGGGATCAGGGTTTTGAGACTGACACGAGTGGGTGGCTCGACAGTGATGATTCCTGGTATGGCGACGTCAGTCGAGTAGCGAGTGGGACTGGTGGAATCGCTTCAAGCGAGGGAAGTTGGCATGCAATATTTACTCAGTCTGGTCCGAGTGGTGACGAGACTGGTCCTTTCTCGCGCTTCGATGGTTATCACGATACGTGGCCTGGTGGTTGGACCGCCTGTATCGATGTCTATCTGGACACCAGTTGGGCGGCAGGAGCAGGCTTTGATTATTCGGTATCGACGAATAATTCGAGTGGTTCTTTCCTGCGGGATTTCATTTTCCACATC
>JACKFH010000003.1 GCA_020632575.1 Candidatus Omnitrophota bacterium | reverse complement strand
AATCAACAACGACCGGCGAAATCCTCGGCTTCGCGCTCGGCTTTCTCCTTGGCGTAGCCGTATTTCTTCTGAAGGGTTCCCACGAGTTGATCGCGTTTTCCTTCGATGCGATCCAGATCGTCGCTGGTGAGTTCGCCCCACTTCTCCTTGGCCTTGCCTTTCACTTGATTCCAGTTGCCTTCGACTTGTTCCCAATTCATTTTCTGTCCTCCATGATTTGAGAGGAACCTCCATTCCGTCGCGCGAATTTGGAGGTCGTCTCAATAGATTTATGATTTAAAGACTAGTCGTAGGGAGTTTTCCGAATTATCGGGGATTGCCTGATTGAGGGGTCGGGGAATTCCAGATGGTGGGTGCGAATTTTGGCAAACAGCTGGTTAAAGAACTGTCGCCCGGAAACACACTTGCCGGGGGGCGCGAACAAGCCGTGGGAGCGGCATCTTGCCGCGAAGGGCGCTGGGGCAAATCGGGGCGAGGATGCCCCTCCCACGGCACAAACTGAAACCCGGTAAGTGAGTTGCCCGGCGACGAATCTTTCCGCTAAAATAGGGTCGCCATGAAGAAAACTCTCAAGAAAAGAACACTCCAAGACTCCACCATTCAAGAGGATCTTGAATACTGGTTGAGCCGCCCGCCCGAGGAGCGTGTTGAGGCGGTGGAGATCCTCCGGAGGCAATACTATGGAGATTTACCGAGAATGGAGCGAGTTGCTCGGGTTGTTCAACGAAGAACAAATTGACTATCTCATTGTAGGCGGCCACGCACTCGCCTTCCATGGCGCCCCGAGGTTCACTGGCGATCTCGACATTCTCGTTCGTCCCGATTCCGAGAACGCGGCGAAGGTCATCAAAGCATTGGCCGAGTTCGGTTTCTCGTTCCCCAACCTGACCGCCGAAGATTTTTCATCACCGGATCAAGTGGTGCAACTCGGTGTTCCGCCCATGCGAGTCGACCTGATCACTTCCCTCTCCGGGGTGACTTGGGATGAGGCCGATGAGGGAAAAGTGAGGGGGAAATTGGGAGACGTTCCGGTTCATTTCTTGGGTCGGGATCAATTCATCGCCACGAAGCGGGCCACGGGACGAAAGAAGGACCTGGCGGACCTCGAGGCGCTGGGTGAGTAACCGTAATTCTGATCTAACCAATTGCCACAACCTATCGGAACAAAGTGTCGGCCACCCCAATAATCTCAATCGCCTGCGCCAACTGGTCTGGGTAAAAATACGGCGACCCGCTGAACGGCGGCATCGGGCTTTCCGGGTTCTCCCGCGCTCCCCCGAAGGCAAACACGCCGCCGAACTTGTCGAGCGTATAAAACCCCGCGCCGCAATTCACCGAGAACTCGAGGTCCTGGAAAATCGATGCGGCGTCCCGCTCGGGGATCTCCTCCCCTTGAAGGGTGGCCGGAGGGAATCCGGCGGTGATATAGGGCATGCCGACTGTGGTGATGAGTTCGGTCGGGTTTTCGGGGTCGCGGTTGTTGGCATAGAAGACCGGGTTCGAGGGGTGGTCGACCGGAACCGGATGGATGCCGCCCCAACCGTCGAGGATCACCACGCCTTCCTGGGACGGGTGAAGTTCGGCGTCCCTGGCGATGTCGAGTCCTTTGAAGAACGGCCAAGCGTAGCCATCCGGATCGAGAAGCCTTTGAGGCGAATTCTCCGGCGAACCCGCGGAGGCCCCGCTCGCGATTGTTTCGCCCTCGTTGTCGATCTGGTGATGCCCTCCCATGCTGTCGAGGATGACATACCCCTCGGCGATGCTGTCCCGATCCTCATCGATCACCACCAGAGCGACCGCGCGAAGAGTCGCCCCACCCGGCGCGGCGAAACCCTCGGCGCGAAGATCCGGACCGATCGGAACATCCCAGCCCAGACCAAACCGATCCGAGTCGGGGACCATCACGGGATCCCCACCCAGCGCCGACCCCGCCCGAAAGATCCCCCCGTAATCGGTCAGCACCCAAAACCCCTGGCTATCCGCCGCCATCTCCAAATCGACCGCCCGCCCCTGCGGAAATTCACTCAGCTCATCCCCAAAATAAAACATCTGAGGAACCGCCCCCTCCGAATGCCCCACAAAGTGAACCACCCCGGCCCCATCCAACACCACCAAATCGGTCTCCCTCACCTCCCCCACTTGAACCGCCGCCACCTCCAGGTCGCGCGCGATATCCTGGCCGAAGTAGAGTGGGCCGGTGATGACGGTTGGATTCCCCACACGGTGGCGGCCCCCATAAGAGTCAAGGATGTAATAGCCGGGGTCGCAGGGGGGTGGGGTAGGAGTTTGTGTGGGGGTAAAGGTTTCAGTCGGCGTATAGGTTACGGTGGGGGTGGGCGTTTCATCGAGAGTGCTGCAATTCCCAGGGCCTCCCGTATAGCCCATATCGTTTCGGACTCCACCTTGGGCGGGAGGAAAACAGGTGTCATTGTAGATGGGGTCCCGATTCCCAGCGTCAATCAAAGGACTGTCTGGGCTCAGTAAATACTCACCAGGCGCCGTGGCGAGAAACTTTGGGTTGGTGGGATAATTCCCCTGGCCACTGAATTGCGGTTTCGAACAGCAGTATGTCGCTGTGACGGAGGATCTTTCACGGAGAATGACTGGCTGATTCCCTGGATTCCAAACGATACAATTGAGGAGGGTTACATGTGAATTGTCGGAAAACATTTCTTTCGCTTCGGGCGCTTCGTTGTAGGCTAGGGTGCAGTTCCTTAGAGACAGGGGACCCTGAAGATAAAAGGCTCCTCCCTCCGATCCAGCGGAATTCTCCGCAATAAGAGAGTTCTGAAATTCTAAAGCAGAGGACCTACTAAAAACGCCACCGCCACGCTCTCCCGCTCGATTATATGAGACCCTGCAACCGGAGGAGTCTAGCTGCGAAGAATACAGGTATAAACCGCCACCATCTCGCTCCGCAGCTCGATTGTTTGAGATGGTACAACCGGAGAACTCTACGTGAGAAAAATAAAGGTATATGCCACCACCCCAAGATTGCGATTCGTTATCTTGAATGCGGCAATTGAAAACAGTTGCATTGGAGGAGTCGAAATATATGCCTCCCCCAAACCGTAGTGAGTAATTCCCCACAATATTGCAATCGGCTAAGGTCGCAGAATTCACATAGGTATATCTCAATCCGGTCCCATTGTCTTCCGCTGTTCCCCCGGTGATTGTGAACCCGGCAATCGTGGTTCCATTTGCTCGATTCACGGAAACCGCCCCCGCCGATAGCCCAGATACATCGATGATGGTTGGATAGGCATCTCCATTTCTCTTGGACCGATGGGTTTCCACGCCGGAGAATCCTCCGATGAGCCTCAATCCAGGACTAAGACCGATTCTTTCGTTGTATTGACCCTCAGCCACCCATATCTCGTCCGACGCAGAGCAAAGGAATAGAGCGTCCTGGATGCTTCTTAGAGCGGAGTTCCAAGATAGACCATCTCCTCCGGGATTCGCTTCCTTGTTAACGAAGAGATGCAATGGTTTGAGTGCGATATCTCCCTGTTCGAAATCGCCTGGGGCCTCCCAGAAGCCTATGTCGGGCGCGAATCCATTGTAGGTGTCACCAGTAAACGTTCCACTATCGATGCATGGAGAGCCGTTTTCCAAGCGATAATCATTGGATTCGGGATCGACAAATTTTGGGTAGGCATTGATATTACCTTCTCCCTCGACACCTCCTTGAACACAGCAATGCATTACCACGGGGGTTGGATAATATATTTCGTCGCCGTTATTCCATAAGATGTTATTGGATATTGTCCATCCAGAGGAAGAGCCATTCCAGATCCCTGAACCAGATGAGGCCACATTTGAGACAAATGTGCAATGGTAGATCTGACCCGAACTTCCAGCGAAAGAGATACCTCCACCTTCCAAGGCATTGTTATTGGAAATGTAAGTTCGCTCCAAACTTAGATTAATTCGGTTTCCTTCAATGTGAATCCCTCCCCCACGTCCACCAGCCGTATTCCCATTCAGTGTGCAATGTGAAATATCCTGCAATAGGTCAATTCTCTGACTCGATTGATTAAGAAGCGCAACCCCTCCTCCATTGTCTTCCGCTATGTTGAAGGAGAACTCGCAAGTGCTCATCTTCGGAGTGGAAGATCGAGCAAAAACTCCTCCTCCATTCCGCGCAGAATTGTCAAGAATATTGCACTCCACCATCGTAAACTCAGATTCCCGGACGTAGATCCCGCCGCCATCCTCAGCTGAAGAGTTCTTTTTGATCACACAACCACTCAAAGACGGTGTTGCGCCGTAGAATCGGAGCCCCGCTCCAGAATATATGGATTCGTTTTCCTCTATGAGACAGTCCTTGAAGATGGGTTTCGATTGACGATAAATAAAATAGATTCCGCCCTCCCGATTCCTAAAAACGCTGCAACGCTCGAATCGTGGACTCGACTCATCCCCATAAACTCCCCCCCCTCCTGGGGTGACGTTATAAGCAATTGTGGTTTCGGATATTTCCCCTTCGGAGACTAAGAATGCAATGCCACCCCCGTATTGTCCCGTATTATTTAGAATGTCGCAGTTGTAAATTAATGGGTGGGCAAACTCGCAGGCAATTCCTCCACCGTTTTTCGAGGCTACATTGTTCCTAACAGTGCAACTGGTGATGGCTGGTGTTGAGGTGCCTATCCACACTCCCGCGCCCTCTTCGGCCCTGTTTTCAGACATCAAGCAATTTGTCATAGTCGCCTGTGAATCAGAAATAGAGAGCCCTCCACCCCGACGAGTTGACTCGTTCGCAATGATCGAGCAATTCGTCAGATAAGGTGCGGACAATCGAGAAGAGACTCCACCTCCCCCTTGGAGAGCAGAGTTCCCTGTGATCGTGCAGTTTGAAACCGTGGCAGAAGAGGCATAGGAGAATCGAATTCCCCCTCCGGTTTCGAAAGACCCGCCCGTTATCGTGACACCATCCAGGACTGTTCCTTCCACTCCACTCACGGTAACCACACTGTCAGAGAGACCACTTGCGTCTAGAATCGTAGAATTCTGAGCGAGGTCACGTTCTTCTAGCGCTTCTTCGGAACCCACGAAGCCCCCATAGAGTGCGAGATTCTCCGTCAGTTCAATCGATTCATTGTAAGTGCCGCGAGCTACCCAAATCTCATCGGAGACCGAACAAATATCCAGGGCATCGGAGACGGAATGCATCGCGGTTTCCCAGGAATGCCCATCTCTCCCTGGAGGCATCTCGTGATTCACGTACAGTTTCAGCGGCTTATGATGAAGATCTCCTCCTTGGTAGGATGCAGGCGACTCCCAGGAGCCCATATCAGGAGCCAATCCATTGAATGGAATTCCTGTGTTAGTTCCACTATCGATGCACGGTGAACCATCCAAGAGGCGCCAATCCCCCCCGCCCGGATCTACAAATTGTGGATACGCGTCGCTATTCCCCAGTCCTGGATAGCCGCCTTGGAGACAACTGTGAGTTATGTTGTGAATTGTGTCATCTTCATCGAGGATTTCCACTCCGGGATTCCAACTAATACAATTGATCAGGTGCAGTTGACTTAACTGGCCAAAGAAACCTCCCCCATCGGCACCGGACATATTGCCCGCTAACGTACAATCGTGAAAAAGTGCCTCCGAATCGTTATAGTAGAATGCCCCCCCGCTGCCGTTTGTTCTATTGTCTGTGATCAAGCAGTTTTTCACCCATGCGCTAGACCCCTCACATGATATGCCTCCTCCAAGTTCTTCCGCGAAGTTAGATGAGAATAAGCAATTGTCAATTTCCACATCTGAGTCGTAAAACCGCAGGCCGCCTCCAGAGTGTTCAGAGGTATTATTCGAGATGTCGCAATCTATGAGTGTCGGATTGCCCCCCAAGAACCGTCCTCCACCCCCACCAGCCCCTCCTGCGTGGTTTCGCACAATTTCACTCTTTAAACAAAGCAGATTGGAATCGAGAGAGTTAATACCTCCGCCACGATTTCTTGCCGAATTGTTTGCTATTGTGCAGTTTTCGACGGTTGCTGACATCACGTTGTCGTAGTGCAGACCCCCTCCTTCATTGACCCCGCTTCCGCCAGTAATTGTCAACCCATCCAAGGTAGTGCCGCTAACACGATAGACAGTGACCAATCGACTATCGAGTCCCGATCCGTCAAGAATTGTTGGATTAGCGATCCAATCACGCTCCACCCGGTTTGATTCATCTCCTGAGAAGCCACCATAGATCGCGAGCCCTCTGGTGGGAACAATCGATTCGTTGTATGTCCCCCCCGCCAGCCAGATCTCGTCGGACACAGAGCAAATGAAAAGGGCCTCAGAAAGCGTCTGGAAAGCGGTTTGCCAACTCAGACCATCGGCCCCCATGTCTAGGCCATTGTGATCCACTCTTAATAGCAGAGGTCCTGGGTTTGGGTTGCCTTGCGTGTAACCTTCGGGGGATTCGAAAGATCCCATATCTGGAGCTGCGCCGTTATATGGAGTCCCTGTGTCACTTGCAGCATCAATGCACGGTGATCCATCCATGAGACGCCAATCCTCGTTTTCAGGATCGAGGAATTGAGGATACGAATGAATATTGTTCAATCCGGGGAAGCTCGATCGGACACAGCTATGTGACACCGTGATTTTATTGGATTCTCCGAAGGCGTCGATTTCTGAACCCTCATTCCACAAGATACTATTATTAATTGAAATGTCGGTATCATAGCAATATATTCCTCCAAATGGCCCACCTTGGTTGCGAACGAGGCTACAGCGGTTCAATTCCGTGAGACCACCGCGAATATATAATGCACCACCCAGCGAAAAGGCAGTATTGAGGGAGAGCGTGCAATCCTTGAATGTAGAGAAGTACGAGGAGTAAACACCTGCGCCTCGATATGCCGTATTACGAGTGATAAGGCAGGAATCAATAATTGGATTCGAAAGGATAATGTAGCCGCCTCCACCTTCAACTGCCCGGTTAGACATGATACTGCACCCGACTATGGTGGGATTAGAAGACGTACAGTAGAAACCCCCGCCCCTGGAATAGTAGTCCTCTACTTGGTTTTCTTCAATTGTACAGTTCTCTATGAGAGGGCTAGACGAATCGAGGTACAATCCTCCTCCCAATCCTCCCGTGTTTTTTGTAAAGACACATTCCTGGATTTTTGGGTTGCTTTCCGAAACGCTAGCGAGACCGCCTCCAAACCTCGCAATATTGGAGGCAAAGACACAATCGGAAATCGTACAATTTGTGTTGGAAAAGCAGGCGCCGCCGCCTTGTCCCGTTTCGGCAGCATTGTTGCCAGTGACAATGCAACTTATGATTGCAGCGGAGGTGACCGACCGAAAATAGATTCCTCCCCCATCCCCCTCTGACTGTCCTCCTGTGATTGTCAGGCCATCGAGAAGGATTTCTTCAACATCTTCTGCCGTGACTACTCTAGAGTTCAATCCACTTGCGCTGAGAATCGTTGGATTTGTTCCCCAATCCCGCAATCCCCTCTGGTCTTCACTTCCAAGAAACCCCCCATAGATCGCCACCCCTGTGACCATCTGTATCGCCTCATTATACGTCCCACTCGCCACCCAAATCTCATCGCCGGCAGTCGCAACGTCAATCGCCGAGGAGACGGTGTTGAGAGCGTTGGACCAAGAAAGTCCATCTGTGTTCGAACCGGTTTTCGAGACGTAGAGGGTGCGCGATTGGGCGGGGAGAGACAAAAGCGCGAGAAGGACAATGAATCGGAATCGAGACATTCTTGGACAAGTGTAGGGAATAGGCGACTGCTTGTCCAGGGAATTCTTCGATGAAAATCGAATCAGTTAATCTGACAACGGTTAGGCTCCCACCTCTCCCAATAACTCCTCCACCTCCGGCAACAACTCATGATCGCTCCCCCGTAGGATCAGCGTCTTTGCCTCGGTCAATGGTCCCTTCGCTTGATCGGTATTCCCCATTTCCAAATGGCATTTGCCGATGCCGATGAGGACCGCGATCCAGTCGGGTTTGGCTTCGAGGGCTTTTTGGTAGTGGAGGAGAGCGTCCTCGTGGTACTCGGCCTCGAGGAGCTCGTTGGCGAGGGAGAAATGGGCGAGCTCGTTCGTGGGGTCTTGCTCGATCGCTTGGCGGAACATTTCGATGCGGGGGTTGGTCATGGGGGTCTCCTGGAACCTCTCCCCCTAACCCCCTCTCCACATTGTGGAGAGGGGGAACGACTTTTCATCCCCCCTCCTCGCACTGCGGGGAGGGGGCTAGGGGGTGGGGTTTTTCTAAGTGATCCGGTTCCGTTTACACCACCGGCGGGGTTTCGCTAATGGTGTCCGTTTTCTCGTCGTAATACAGCACCTTGCCCCGACGGTACGATTCGACCCCGAGGGTGATGGCCACCTGCGCGCACAAGCCGGTGTCGACATCGAGGGTTGGTTTCTCGCGCTCCTTCACACAGCGCAGGAAATTGTCCATGTGTCCCTCGCGAGGCCGGTTCGGAAGTTCGACCAACTCGCTCCCCCACTTCGCGATGAACTGATCGCGGTAGAGCCCCTGGGCCTCGACCCGGGTTTGGTTGGCGCTGTCCTCGAACCTGCCGGAGTCGGTGATCACCACGGTCCCCTCATGGCCTCGGATGGTCCCCTGAATGTGATGATCGTTGGCCATGGTCGAGGTGAGGACCACCATGTGCCCCTTCGGATAAACTGCGGTCATCGTGTAGGTGTCGGGCACCTGACGGCCGTCATTGTGAACAAAAATCCCACCGGTGGCGGTCACCTTGTAGGGGATCTGCGGCTCGGGCCATGCGACATTAAAGGGGGCCATGACATGGTAGAAGAGGTCGGTGGCGATGCCGCCCGAGTAATCCCAGAATTTGCGGAATCGGAAATAGCGTTCGCCGCTATATTCCACCTTCGGAGCGGGACCCAACCACAATTCCCAGTTGATGTGATCATCGCCCGATTTATCCGGCCCGGCGTTCTCGTCGATATCGTAGTTCCACGCGCCGGTCTCGTAATTCCGATGATACGACCCCTGACTCATGATCATCTCCCCAATCATGCCCTTCGAGATGGCTTCATGCGCTCGGTGCCAGTTGTCGTTGGAGGTGGTCTGACTACCGACTTGCAGGATGCGCCCGGTCTCATGCACAGTCTTTCGGAGTTCGAGGGCCTCGGCGATAGTGTGGGTCATCGGTTTTTCGAGGTAGACATCCTTGCCCTTCCGCATCGCCTCGAGCGCGATCTGGGCATGAGTGTGATCCGGGGTGGCGACAAAGACCGCGTCGACATCGGGACGATCCAGGATGTCGCCGTAGTACTCGTAGGGTTTGGCCCCTGTCTTTTCGACCGCCTCGTTTCTCCGCTTGGCATAGACATCGCAGACCCCGACGATATCCACTGTCGGCGGTGTGCGAGTTTCATGAGTGAGAATATGATCGAGGATGGTTCGGCCGCGAATTCCGATACCGATGTGGGCGACATTGATTCGGCTATTCGCCTCGGTTTTAGCGGCAGCCGGGTGGAAACCGCCGAGAGACAGGGCGCCGATGGTCGCGCCGGTCGAGGCGGTTTTGACAAAATCTCTGCGGTTCATCTCCTTCTGTTCTTCCGACATGGGTTTCGCCTCCTAGAGGGTGTGGCTTTATCGTGCCATGGAAATGAAGGTTCGCGCAATCAGTGGAGATTGAACCTCTCCCCCTAACCCCCTCTCCACCTTGTGGAGAGGGGGAACTTAAGTCCCCCCTCCCCGCAGTGCGGGGAGGGGGCTAGGGGGTGGGGTTTTTTGCGCCGTGTGGCTTGTTGGCTATTAGGCCACCGGCGGGGTTTCGCTGATGGTGTCGGTCTTCTCGTCGTAATAGAGGACCTTCCCTCGTTGATAAGACTCGACGCCGAGGGTAATCGCCACCTGTGCGCAGAGCGCGGTGTCGACATCGAGAACCGGTTTTTCACGCGTTCGCATGCAACGCAGGAAGTTGTCCATGTGGCCCTCGCGCTCCTGGTTCGGCATCTCGATTACATCGCTCCCCCACTTCTTCACAAACTCATCCTTGAAGAGTTTCTGAGCGATGACCCGGGTCTGGTTGCCGCTGTCCTCGAACTTGCCGGAGTCGGTGATGACCACGGTGCCCTCATGCCCGCGGATCGTTCCCTGGATGTGGTGATCGTTGGCCATGGTGGAGGAGAGGACCAGCATGTGCCCCTTCGGATAGACCGCGGTCATCGTGTAAGTGTCGGGCACCTCGCGGCCATCGTGGTGGACAAAAATCCCGCCGGTTCCGGTGATCTTGTAGGGAATCTGCGGTTCGATCCAGGCGATGTTGAGCGGGGCCATCACATGGAAGAAGAGGTCGGTGGCGATGCCGCCGGAATAGTCCCAGTACTTCCGGAACCGGAAGAAACGCTCGCCGCTGTAGTCCCGTTTCGGGGCGGGTCCGAGCCAAAGATCCCAGTTGATGTGGTCATCGCCAGAGGCTTGGGGGCCGGCTCCTTCGTCAATATCGTAGTTCCAGGCGCCGGTGTCGTAATTGCGGTGGTAGGAGCCCTGGCTCATGATCATTTCGCCGATCATCCCATCGGCGATCGCCTTGTGGGCGCGCCACCAGTTGTCGTTCGAGGTGGTCTGGCTGCCGACCTGAAGGACACCGCCGGTCTCATGCACAGTCTTCCGGAGTTCGAGCGCCTCGGGGATGGTGTGAGTCATCGGTTTCTCGACATAGACATCCTTCCCCTTCTTGAGCGCCTCAATGGCGATATGAGCGTGATTGTGGTCGGGGGTGGCGATGACGACCGCGTCGACATCGGAACGGTCGAGGATATCGCCATGGAACTCATAGGGTTTCGCGCCGGTCTTCTCGGCCGCGGCGTTGCGGCGTTTGGCGTAGACATCGCAAACCCCGACAATCTCAACCTGGGCGTCGTCCTGGTTGGTGCGACGGATCATATCCCGCAGGATCGAGCCGCCCCGCCCGCCGATGCCGATGTGGGCGATCCTGATTTTGCTATTGGCCGCAGTCTTTGCTGCCGCCGGGTGAAAGCCCGAGAGCGCCATCGCTCCAAGAGCGGCGCCGCTCGAAGCGGTTTTCACAAAACTTCTCCGGTCCATTCCTTGTTTCTCGTCCGACATGATTACTGCCTCCTCTGTTTGAGTTCTCCTTCATTTCCAAAGGTTCCAGTTTCAGATCAACCCAAGCCCGGCAATTCACTTGCCGGGTCTTTCAATTTGTGCCGTGGGAGGGGCATCCCTGCCCCGATTCTCCCCGGCCCCTTCGCGGCAAGATGCCGCTCCTACAGTTTAGTTTTAGGGCGGCGCTACCAAGGTGTCCTCCAGCCGGGAGAATATGGTATCATCCGCGTCATGGCAACTTCGAAACCGGTGACCGCGATTCTCTTGATGTCCTGCCCCGACCGGAAGGGATTGGTGGCGACTGTCGCTCAATTCCTTCACGAACGCGGAGCGAACATCACCCACGCCGACCACCATGTGGATCCGGAGGCGGGGATTTTCTTCATGCGTGTGGAATGGGAGGTCGAGGGTTTTTCACTTTCTACCGAGGAGACGCGCCAGGAGTTCGGGCGGCTCGTGGAATCGTTCGAGATGAAATGGAGTTTGCATTATTCCAATCAGGTGCAGCGTGTGGCGCTGTTTTCCTCGAAGGACGATCACTGCCTGCTCGATCTACTGTGGCGCTATCGAGCCGGAGAACTCCCCCACGCCCAGATGCCGATCCTCATTTCCAACCACTTGGACCACAGCCACATCGCCAAAGAGTACGGCATGGATTTCCGGCATTTTCCAATGACCCCGGAGACAAAGGCGTCTCAGGAGAAGAAAGAGATCGAGGTTCTCAAAGACTATGAAATCGATCTAATCGTTCTCGCGCGTTACATGCAGATTGTCACCGGGCAATTCGTGAACGCCTTCCCCCGGCAGATCATCAACATCCACCACTCTTTCCTCCCCGCATTCATCGGCGCCAACCCCTACCGGAAGGCTTATGAGCGCGGAGTCAAACTGGTAGGAGCGACCAGCCACTATGTCACCGAGGATCTCGATGAGGGCCCCATCATCGCCCAGGATGTCACCCCGGTGAGCCACCGGGACACCCTGGAGGATCTCATCCGCAAAGGCCGGGACTTGGAGAAACAGGTCTTAGCAAGGGCGGTGAGATCGCATCTGACTCACAATGTGTTGTCGTACGCGAACAAGACAGTGGTGTTTGGGTGAGGGGTTTAGACGGGTTGAAAGAGGCCTTTACCTTTGTGAGGCTGGCAATTCGTTTCGTCACCGCTTGAACAAATTCGAAATCCCAATGTTTGCAATTACTCCCTGACCAAAGCGCGCTTCTCCTCCGTCATGGCGACCTCGAATTCCTGGATTTGTCCCTCTTCGGTTTCCAACCCCAAGGTCACCATCCAATCCGGGTCGTGGCCCATCTTCGAAAGGAGTTCCACCAGGTCTTCGCCAAACCTCTTGTGGGCTTTGTCGCCGAATTCCTCGTGGGCGAACTCCATGATCCGATCGATGGGGAGGCCATCGATGGAAACAAGAGGGGACCAGCGACCGTTCACCAGGACGATGGGTTGGTCGCCTTTCCAGCTGACTCCCGAGTAGGGAGCCACCTTCGCGTAGCCATCCTCGGCCACCGGTCCCAGGTCGCTGTATTCCCTGACAAGCTCTTTGAGAAGACTGTCCCCCATCCCATCGACACTGATGCTCACGTTGGAGAGGGCAAAGACTCCGAACCGACAGTCCTCGGTGAAACCGAGAAAGGTCTTGAACCCCCCTGTGCCGCCGTTGTGCCAGAGGATGTTTTGTGAGAGGTCGTCCTCGAAATCGCGAATCCAATTCATCCCCATCGACCGGAAGTCATTCTCTTTATAGATCTCTTCGTGCGACAACTCGATCGCGGCATCGAACGGCGTGGAGATCAGGCCCATATTCGCTTTCAGGAATTTCATCATGTCGGTCCCGGTCGAACGGATGCCGCCCGCTCCAGCGAGAGGGTTTGGAAGGAGCCATTGGTCGCTTCCCATGGCAAGCAACATCGAGCCAGCCTTCGCGGTCGTCCGGTAACCCTCGGCAAAATGATCGAGATGCCAGTCATCGTTGATCGAGGCCGTGCGTTCCATGCCGAGCGGTCCGCAGAGTTCGGTCTGGAGGAGCGTCTCGTAGTCCGTTCCGTTGTGAGTGGCGAGCAAAAACCCCAGAAGGCCGACCGCGAAATTGGAATAGGTTCGATCCGTTCCCGGTGCGAAATCGAGTTCGACCGTTTCAAGCGCTTCGCGGAGATTCTCTTCGGTGTAGTGGCGATAAGGGTCGCCGCCGAAAAGGGGTTTGAAGACCGTGGTCAAACCAAGCAGGTTTGGAGGAAGGCGCGGGAGCCCCGAGGTGTGCGTGGTGAGATGTCGAAGCGTAATCCCCTGAGCCGCTTTGGAAAGTTTCCAACCTTCGGGCAGGAGATCTACGATGGGGTCATCGAGGTTCAGGTCCCCGTTCTCCACCCTCTTGGCCAGCAGGATGCCGGTAAATGTTTTCGATATCGAACCGATTTCAAAAACCGTGTCGGCATCCACCGGCTCCGATTCCCCCACGCGACGGTTGCCGAAACCGAGAAGGATTTCCTCGCCATCCGCGACCGCGCCGACGATCATCCCGACATGGGCGTTCCGATCGAATTCCCGCTCAACCGTTTGGGTCACGATCTCGGCAAGTTGGCTCTCTGTTTCCGGTGGTTGGGAGACAGCAATTGGTTTGGCGCCAACTTGGAGTTCGGAAAACCAAAGTGAGAGGTAACCGACGAGAACCAAAAGGAAGCTGCTCGAGATCACAACGGCTCGTGGTCGCGACTGACGCAGATTTGGCTTGCCTTTGGTGGGTGGAGACGATTCCGAATGGGCGGACACACCTGAAGCGGAGTCGGCGTTTTCCTCAGTCCGACGGTTCAAGAAGAAGATGGCGGTGAATATCCCGTACAAGCCAAGGATCAACCAGAATAGACCGATGCCGGGTAGGAAGAAGGCGGCCATATCGATGGTGAAAGCCCCCATCAGGGTCGCGACGCCCAGTCCGAACCAGAAGATGCCATCCACAAATCTGAACAACCGCGACCATTTGTATGGAGAAGGTGGATTCTCTACCGAGTTTGGGTTTCCTTGTCGGAGTTGGGAAATGACTCTCCGTGCTCCAATCACCGCCCAAAAGACGCCCACACACATGAGGATCAAGTTTTGCATAATGGGTCAAAGAATCCTTTCGAGACTTCTAGACCGGCAACTCACTTGCCGGGTTCCCCCCTGATGCTGTGGGAGGGGCATCCCTGCCCCGATACCTGGAGACCCCTTCGCGGCATTGAATCCCGGCAAGATGCCGTTCCCATGGTATTGAATCCCTGCAAGTGAGTCGCCGGCTACGAAACGGAACTGCTAGAACTCCTCGCCAATCAGGTTTTCACGCAGCTCCAGGAGTTCTGTCTTCCGTGGCTCCAATTCCGTGCGGACATACCGCTGGTTGATGTAATAGAGAATCCCAAACACGAGCACGAAGACCAGATAGGAGAATGCAAAATCCCATCGGATTTCCCAGAGTTGCTCGGCGCTCTCCACCGCTCCGGACTCCTGGATCATGCGTTGCAAATAAACGCAGAGAAAGGCGATCCCCGGCGGGAGCAAGTACCACCAAAGAATGTTCTTCAATAGCCAGATCTGATTCTCGATTTCCGACACCGACCGATCCAAGAAAGAAGTGGCGGGGTCGGTGGGGTTGGTCTTCTTCTTCCACCAGATGCGATTGACCACAAAGAATCCGGCGTTCCACAGGCAGGCGACCGCGACCAGGTACCAGGTCCAAACATGTTGTCCGCCACCTTTGGCTGACGCGATCCCGTAGTAAACGAAGATCGGCGCGCACAAGAGGAAAATGCCGATCTCGAGAATGTCCCTTCGAAGGACCGCGTGATTGAAGTCGCGTTGCTTCTTCCGAACCAGATTCAACAACCATTCCTTATCGATCCTCACGGTCGAGGGTTCCTCCTCTTTCTTCCAGATTTCTTGCAAGGGATCGCGTGTCATTTCGCCCTCCTTGCGTATTCGTCGGCCAAACGACTTTTCAATCGGGAGAGCCGCGCTCCCACATTCGATTCCGAGAGTCCGAGGATCTCTCCCATCTCGCGATAACTCAGGTCCTCCAAGTAGAGCAGCACGATCGACCGGTCGACTTTGTTCAACTTCCGAAGTTCCTCATATAGCCAGTCCAGGTCTTCCCGATTCTCCGCGGCTCTCGCCGGTGTGAGTCCCATTCCGTCAATTTCATTCTCCACGGCGGACGCGTCGGTCTCTTTGGGGTGCTTCCCCTCTTTCCGTTTCCACACGAAGGCGGTGTTCAAGGCCACCTTGTAGATCCAGGTCGAGGGTTTCGACCTCCCTTCGAAAGCGGGGATCGACATCCAGAGTTGCAGCGCGACCTCCTGAAAGAGGTCGTCCTCATCCTGGCGATTGAAGGTGTAGGCCCGAACGATCTTGGAAATGACCCCTCCATAATCCTCGATCCACGCCTTAAAAAGTTCTTCGCGACTGGCGTCCTCTATCGGTTTCGATTCCTTTCACCCCTATATGTGACACGAAACGAGGATTTCTTACAGAGAAAAATGGACCATCCCATCGGGGAAGACTTGGAGGGGTGAACGCGACCGGGCGATCGAGGAGATTTGGAAGGGTTGTCATTTCGACGTTAGGAGAAATCTGTTGGGTGGATGAACTTCAAATGTACAATCGAAGTTGTCGGGAGCGATCCACCTCGCCACGCAATCAATTGGCGTGGCTACACAAAGAGCCGTCCGTTGAAACGGACTCCAACCGATTGTAACGGATGGAGATCGATTCAATTAGGCTCTCCCAGCAGATTCCTCCTCCTAACGTCGGAATGACACTCATTAGAGTCTTCAACAATTTGCGAAAAGGCATCTCTCAGAAACTTTCGCGACTCAAGCCTCTTCCTCCACTGGCTCTCCGGGCACCATCCTGATCAGGAACGGAATCGAAACCATCAACATGGCTGTGGTCACCCAACCCATCCGGATGTACCCCGTCGTCTCCGAGGAGCTATAGACAAATCCCATCAGAGTCACTCCGCTCGCGGCGACCAAATAGTTGATGAAGTTCCGCAGGGCCAAGAGATGACCGAGCAACTCTTCCTCGATGAGTCGTGTGGTGAGGGCGTGGTAGGCCGAATACCTTCCCGCCGCGACGAAACCAACTGCGCCAAAAAGAACGATCACACCAACCACGTTTTGTTCGATGTAGGGGAGGACACAGGTGACGCTCCCCAGCAAGAAAGTGACCGCGACGAAGAACGGTTTTTTTCCGATCTTATCGCATAGCCAACCGCCGATGGGAGAACCGAGAAGAATGGGCAAGCCTCCAATGAGAAAAACAACCCCCCTTTCCTTCGTGTCCATCCCATGCACCGATTCGAGCCATTCGCCGAAGAACTGGATCATCCCCATGACCCCGAAGGTGAACAGAGATTGAACGATCACCAGTCCCCAGAAACCACGGTTCTTGAGGACCGAACGATAATCCCTCCAGGAACCCGCGATACGATCGTGCGGAGGATCACCGCGGAGAGTGTACACGGAATGCAGGGAGCCGATTGCGGCGAGAACGGCCAGCCCAATGAAGAGGCTTTGGAGACTGAGCCTCGCGACAAACTGAGTGACAAGGAATGGACCAAAGGTGTTGCCGAGAAAGAATCCGGTTCCGATCAGTCCCATGATTTTCCCGCGACCCTTGTAAGGAATGTGGAGACCGATGTAGGTGGTGAGCGCCAGAGATGCCGCCGCGCTCCCCGCGCCAACCAGAGTGCGAGCCGCGAGGAACAGGCCGAAGGATTTGGCGAGGGCCGCCCCGATCTCTCCGACCGCCACCAGACTGATCGCGGCCACCAGCACATTTCGACATCCCACTCGGTCGGCAAGCACGCCGGCGATCAGAGTCATCGAAGCGGCTCCGAGGAAGTACGCTCCGGTGATTTGCCCTCCATATTGGATGTCCACTCCGAAATAGTTCAAAAGGTTGGGGAGCAGGGGGGAGATCATCGCTTGATCGGAGACAGTGATCACTGTCACCCACCAGCCGACCCAGATGAGCGGAAAGGGATTTTCGATTCTTGGTTTGGAGAGTTGGGGCTCTTCATTCAAGGAAGAGTCCGCTTCGGGAATGGATTCGGTGTCTGAACGCGATGAACCCGGGTCGCGGGGTTCAGACATTCACTTCTTCTTCCTTGGGCGGGAGGACAATGCCGAGTTCCGCGTTGGCGATATCCGCGGCGTCGATCACTCCAGCCGCCGCGACCCCGGAAGCCACCGCGATGGTTTCCTTGATCTCGTCGAGAGTGATTCCCATGCCGATCGATTTCCGGAGATGCCCTCTTAGGCAACCCCGACAACCGGTCGCCGCCGAAACCCCGAGAGCGATGAGTTCTTTGGTCTTCTTATCGAGGGCGTTCGATTTGAAGGTGACTTTGTAATACTGCTTGTAGATTTTTTTGGCTTCCTCCTCGATGAGGGCCATGGAAACCATTTTGCCGTTGGTCTCGGTCATTTTCTCGGGGTCCTTGAATTGGGATGTTTCTCTATTGTGTTCAAAGTTTTGGATAAGCGAAAGGGTGCGGTTGGATTTTTCAATTCCAACCGCACCCTGTTCGGGCGGTTCCTCAACTATTTCTTGCCTCGACTGGGAAGACCTTACTTCGCCGAATCGGAACCCGGTTTGGCGGCCCCACCCTCGGAGACTGGGATGGTGGCAAAGTAGTTGCCATAGGCCACCAGGAGGTGACTACCGGCATCCTCGCCAGCGGGCATCAGAAACATGGTGAGACTCGGGAAGTTCGCTTCTTCATGCTTCATCAGTTTCACGGGCGTTCCATGAGCCTTGGCCTCATCGCCCTCGCCCATCCAAACGACAAAAGTGAAATTCCCATCCGTGTCCACATTGAGACCGGCGTCATATTGTCCGCTCGGGACCTTGAGTTCGCCGATCTGGAGATCGACAGCCGTCTTCAGATGCGCCACTTTTCCGAAACGAGCTCCCTCATTGAAATTGCCGATATACCGATCATCCAACTCGCCGCTTCTCATGGCCTCAAAAGTCTTACCTTCGGCATAGGGGGTTGGGTGGTAATCGATTTGAACGCACGGGAGACCGTTCATCTGCAACCCGGTGGTGTACCTGACTTCCTCGGCGGCCTGACTGGCCGAACAAACGCAAACTGTCACTAAGAACGCTAAAAGCCCTTTTTTCATGTTGTTTTGTCCTCCTCGATATGGTTTTTTTCATGGAAATCCAACTGCATTAGGGGACCAAACGACCCCATCCTAGGCTTGTAACGGCCCCGTTTCCAATTTTTCCCGATGGATGAATCTTTTTTGGTCGAGCAGATGGACCACCAATCCGAACGCGACCAGGTTTCCCAGGATGAATAGTGGCGTCCTGGAAATGGGTCCCTTCGCCGCGATTGCATCGATTAAGTTGTTGGCGGGCGCCCAGTAGTTTAGAGCGGGCAAGAGAACCAAAACCCAGAGAATCATCCGAAGACGATAAATCGCGGCCTCCTCGGAGAGTCCTTCACGGACCACGAGCACGCTCCCGACAATGATCGGGAAAAGCGCCAAGGTGTAATGGTGAGGGTTCTTGCCGGCCAGAAGCGGCGGGAGAAAACAGGCGATCACAAAGAGGTCGAGCGTGCTGAACCGGAGACGCCGCCAGAATAGAATCCCGAGGACCAGCGCATAGAAGATCCCAGTCCCAAGGATGGAGGCGGGCCGGTCGATTCCGAACCCCTCGGGATGTCCGGTCCAGGTTGCGACAGTATCCAAGGCGCGAAGTATGAGAACATGGAAGGAGGGGCAGTGTCGCATCTCCGAGACATCGGACATGGTGGGGAGAACCTGGGTGAAGAATTCCCAACTCGATATCGGACCGGAAACAAGGAGCGCGAGAAATGACCCGACAATAAAGGAGAGGGCGATTCTCCATCGAAAGGTCACCAAAAAAACCGGAATCATCAGAACCGGGGTCAATCGGACCATCGCCGCGAATCCCATCGCGACCCCCGCGAGGATTTCGAGACTCGCCTTGCGGCTCTGACGCCGTTCCCCCATCAGAAGGAAGATCCAAGACAAGGCCAGAAAGGGCATGGCCAGAAGTTCGCACTGCCCCAGTCGGATGGAGTAGATAAAAGGGCCCCACCCGAACAGCGAAGCCCACACCGGGAGGAAATCCGAAGTTTTTAATAGGGGTTTGTACATCCGGTAAAGGATCCAAAGGAGCGCGAAAAAGACGACCAAGGCGATCGAAATGTAGATGCGTTTGGCGGTGAAAATGGAAAAACCTGTGAGAGGGACAAGCAGGCGGGCCAACATCGGGGGGTAGGGATACTCCCCCCAAATCGGGCTGGCGCCCTCCCCCTCGTAGTCTTCAATTTCACCGATCGGATAAGGAGAATCACCGTCCGCGATTCTTTCGGCCGCGACATAGTAAATGGTGAAATCCCCTCCCTCGTAATGGAGAGTCCAAGGATCGATGAAGGCATGCTTGAGGAAGGCGTACAAAATCAGAAGCGCGAGGAATCCAAGGAGTAGCCGATAGACCCCCTGGGGTTCCCGCTCGTTTTCTTTTTCAATCTCGTTCATCGGGTCCAATCAATTGCGGTGTCAGAATCAGGAAGACAGTCACATGTCCAATCACAAAGATTTCGAGCGCGCTGAACAGGGGTTCTCCGGTTCCGCCCTCGAGGATTTTTCTCACAGGCGGCCAATAATAGAAACCCATCAGCAACGAAAGAAAGAGCATGACAAGAAGAGACAGCGGACGGAGAAGGCTGTCCCTTGAAAGGGATTCTGTGAGCGAGGCAATCCTCCTCGGAAGCAAAACCACGATTGGGAGCAGAGCTAAGAGATAGTGATGGTACCAGAGTCCGGTAAAGACAGTGGGGAGATAGGCGCCGAGGAGAATGAGTTCGCCAAGTGTGATCCTTCTCCTGTATCGAAAGAAGAGGGCGAGAACCGCCAAATAAAAGAGTCCGACCAGCCAACCGCTCACAGGGACAGGAAAGCGCCTTTCGAGAATCGAACCCAAATCGATTCCCCGGCTCGAACTCTCCAGAGTCGAAACGACCGGCAGGATTTGAGTGAAGAACTCCCAAGTCAAATGCCAGCCGGATAGCAGCACCGCCAGAATCACCCCGATCGCCACTCCCGCCAGAGCGAACCACTCAAGGGAAATCACCAGGAACGGAAGAATCAAAAAGGGTGTCAGTTTGATCATGGAGGCCATCCCCAACAGGACGCCGGCGAGGAGACCGCGGCTGCGAGGCGCCAGGGATTTGGATTGGGAAATTCTCCAAGCGATGCAGAAAAGTGCGAGGGTCAAGAGATTGGATTGGCCGAAGCGAAGGTTTTCAATAAGGGGCCCCCACGAAAACAAGAAGCAGAGCGGGATGAAAACCGGAAGCCAGAAAGGTCCCTTCGATCCCATGCCTTCCAACGCCGATTGAGGCGAAGGGGCGAGCAATCCCAAGACGACCCCATAAGTCAGCGCGACAAACACAAGCTTGGCGAGGAGCGGAGTCAGCCCAGTCAACGGAATCAGGAGTCGCGCGAAAAAAGCCGGGTACACATAGACCCCCGCAACCTCATCGGGAGAGGGTGGAGAATCGCCATGAAAAACCGTATCCGAGTAAGGGGACTTTCCTTCCCGAATATCGAGCGCCGCCTGATAAAAAATCTCGAAATCGAAACCGACATAGCCATCGGCCCAGGGCTGGACGAAACCAAACTTGAGGAGGGGATAAAGGATCAAGACCAGGCAGAGGCCTCGAACCCAAGGGTGATCCAGGATGGAACGAAGCGATCTGGTGGACTGGTCGAACATGGGAACCGGATTCTAGGCGCTCTCGTGTGGAACTGTAGTCCGAGGAGTGAAAAGGACTATTGGCCGGCAAAAAAAGAAAAACCCCTGAGAACCGGCCGCTCAGCCCTCAGAGGTTAGGGGGTAAGGAATTAATGAGTCTTGTTGTTTAATACTCTAAACCGCCGCGGCGGTTTTCTCTTCGATTCGGTCGAGTCGTTCCACCACCTCGGGCAAGCGCTGGATCAACTCTTGTTGCTCCTGGAACCCCGCCGGGTCCATAGCCGGGAACAACCCTTTCAGGTGCGTTCCCTCGGGGAGCGTTTTCGTGACTCCCGAGCCGGCTTCGATCTTGGTCTTGGCCCCCACCTTCAGGTGTCCGACCAAACCGGCTTGCGCTCCCACTTGGGTCTCCTCGCCGATCTTCGTGCTACCCGAAACGCCGCACTGATGATCCAGCTTGCAGGAAGGGCCAATTTTCACATTGTGCCCGACCATCACCAGGGATCCGATCTCCGCCCGGTCGCCGACCACTGTTTTACCCAAGGTGGCACGGTCAACAGTGGACCGTGCCCCGATCCGACAGTGGTTTCCAACCTCCACGATCCCGACTTGCGGGATCTTGAACTGCGTTCCATCCGCTCGCTGGGCGAAACCAAAACCGTCACTGCCTAAAACGACACCCGATTCGATATCGACATCCTTTCCAATCCAGGTGTGTTCTCTCAGTACGGTCTTAGGCCCGATCCGGCAACCGTCTCCTAGACGGCAACCCTCTCCAATGAAGACCCCATCTCCGATGACCACCCGATCTCCGAGCGCGACATTTTTCTCGATCACCACATTGCGACCAATGTGACAATCCTTGCCCATCACCAGATCCTCGGCGATAACCGGGGAAGGTGCGGCAACCATCGGCTCCATTACATCGACAGGCAATTCAGTCATAAGAGATAGTTCTTCCAACTTGATAGACGCATCAAATATGCCAATGACAA
The DNA here is from genome assembly GCA_020632575.1 of Candidatus Omnitrophota bacterium. Taxonomy (GTDB): domain Bacteria; phylum Hinthialibacterota; class Hinthialibacteria; order OLB16; family OLB16; genus JACKFH01. Next base: position 299,727 of record JACKFH010000003.1, on the reverse strand, counting down.
TCCCTCGGATTTGCTTGGAGATCACCTGAGTATAAGCATCATATCCTATACAAAATCAGACTGTTAGGAGCAGGCGATTCTTAATGAAACGATCCCTCGGATTGTACATTTAGACCACGATTGGATGAACGGGCAACCCATCTATCGTGGCTTTTTTACCACAAGTTGGCGGCCTCCCGCACGCGCCACCGTCTTGCCCTGGCGACAGTCCGGCTCTAGCGATTGGGAAGCATTAGATTCCCTCAACCCTCGGAATCTGGTATTCGTACCACAGACCTCGATCTGGTTCGCCAAGATCCAAGAAATGAGACTGATCAAAGTGGTTCATTCACCCAGAAAACAAGACCCCCATCATCATGGTCTGCCACACTCGCGGGATTGCTTTGTCTGCGGCGAGGAAAACCCAGATGGTTTCCGGTTAAAATTCGAGATCGACGAAAATCAGCACATCCATCTCCCTTTCCGCGCTCGGGAAACGATGCAGGGTTATGGCCACATCATGCATGGCGGCCTGCAGGCGACTCTTCTTGACGAAACCATGGGTTGGGCGGCGGCGGTTTTGTTGAAGCGGATGCATGTGGCCGCCGAATTGAATATCCGGTATCTGGAGCAAACACCATTAGAAACCGATCTGGTGGTTGAGGCGTGGTGTGTGAAATCGAAACCGCGAATGTCCATGGCCGAGGGAGTGATTCGAGACCATTCGGGGAAAATCTACACCCGGGCCAGCGGGAAGTTTGTGCCCATCAGCCCCGAGGAAAACGCCTTTGTCGACTCCCAACTCATTTACCATGATGGCGATCTGAGAGTCTTCGATGAGTGCATCGCTCAGGTGAAAGCCTGATCGCGGGAGGACTTGTTGGACTCGGAAACCGCAATTCTCCTGATCGCCCATGGCAGCCGAGAGGCCAAGGCCAACGCCGAACTCCATGAACTCGGGGGTCGTCTCGAGGGTGTTTTGGGCCGGGGGCGGGTTTATCCCTGTTTTCTCGAGATCGAGGGCCCGACCATTCAAGAGGCTTTTCAATCCGCGATGGCCAACGGCGCCCGAAGGATGATCGCCTTTCCATTTTTTCTGTCCACCGGCGTGCATGTCCGAAAGGATATTCCTGAAATCCTGGCGGATTGCCTCCGAGAAACAGAGGGAATAAGCGTGTCGATCACGCCCGCGCTGGGGCCCGATCCCTCGCTTGACCGGATTGTGCTGGAGCGAATCCTTTCCGGGGGAAAGGCGATCGAGGCCATGGACTCTCCCAAGCCGAATGAATCGAGCGATTCCAACTGAATGACACGGAAAAACGAAGGCATATACACCGGTTTCGCACAGGGTTACGACCTGGTCATGCGCGATGTCGATTTCGAGCAGTGGGCGCGCCATATTCTGCGACTTCGCGACCGGCATGGGCTCGAGGGAAACCGGATATTGAACCTCGCGTGCGGGACCGGGGTGATGGAACCCACCTGGATTGAGCACGGTTTCGAGGTGGTGGGAATCGATCAATCCGAGGAGATGATCGTGGAGGCGAGGAGAAAGAACTCAGACCTCGATGGTGTGGTGTTCGAGGTGGGCGACATGCGCGAGTTCGATCTGGGCGAGAAATACGACTTGATCACTTGCCTCTATGATTCGCTCAACTATCTGACCGACGCGGCGGATGTTCGGAAATTCTTCCGGCGGGTGAAAGCCCATCTCGCGCCGGATGGCGGGTTCATCTTCGATGTCGCCACCGAGGCCAACATCCTGGATAATTTCACCGAAACCACCTACGCCGAGAATCTCGAGGAATTCGCCTACATCTGGGAAAACAGTTACAACCTCCGGACAAAGATTTGCCAAAGCGATTTCGCCTTCTTCCGATTGGATCCCAACACGGGACAATTCGTCCGACGAATCGAGACTCACTTCCAGAAAATGTACAGTTCGCGGGACCTGAACCAATGGCTTGGAAAGTGCGGCCTAAAAACCCTCGCCTCCTATGACGGAGTCACCCTGAATCCCCCCCACTCTCGCAGCGACCGGATTCACTTTGTCGCCGGTCTCCAACCCTAGCCGCTGGCCTTGGGGTTGGGATTGACTTTTCAACCTGAAATCCTATGGTTTTCAATGGCCCGGACGAAACCCGATCCGGGAATAGGAGGCGTGTGTCAGGGTCGACTTCCGTGAGGTTTCATTGACAACCCTGGTATTTTTGCTGCTCCCGACCCCTGGAATTTCAGCCGGTATGACCATTTCAGGGACCGCGAGCGAGACAGACCTCTCTCATTTTTCAGAGTTGACGATTTTTCGAAGGAGTAAATAACACTCTCATGCTAGTGTGGTTTCGTGAAAATAGAGGACGGGTGGTCCATTTCTTTGTCTGGCCGCTCATTGTGGTTTTCATCGCCCTTTATGGGTCTTCTCAGCTGACAAACCGTCGGAATATGAACCAGTTGACCGCGGTCCGAGTTAATGGAGAGAGGGTTCCCCGTTCGGAGTATCTGGCCGCAAGCGAACAAGTCCGGCAGCGTTACACCGACCTTCTGATCAAACCGGAGAAATCCGAAACGGAGATCGCCCTCGAACAAGTGATCAAGCAGGCGCTCGCTTCTCAGTTGGCCAATGACCTCGGTTTGTACACTCCAAATGAGACGGTGAACGATGTCATTGTTCAACAGATGACCGGCCCGACCGGATTCTTCAATGAAGACGGGTACAAGTACTTTCTCCGTCAGTCCGGATACGAGTCGCACGATGTCTATCAGAATGTGATTCGGAAGCAGCTCGACTTGAACCTCGCCCTTAATTATGTCCGCGGCACCGCGGTCCCCTCCGAGGATGAAATCCAACGGACTTTGGACTCCCAAAAGGAAACCCGCACGGCGGAGATGATCGGCTTCCCCAGCGAGGATTATCTCGATCAGGTGGACGCGACCACCGATGAACTCAAACAATACTTCGAGGAACACAAGGAGCGCTATCGGTTCCCGAAACGAATGAAGGTGGATTATGTAATGGCGCGCCCCTCCGAGTACATCGGCGAGGCGACGCCGGACGAGGAGAGTCTGGAGCGGTGGTTCCGGTCGGAGCGCGAAAAATTCCTGATCCCGCCCGAGCGTGATGTCGCCGCGTATGTCTTTTCGCAGGAAGCCTTCACCGACAAAGTGACCTTCACTGAGGAGGAGCTCAAAACTCAATACGAGGAGACCAAGGAGCGTTACAGCGAACCGGAAAAATTCAAGGCCAAATTTCTCGCGGTCTCTGTCGAGGTGCCCGACGCCTCCATCGAAGCCAAGATGGACGAGAACCCTGACGATTTTCTTTCCGAAAAAGAAGCGGTGGCCACTCGCCACATTCTGATTCGAACGACGCCCAACGATTCGGAGGAGACCCTAGCCCAGAAGAAGGCCCAGATCGAGGAGATTCGCTCCCGGATCAAGACGGTTGACGATTTCATTCGCGAGGCCAAAGCGTATTCCGATGACACCTCCAACGCCGAGAAGGGCGGGGACCTTGGCTACACCCAGCGCGGTCGGTTGGTGCCGGAATACGAGAGTGTGGCCTACACCATTCAGAGCGGAACTGTGTCAGAGCCGGTCAAAACCCAGTTCGGCTTTCATCTCATCTGGAAATATGGAGAGCGCGAGGCGGGCGAACGCATTTCGCCGCAGGAAGCGCGGTTGCGTCTCCTCCCCGAAATCGATTCGACTCCCCTCAAACGCGCGGCTCGCGAGAAACTGAATCAAGCGATCGCGTCCTTGGGCGATTCCACGCTGGCCGACGCCACACAGGTCGATGGACTGGAAGTCTATGAAACCGATTGGTTTTCGCGCGGCGATTCGCCCCACCCCAAAGCGGCCCGGGATCGTTATCCTTTCTATCAGGCCATCAGCAAGATCAACACCGGTCAAACCACCGACATCATCGAGGGATTCGCCTCCTTCTTCGTCGCCGAGCTGATCGACAAACAAGACTCGCGGCAGCAGGATTTCGAGGAGGTCCGCTCGGAAGTCGAATCCGCCTTGAGAACCAAGAAAGCCTCCGAAATGGCGCGCAAAGCCGCGCAAGAAGCCGCGGATCTGATCCGCGCCGGATCGCTCGAATTCGAGGGGGTTGCCGAGAAGTACGGCCTCTCCGGCCCCACCGAGTACAAGGGTCTTCGCAACCCAAGCGGAGAACAGCGCGCGGAAAACCGTGTGGTTGATCGTGAGATTGTCAACCGCGCGTTCACCACCGATGAGGGCGAGGTCGAGGGACCCTTCGACACGCTCGCCGGTTCGACTCTCATGAAAGTCACCGCGGTGCATGAGGAGCGTCTACCCGAACTCGAGGATGTCCATGACGAAGTGGCGGAACAGTACCGAGCCAAACGGGCCGAGCGTTTGGCTCGCGAGAAGGTCCTCGATGTTTGGTATGACCTCGACCGTTACGACGACAGCCTGAAGAAGGCGGCGGAGGTCCATCATTTCGATGTGGAGACCAGCGACTTCTTCCAACCGGGCGAACCGGTTCCCGGCTTCCCCTCCAACTCGGTTGTGAGATACGCCGCAATCGGGTTGCGAGTCGAGGGCGCGACATCCACTCTCTTGGAGGATCCGCTCAACCTTCAAAACCAGGAACAAGATCTGCCCAAGGAAGCTTTTTACCTCCTACAGGCGGACGAAATCCAAGAGACTCGTCTGCCGGAGTTTTCCGAGGTCGTGGAAAAGGTTCGCAACGATCTCAAACTGGAAAAGGCGGCGGCGCTCGCCAAGGAAGAGGCGACCAAAGCGCGCGATCTAATCGCGGCCCAGATTCAAAAAGCGACCGCACCGCTTTCCGCATCGCGGAGCCTCGACCTCAAGGCGTTCGCCGAGGCTCACAATTACAAGTTCATTGCTCCCGCGTCGATTCCCCTTGGACCGAGGATTCCCTCGATTCCCGGCAATAATTCGGGGGGGATTATCTCGCGTAGCATCTACTCGCTCCCGTTAGGGGGAGTTACCGATGTGGCCCCCGCGACCGAATATGTCCGTGAGGGCGAGACGGTCGGGCAGCGCGTTCATGGATATTACATCGCCCAAGTCGTGGGGATTCAGGACAACGCCACCATGGCGCCCTCCCGAGGACAGGTCTTCCAATCGCTTTCCCAGCGTCTTCGAGACGCGGTCGAGCGGGATTGGTCCGACCGCGCTCGTCAGGGAGCCGAGATCGAATTTCCCTCGGAGGATCTTTTCAGCAAAAAGGTTGTCGAAAGCATTAAGGAAGAGTCAGGCTCCTCGTAATCGAATCGGGTCGATCCCGTTCGACATGAACCTGCCTCTTTGGCGGAAATAGTCGCGGTCGGTATCTTCGTACTGTGGTGGATCTTGGAGGGAGGAGATTTCTTTATGAGCCGTCATTTTCCTAGTTCTCGAGCCTGGAAGATTGGTTGTGCCTTCGTTTGGATCTCGATGTTGATGTCGAGTCGACCCGCGGAATGCGAAACGAAGGGCGAAATTCCTCCTCACACTCCTCCCCCGGTCAGCTATGTCGCTTCCATCGAACATCTGTTTGTGATGTGCGGCGCCCCCCTGAGATTGTTCGAGATTTCTCCGGTGGATGGCAATGTCTTCCGAGAGTTTCCCGTTCCGCCCGGCTTTCAGGATGTTGGGCGATGTGGGATGTCGCTGGTGGGGAACGAACTGGTGATCGGCGGAGAAACCGGATCCATCTCGGTTATCGACGCCAAGACCGGCGAATTTCTCAGAAGTTATCCCGCCCCGCTCGACCCAGTCACCGCACTCGGTTATGTCCCTGGACAAGGGGTTTTGGCTGGCGGGGATATCATCGGCGACGCCACAATCTCGCCGGCTCCCGTTTATTTTTCCCCGAGCGACGGCGCGGTCCAAAACATGCTGAATGACACGGGGCGTCAAGGAGGGCTGGCGGGAGGGCCCCTGGGCAACCTCTTCGCATGGAACGCGAGAGACCGAGTTATCGAAGAGGTGGACGAACTTTCCGGCGAGAGACTCGATTCGGTTTCGGCCGAGGAAATCTTCGTCGAAGTCGGCTCCGGTCTTGGATTCACCGGAAGACTTCTTTACTTCGGAGAACCGAACAACCGTCTCCTCAAAATGATCGACTTCCGGGGACATCAAGTCGCGAAAGCTTTCCCCGCTCCACTCTCCCCCGTTTGCGCTTTGGCGGCGGGGATCGACGAACCGTCGATTCGTTATGTGAACCCCAACGATTTCCCACTCTTTATCTCCGGGTCTTTTCGCGCGGCGAGGAATTATGCCCTGACGTCCGGGACGGTGATGCTCGATTGGATCCAATCGGAGAGTGTCCAAACCTCCGAACTCTTCGCCTACGAGTTCAGCGGCGAGTATCGCGATGAGTCTTTCGACGAGGAAATCCAGCTCGAGCAACTCCCAACCGACAACGGCCGGTTCGAGTTGTACGCCATCGGAACCGACAATCAGGAAGTTCCCCAAACCACCCCCAAGCAGACCGCGCTTGCCAAAAAATTCACGCTCGTTCTCGATGGTGTGCCCCCAACGGTTCTGATTGTGAATCCAAAGCCGGGTGACACGCTCCAAGAAGAAGCGGATGCGGGAGGCATGGGATTCCAGGTTACAGCCAACGTGTCCGAAGACCTTTCGGGTCTGCGCCGTCTGCAATTGTTCGCCAAACGCGAGGGCGAGTCCGAATTCACACTCCAAGATTCGATCGAGCTGGATGGCGAGGTCAGCCTGCTCCATTCTTTCGATTGGCATCCCTCGGGCAGCGGGGTCTACGATCTGAGTGTGGTCGCGACCGATCGCTCCGGAAATGAGGGGGAGGACACTGTCCACAATATCGAGGTCTTCCTGAATGTCGAACCGACTCCGACACCCGGGCATCCGGTGGCGGTGGACGCGGAAATCCTCTTCGCCTCGGAGGAATTGTACGCCGAGGTGTTCAGCTCCGTGACCGTGGCGGAATTGGATGGAGACCTCGAACCCGAGCTCCTGTTCGGCACCGACCGGACAAACAACGCCACCGACCCGATATTCCAAACGGATAACGGGATGGGCCTCTTCGCCATCAACCTCGATGGAAGCAAGGTCGAGGGGGTCTGGCCGGTCATCCTCAACGGCGACGTCCGGAGCAGTCCGGCGGCGGCGGACCTGGATGGCGACGGACTCGACGAAGTGGTTGTGGGGGCCTACCCGAAAGGGATCTATATTTTCGACCACAACGGGAATCAGATCGCGATGACCCAGACTCAGTTCAGCGTCATCTCCTCTCCAGCGATTGGAAACCTGGACGATGACCCCGATTTGGAAATGGTGATCGGAACCTCGGATGGAATCCTGGTGGCCTTGAATATCGACGGGACTCCGGTCACTGGTTGGCCGGTGACTCCCCCCTTGCCCGCCGCTCCGTTGGTCTTCAGGAACGATATCGACTCCTCTCCCGCGATTGGCGATATCACAGGCGATGGGCGCCCGGAAGTGGTGGCGCTCAGCGACAATGGCGTCCTTTACGCTTACCACCACAATGGAACCCCGGTTGCCGGTTTTCCGTTCGTGGCCCCTCCCACGACCTTCTTTACGCCCGTTCCGACCTCGGCTAATTCGGGATCGCCCGTGCTCGCCGACATCGATGGCAACAAGATCCCCGATGTGGTGGTCGGTATGACTAACGGTCGTGTCTATGGTTTGAATGGGTTCGGTCAAATGTTGCCGGGATTCCCATTGCGGCTTCCGCCAGGCGCGGATGTGGCGGGTCCCGCGGGGGAGGGTGACGATATCCTTTCGGCCCCGGTTGTCGCGGATGTGGATGGCGACGGTCTCCTCGAACTCGGGGTGGTGTTCCACAATGGCACGGAGAATCGCTCCCGATTGTACCTTTACGACCTCTCGGCTCCGGTCGAGAACGCGGCCGCTCCGTGGTGGACCTTCCAGGGAAACACTCTGAGGAATGGCCTGTTCAATGGACCGCCCACGGGTGATTTCAATCGGAATGGCGTGATCGATGTTGAAGATGGCCTGAAATTCATGCGGGCGTGGCATCGACGATCCACCATGCCCGGCTATCACCCGACTATCGATTTCGATTACTCGCGAACGATCAACGGCGTGGACCTGAGCGATTTTCTAGAGATCAATCGGTATGACGATTGACCTCTAGATGGATTGTGAAAAGTTCGCAATGTTTAGCTGATTGAGAATCGCCGCCTAATAATCCCTACGGAAGTGATTGCAAATGAAGCGCTACCTGACTTTCTTTTCTTTACTCCTGTCCACCGGATTGGCGGTGACCGCCATGGCCAATGAGGTGACCATTGGGGCAAATGGTTTCCTACAGAAAGATGGCGAGCCCATCTTTGTCCTGGGGGCGTATCACCCCCCCAAAGGGATGGGGACTAAGGAGGTGGCGGACCTCGGATTTAATCTCCTTCGCACCTCCCCCACTCCGGATAAGATCGCTGAATGCAAAGACAACGATCTTTGGACCTGGCACTCTTTCAACCTCGATTTCTCGAATAACCGAGAGAAGCTTGAAGAATCGATTCGATCCTCGGTCGAAGCGGTCAAGGACGCCGAAAACCTGTTGATTTGGGAATCGGTCGATGAACCCGCCTGGACCGACAAGGAGCCGGCGAAGCCGAGGAACCTCCCGGAACCTCTGACCGAGGGGTATCAGTTCTTGAAATCGCTGGACGATCATCCGGTCTACCTGAACCACGCTCCAAGGAACACCGTTCAGACCCTTCGGAAGTATAACTCGGCGGCGGATATCCTGTGTGTCGACATCTATCCCATTCTGCCGATGAACCTGGGCGAGATGTACGCCATCATTCCCCCAGCCCAGCCTGGCTACCCACCTCGCCATGGCGACATGCCGGACAACTCCCCGGCCTGTGTCGGAGATTATGTGGACAAGATGAGGGAGGTGGCCGACCCGGGGCAAGCGGTTTTCGTGGTCCTTCAAGGGTTTGCATGGGAAGCCCTGAATCCCGAGGAGAAGCGCGACCCTGAAAAAGTCCTCTACCCCACTTACGAGCAACTCCGGTTCATGGCCTGGCAGGCGATCGTGCATGGAGTCAACGGTCTCACCTTTTGGGGGCTCAGCTATAATGACAACGCAGAGTATTACGAGGGATTGTCGAAAGTGCTTCACGAAATCCGCGATCTGACTCCGGCGATCGTCGCGGATCCACTCGATTTTCGATTCGAAAAGGACTACGCCGAAAGGGGTTCCACAATCTCCAAAGGGATCGAAACCCGGATGGTCGACACAGGCGACACGATCACTCTCTTCGCGGTGAACGCCTCGGTCGATCCCGCGACTATCCAGTTCTCCGCCCTGCCGATTCCTCAGCGTGAAAAGGTCGAAGTCCTCGGCGAGGACCGAACCATTAATTCGCTCAGCGGGTCTTTCGGCGACAATTTCGAGGGGCTTGGCGTCCATATCTATCGTTGGAAGAGCGAATGATTTCGGGACGCGAGTGAGACATCCCCCCCTCTTTTCCCTTAAACTTATCCTCCATGAAGGTTTACTGTCTCTGTTTCATTCTCGTTTTTGCAGGTGTCGCCTATTCCCAAACGGGTCCTCAATTCGGCCCGCCCAGCGCCGCCGGGAGAGTGATCGCCGACCCTCCGACCGGCGGAGTCGTCTCTCCAACCTTCAGTGAGGATGAACTCGAAATCATTTTCGAATCCTTGGGGACCATTTGGCGGGCGCAAAGGGAATCGACCTCGGTCCCTTTCGAAAATCCCGCCCCCATCCCCGAATTGAACGCTGCCGATTTTTCCGAAGAGCGGCCTTTCCTCACCCCCGACGGTCTCGGGCTCTATTTCATGCGGTCCAAGGGGGGATTCTTCGCGAGCCGTAAACTCTATTACGCACACCGATGGTCGCCGAGCCTCTCCTTCCTCACACCCAAGGAGGTTGGTATCGAAGGGGTCGAACGCTTCAATGGAGCGCTCGGGTCGGTCAGCGCCGACGAACTCACCGCCTTCCTCGAGATCGTTCAACCCGACTCGTCATCGACTCTGCCGAACCAGACCGATATCGCGCTCGCTACGAGGAGCGATGTTTCGGAAAAATTCGGGATGTGGAAATTCCTCCCAGAGATTTCGACAGACAATTATGAACGAGGCCCATCGATCTACCGCGATGACCGCAACCTTTATTTCAGCGCAGTCGGAGTCGGAGTTCCCGGGTTCATTTATTGGAGCGTTCGAGAGGACAAACACTCCCCATTTTCACCGCCCGCACTGGTCCAGGGGATCAACAGCGGCGGGGTGGTCAACCGAGATCCCTTCATCGCATTCCCAGGCAGCCGTCTTTACTATGTTCGGAACAACGAGTTGGTCTTCTCGAACCGAATACTTACGGCCACCTACAAAATCGGGGAGGGGCAAGGGCTTTCCGGACGACGGGTGCGGGTCCCGATCATCATGAACACGCCCGAACCCGACGCAATTCTTTTCGATGTTCCGGTGTTCTTCAATCCGAATCTGCTTACTCTGGAGCGCGTCATTCCAGCCCCTAGTTTGGGAGAGGAGAGCGTTGAAATCACATTACTATCGCAGGGCCGATATCGAATCTTGTATCAGTCGCAGAACCCACTCCTTGGAGATGGGAGCGACGAAAAGGTGTTCGATCTGGAGTTCCTGATCAACAGCGGAACCCCGCCAAGCCAGATCGCCATCGCCTCGGGCGGAACCTTTCGATTGAATCGGATCACGGTTAGCCCGCCCGCTGAGAGTGGACGCGTTGTCGTGGAGCAAGGCCCCAATTATCCGCCCGCCTCAATCATTAAGATTCGCTAAATCAAAAAAGGCCGGGAGAAGGACTCTCCTCCTCCCGGCCTTGATGAACCACGATTGAGTTTTGAGTTATTTCTTTTCGAAATAGACTTCGCGGAAATTCTCCAAGAGAGAGTTCAGTTGTTTGACATGCTCGAGATCGGTGGTCTGCTTGGCCTTCATGGCCTGGACGATCATGTTGTGGCACAGCTCGAGTTTCTTGTAATAGGTCATCTTGCCATCCGCATCGGCGCCATCGACCGGCTTGATCCTCTGGGCCAGGAAGTATTGAGCGACAGTGTCCTGGATTTTTTGGGCATGGTCATCCTTGTTCACCACCCAGCGGACAATCTGGTTGTAGTTCTTGTCTCCGGCTTGGCTGAGCTCGTTGATTTGGTTCATCGATTTCTCAACTGTGGTGATATCTTCCGCGATTTGGTTGAACCGGGCCTCGTCATCGTAGATCCCGCAAGGGATTTCGCAGTGCGAGAAAGCGAATTGGGCGACAAACAACGCGAGAATAGCGAAAAGGGAAACCGGGACGAATTTTTTCATGGTGAGTCCTCCTGAATTTCTTCTAAGATTTGATTCCGAAACATTCCATCGGTCGCATACCGAGATATCCATTAGTCTGTCACGGTTTCTCTGGTTTCCGAAGGGGGGAGAGACCAGGGCCCCGCAAACATTAGTCACCTTTTTGGATAAGGAATGAGACTTCTCAAGAGAACCTCGGTCACTAAACTCAAGGACTATGGGCCTTCATGAAGAAATCTTTTTACGCGCTGATTACGAGGAGTTCTTCCGATCTCTTGGCTTGCTAAATTACGATTCATTCTTGACCTTCAAGCGCGGAGAAGAAGTCTCCGAGGTCCGTGACCGGATTGTTTTTCGCTTTCGACCGGAAGCTGAGGGGGACGCTTTTTTTCTGAAAATCTACCGTCAGCCCGGAGCCAACCGGCCATTGTCTCAATGTCTCCAGATGCAGAGTCCAAAGACTCTTGCGAAGATGGAAGCGCGGAATCTTAATTGGCTGAAGGAGCGAGGGTTTGTCGCACCCAAGGTCTTGGCGTGGGGGGGGCGGATGAATGGATGGTCGGAGGTGAATTCCTTCTTGGTCACCGAGGAGATGGTCGGATTCGAACCGTTCGATGAGTGGTTGGAGCGCAAGAAATCCGAACTCCCGGGGAAAGAGTTTCAAAGAATAAAGCGGGTGATGATCGATCGTTGCGCCGAGGCGCTCGCGGATTTGCATGGTCAGGGCTTCCATCATCCCTTCCCCTACTTGCGACATTTTTTTGTTCCGGTCGAACCCCTGACGCCATCGGAACCCCTCCCCCTAACCCCCTCCCCACCTTGTGGAGAGGGGGAACTTCCCCCTCCCCGCGTTGCGGGGAGGGGGCTAGGGGGAGGGGTTCCGGAGATTGGGGGAGGGGTTTCGGAGATTCGAGGAGGGGTCCCGGAGATTCAAGTCGGCATCATCGATGTCGATTCCGCGAAGATCTCAAAGACCGTCTCTCCGCGCGACCGGACCCGAGGACTCGCCGAACTTTTTCTTTCGTCCTTCAATTCGCCGCTTAACCAGACGGACCGACTCAGATTTTTTCGGACCTATTGTGGAGGGCGGGTCGACCGCGACTTGGCTTCGCGGGTGTTGAAACGCTTCCGCCAAAAACTTCGCAGGCACCCCAACCGTTATGCTTGGGTAAAAGAAGCGGTTTCTCGGATCCCTTATCCCAGTGCTTTGAAAGACTCGATTTCGGATTGACCATGACTTGCCTTGTCGCCAACCAAATCAAAAAGTCGTTCGGGTCGCTCCAAGCGCTGAAGGGCGTCGACCTTAAAGTCGAATCGGGCGAGATCCATGCGCTCCTTGGAGAAAACGGCGCCGGCAAGACGACGCTGATGAACATTCTCTTCGGCCTTCTTTCCCCGGATTCGGGCTCTCTTGAACTCGATGGAAAACCCTATCGTCCCGAATCTCCGCGAGACGCCATGGCGGCGGGTGTCGGAATGGTCCACCAGCATTTCATGCTGGTTCCCACATTGACTGTCTTGGAAAACATCCTACTCGGAGAAAACCCGTTCTCACTTCACCGACCCGAGGAATCGGGGAATCGGATCGCCGAAAGGATGATCGACCTCTCCTTTAATCTTCCTCTCGAGAGAAGGATCGAGGATCTGTCAGTAGGTGAAAGGCAACGGGTTGAGATTTTCAAAGCCCTTTGGCGAGGCGCGAATCTGCTCATCCTGGATGAACCCACCGCTGTGCTGGCGCCCCAGGAGGTCGAGGATCTCTTCCGGCTTTTGCGAGAATTGAAGGACCGGGAATGCTCGATTCTTTTCATCAGTCACAAGCTCGATGAGATTCAGGATCTCTGCGATCGGGTGACTCTCTTGAGACGGGGAGAGACAGTCGGGGAGTTTGAGGTGTCGCAAGTCGACAGGGACGAATTGACTCGGCGACTGCTTGGGCGAGAACTCGTCTCCTCGGAACGGGATCGTCAGGGAAACGAAGAGGACCGTCCGCCCTTTCTGCTCAGACCGAATGGAGGGGCTCGGGCCAAACTTCAAGGGAATTGGACCTGCGAAGTGCGCCCCGGTCAAATCACCGCCATCGCCGGAATCGAGGGGAACGGACAACGCGAACTGGCCGAGGCGGTGGTCGGCGTATCCGAGACCGATCGGGTTTCGGTCGAGGTGGATGGAAGCTTCTTTCCGGATGGTTCCGTCCCGAGAATCCGCTCCGGCATCGGTCTGATTTCCGAAGATCGCCAACGGACTGGCCTCGTCCCTGAGTTCACGATCGAGGAGAACCTGGCTCTGAAGGACATAGGCCAAAGACCCTGGTCGAAGAATGGATGGCTAGCAAGATCCTCTTCCCGGCAAACCGCCGCGGATCTGATCGATCGGTTTGGCGTCCATCCTTCAGAACCCAACCGTTTGGCCTCCGAACTTTCGGGCGGGAACCAGCAGAAAGTCGTGGTTGCAAGGGAGATCTCCCGGGATCACCAGCTCCTGGTGGCATTCAATCCAACTCGGGGTCTTGATGTCGGAGCTTGTGAGACAGTCTACGAGGCGCTCCTCGGCGACGCGAAGGAGGGTGCGGCCATTCTTCTGATCTCCACCGAACTTGAGCACGCGCTGCGACTTGCCGACCGGCTGTATGTCCTTTTCGGTGGACGGTTGACAGAAATCCATCGCGAGGACTGGACCGCTGAAAGGCTTGGGTTCGCGATGTTGGGCGAGCATGAGGGGAGGGAAGGTTGAATCGAAAGACGCTTCCCTTGGTTTACTCCCTCGCCATCCCCATCGGCGTTGGGGCGCTGGTGGCGATTGCGCTGGCCCCTTTCGGAGAAACGCCCCTGGAGGGTGTCACCCTATTGGTTAAAGGGGCGTTTGGATCGTGGCGCCGGGTCTCCGAAACGCTGGTAAAGACCAGTCCGCTTCTCTTCACCGGCTTGGCCGTCGCTCTGGCCTTTCGTTGTGGCGCGTTCAACATCGGAGCTGAGGGTCAATTCCTGATCGGAGCGCTGGCATCGGTTGCAGTCGGAGCCAACCTCGGAATCGACTCCCCATGGATCGGAGTCCCGTTGGTGTTGGGGGCGGCTTTCCTGGGTGGCGCGTTGTGGGGGGGGATTGCCGGCGCCCTCAAAGCGTGGCGCGATGTTCCCGAGGTGATCAGCACGATCATGCTCAATTTCATCGCGCTGTTTTGGATCTCCGCCCTGATACGCGGGCCGCTCAAGAACCCGACATCCGGCCTGCCGGAATCGCCGGAAGTGGTGGAGGCGGCTTACCTTCCAAGGCTATCCGACCTGGGCGATTTTCCGGGATACCGCGTGCACCTCGGGTTGCTCCTCGGAATCTTGTCGGCGATCGCCATCTGGATTCTCCTCACTCGCACCGTCCTCGGATTCAAAATGAGAGCGGTCGGCTTCAACCCGGACGCGGCGCGATTTTCCGGTTATCACCCCAAACGAATCTGGGCGGCCTCTCTCGCCCTGTCTGGGGCCATCGCGGGGCTGGGTGGGGGAATCGAGGTCACCGCGATCACCTTTCGGATTTGGGATGATTTCTCTCCGGGGTATGGATACACCGCCATCGCGGTCGCACTCCTCGCGCGTCTCCACCCCTTAGCCGTGGTCTTAACCGCGTTCTTCTTCGGAGTCCTGGATCAGGGGGCGGGACTCCTTCAGAGAGATCTTGGGGTCCCGCTGGTTGTGATCTACCTGGTCCAAGGTTTGGTCATCCTCATGACCATCGGAATGGGCTTTCACCGCCCGGGCGAGCCTGGAAAGGAGGGCGGAGAAAAATGAGCCACACTCTCGCTTCGAGTCCCGCGCCTCCTCGAAAAAGGATGTGGCCCTGGTTGTTCCTCCTCGGTTATGGAGGCCTCCTTGCGATTCACCTTGCAAGCGGTTTCGATCTGGAGAGTTTTCTTCAATCCGGGGTTCGAATCGCCACGCCTTTGTTGCTGGCCGCTCTCGGCGAGCTGATTGTCGAGAAGGCGGGGCTGATCAACATCGGAATCGAAGGCATTGTCCTTGTCGGAGCGTTCGGCGGGTTTGCGGCGGCTTACCAGCTCGAGTCACTGTATCTGGGTGTGATTGCGGGAATGTTCTCCGGCTTGCTTTTGGCGGCGCTCTTCGGCCTCCTGTGTGTCACCCTTCGGAACGATCAGATTGTCGTTGGAGCCGCCCTCAATTTCATCGCCATCGGCGCCACCGGCCTCCTCTACCAAATCTATTACGCTTCGAGCGGAAGCGCCCACACATTGACCCCCTTCGGAGAAATTGGGATTCCCGGGTTGGAGCGAATTCCACTTCTTGGACCCGCGTTCTTCTCGCAAACTGTCCTGACCTACCTCGCGTTCCTTCTGGTCCTTTTGTTCGTCTTTCTAAAAGGAAAGACTCGCCTTGGTTTTCACCTCGAAGCGGTCGGCGAGCACCCACGAGCGGCGGACGCGGCGGGGATTCCGGTGGGTCGAGTGCGTTGGTTCGCGGTCCTGATCGAGGGGCTGCTCGGCGGTCTGGCGGGCGCCTCCCTTTCGCTTGCCTCCTCAAACACGTTTAATGAAGAGATGAGCAACGGAAGGGGATACATCGCTCTGGCGATTGTGATCTTCGGAAGATGGAATCCGCTCGGAATTTTTGGCGCGGCTCTCTTCTTCGGTGTGGCGACAGCGCTTCAGTTGGCGTTGCAGGCCACCGATATCGAGGCGCTGAAGGCCAATTATCCCTATCTTCAGATGCTCCCCTATTTGTTAACCTTGCTCGTGCTCACCTTCTCGGTGGGCCGCGCGCGAGCCCCCTCGGAGATGGGGAAACATTATCACCGGGAATAAGAATTTCTTGTTGGAGACTTGCTTTGAGCGAACCGAAAACCGTCTATTTGACCCGACGCATCGAGATCTCCTCGGCGCATTCCTACTCGCTGGACACGCTCACCGAGGAGGAGCGAATCGCCACTTTCGGTAAGAGCGCCGCGACTCACGCGCATGGTCACAATTACGATGTCCGGGTGACCGTAAAGGGCAATGTCGATGACGAGACCGGGATGGTGGTCAATATCAAGTCCATCGATGCGTTGATGAAGGAGCGGATCGATGAGCAGCTGGATCATCGCCATTACAGTCTTGAAGTCGAAAAGTTAAAGAATGTCTGGCCGACGCTCGAAACCTTGGGGCCGTTTGTCTGGAATGAGATGGCCCCCTGCCTTGAGGAGTGCGAGCTACATGAGGTTCAAGTGTTTGAAAACGAGGATTTCTATGTGAACTACCAGGGAGGAAACATGGTCTATCTAACCCGAGTCTATCGGTTCGCCGCCGCGCACCGTCTGCATAACCCACAACTTTCCGATGAGGAAAACCGAGAGTTGTTCGGGAAGTGCAACAACCTCCATGGGCATGGCCACAACTACACCTTGGAGATCACACTGTGTGGAGAGCCCGATCCGCGCACGAACTGTCTGGTCGATATCGGAGCGATGGATGCCGCGATCGAGGAGAGGATCATGAAACCCTTCGACCATGTCCATTTGAATCTGGACACCGAGGAGTTTCGAGGAATCAATCCAAGTTCGGAAAACATCGTGAAGGTGTTTTGGGGCCTCCTGGAGGATGCTTTTCCCCCGGCCGACCTTCACCGGATCCGACTTTGGGAGACCTCGAAAAGTTATTTCGATTATTATGGCGAGAAGGACGCTGTCGCTCTGGGCTGACCCTCGAAATCGTTCACGCTTCGCCACCGACGCGCGAAGGGGTTTTCGGGGTTTAGGAACCTGGAAAACGGTTATCCACAACCCTCAATAACCTGTTGAAAAGATTCACCTTAAGGGTCAAAACTGGCAATTCAAAGCGGACAGTGCTTGACTCAGGGACTGAGAAGCGTATTATCCCCTTTCGCCCGTCACGAGAAAAAAGACGGGATGTTCTTTGAAAACCTACTCACATTTGCAGTCAAAAAAGTCCAAAAAAGATTCCAGCAGAGTAAAGGACGAAAGTCCATCTGTGATGAGTCGTACTCCAACAAAAGTACAAATCCGATGACCCCTTAAACAAGGGTTTTCGTAAACCAAAGATCAACTGTCAACGGAGAGTTTGATCCTGGCTCAGAACGAACGCTGGCGGCGTGGATAAGGCATGCAAGTCGAACGCGAAAGTCACCTTCGGGTGATGAGTAGAGTGGCAAACGGGTGAGTAACACGTGGGCAACCTTCCCTAAGGCGGGGGACAACATCGGGAAACCGGTGCTAATACCGCATAATATCTTGAGTTCGCATGTTCTCGAGATCAAAGGTGGGGATTCTTCGGAACCTGCCGCCTGAGGATGGGCCCGCGCCTGATTAGCTTGTTGGTGGGGTAACGGCCTACCAAGGCTCCGATCAGTAGCCGACCTGAGAGGGTGACCGGCCACACTGGGATTGAGATACGGCCCAGACTCCTACGGGGGGCAGCAGTCTAGAAGCATCGACAATGGAGGAAACTCTGATCGTGCGACGCCGCGTGCAGGACGAAGGTCTTCGGATCGTAAACTGCTTTCGCTAGGGATGAAAGGTTTGTGGGTTAACAGCCGACGGATTTGACAGTACCTAGTAAAGAAGCTCCGGCTAAGTCCGTGCCAGCAGCCGCGGTAATACGGGCGGAGCAAGCGTTGTTCGGATTTATTGGGTGTAAAGGGTGCGCAGGCGGTCGATTAAGTCAGAAGTGAAATGTCTACGGCTCAACCGAGACACTGCTCCTGATACTGGTTGACTTGAGTGCGGAAGGGGAGCGTGGAATTCCTGGTGTAGCGGTGAAATGCGTAGATATCAGGAGGAACACCGGTGGCGAAGGCGACGCTCTGGTCCGTAACTGACGCTCATGCACGAAAGCCAGGGGAGCGAACGGGATTAGATACCCCGGTAGTCCTGGCCGTAAACGTTGGGCACTAGGTGTGGGAGGTATCGACCCCTTCCGTGCCGTAGCTAACGCATTAAGTGCCTCACCTGGGGAGTACGAGCGCAAGCTTGAAACTCAAAGGAATTGACGGGGGCCCGCACAAGCGGTGGAGTATGCGGTTTAATTCGAGGCAACGCGAAGAACCTTACCCGGGCTTGACATCACCGCAAGGATCCATGGCTCCTGGAAACAGGGGTCTTAGGAAGACAGGTGTTGCATGGCTGTCGTCAGCTCGTGTCGTGAGATGTTGGGTTAAGTCCCGCAACGAGCGCAACCCCTATCACCAGTTACCATCGGTTCGGCCGGGGACTCTGGTGAAACTGCCGTCGACAAGGTGGAGGAAGGTGGGGATGACGTCAAGTCAGCATGGCCCTTACGTCCGGGGCTACACGCGTACTACAATGGCTATTACAATGGGCAGCGAAGTCGTAAGGCGGAGCGAATCCCCAAAGGTAGCCTCAGTTCAGATTGGGGTCTGCAACTCGACCCCATGAAGGCGGAATCGCTAGTAATCGTAGATCAGCATGCTACGGTGAATACGTTCCCGGGCCTTGTACACACCGCCCGTCACATGACTCGAGTCGTCTGCACCCGAAGCCGGTAACCCAACCGCAAGGAGGGAGCTGTCCACGGTGTGGAGGGTAAGAGGGATGAAGTCGTAACAAGGTAGCCGTTGCGGAAGCAGCGGCTGGATCACCTCCTTTCTAAGGAGCAAGACCGGACGCGAATGTTTTCCGGAGGGATGGAAAGAAACCCCCTTTCGCCGGACCGCTGGAACGTTGCTCTGCATCGTTCCGTCAGACGGTTCCCGCTTCAGGGCGGCCCGAAGCCCAAAGAAAACAAATGAATCGCAGTCCATTAGTGTCTTCACTCTGAGGTCGAAGTCGACTTGTCACAGGTGGTCTTGCGGACTTTACTCTGAGATAGTGTGAGTTAGGTTTGAGAAGATAAGAAAAAAAGCCCCGATGCCTGATGAAGGCGTCGGGGCTTTTTTGTGTGGTTTGTTTAGCGGACCTTTGTGTAGACACGCAGTGTCTACCAATTCTTCTCTAAGGGAACTGGGAGACCGACACGCATGAAAAACCGGGCAAAGGCTTGCGAGAGATGTTCACGGTAAGGGGCCAAAAGTCGGACACGGGTAACTCTCTCCTCTGAGAGCAGAGTTTCAACAAACTCTCGTGGCAGGCTGTAAACGTCATGGAAGTTCACAACCCTATGCGACTTACACTCAAATCCTGACTCATCGATCCTATTCAAAATCGCCAAATTCCAAATGAAGCCGTCAGCGATATCCGCGCAGTACTTTCTCCACGCTTTCTCGCTTGGATTCTGTCCCTTCTCTCTCATCCAGGGTATCCACGCATCGTTCTTAAAATCTTCAATTGATTGATGAGGACAGAGAATCACATTGGTAATTTTACCATGCTCCAGATCACATGCTTGGGAAAGGACAACGACATCATCCTTAAAGATCTCAACACGGCGAGCCAACTCATCTCCATCCTCCCCTTGCCAAGATTCGGAAATGTCTTGGACCCAAGAGGCAACTGGACACTCAAAGATTAAATCGCCCTGCGTCAAGGACTCTTGAGGATCTACGCTGGTGTACCAACCGTCAGTCATCTTCTCGCAAACTTTGGGGGCCTTCGAGAATTACAGTCGGCTTTCGTCGTTTCAACTCCGAAAGTTTGAACTTCACCTGGAAGGTTGCTATGACTTTCCGCTTCTTGTTCACGGGGAAGACACCCCTAAATCCTTCCGATGGCTCTTCGTCTACTTCTTCGTAAGGCGGGATGCTTGAGAGGGAATACTGGTCGTCCACTTGGTCGACCAGGGGATCAACTACAGATATAATCGAAGCCGATTTCTTCGTCTTATAGTACACTTGTGGATACCAGTCATCCCCATCCTGAGTCATCGTTGCGCCGTGGTTCAGGGATTCATCCTGCGGAAGAGGAACGGTTGCTAAGTTCGTCATTGCGTTCGCCTCCAAATTTGTTCTTGGATCTCTTTGCTCGTCAAATCTGTGAACCCCCGAACAATCCATTCATGAGCGGTGTCAAACCAGTCACGCATTCCCTCTTTTGACTTATCGGTCCCAACCCCTCTAGCCGCAAGCTCAAAACGAATAAGGGGAAAACCATCCTCTTGACGGTTCCCACTTCGAATCCCAATCCGGAGTCGTCCAGACTTCTCAGGAAAATCGACGGTCGATTGCCAATTAACGTCCGAAAAAACCGGCAGGAAACGATCTTTTTGTTTTTCCCGAGAGAAATCAGGAAATATTGATCCGAGGTCCGCCAAATCTTCCCACCCCTCTCCCCTAAGAATGTGGTTGACATACGTTAGGTCATACTGGGTTAAGTTTAATTCCCCCAGGCCACTTTCCTCAACGAAATCCTTAAAGTCTTCCATATATTGCAGGAATCGCTTGCTGACAGAATGGTATCGAGGGTACTCATCTGTGGGTCCAGTGGTTTTCCAATTGTGCAGGAATCGGTCGCGTTGAACCTGGATTATTCCCGTGCCATCGGGGCGCTCAAACCATATTCGAGGCAGAGGTGGAACTTCCGTGATTTCTACCTCTGTTTCTCCCTTACCTCCAAATCTTTCGACAACTGGAGCAATCGGGGGAAGTTCCCTGCAAGTCGAGTATTCCTCCCTGAATTTCTCCCATAAGAGGCCGACATGTGGGGCTAGAAACTTGTCAAGCTTCTTAAACTGGATTCCAAAGACGACCTCAATTAAGGGAGGTGACTGATACTCAGGAAGGCTTGTTCCGGTTGATTCCATTAAAAAACCCGCAGATCCTGACATTGGAGGCGATCCCTCGAATCGAAACAAAAATTTACCATGCATCCTGACCCAACTCAAGGAAGCCCTGATTTCGGTCCTAAATCACCGCAAGGATCCATGGCTCTTGGATTCCCAATCGGAGTCGGGAATGACGAGAGAGGGGGGGAATGACGATGAGGGCGCATGACGGCGTGGGGGAAGACAGGTGTTACATGGCTGTCGGCAGCTCGTGTCGTGAGAGGTTGACCGTGCCTTCATTCTTCCAGGTCTCCCAAGATGATGGCTCGAATCTCTTCCACCCGAGCGAAAACTCGATCGTTGGTCAGGATCGTCTGACAGCCCGCTGTCATCGCCACGGCCACTTGGAAGGCGTCATCAAGCGTCAGGTTGTGTTTGCCTCGGATCTCAGCCGCTAGGTCCGCCTCTCTCGATCCGATCATCCGGAACCGGGATTTGTCTCCGCCGAAGGTTTGTGATTTGTAGGTTTCGGCAAGGTCGGATAAGCCGAGGCGCTTGGGGTGGATAAGGCATTCGGCCAAGGTAATCGGTGACGTCACACAAACCAGGTTCGACTTCTCCCAATGGTCGACAAACCGATCCATGTGAGAAATGTAACGTGGGTTCTTCTCGAAATAGTAAATGACTGGAGCGGAATCCAAGAGGATCGAAGTGACCCCTTCAAGTGCTTCCTCTAGGTTCACCCTGCAAGGCGCCTCTCATCCGATTCTCGCCGAGTCCGTGACACCCAATCTTGAGCGTCCTCACCGCACAAAGGATACGGGGCCTTTCCCCTCAAATCCTTCCAGGCGCGTTGGCGGTTTTGAGGGGTCTGGTCTAAAAGTCGCCTTCGATCCTCGAGCTCTTGGATCAGTTGTTCCATTTCCTCCGAGGAAAGAGATTGCGACTCTTCCAATATCCGGTTGTAGGTTGTCGAACTCATGATTTGGCGCCTCGGTTTAATTCTACACGCTTTCCCGGATCTCGCCACCTCGATTTGTTCGATCCATATCCCTACCCCCTCGAGGCAACGCGAAGAACCTTACCCGGGTCTCGCATCACCGCAAGGATCCATGGCTTCTGGATTCCCGATCGGAGTCGGGAATGACGAGATAGCGCAGGAATGACGGCGAGGGGGAAGACAGGTGTTGCAGGGCGGTCGTCAGCTCGTGTCGTGAGATGTTGGGTTAAGTCCAAGAGCGAGCGCAACCCGGTTCACCAGATGCCATCGGTTCGCCCGGCGACCGCTCGGGAACCCGGCAAGTTGGTTGCTGGGCTACGATTTCGAACCGTAACCAGGCGCAACTCCCTCGGCGGCGATCATTGCTCTTCGTTGAAAGACATCTCCTGTCCCGGAAGGGCGGGCGGCATCGATAGACGTTCTCGGATTCCTTGAAACTCCGTCTGAAGGAGCAATGACTTGGCCATCGTTGCCGCTAAGTCGTTGGCTCGCTGTTGGAGCATGGTCACTTTTTCGGGATGGTCGCCAGCTACATCGTTTTTCTCGGATGGGTCCTCGGCGATATTGTAGAGTTCGGTGGCTGACGGGAGCGGCGTACGCCAGATCAGCTTCCAATCACCCTCCCGGACACCCGCGCGAAAAGGTTCGACATTGTAAATGACCTCGGTGCGAGGCGAGGGTCTGCCCTCGCTGATGGCGGACCAGACATCCAAGCCATCCAGCGGTTTGCATTTGGCGGTGGAGGCGCCCGCCAGTTTGGCGAGGGTGGGGTACATGTCGACAACATGGATCATTCCATCGACTTCACCCGATTGAATATGGCCCGGCCAGTTGGCCAGCGCGACCACCCGCGTCCCTCCCTCATAAAGCGATCCTTTCCCATCGCGATAGGGTCCGTTGTCACATGGGATGATCACCTTGGACATGTCCCCCTCGCCGGCAAACATGGCGTTGCGGGTCCCGCCGTTATCGCTGTGAAAAACAATAAGCGAGTTCTCGCGCATGTTCTTCTCCTCGAGCGCGTCCAGGACATGGCCGATTTGATCGTCGAGGGCGGTGATCATTCCCGAATAGGCGCGACGACTCGGGTCGGAGATATGCTCATACTGGTCGAGATACTCCTGGGGCGCCTGATAGGGTGTGTGCGGCGCGTTGAAAGTCAGGTAAAGGTAAAGCGGAGTCGCGGGATCGTGATCCTCGATGACCCTCACCGCCTCGTTCCCAATCAGAGTCGTGGAATAACCCTCTTCCTGGAGGGGTTCGTTGTTCTTGAACCAATCCAACACGCCGTGTTGTTGGTGTGTGAAGTAATCGATCTCGCCGATGAGAGGTCCGTATTGATGATCGAAACCACGTTGCCTCGGCCAGTATTTGCGGTCCGCGTGACCGAGGTGCCACTTTCCGACAATCGCGGTCTTGTAGCCGGCCTCTTTCAGGGCTTGGGGCAAAAGCCATTCATCGGTCGGTAATCCATAAGTGTGAGCGGAGGGAATGACAGCGGTCTGCAGGCCATAACGGAAGGGATATCGGCCGGTCATCAAACAGGCGCGAGTGGGGGTGCACATGGGCTGCGCATAGAACTGTTCGAGCCGGGCTCCATTTTTGGCGAGACTGTCGATATTGGGCGTCCGGATATCGGAGCCATGGTATCCAACATCCTTCCAACCCAGATCGTCCGCGACGATATGAACGATGTGAGGCTGTTCCCCAGCGAAGGCCTCGCTCTTGGTTTGGTCGGG
Organism: Candidatus Omnitrophota bacterium; assembly: GCA_020632575.1. Classification (GTDB taxonomy): domain Bacteria; phylum Hinthialibacterota; class Hinthialibacteria; order OLB16; family OLB16; genus JACKFH01. Next base: position 276,056 of record JACKFH010000003.1, on the reverse strand, counting down.
TGTCCAGGAACCCCAGGTTAGCAACGAAAAAAGGACAAGATAATTGAGGAAACTGCACTGTGAAAACATACCGTTTCACCCTCCGTCAGGGTCAAATTTCATTGTCAAACCCGCTTGGCTACGGGGGGCGATCCAACAGATTTCCAGTCTCATGGGAAAGCGAAAAAAAAGCAAGCGGGGAAATATCCACGACGACGGATTTGAAGTCAAGGAATCGACAACGGGAGCCCGAATAGAATCCGACATATTTAGCGCTTTGTCCCTCGCGTTCCACAATGGTCGGAACATCTGCAAGCAATTGCCGGTTCCCCATCCTTCGATAACTTACGGGTAAACCTCCCCCTCCACCTCGCAGCGAATCCCATAGTGCGTTTCGAACCGGGTCTTAACCGTTAGCCGTTGGGTTCCCTCGGTCAGCCAATCCTGAAGTGGAATCTTTGTCGTGGCGCCGGGAGGTAGGTCTTCGAGGTCGCCCTCAGCGCGCGGGACCGGGCCCTCGTGGATTTCATAAGAAAGTTTTCGAAGCGTGAAGGGACGCTTGTTGCTGAGTTGGATCTCGCCCTCGGTCAGGTATTCGGAAATCTCGATATCCGCGAATGCCTCTTTGAAAGCTCTTTCGAGCGTCGGGTTGGTCCACACCGTGTTATCATCGATTACGACCCCGGGGTGGCGGTCGATGTTTTCTCGGAGCTGGTAAAAGAATCCGCCGGGGTGCTCTGGAGATAGCTCCTTCTCGAACATTTCATGCACCGCGCGGGCCCCCTCGGTGTAAACCGGCCCGTACCAATTGTTATATTCAGTGTAGATCACCGGCAGTTTCGCCTTGGCGCCAAACTCCTGGCTGGTGTGAATTAGCTTTTTCAACTCATCCAGCGGCGTGTAGGGCCGGTAGTAATAATTGATCCCCATCACATCCTGGCCGATGAAACGGTCCTGACCGGTCAGGTTGGCGTAGACGACCGGGCGACGGTACGGGTCCATCTCTTTGTAGTGGGGATAGAACATCGCGAGGAGATCGTCGGTCTCTCCGGTCACCTCATTGAAATTGTTCCAGAGCCACATGGCGGGTTTGTCGACATAGTGCGGTATGAATCGTCGAGTGATCTCCCGCATCCGTTTCATCGGGTGGGGTTCGTGACGCTCCTTGAGCACATCGGTGCTGGTCACACTGAACGGAGCGAGGACCATCCATCCCATGTTTTCTTCGTAGGCGGCATCGAGTTCCCAGGGCGGGGGATAGTCGCCTCGGATCATGTTGAATCCCATTCGCTTCAGAACACGCATCAAGAGCCTTGTCCGTTCCGGACTCTGGCCGATCATCCCATGACCGTTGACCCCTTTCACATAAAAGGGTTCGCCATTGAGGAACAGTTTTCCGTCACGGGTTTCGAGGACGGGCGACAGAACCTGTCGTTCAATCCCCGGCCCGTTTTTTGGTTGGAAATGAAAAGTGTATTTTCCAAGACGGGGTTCGAGTTCGAGATCCAATTCCGGCTTATCCGTGGGGTTCCATTCAATGATTCTTTCAATCGCATCGTCCGAATATACTTGGACAGAAACCGACTGGGTTGGAGCCCTCGATGAATCTGGGGCGGAGATCTTGATCGGAACGACATAACCCTCATCCTGTTTAAAGACCCGATTCGATTTCGCGACCTCCACCTCAAATGGTTCGGGGAGGTTGATCTGTCTCTCGGCGTGTGAAACAAACCCTTCCGGAAAGTGGATCTCGAACCGCGCTGTCAGGTCTCCGGCAATCGTGGGGGATCCGACATCGAAACTGATTTTGGTTTCACGCTCGGGTTGAAGGGTCGCCTCGGTCAGTCCCGCGGAGGACTGAAAACCTCCAGGCGTGTCGAGGCTGAATCGAATCCGGGGTTTGATATCTTTGGCTCCATGGTTGACCAATGTCGCCATGCAAGCGAGACCGCCTTCGAGGACGTTTGGAATCAATCGGATGTCGGAAACCTCGATCGGATTGGGGGTCACATAGAGGCGTCCGATTTCATACCGCTGGCCAAAATACCTTGTGCGGTCTGCGTTGGGGTTATCGAGCCACACTGGCTCCCCGGACTCATCCCAGAGCGAGACAAAAAGACGGTGGAAGCCCTCGCGGATGGCGGGTTTGTGGATCGGTTCGGTGCTCCCTGGCGGAAACTCGTAGGGGACATGGAATTCGAGGACAGTGGTCGCCTCTCCCCCCTTCCAATCGCTGGCGGGGATTCTTGTTTCGACGCGGATCGGTGTGTCGACAATCAGGTCATCGGTGATCTCGAGGCGAGCAGTCAGGGTTTCGGATTTCCGGATGCCCAGCGACTCCCAAGGAACCGAAATCGAGTAGGTCGCCCCCATCACAAGGTTCAAGGCGGGCAGTTCGATTTCTCCAAAACGGTAATCGGTCAGTTGGATCGATGGATCGAGACACTCCTCGACATAGCCGAGCGTTCGATCAACCGGACCGAACTCGGCCTCGGCCAAGTTGGACCGAGCGTAACCGAGCAGGCTGAGCGCGGCGGTCGCCTCCAGCGCGACATCGCTGACTTTGTTCGGTTCGGCCGAATAGATCGTTTCCGCCCGCTCTCGAAGTTCCATGAAACGCTTCTCGTACTGATCCGCCGTGCGGTATTCAAAATATCGGAGAGCCGTTCCGAGTTTGGTCGGGACTTCTTGTCCGGGAATGGGTTGATCGAGATGAACCAACACCTCAACCCGCCTCGGTGTTTTCGGGAGATCCTGGAGCGCCTTGGCGAAGGAGGGATCGTCCAGTAGAGAAACCTCCGGTCCTGGGAAACAATCGAGTTGGAAGCCATAGGTTTTGGAGGAGCCCTCGGGCAGTAAGGCGCCCATGAGACGAAGATTGTTTCGATCCATGTCCCCCAGATTCAGGAACAGGCGGAACTCCGGTTGGTTCTCCATTTCCCCATTCGGTCCGACCACCACGACCTCGCGGGTGATAGCGAGGTCGAGCATGGGGGTGATGGGAGGGATGTCGTCTTTGGCCACCGCGAAGTAAGCGAGACGCGCCTTGCCGCTCCAGACTTTGACCCCGACTCTTCCCTCTTTGGGATTCGGGTGATCGATCTCGATCGGCCATCCCTCGGGCTCGGGGACCGCGGTCGACCAATACTTCGCGCGGATCTTCCCATCTCCGATTTGGACCTTCTGATACATCCACCCCGAACGATTCCAGGAATCGTCGTTGGTGAGACCGACATGGATCTTCTCGATCACCGGTTCGGCGTCCATGCCCGGTTTCTGGAATTTGATCTGAAACCCCCGGTCCGAATCCTGCTCGACCAGGAAGTGCGCGCGCCGATCCCGGGTGTTCCGGGGCACAGTCAGGTCATCCGGGTAATCCGCCTCGAACACAATGATCCCATCCGCGTCATGCTCCCTCGGCTCCGGGTCTTTCCACAACGCGAGGATTGTCCCCTCTTTCAACCGAACGCCCTTAGCCAGAAGCAGTGCTTCCTCACCGCGAAGACTAATCACTGGCCGGCTGTCGTATTGAGGGGCCGTGAAATCCTCCTCCATCACAACCTTCCCTCCCCCCTTCAGATCGAGAAACTCCCAATGGTCGAGGGATTGGCAATCTGACTGAAACAAATAATCGGGCGCGGCCTCAATAGCCGTGGGACAGGAATTCATCCAGTAGAAACCGACAATCAAGAAGAGAAATCGAACGGAATGATGCATGTGCGCCTCCCAACCACAGAAAAATCACTTCAGATGAAACTCCTCCGGGAGCGGGACAGAGGAACCCTTTAACGAACCGCGACAATCTCCGCCGCCGATTCGAGGATGTAGGTCGGTTTCTCCGGCCAGGACATCGCTTGTTCAAGGTTGGTCACACCGGTCAGGACCAGGGCGGTGCCCATCCCGGCAAGCCTCCCCATTCGCATATCGGTTTCCAATCGGTCCCCAGTGAGGAGGACTCTGTCGGCCGGTTCGCCGATATCCTCCAAAATAACCTTGAGCATGATGTCGGAGGGTTTTCCAATCACAATGTCCACCTTGCGACCCGAGCAGGCCTCGAGGGCCGCCATGTTCGCCCCGCAGTCCGGAATGACTCCATTGTCGACCGGGCAGGTGTTGTCCGGGTTGGTGGCGATGATCGGAACTCCGCGCCGAGCGGCAATCATCGATTCGTAAAGTTTCATGTAGTGAAAGTTTCGGTCGAAGGAGAGCAGGAGGAGATCGCATTCCTCGCCATTGTTAACAATGGGGAAACCACCCTCGACCAATTCGGAGATCAAAGGGCCCTCCCCGCAGACAAAGAGTTTGGCGCCGGGATAATGCTCCTTGAGATATCGCACCGCGACTGTGGTCGAATTCATCACTTCGTCGTCATCGACCTGCACTCCGAAGCCTCGCAGTTTTTTGGCGTAGTCTCGTCTCGATTGGAGCGGCTTGTTGGAGAGGAAGCGAATCTTTTTCCCCATACGTCGGAGTTCGGCCAGCATCAGGTCGACATCGGGAATCAAGTTGGGACCGAGATAAAGGGTGCCATCCAAATCGAAGACATACCCCGCATAGTCCAGAAGGGGTGGGGAACTCATACCGGAAGGAGAAATCCGATTCCGACTCCAATGAGAATGAGAGCCACAATCAACAGGAGTAATTTGCGCGCGTCGAATTTCGGTTTGTGGGGAAGGTAGTGATCGGGCTTGGGAGGGTAGAAATGGCCCTCGTAGATGGTTTTGTGGACATGAAACGGTCCTACTTGCACCATCTCGTCGTGGTGGTAAACATTATTGGTCTCGACACAGAGCCGATCCCCCGGACGTTTGGGGTCGTCATACGAACCGAAAAGAGAGCCCTCGCGCTGCCAAGTTTCGATGTCACGATCCATTCTGGTCATTTTGCCCACCTATAACGAAAGAGAAAACCTCAAGAAGTTGGTCCATGAAATCCGGGACCTGAAAATCGAGGGTCTCGAAATCCTTGTGGTCGATGACCAGAGCCCGGATGGCACTTGGGCGGTCGCCGACCAACTCGCCAGCGATTTCAAAGATGTTCATGTTATACACCGAAAACCCCCTCGGGGTCGAGGACTGGCCGGGATCGAGGGTTTTATTTGGGCCCGGGATCAGGGTTACGATCTCACCTTCGAAATGGACGCGGACTTCTCCCACCCCCCACGATTCATTCCCGAATTGTTGGCCCCGTTCAATGAGGATTCCGGACTGGATCTAGTTATCGGCTCACGGTATATCCCGGGTGGAAAGATCGAGGGGTGGCCGATGTGGCGGCACTGGAACAGCGCGGTGGCCAACCGGATGGCCAAGACAGTCCTGGGACTTTCGCCGAAAGACTGCACCTCCGGCTACCGCTGTTTCTCCAAGCGAGCGTTAGCAGCCTTGGCTTGGGAGAGAATGATCGCCACCGGCCCAGTGATTGTGGAGGAGATCCTTTACCACTTCGAGAAGTCGGACCTCCGGTTCAAGGAGGTTCCCATCACCTTTGTCGAGCGGGTGGAGGGGGTCTCCAAGGTGAATGTGGGGACCATTCTCAGGTGGATCAAGGAACTGGGGAGAATCAAAAAGAATTACCGAAACGCGTAACCAACTCACCCCTTCTTTGCCGCCACTTCCAAGAAACTACCCGCCTTCCAATCCGTCATTCGTTTCACCAAAAGGGGATGCCAGGGGAGTTTACCCTGACGGGTCTCAGCAAATTCATGGATCGGATCCTCGGGTGTCCGGAAATCGATCACCTCATATCCACGGTCGGTTAAAAAGCTGCAGATGTTTTTGGCGGTGAAAAAGAAGAGGTGCTCGGGTTGGTGAAAGTGGTTCGCGCCCTCCAGGAAGTGTCGCAAACAAGCGGCGACTGGAGTTGCCAGAATCAGAATTCCTCCCGGTTTCTGGATGCGAGCGATCTCGTCTAGAAGGAGGTGCGGATCCCGGGCATGAGAGAGAACATGCAAGCAGGTGATCAGATCGAATCGGTTGGTTTCAAACTGTTGCGCGGACAGGTTTGAGTTCCGGAGGTCGAGGCCAATTCCCACTGCCAGGTTGAACAACCCCGTGGAGGGTTCAACGCCGATTGTTTGCCAACCCCGCCGATTCAGGATCGTCACCATCGCTCCCGAAGCGCATCCTACATCCAACGCCCTACCCATGGGGTGATCGTCTAACCGGATCGATGGACTCGATTCCAGCCATTCCAGCAGACTTCGGTGGGGGCCGTACTTCTCGTCGGAGGAGCCCGCCGAAGTCCGAACCCAGTCGGCGATCTTTCGATAGGTTCCGCCCAGATAATCCTCGACAAAATAGCGCTCCTCGAAACCGACTTCCGGCTGCGGATTGACCTGATAGAGGTCGCAGGCCTCACAATAGCCGACGCTTTTGTTCAGGCTTTCAATCCAATGGACCGGCCGCACTGATTGGGATCCGCAAACCGGGCAGGGAGTGGGCGGTGCATCCGGTAGAATTGCATCCTTTTCCAGGTTAACCCGATCGAAGATTGAGTTCAGGCAATCGCCCGCTTCCGAAAGATATGCAGGGAGTAACCCACTCGAAGTCCCTTTGAGAAATTTTGCGACGAGGGCTTCGAAGGATCCTTGCGGTATTCGGTTCAACGCCTCGGTCGATTCCGCACTCTTTCCCCCATGGTCAAGGACCAAAGACAGACCGGTCAAAAGGCGGGAATTCTCCGGATTTAGTTCCAGCCCCGAACGATAGGCCTCTTCCGCTTTGGCCCAGTCGCCCTCCGAGGAATAAACCCATCCGAGGGCCTCCCAACCCCAAACGGATTTTGGATGAGCAACCGTCAACCGCTGCGCCAGATCCTTGCAGCACTCTTGTTCCTTTCGAGTCAAGGCGATCAAGAACAACCCTTGAAGCGCCTTCTCATTCGATGAAACTTTTTCGAGGACGCTTTCATACAGAGACTGTTCTTCCGGGAAGGGTGGTGTTGAGGGGCTTCTCAGCAACCGGAGGGTTGAGGCGAGGCGTAGGCGTTTGTTGGTTGAAAGAAACGGGGACTTAGAAAGCCATCGAAGTGCGGAGGGACAAGCAAGGTGGATGGGGTCTTCGCCATAACCTCGCAGCCAAGCCGATCCGAGACTGGAGAGCCGCGATTTTATCGGTCTCACCAAAGATTGGTAAAGAATTCGACCGCCCTCCCGCCTTTCGCTTTGAAGGTGTTGGCGAGGAGAGCATAGATTTTCGAAGTCGATTCCTTCAAGAAGGAACGGATTCCAGTTTTGAGAAAGTGAGCGTGCCAGTCCGTCCAATAGCAGCCTTGGACCTTTAAGAAGAACTCCAAGGGATTTTCCTCCAGAGTGATCTCCGTCCGACCGGTGAGGAACTCATCCGAGGATTCATAGGCGGGCAAGGGTTCGATCGAAAACACCCGGTCGTATCCCGCCTCCCGAGCGGCTTCGAGAACCTTTTCGTTGTAGACCCCATAAGGAAAACTCAACTGTTTCACCGGTCGGCCAACCATTTCCTCCAATGTTTCCCGGGACCGTTTCAAATCCTTGACCAAGGAGAGACGGTCGAGGTTGGCCAAGAGGAGATGCGAATCGGAGTGGGAACCGATCATGACCGCGGGGGAGGCGATTTTTTCCAGAGTCTCCCGGGTCATCAGCTCATTCTCTTGATAGATCGGCTCCCACTTCTCGTGCCAGCCCGGCTTCTTGCCCAGATAAACGGGCGGGATAAAAAGGGTGCAGGGGATTTTCATTTTCTCAAGAATGGGGAGCGCATTGTCGACCACACTCTGATACCCATCGTCGAAAGTCAGAACTGTGTGATGGCAGCCGGATGCGAGGAGACCTCGGGAATCGGACCGCAAGGTCCGAGTCCGTTTGGACAGACAAGCCATCTGTCGACCGAACCGTCGAATCCGATGGCTGGGGACTCCGTGATAGTAAAGGACTCGACACCTTCCCCGCGTCGGCTCTCCCAATGACCGCATCATGGCTCTCGCCGACCAGCGAAGGGCGAAGTAGATAAGGCTCAAAAGGAGAATCCAGGCTCGCCGCATTCAACCGGCCCTCGCTTTACGGCTCTTCCAAAAGATCTGGAAGGATTCCAGGGATGAGGCGATCTCGAGACTTGGCCGAAACCTTCTTTCGACTCGCTTATCAGGATTGAAGGAGAGCGACGCCCACCCGAGGCGCATCGTATTTCGCGCCAGACCCGCGAGGCTCCGCGTCATCCAGGTTTTGGGATGCGTCTCGAACAAGTGAGGGTCTGGGTTTCCCCAGATATGCGGATGGCTCCTTCCAACTTCTTTGATTCTTCGGGAGAGGTTCTCCAGAGTGAGGCTGTTCTCTTGCAGCCGATGAGTGACCGAGGCCGATGGGATGTGGAGAATTTCATACCCGTCCCTACGCAATCCTCTCAGGAACGAGATCTCGTCTCCTAGCATCGCATCCCTGGGTTTCGGTCCGAGTCGTTCATCGAACCGGTAACCCTTCTCGATCAAGTGACGGCGGATCCAGTAATTTCCCCCGAAAGGGTACTCGTGATCTCGGTATCGGTGCTCTTTTCTCGGCTGAAGGTTTTCGGCGAACGCGATCTTTCGAATGAAACGATCTTCGGTCCACCTTGGAACCTCGGCGCTCGGCATCCCGATCTCGATCGGCCCGCCAAAGATGTCGAAACAAGGGCGTCGACGAGTCGAGTCCCACACCCTGACCAACCAATCTTTCGCCGGAGTGATGTCATCGTCGGTGAACACCACTATCTCTCCGAGTTCTCCCCTCTCCAGACCCGCGTTCAAGGCCGCGTTCTTTCCCGGGGAGGCGACAAACATTTTTCGGAGAGGCATTCGATTTTGGAGATGGCTGAGGAGGTCACCGGTGGAATCGGTGGAGTTGTTGTCGATCGCCACCACCTCCCAGGAGAAATCCCCCTTCTCCAGGTCGGCGATATCGAGCAAGGTCCTTTTCAGGCTCTCACAGCGATTGTAAGTTGGAATCAGGATGCTGATGTCCGGCGCCGCTTTCCCCGTCCCAATCGAAGCGATCATCGGCCCCCTCCGAGAATGCATCTTTTATTACAATCAATCGAAGAATATTGTATTCTTGTAGGTTTAGTTGTCAAGAGGAAAAATCGCAAGATGAGAAATATTTCCCCGATCCATCTCTGGTGTCTCTGTTTTCTTTGGTGTTTGGTTTCATTTCCGGTCTGTGGCCAAGCCATCGAGGAAGAAATAACCCTGGTCGATTTCTCCAAGGGCTCGCTTCCCGACAACCTCAAGCCTTATGGCAGCCAGGTCTCATTCGCGACAGACGATCGCGGCCAAGCCCTGAGGGTCGAATTCGAAAAGACCGATTGGCCGCAGATCTTCTTCCAGGGTCCGGAATCCGGTTGGGATTGGAGCGACTCGCTCGGTCTCGAATTCCTGGTGACCAACCCGGAGGAGGAGGCGTTCGAGGCGGCCATTCGAGTGGACAATGTGGGCGCTCCCGACAACTCCAACACTGCCAGCGAATCGATCCCGCCTGGAGAGACAGTCCCACTCCGATGCGATTTCGTGACCCAGAACGACACGCCGTTCTGGGGAATGCGCGGAGTCCCGGGGCGAGGACCTCTTCCGCGAGGGGATAAAATCGATACGACGAAGATCGTCGCATACCAGTTATTTCTCCCCGAACCGGATCGGGAACACACTCTGCTAGTGCACTCCATTCGACTCTATGGCGACTCCTCGATTGCGAGGGAGAAGATCGAGCTCCCTTTCGTGGATCGCTTCGGCCAATACAAGCACGAGGAATGGGCGCAAAAGATTCACTCGGTTGAGGAACTGAAAGAGGCGAATAAGAAGGAAGAAGAATTCCTGGAAGCGCATCCCCGGCTGACAGGGCGCGATCCCTTGGGGGCCTGGGCCGAAGGGGGAGCCTATGATTCGACAGGTTGGTTCCGAACCCAGAGGGTGGATGGAAGGTGGTGGCTGATTTCTCCGGATGGAAGGCTCTTTTTCTCGAATGGAATCGACTGTGTCGGGTTGTGGCAGAGGACTTTTATCGAGGGTCGGAACGAATGGTTCGATTGGATCCCGGAAGCGACCGGTGAGTTCAAGCCGATGTTCGGCTACGCGAAGAATGTGCACAGTATGGCCGAAGCGATCGGTGGCGAGGGACGAACCTTTGGCTTTTATCAAGCCAACGCCTATCGCAAATACGGTGAGGATTACGCGAGGGAATGGAGGAACCGAACTTATCGCCGCTTCGCATCCTGGGGAGTGAACACAGTCGGCAACTGGTCGGCCGCCGATGTGCTCGAGAACAGTCCCCTCCCCTTTGTCGCCTCCGCGGGTGTTTCAGGGAAGCACCGCCGGATCGAGGGGGGCGAGGGGTATTGGGGGAAGATGCACGATGTCTTTGATCCGGAGTTTGAGAACTCGGTCGGAAATGGCCTTAAGTGGGCGACCGAAAAGTTTTCCAACAATCCGCTGTGCATCGGGTACTTTGTCGATAACGAGCTCTCTTGGGGCAACGATGACGACTGCTCGATCGCGGTTTGGTCTTTGCGTTCGCCTCCCGACCAGCCCTGTCGAATTGCCATTATCGAGGATTTGAGATCAAAGTACGAAACCTTAGACCATCTCAACCAGGCATGGGGGACAAACGCGAAATCCTGGGACGACCTCCGCACCCCCGGCGAAATCAACGCCGATTGTCGAGAGGATCTGAACAGTTTTATCCATAAGTTCTGCGAGAAATATTTCGAGACTTTGGCGAATCAGGTGAAAGCGAACGCCCCGAACCAACTCTATCTCGGATGCCGATTCAGTGGGTACACCCGAATCGCGGTCGAAGCCTGCGCAAAGTTCGCGGACGTGATCAGTTTCAACATCTATCGGACCACGGTCGATCCGGAAGCCTGGAAATGGCTGGAGGAAATCGACAAGCCCGCGATGATCGGAGAGTTCCATTTCGGCGCTCTGGACCGAGGGATGTTTCACCCGGGTCTGGTGGAAGCCCCAAATCAAGCGGGTCGTGGGGAGTTCTATGAACGGTATGTCCGGAGTGTCGCGAAACACCCGAACTTTGTCGGTTGCCATTGGTTTCAGTACATCGATGAGCCGATCACCGGACGGACCCATGACGGAGAAAACTACAACATCGGTTTTGTGGATGTGACCGACACCCCCTACCGTGAACTCGTTCATTCAGCCCAGAAGGTGCATTCAGAGGTTTACAACATCCGGAGTTCCGAGAGCGCTAATCCCTGAACGCCGAAGCGCAATTCGAATCGATCAAATGGATTGTGAAATCGGAAGCGAAAACTTAAAGGTTGTCCCCTCCGGTTCCCGACTCCAGAAGTCGACCTTGCCGCCGAGGTATTTTTCGCCAAGAAGTTTCGCACTGTAGGTTCCAATGCCTCGCCCGTACCCCTCCTTTGTGCTGAATGAACGCTGAAAGATCTGCAGTTGGACTTCGTTGGACATCACTGTTGGGTTGTGAACCGAGAACGAGACTCGAATTTCGGATTCGATCAGAGTTCGAACTGTAATCTCCCCACCGCTTGGCGTCGCCTCGACTGCGTTCTTGATCAGATTGACCAGCACTCGTTGGAGCAGATGTGGATCCGATCGGACGTTCACATCTCCATTGCCTTGAAAGCGAATCTTTTTCCCCTGAGTAATGTCGTGCCCTGTTACCACCGACACCGAACTTTTGACAGCGTCGTCAAAATTGATTTCCATCATGCTCACGCTGAGTTCGCCGGACTCGGCGGCGGTCAGGGCTCTTTGGCTCTGGATGTCGGAAACGAGTTGGGTGGCGAGTTCCAAAATCGACCTACGGATCCAATGGCTTTCCTCGTCATCGTCATCCGAATCCTCCTCCGAGATGATTCGCGCCAGCCCCTGAAGGCCTCCGGCGGTGTTGAGGACATCGTGAAAGAAGATCCGCTCGAGAACCCGTCTCCGCTTCTCTCCGCTGATGTCACGGAGGGTGACCACGGTCAAATCGTGGTTCTCGATTCGCATCGGGGTGGCGATCACCTCAAAATCCAGGGCTTTTGCCGAGGCATGGTCGATTGAGATCCGCCATTCCCGATTCTTGGTCCCAAGGGTCACCTGCGATTCGTGGATCGCCGTACCCGCCCCGCAAGTCGCACAGGCCTCCGCCGTCCCGCAACCCCCGGGCTCTTCGTCCGCATGAACGCAGCGCATGGCTTCCCCGACCCGATACCCCCTGACCTCCTCCAACCTTTCCATCCCCACCGCTTCTAGGAATCGCCGGTTCGCGTGAACGATTTGCCGCTCTTGGCTGAGAACAACCGCGCAACCCGGAGTCGTTTCCAGGAGATCGACCAGCAATTGGTTCCCACGCAACGCCTCACTGATGCCATGAAGGACAGAATGTGGGCCTCTTTCCGCAGGGGCGTAATGCGTCGGGGCTGATGTGTTCGGAGCCATTTGAATCGGGACGTAACTCATCTTTCACCTCAAAATCTCGAAATCAACTAAAAGTGATCGAATTTATTTAATTTATTTTTCTGAAATTATAGATCAAACTCGTCCCCAATTCAATCTGATATAGTGGCGCCATATTATGACAATAAGGTCCTGACGCTAGCGTCCACCTCGACCTGGCGCTGTTCCCTAGCGTCCAAATTCAGGTTTTAACCTACAATCACAGGCGCGGTTGAATGAAATCTAAGTGCTTGAAAAGACTGGAGCAAACCGCAGACTCTGAATATCGGCATAGCGTATGCGAATATCCATTAGTTGGGTTAAAGGGCTTCAACCAATTCCCCACTCAAAGACCGATTTCGAATGGAGGATCCAAAATGGCCAAGTTGAAAAAAGGAATCAAAATCACCTTTCTCGCCGCAATCACTGTTTCACTGGGAGTTTTTCTGTTTTCCCCCGCCGATGCTCAACGTGGGCCGGGTGAAAGGGGCGGGCCCCGAGATTTCGATCCTGAACAAATGGAGCGGGTTTGGATTCTCCAAGCCGATAGTGTCGCCGCCTCCCTCGAATTGAATGAGGAAACCACCGACAAGCTGGCCGACGCTTACGTGGCGGCTCGCCAAAGCCTGCAGGAAAAGATGATGGAAATGAGGCAGTCTGAGGGTGGTTGGGAGAAAGCCCGCGAAGCCAGAGACGCGGGAATCGCCGAATTCAAGACAACTCTGGAGGGCCTGTTGACTGCGGAACAGTCCGAGAAAGCAATGGAAAGCCTCGGCGGTTTCTCCTTCCGGGCTGATATGGGAGTGAATCGACTCTCTGAAATCGTTGAGGACAAGGAGCCGCTGAAGAAAGCGGTGGCCATTATCATGGAATACATGGGGGGGCCCCGCGAGCGATCCGGTCCGCCATCCGATAGCGACCGCGATGAACGCCGCGCACGGATGGACGCCCTGTTCGAAAAGCTCGGGACGGTCCTGACCGCCGAGCAAGTGGAGGCTTTCAAGGAGACTTTGAGTGGGTTTGGGCGGCGTGGTCCGGGTGGCCCCGGTGGGGGTCCGCGAGACCGTTAACTGTCCACGTATGGGTTTCGACTGGATTGAGGAGAGACTCCGATGACAAAAGAAAAGAAACACACAAGCAAGTGGCCGCTGCTCATTTTGGCCCTGATCGCGATTGTCGCGACCGCAGTCTATTCGGGCAGCCAGTACTATCGGTTTAACCAGGGCATCCCGGAGGATCGCCCAGAATTCGGGCCACCAGGTCCCAGAGGGGACAGAGATGGGGGCGGACGAGGAAGAGGTGATTGGGGTCCACCCAGCGAAGAGGACCGACAACGCAGGATGCAGGAGATGGCTCAGGAACTCAACCTGACTCCCGACCAGCAAAACCAGATCCGAGACATCATGTCTCAGCCCTGGGAGGGTGGGCCGGAGAATCGCGGTCAAAGGATGCAACAGGTTCAAAGTGTGTTGACCCCGGAACAGCAGGAAAAGGCTCACACGATGTTCGAATCGCGGATGAGACAGCGGATGGACGACCACATGCAGCGCCGTTTGAACGAAGCCAAAAAGAGCCTTCCTCCCAAAGAGGTCAAAGCCCTGGAGGAGCAAATGAAGGAACGTCGCAAACAGATGGAACAACGTCGCCGCCAGGGTGGCGGTCGCCGCGGAGGGCCTCCAGGACCTCCAGGATTTGGACCCCCTCCGGGTGGCGGGCCGCCGCCTGACGGTCCCCCGCCGCCGGATCGGAGGTGACCGCCATGGATAAAAGCAAACCGATCGCTGGACCACGCCACCGTCGTGGGTTCACTCTGGTCGAGCTGTTGGTGGTGATCGCGATCATACTGATCCTGGTCGCCATCGCGCTCCCCAACTTCCTGACCGCGGTGACAAGGTCGAATGTCGCCAAAAGCTATGCGGAAATGCGGTCCCTTGGGGGAGCTTTGGAGATGTACTTTGTGGACCACAAGGCTTACCCCCAGGCGGCTCTGGTTCGACGCGAGTTGAGCGTTCTGCTGGAGCCGGTCCCCTATATCGAAGAACTGCCACGTGACCCATTCGACGGCGATGGCCGACCACGGTCTTACGACTATGGTGCGCGGGAGATCGATCATCCGACTCGATGGGTCCTTGTTGGCGTTGGTCCGGATCGCAATCGAACAACCGGCCACGATGACATGGAGTTCTACCCGGGTTACACCCCCCTGCTGTTCATCGGCCTCCAACCCAAACCGAACGCGCCGGAGTATTGGGATTACATGACCTATTCCCCCACCAATGGCACAATCAGCCGGGGGGATCTCTATGTGACCAGCGACGCGCAAATGGCCGGAAACAGCTCGGGCTGATTAAAGGGATTCGCGGCTGAGGATGAAGGTGAGGGAGAAATCGAGCCGGACTTATTCGGTTTGACGATCCGCGGCCTGGGGAATTGCCAGTTCCGTTAGGCGTTTCTCCAAGCGGAGAAGCGCCAGGAGCGGTTTTTGCAGAGCGAAGAGGAGGGAGGCTCCCACCAAATCCGCGAACCAATCGAAGATGTCGGAGGTCCGTTCGGGCACGAAGGATTGGTGGAATTCATCGCTGATTCCATAGAGCGCGGACAAAGCGATGGCAATGAGGATCCATTTGCGGCCCATCTCCCGGCGATCCCAGACGAACGCTCGAGCGAAGAAGACCGCGAGCGCAAAGTAGACCGCGATGTGAATGAACTTGTCCTGGGAAAAAATGTACTTCTTACGAAAGATTTCCGGAGCGGGGCTGGAACTGATGTAAAAAATCGTTCCCATCAGGATAAGCGCGGGGAGCCATCCCCATAGGCGTCGCCACATTGGAATCGTCGCGGTCCGGGTTACTGACAGCTGTCCGATTCCTGGACGAATTCTTCCAGGACCAGTTGGTGGCCATCATCGAGGTGTTGAAAATAGAAGGCGGTCTCGAACTGCATTTCACCCTCAACCTCCACCTCCTCCACTCGGACCACAATCCCCTCCCCGTCGATTTCGTTCAAATGTCCATCGGAGGCGGGCACGGAAAGGGCGAAACGGTATTTGGTGAACAGGCTCAGGGGTTTCGGCAGGACACAAGAGAGACCGTTGGGGCAAACGTCTCGAGTGGCCACCGAAATGGATTGATCCTCATCCTGGACGCTGACCAGGATGTTTTCTCTCGCTCGGCGGTGCGCTCTTCTCTCGACTGAGGGTTTTTGCGATTCGGTCATTTTCAGAATCCCTCCGACTCATTCTTGTCCAGGACATGGTCTTCGATATAGATCGGACAGTCCACCCTCACCGCCAGGGCGATGGCGTCGCTCGGACGAGCATCAATGTAAACCTCTCCGCCTGGGGTTTCAATGACGATTTGGGCGAAAAAAGTCCCCTGATTCAAGTCATTGATCACAATCCGATCCACCACGCCCCCCATGGTCCCGATCACCTGATTTAACAGGTCGTGGGTCAGGGGCCTGGGAGGGTGAATTGAATGAACATGGTAACGGATGGCGTTGGCCTCACAGATCCCGATCATGATGGGGAGTTTGCGGCCGGAATCCTCGCAATTGAGGATGATTACCTGCTCTCCCTCTAGCTCATTGATTCGGATTTCGAACAGTTCCGCGCGGACCATGACTCATCGGACTCCTTTGACTTTCAAGTTATAGCATGAGTGTGGCTGGAAACCGAGAGTGGAACCTTCTTGTCGGGAGTCCATGGCGGTTCGACCTTCTCTAAATTCCGGGGGGCCATTAGACTCGCGGGAATGAAGCCGATCGTTTCGATTGTCATTCCCGCTTACAACGAAGAGGACTGTCTCGCCGAGGTCCATGACCGATTGACTCAGGTGCTTTCGAAGCTGGAGACCGCCTACGAAATCCTTTTTGTCGACGATGGAAGCGCGGATGGGACATTCGAACGGATTCGCTCCATCTCCGATCGCGATCCGACAGTGCGAGGCTTGCGCCTCTCTCGAAACTTTGGCCACCAAGCGGCTCTCACCGCCGGATTGGAGATGGCGCGCGGGGAGGCGGTGATCACCATGGACGCTGATCTCCAACATCCTCCCGAGCTCTTGCCGGAGTTGATCGCCAGGTGGCGAGAAGGTTATGAGGTGGTTTACACGGTGCGGAAAGAGACCTCGGGCGCCGGGGTCCGGAAGAATTTAACCTCCTCGCTTTTTTATTGGCTGATCAACTCACTCTCTCCATTGACCATTGTCCCGGGAGCCGCCGATTTCCGCCTCCTGGACCGTAAAGCGGTGGAAGCTTTGAAACGGATGCCGGAGAAAACCCGCTTTTTTCGCGGAATGATCCCCTGGATCGGGTTCAAGCAGATCGAGGTTCCCTTCTCGGCCCCCGAACGGTTCGCGGGAAACACGAAGTACAGCTTTCGCAAAATGCTCCGATTCGCGGCACATGGCATTCTCTCTCAGTCGGCCATTCCGCTCAGGATGGCGACCATTCTCGGCGCTTTTGTCGTGTTCGTCGGCTTTCTTTATGGCCTCTATGTGGTCTGGACCTTTTTCACCAAACCGCCGGGATACCAACAGGGTTGGGCCTCGATCGTCCTTTTCATGCTCCTGATCGGCGGCACTCAAATTTTTTTCATGGGGATTATCGGGGAATACCTGGCTCGCGTCTTCGAGGAGGTTAAAAATCGGCCCCTTTATTTAGTCGCCGAGGAGACGGAAACGGACCCGGATTCATAATCTACCCCCTAGGCGACCAGTGCACTTTTTTTATTGTTTTCAATTCCCGTTTTTGCGAAACTCATCCGATTTAAGCTGGTTTCATTTCTACCTATTTTGAGGACGGACATCCGCTCAATGAATCCGATTTCGACTCCCCCAACCAAGAGGCAGGGTTTCACTCTCATCGAACTTCTCATTGTCATCGCCATCATCCTGATTCTGATCGCGATCGCGCTCCCCAATTTTCTCGAGGCCCAGATGCGCGCGCGAGTCGTTCGGTCCAAGGGTGAGATCAGGTCGCTCGTGACCGCGATGGAGGCCTACCAAATCGACTGGAAGATCTATCCGTCCGAATCGGAGCAGGATGCTTTGGTTAGGAATGCGCGACCCCGAGACGAGGCCGGGTTAACCTGGTTGACCAGCCCAAACGCCTACATCACGGCCCTCCCCCAAGACCCGTTTCCCGGGAGCCAGACCGGTGGGGCCTATGGCGGGGCGATCATTTCCTATGAAATGGGCGGGGTCGAATCGATTATCCAGCCATTCGCTCTTTCGAAGTGCCTTGAAACCTGGGTTATCTTCAGCCGCGGTCCCGATGCCGCCAATTTAAGGGATCCCGAGGATGTCGATTCCGAAAACCCCCACTTCGAGGTCCCCAGGGATGGGATGGTCAATCAGTACAGTCCCACCAATGGAACCAAAAGTGAGGGGGACATCTTCCATTACGGAGGAGATCCCTTCTTTATCGGGGTCGCCATTGAATACGCGGACCGCGGGGCGGCCAGAAAAAACACCGCCGCTCAGCGCGGGTTGCCCGTGGATGGCCAAGTTTACTTGCATCGACTTCCTCCGGGAATTTTCTAATCAACAGGTTTTTAACCGCATTGAAGGCGATAAAACCGTTGGGCGACCGATCGAATCGGATCGGATAATTCGCACCAAACAGGGTCATCTTGTTCCCCGAACCTCGATTTGCCAGAATGGACGACTTATTTCAGGTTCGGGAGTCTTTTGTGAACGATCAAAAAAGATGGCGTTCGACCACGGTGGTGGGCGTGCGTCACAATGGGCACTCCGCCATGGGGGCCGATGGCCAGGTCACCTTTGGCGACACCATCATGAAGGCCTCCGCCAAGAAAGTGCGCCTCCTATACAACAATCAGGTTCTCGCGGGATTTGCCGGAGCCTCCTCCGACGCTTTCACCCTTTTCGAGAAATTCGAGGCGAAACTTGACGAATACAATGGCGATTTGGTGCGCGCCGCGGTGGAGTTGGCGAAGGATTGGCGCCTTGACCGCGCCCTGCGCCGTCTGGAGGCCATGCTCGCGGTGATGGACAAGGATCATGCGCTCCTGATCAGCGGGAACGGCGATGTGGTCGAGCCGGATGAGGGAATCGTGGCGATCGGTTCGGGCGGCCCCTTTGCACAGGCCGCTGCCCACGCTCTTTTGCAGCACGCGGAACAACTGACCGCCGAACAAATTGTCGAAACCTCGATGAAAACGGCGGCCTCCCTCTGCATCTACACCAACGACAACATCGTGGTCCAATCTCTCGAGGAAGACAAAAAGGAATAGAAACCCCAAAAGAGGAAACGAATGTCTCAAATTGAAAAGACCCCCCGTGAGGTGGTCGAGGAACTTAACAAGTACATTGTTGGACAATACGACGCGAAGAAAGCAGTCGCTCTCGCCTTAAGAAGCCGCTGGAGAAGACTCCAACTCAGTGACGAGGAACGCACCGAGATTTACCCTAAGAATATTCTCATGATCGGCCCGACCGGCGTGGGCAAAACCGAGATCGCCCGCCGTTTGGCCAAGATGACCGACGCCCCTTTCATCAAAGTAGAGGCTTCAAAGTTTACTGAGGTCGGCTATGTCGGTCGGGATGTCGAGTCGATGATCCGTGATCTGGTCGAGGTCTCAGTCAACAACCTTCGCGCGCGCCGTCAGGAGGAACACGAGGAAGATGCAATGAGACAGGCCGAGGAGAGGATCCTCGACCTGTTGCTCCCCTCTTCGCCGGTTGCCTACTCGACCATCACCGAGATAAACCAGGAAAGCCCGACCCCGCCCCCCGGTCCGATCGAATCGACCCGCGAGAAGCTGCGAAAAATGCTCGAGGAGGGCGATCTCGAGGACCGCGAGATCGAAATCGACGTTCCCGAGCGGAACATGATGATTCAAGGGTTCATTCCCGGTGCGGGAATGGAGGAGATCCAGAGCAACCTTCAGGAAATGTTGGACAAGATGGTTCCCTCTCGGAAAAAGAAGCAGCTAATGAAGGTTCATGAGGCCCGTCCTCATCTAGTTCAGGATGAACTCGAACGCCTCATCGACGAAGAAAGCGTGATCGATCAGGCCCTGTCGATTGTCGAGGAGTCAGGAATCGTTTTCCTCGATGAGTTGGACAAGGTGATTGGTGATGACGGCGGTTCGGGGCCCGACGTTTCACGCGAGGGAGTCCAACGAGATATCCTGCCATTGGTTGAGGGGAGCACGGTCAACACCAAATACGGGATGATTCGGACCGATCACATTCTTTTTATCGGCGCTGGCGCCTTTTATGGGACCTCTCCCAGCGATTTGATCCCCGAACTTCAGGGCCGTTTCCCGATCCGTGTCGAGCTCGACTCTCTCGGCAAGGAGGAGTTCATCAAGATCCTCCGCGAACCGGAGAATTCATTGACCAAACAGTACAAGGCGCTTCTCGAGACCGAAGGGGTGGTGATCGAGTTCGACGATTCCGCGATCGAGGTGATGGCCGACATGGCGGCGCAGATCAACGAAAAGACCGACAACATCGGCGCCCGCCGTCTGCATACCATCATCGAAAAGGTGGTCGAGGAGATCTCCTTCACCTGTCCGGAAACGCCTGGGCAGAAATACACGATCGATGGAAAACTGGTTAATGAACGGCTGGAGGGCATTGTCGAGGATCAGGATCTTTCAAAATATATTCTCTAGTTGGGGCCTCTGATGAGGCTTTTCTGAATAGATGGAGGACGATAATGCGCGGATATCTCTGTGGTCTGATGCTGGTGTTGGCTCTCTGCTTGGGTTGCTCAAAAGAGGAGGGTGCGCCGACCGAGTCCGGAGAAGCCAAATCTGAAAAACTTCGAATCGCGGTGATTCCCAAAGGGACCACGCACGAGTTCTGGAAATCGATTCACGCCGGCGCGATCAAGGCCTCCCGCGAATTGGATGTCGAGGTCATTTGGAAAGGCCCGCTGAAAGAGGATGACCGTGAACAACAGATCAATGTCGTCCAGGGATTTATCGCGACCGGTGTCGATGGCATCGTCCTTGCTCCCCTCGACGCCGCCGCCCTGGTTCGACCGGTACGTGACGCAACCAAAGCGGGTATTCCTGTGGTGTTGATCGACTCAGGTCTAGAAGCCGAGGCCGGGACCGACTATGTGAGTTTCGTCGCCACCGACAACTATGAGGGCGGAGCGCTCGGGGCTCGTCGTCTTGGAGAACTTCTGGACGGAAAAGGGAATGTCATTCTCCTCCGTTACCAGGAGGGTTCGGCCTCCACAGATAAACGCGAGACCGGTTTTCTGGACACCCTCAAGAAAGAATTCCCCGATATCAATATCCTCTCCGACAACCAGTACGCGGGCGCCACGACCGAGACCGGCATGCAAGCCGCGCAGCGTCTTCTCGGTCAATTCTCAGACATCCAAGGTTTCTACGCTCCGAACGAATCCAGCACTTTCGGCGCGCTGCGCGCTTTGGAGGAGGATGGCCGCGCGGGCAAAGTGAAGTTTGTCGGATTCGACAGTAGCGAAAAACTGGTGGAGGCGATGCGGGCCGGGGAGATCAACGGCCTGACTCTTCAGAACCCTTTTAAGATGGGCTACCTCGGAGTCAAAACCATGGTCGCCCATCTCAAGGGAGAACCGGTTGAACCGCGGATCGACACGGGCGTTGTGATGGTGACACCGGATAATATGGATGACCCAGAAGTCAAAAGCGTCCTTCTCCCCGATCTATCGGAGTACTTGGAAGGGGAGTGAATTTAGCAATTTGAGATAATAAATCGCTCCCGAAGCGAGGAGGAAACATACACCTTCGCGCCGTGGGAGCGGCTTCCAGCCGCGATACCGGTGAGATGGGCGCCACATGCTATGGTGTGTGGGGACCATTATGGGATCATTTCGTGCCGTAACCCATTTTAACGTGGGAGCAGCTTCTAGCCGCGATGGAGGAGCGGATGCATGATTTCCATTCTAGAGATTTGAGGTCTGGAAGATTTCACGAGACCGGTAACTACGTCTTCGTCACTACAAACCTTCATAATCGTGTTCCACTTTTCAATGAAAGACGATTTGCTCAGATCGTATTGAACGCAATCGGTTGGCTTGAAGACAATCGGAAGATTGACCTTATTATAGCAGTCCTAATGCCGAATCATCTCCACATGATTCTCGGCCTAGAGGAAAACTCGCTCGAAAAAGTCATGCACTCTTTGAAGAGCTTCACATCAAACCAAATCAACAAAGAAAGAGGATTCAGAGGGACAGTGTGGCAATCTGGGTACTTTGAGAAAATCATACGTGGCGAAGGCCATATGAGAGAATTGATTTCTTACTGTCTCGCAAATCCTGTCAAGGCTGGCCTTGTGGATACCTGGGAAGAATATCCATATTTTGTAAGGAGGATCGACGTAGAGGGACCCACCCATCGCGGCTAGAAGCCGCTCCCACGGCATGAAAGGATGGCCATAGGTCTCCTAAGAGGTGTCCATTCGCGCCGTGAGAGCGGCTTCCAGCCATGAGAGTGAGCCAAGGTTTTTGATTATGCCAGATACCATGAACCCCCGACTCTCGATGACCGACATTCACAAGGCTTTCGGCTCCACTCAGGCGCTTGCCGGGGTCGATCTAGAGGTCCACGCGGGCGAGGTGCTTGCCCTGGTCGGCGAGAACGGGGCGGGTAAAAGCACTTTGATGAAAATCCTTTCCGGGGCGTTGCGCGCCGATCGGGGAAAAATGGTCCTGGAAGGCGAGGAATACAATCCGCAGACGCCCCATCAATCCCGCGAACACGGCGTCGCCATGATCTACCAGGAACTCTCCCTGGCCCCTCATCTCACCGTGGTTGAGAATATCTTCCTGGGACGCGACCAAACCCGATTCGGCTGGTTACAAAAAGAAGCCGAAAACAAAGTCGCGCGCGAAGCTCTAAAAAGGGTGGGCGCGGAGGACATCCCCCTCCAGAAAAAGATCGCTTCGCTGAATCCCGCGCAACGCCAGTTGGTCGAGATCGCGCGGGCCTTGGCGGGAGATGCCAAGGTGATTGTGATGGATGAGCCGACCAGCTCTCTCACACAACTCGATACGGAGAATCTCTTTCGAGTGATCTCCGACCTGAAGAATGAGGGAACCTCGGTGATCTATATCAGCCACTTTCTCGAAGAGGTCCAAGAGGTCGCCGACCGAGTCGTGGTCCTTCGCGACGGGCAGACAGTGGGTGGTGGAATGATCGAGGAGCTCGACATCCCCCAGATCATCCGCTTGATGGTCGGCCGTGAGGTCGAGGAGCTTTATCCCCGAATTCCCCATGATCCAGGGGATATCCTGCTGGAGATCGATGGGGTCAGCGGCAAGAAGAAACCCTCTGACGTCTCCCTCCGGATTCGAAAGGGCGAGATCCTCGGGATCGCGGGACTTGTGGGCGCGGGACGAACCGAGTTCCTCCGGGTGCTGTTCGGTCTCGACCCGATTCGAGAGGGTCAAATCCGAGTGACTCATTTGGACCTCTCCCTGGAGAAAAAATCGAATCCCGGGTCACGCTGGAGCGCCGGTCTCGGGATGTTGTCCGAAGACCGGAAGGAGGAGGGGCTCGCGGTCGAACTCTCCATCTCGGAAAACATGACCCTGACTCGACTCGCTCCCTACAAACGGTTCGGGTTCTTTCTGCCTTGGTTGCGGCGAGAAAGGAGCGAGGAGGTGGCGAACCAGCTGAACATCGTTTGTCGGTCGGTGGAGGCGCCTGTCTCATCCCTGTCGGGCGGGAATCAGCAGAAGGTGGCGTTCGCCCGCTTGGTGCATCATGACGCGGATCTTATCCTTTTGGATGAACCGACTCGTGGGATCGATGTCGGGTCCAAATCTCAAATCTACCGCCTCATCGGCGAATCGGCCGCGGCTGGGAAGGCGGTGCTGATGGTCAGCTCCTACCTTCCCGAGCTCTTCGGTGTGTGCGACCGTATTGCGGTGATGCGTCGGGGACGTCTTTCCGAGGCGAAAGACGCCGATCAATGGACCGAGGATGAGGTGCTGCATTATGCCGTGGCCGAGGTGGCTTAACCGAACATGAAACTCTTAGGCAAAAGTCCAGCCCTGTTGTTCGGCCAATTCGCCGGGGTCGCGCTCATCTATCTCATTTTTTTCTCGATGGGTGTCAGCGAAGCTTTCTTCACCGTTTACACCACCAAGATGGTGCTGGCTCAAACCGTGATTGTCGGAGTCGGCGCACTAGGCATGACACTGATTATCATCAGTGGTGGCATCGATCTCTCGGTCGGGTCGGTCATCGCTCTTTCGTGCGTGACCACCGCGCTTGTGCTTAAGGCAGGGGGCTCCATTCCCACGGCGGTTGCGGTGGGAACTTTGACGGGGGCGGCGGTGGGTCTCCTCAACGGAATGCTGATTGTCTCCCTCAAAATTGTCCCATTCATCGCCACCCTGGGGACATTGGGGATCGCCCGTGGATTGGCGAAGATTTTTTCCAACGAACGAACCGTGAATCCCTCTCTCGAGAGCATACGCGGACTTTCCGAGGTGATGGCCTTTGAACGAGACACACCCATTTGGGATCTGCCGCCCGGGGTCTGGGTCATGTTCGGTCTCGGATTGTTGGTGGCCGTGATCCTTCACTTCACAGTCTTTGGCCGGTTTACTTTCGCGATCGGCTCCAACGAACCGACCGCACGTCTGTGCGGGGTTCCCGTTTCGCTCTGCAAGATTGGCCTATATACTTTGAGTGGCGCACTCACCGGTGTTTCCGGCGTGCTTTTGTTTGGCCAGCTTACCATTGGCGACCCGACCACGGCGGTGGGCAAGGAACTCGATATCATCGCCGCCACAGTGATCGGGGGCGGCAGCCTCTCAGGGGGACAGGGATCGGTGTTGGGTTCGCTGATTGGCGCGTTCATCATGTCGCTGCTTCGCAACGGCTGCTTAATGATGGAATGGCCGAACCCGATTCAGGAGATCGTGATTGGGGCAATCATCATTTTCGCGGTGGCTCTCGATCAGTTCCGCCACCGCCGAGGGGTTGATTAATCCAGTGTCTCAAAACCAAAATGAAACCGATCCGATCGAAGACTTGGGATCGCTCTCGATCCACGAGGCCATCGAAACCCATCCCGAGATTCTTCCGACACTTTACAATCACTTGGGCGCCTCCTGTTTCGATTGCCCCGGGCGGTTTAAGGAGACACTCGAAAAGGGGATCCTCCTCCACGAGGCCGACCCACAGGTTGTGTTCGGAGAGATTGAAAGGGTCTTGAAATCAGAATAAGGAAGGATGCCACATCCCGGTTTTCCGCCCGGGTTATCGCAGTTGAAACCGGTGAATTCAAATAGCCATCCCTGGGAACCGCTTAAAAAGGAGTCGCCTTGCGCGATCGGACTCGGCCTTTTCGATGGAGTCCATGTGGGTCACCAGGAGATTCTCAAACGGGTCCGCGAGGCGGCGGAACGCATGGGGGTGGTCTCCAGGATTTTCTCCTTCCAGAACCATCCCATGAGCGTTTTGGGTGGCGCCGATCATCACCCGCCCCGGTTCCTGGTTTCCCCATACCGACGGAGGGAGTTGATTGAAGGGTATGGGATTGAGGAGGTGCTTCTCCCGGAATTCACGCTTGAATGGTCCCAAACGCCAGCGGATGTTTTTGCGAAAGAGGTGTTGGTGGAAACGCTGCACGCCAAGCATGTGGTGATAGGATTTAACTATTGCTTTGGCCGAAAAGCCGAAGGTCGTGCCGCCGATATGATCCGGTTTGGAGAGGAATTGGGCTTCACGGTCGAGATCGTGCCGGCTTTCAAAGTCGATGGGATCGATGTCAGCAGCACCCGCATCCGGAAGGCGGTCAAAGATTCGGAAATCGAGGAAGCGCACCGTCTTTTGGGTCGCCCGCACGAACTTACCGGATTGGTGGTCCAAGGGGATGGCCGTGGCACGATTCTAGGATACCCCACCGCGAACCTGTCGCCGGAGCTCGAACCGCTTTTGCCGAACGGGGTCTATGCGGTGCATGTGAGAATTCCCGAGGTGGCCGAAGTGCACCGTGGGATGTTCTTCCTAGGACCAAGGAAAACTTTCGGCGAATCGGATATCCACCGTAGCGCCGAGGTTCATCTCTTGGATTTCCACGGAGATCTCTATGGGAAAAAGATCCGAGTCGAGCTCCTCGGCCGGATTCGGAAAGCGATCAAATTCAACGGACCCGATGAATTGGTCGAGCAACTCGAACGTGACCGGGAAAACTGTGAACCGTTTTTTCAAGAACACGCCGAATTGAGAGAAGAAAGCCGATGAAAAAACTCCGAACGGATGATGACGCCCCGCTGCCACTGCAGACAGCCAATCTGCCGCAGTCGATTCAGGCTCATGTCATCAATCGGCTCATTGTTATCCACCAGTTGAGTCTGACTCTTCAAACCGAGCTGGATGAGGAGCGTTTGCTTCACATCATGCTCTCCGGCATCACCGCGGGCGAGGCTCTGGGTTTCAATCGAGCGCTTGTCTTTCTACTCGATTCAGGTGGAAAAAGCCTTGTTGGAAAGATGGCGGTGGGGCCCATTAACGAAGAGGAGTGCCGTCATGTCTGGCAAAGTCTCGCGAGGAAGAACCTCCACCTCGATGACTTCGTGAATGAGTTCGACCAATTCAAAAAATATCAAACCGCCCCGATCAACGTTCAAACCAAAGAAATTACCTGGCCATTGGAAAAGGGGGGACGGGATATCTTCGCCCGAACCATTGAGGAAAAGACCTGTTTTCATATCACCCCCGAACACTACTTGGACGCTGTCCCGGAACCGGTCACCGATTTGCTCGAAGTCAATGAAATGATCACCGCACCCTTGGTGGTCACCGGGAAAGCCCTGGGACTCGTGATCGCCGACAACAAGTTTTCGGGGCGACCGATTCCCGAGGAGGATATGCAACTTCTCGCGATAGTCGCCAACCAGACCGCCGCGGCGTTGTCGCACATCCATTTGATCCAGGAACTGGAAAAATTCTACACGGTCCTCGAGGAAAAGGTCCGCGAGGCGGTGGCGGAGAAGGAGAAAGCCCAGGGCGAGATGATTCGAAGCGCGAAGTTCGCCACAGTCGGCGAGATGGCGGTCACCATCGCCCACGAAATCCGCAATCCACTCACCGCGGTTCGCGGGTTCGCTCAAAGGCTCTTACGTAAAAGTGATGACACGGAGACGGTTCGCAACTACTCCGAGATCATTGTTCAAGAGGTCGACCGCCTGAATCATGTCCTGGGGGACGTTCTCGATTTCGCCAAAAATGTGGACACCCACCTTAGCCCGGTCAACCTGAACGAAATTATTCAAAACGCCGTCACCCTCCTCCAAGAGAGGTTTGGCCGATCGAACATTCTTTGCGAAATGGATCTGGATCCCAAGATTCCGATTTGTTACTACGATGGCCCCCAGCTGACCCAAGTTCTGATCAACCTGATGAAGAATGGCGCGGAGGCGATGAAGGAGGGGGGCGTGTTGGAGGTTCGAACCAAATTCGAGGACGGGTGTTGTTCGCTTGAGGTGGCCGACACGGGCTGCGGCATTCCCAAGAAAGAGCTCCATTCGATTTTCGAACCCTTTTTCACCACCAAAACGCGGGGAACTGGCT
The DNA here is from genome assembly GCA_020632575.1 of Candidatus Omnitrophota bacterium. Taxonomy (GTDB): domain Bacteria; phylum Hinthialibacterota; class Hinthialibacteria; order OLB16; family OLB16; genus JACKFH01. The sequence goes on along the minus strand of JACKFH010000003.1, from coordinate 249,115 downwards.
TGGGTTTGGCATTCGCCAAGAGAGTGGTCGAGGAGCATGGCGGCCAAATCTACGCCAAGAGCGAATGCGGCCAGGGGACCACCTTCCATATCTGCCTCCCCATCCAGACAAGGCGACCGGCCACCGAGGATGTTATCGAATCGATGGGACTCGCCCACCCGTTGGTCGACCGGGACGATCCCTTTGTCTCGTTCGACGCTCGCGGTCGGAACCGGGCCGAAAACGAGGCCAATTGACCAAGACCCCAATCCTCTTGCAAGATTCCTTGTTTCCGCCACCCACCTTAGCGTTGGGGGATCAACCGAGAGGAGTTTCGACCATGGCCCGTATCCTGATTATCGATGATGAACCCAACATCCGACGGCTATTCCGGGATGAGTTGGAGGAGGACGGCCACACGGTCGAACAAGCCGGCGACGGCGCCGAGGGTTTGGCGGAATTGGGTCGCGCCAACTACGACCTGGTGATCCTCGATCTCCGAATGCCGGAAATGAACGGCATCGAGTTCCTCGAGAACATGCGGGAGGGGCGCCCCGATTTGCCGGTGATTGTCTGCACTGCGGTTCGGGGAGTCGAATCCGAATACGAACTTTGGGCCTCGAAAGTCTCGACCATTCTGAACAAACCGGTCGACCTGGATCTCCTCAAAAAAGAAGTCACGAACGCATTGGGCGAATCGGGCTGATGGCTTTTCGCGATTGGAATGGAGGGAGACAATGCATCGCGCTTCTTCTGTTCCTTCTATCGATCTCCGCCCTTTCATCGGCAGCGGAACCGATCCCGCTCGGCAAAACCTTCTTTCAGACAAACGTTCCCTTCGACCCCCGCATCGCCCTCCCCTCGGATTTTGTGGTCGTGCATCGTCATGGCGCCCCAGATATCGGCGAGGCTTTGAAGACTTGGCAAGAACAGGATTATCCCCCCGCTCGCATGTTTTTCATCGGCTCCGACGCGGGCCGTAAATACACCGAAGGGGAATACGACGGCGAAAACCACCTCGATGAAGCCGAGACACGCCGCAACGGGTCGGTCATCGAATGCGCCGGGGTCCGCCCCTACATGGTCCCCACCGAGGGCTGGACCCGCTACATCCGGGAGATGGCCGTCGACTCGATCGAACAAGGCGCCCAAGCGATTCTCCCTGAAGAGCCTCTCGCTCACACCGAGTCGGGTTACAGCGAGGCATTCAAACGGATTTGGAAGGAGCGGTATGGGCAGGAGTGGCGCCCGCCCCACTCCTCGCCTGAGGCATTTTGGAAAGCCTCGAAACTGAAAAGCGATCTCTACTATGAATTGGTCGAGGCCATCCTCGATGAGACCACTCGGGCCGAGAAGAACCTGGCTCGGGAGGTCTCCTTCATCCTGCCCATCCATAGCCTCCTTTCCCACGCCGCGGGTCACATGGTCTATCCCTCGGGGCGATCGCTCGACCTGATCGAGAAGGGATTGGATGGCTTTGTCGGTCAGGTTTGGACCGGGCCGATCGCCTGGTCGATGTCGCGATCCGAAGGAAAGAAGATGACCCGAGAGGATGACTTCTTCGAGTCGGCTTACCTCTTGTACTCATATTTCGCGAACCTGTCCTACGGAACCGGCGTCCCCTGTTTCATGCTGGCCGATCCGGTCGAGGACGATCCCCAATACCAATGGGAGGACTACAAGGATTGGTACGAAAAGAGTCTGGTGACCATGCTTCTCTTCCCATGGGCGGATCATTTTGAGGTGATGCCCTGGCCGGACCGAGTCTTTCTCCCCGGTCACACCATGGGGGGCGGAAGCCCGGGACCGGAACCTTACCGTCGGACCCTTGTTTCGGTCTTCTCCGCACTTCGGGAAATCTCAAGGACGCCAGCCTCGGATTTCGATCGCGCCAAGAATCCGGTCTTGGGTTATGTGGTCAATGACACATTGGGGTGGCAAAGGGGCGGGCCCGACGGCTCCCGAATGGAGTCCCTGCACGGCTTAACCGTTCCATGGCTAAAACGGGGCGTGCCCATTCAAATCGTCCCGCTCGAGAGGTCGGAGGATCCCAACTACCTCGACCGGTTCGATATGTTGGTGGTCTCCTACGATATGATGAAACCCCTTTCTGTCTCACGGAACCGACATCTGGCTGAATGGGTCAAACGTGGCGGGATTCTGTTCTATGCGGGTGAGGAGAACGCTTACGATGAGATTCCATCCTGGTGGAGGGAGGAGGGTTTCGATTCCCCCGCGGCGCACCTTCGATCGATCCTCGAGGACGCGGGTCTTGATTTGAAAGCCCGAGACGATTCTGTCTTCCCTCTCCTCGAGGGGGACTGCGGAAAAGGGCGAGTCCTATGGGTCGAGGCGCCCGCCTCGGAGTTCGCCGAAAAGCCGGATTGGGCGATGGCCTATCTTGATCTGATTTCGAAAACCTTCCAAAAACGGAACATCGATCTTCTCCAGGGGAGACCGATGATGGTTCGACGGGGACCGTTTGTTGTGGCCCGAACGACTCGGGCGACGCTGCTCCTAACGGGGACCTACATCGATCTCTTGGATCCCGATTTGAAGGTTCAGGAAAACCCCAATGTTCCTCGGAATTCCTTCGTCTTCTTGAAAGAGGTGGACAACCCAAAGGATCTGGACCGCCCCGAGATCCTGTTCGCGGGCCCCGATCCCCGGAGCATGGAAACCGATGGCGTGGATCTCTCTTGCGAATTTCGTTCGCCTGACGGGACCCCCGTAACCCTCCGTGTCGCCTCGGGAGGAGAGACTCTCAAAGAGGTTCGGCTGAGAAAGGGATCGGATACCAAGACGGTTCCCACAGTCTACGATCCCGACACTCGCTCACACCTAATCGTCACCGAGATCGGCTGGGAGGGCGGGACGCTCGAAATCGACTGGGAATAAGATCGTCTTTGCTTCTGAGGGACCATTATGAAATGACGGAGAATCCGATTGAGGTCATTCCTGCGAAGGCAGGAATCCATGCGGGGTGACATGGGGCTGTGGATACCCGCCGTCGCGGGCTTGAAAGGTTTCTCGATTTATTCCGGTCAGTCTCGATTCAATCCTTCATTCCGCTGAACCTGACATCGTCGATCGAGACTTTGACATAGTGCCCTCCCGACTGCATGTTAAAGAACCCGAATCGGTCGAAGGTCGCCCCCTGTTTTCTCGCCTCGGGGTTCAGATCCAGAACGACTTCTTCCTCATCGAGCCGGACCGTGATTGAACCGACACCGTCATTGGCCTTCGGGTCGTAATCCAGGGACCAGTGGCGCGGTTCGCCATCCGGTTGGATGATGGGACCGCTATCGTTGTGGCCATTCGCGCCGGAGGATGCCCCATACGCCGCGCGGAAATAATGTCCGACCCGGCTGGGACCCTCGAGCATTACCGCGAGGATGTTCGATTGCCGAACGACATGATCCGGAGTCTCTTTACCCCGTTTGGTTTCCGAGTCGAAGAAACCGATATAAACGCCGCTGTCCGAACCGGCCCCACTGAAGGCCAAACGCCCCTCCGCGTGAATGGGGTCGTCCAGAGTGAGCCCCGAGATCGGAGTGGCAAAATACGCGGGGGCTTCATCGCGCCACATCATGACGCTCATCTCCCCCGGGTCGCCGCCGGCTCGGTTTGTTTCCTCCCAATCCATCACATTCCAAGGGCGCGCCACCCCCTCCTCGATGTCGCCCTGGTTATTGATCCCTTCCCAATGGGGATCGTCGGAGAAGTCGAGCAACTTCCCATTCATCCGGATATCGTCCAGATAAACCTCCATCGAGTTGCCGGACACCTGAATGTTCATCAGCCCGAACCGATTAAACACAGCCCCCTCCTCTTTGTGCCCTTCAAGCAATTCGGTCTTCCATTCTTTGCCGTCGATGGCGATCGAGATCTCCCCCACGCCGGAAGCGCCCTTGGGATCGTAGGCCACAATGAAATCGTGGGGCTTGCCATCGCTTTTGATCGGGGGCGTGTCCGTGGTTTGGTACCGTCCATCGAAAGCGCCCAATCCTCCCGCTCGCCACTTCTGAGTGCAGTAATCCGCGAGCGCCCAGGAGTATTGGCCGCGACGCTCCTTGTTTTCGCCGGATAGGCGGAAGACAAGCGAATTCGGAGTGCGCCAACCCTCGGAATCCTTGTTGAAAAAACCGAACTGCATCGCGCAATTGTTGTCGGTGTGCACATTGGCGACTCGCCCCGACAAGGTCAATTTGGTCTCTAAGGTTTGAGTCGGGATTTCGACCCAGTAACAGGCACGAGTGAGCGACCGACTGATCACGCCGCCTATTTCCCCTGGCGACTCGCCGCCGGCGTGGTTGCTCGGACGCCAACCGAAATCCTGGTGCATGGTTCGCGAGGGCAGATCGTCCGCGTTCTTTCCATAACGTTCCCAGCCGGGGTCGCGGTCGAAAGAGAGAACGTCGGGCGCCGCGAGCGCCGGAGAAGTCATTCCCAAGCATACGAAAGCGAGACACAGTGATATCGCTTGAACACAAAATCGTTGGATCGGTGGCATGGCGGAATCCATCCTTTAAAAGAAAAGCATTTCATCAAATGATTAGACAATTATCTTAGACCAATCGCCGCGTGATGAAAGGACGCTGAGTCCTTTCGACCGGCCGGGTCCTTTCGGCTCGTGGACAATTCGGTTTCTTTGTTCGATACTCATTCCCCTCGCGAATGTCGTTGCGGTTTAACCATCGATGGGAGGTTGGATGATGTTCAGGTTTGTGGGACTCCTTCTACTTCTGGGGATTCCGTTCGGCGCGGTCCATGCGGAACCCTTTCTTGCCGGCAAGGCCGAGACAGTCATCACGCCGCCGCTCGCGTTGAAGACCTCGTTGGGCGGGTATGGCGAGCGAATGAGCCAACCCGCGACCGGGATTCATGACGATCTCAGGGCCAAGGCGTTGGTGTTTGTTCAAGGGGACAAGAAATTCGCCTTGGTGACCGCCGACGCTCTCGGGTTTCCTCCGCCGTTCAAAGAGGAGATTGTCAAGAAGATCGGCGATCCCTCCTGGACCGTGGAAAACATCATGCTTCTCCCGAGTCACTCTCACACGAGTTTCGATATGAGCGAAATCAACCCGAAGAATGAGATGGGCATTCCCCAACTCGGGATCTTTAACCTGTCCCTCTACACCGTCCTTTCCATTCGTTTCTCGACTTTGATTCAGGACGCCGAACGTGATTTGGCCCCGATAACCATTGGAACCGAATCGGCGTTTCTGAAGGATTGGGTCAGGAATCGTCGCGATGGCGAGGAGGTCACCGACCAGGTATTAACGGTCACACGGATCGATGACGAAGAGGGGAATCCCTTTGCGGTGTTCACGAATTTCGCGGCGCACCCGACTTTCATGTCGGCCAACGATATGATGTTCTCAGGAGGTTGGCCGGGACATCTTCAACGAACGGTCGAGGCGCTGATTGGGGATGAGGTCGAATGCCTCTTTTCGAATGGGGCTGAAGGGGATCAAAGCCCTATAGCGAGGCGGAGATCCGGGAATTCGAGTTGGGAGCGAGCGGAGCGATACGGTCGCGAATTGGGGATCGAGGTTTATCGCCTTTGGAAAGAGATTGAGACACAGCCGGTCGAAAAATTCGAGTACTCCTACGAAAAACTTGAACTGCCCACACGCACCTGGCACCCCGATTTCATGGCGACCGGCGGAGCCGAATACGGTTTGCGCGAGGACCTGATGGATCTGTTAATCGACCAGATGGTTCCCGAGGAGTCCGCTTGTGGCTTCCTTCGGTTAAACGATCTTCTGATCATCGGCATCCCAGGCGAGATGACCGCGGAGATCGGCAAGAAACTCCGCGACCAGGTCGCCGAAAAGACCGGCGTCAAACACCCGATCATCGGCGGCCTCGCCAACGAGTGGATCAGCTACATCCTCTCCCCCGAGCAATACAACGGAGGCGGCGGTTACGAGGCTTCGGTCAGTTTCTACGGCCCGCAACTCGGCCCGACCGTGATGGCGGCGGCGCTCAAGGGGGCGGAGAAGTTGGAGTAAACTTCTAGGTCACTCACCGCCCCAAGACCAATCCCATATCGGACTATTGTCCGCCTTTGTCCCGGTGAGTGTGCACAGCGATGGTGTTCGTTCCCTTTTTCAGTTTTTCTTTGAACGCCGCGGTCACATCGAATGTCTATCGCAACCATCCAGAATAGGGGATGCGTCATCGCCGACAAGACCGGCTCAAAAAGCAACTTATTATTGTCGAGAGTTGCGTATTTAACAAAGGTATGTTATGGTAGAAACAAATTGTAGTACTGTCATCGAATCAGGTCTTGCGCGGAAACCGCGACCGGATGGAACGGATGAGATACCAAGGATTTACATCGATTCATGGGATTGTGGCGGTTGTGGCGAGCATTGGCTGTTACCACCAACCCGTCGGCTCCTACCCTTTCGCCATTGATTCCATGCTTCGACTCCCCTCGATAAATTCGGGCGATGCTCGCTTGGGTTCGTCGATTGACGTCGATGGGGGTCGAGTCCTGATCGGAGCGCCCCGCGATGACATAACTGGCCCCCTGCGTGGCCGCGCCTACCTCTTCGATATCGAGACAAGCCTCCTGATTCAGACATTCGAGGACCCTTCTCACGACCTGCTCGTCTATTTCGGAACTTCGGTTGCGATTGACGGCGACCGGGTGTTGATCGGGAACCCTGGAGGTTCCGTATTCGAACCCAAATCCGGACGCGCCGTCCTCTTCGACGCAAGCACGGGCGAGGCCCTCTTCCTCTTCCAGGACCCGACGCCAACCGGGAACGACAACTTTGGTTACGCGGTCGCTCTAAATGGAAACCGAGCCTTAATCGGCGACCGAAAAGACAACACGATGGGACCGTTGGTCGGACAGGCTCATCTCTTCAGCGCGACCAACGGCGACTTGTTGCACACCTTCAACGATCCCACTCCGACCGAGGGCGATATTTTTGGCGGCGCGGTCGCAATCGAGGGGAACAGGATATTGATTGGCGCTCCGGAGGATGACACGAATGGGAAAGGAGTGGGTCAAGCCCATTTGTTCGACGCGAACACTTACGAGTCGCTTTGGACCTTCGACGATCCCACGCCGACGGTCTTTGATGAATACGGTGTCAACGATCTGTTCGGATGCTCTGTCGCGATCGAGGGCGACCGTGTGTTGATTGGCGCCAAGCAGGACCATTCGATCGAACGGACCACCGGTCAGGCGCACCTGTTCGATGCGAGCAGTGGAGCGCTATTGCGAACATTCAGCGATCCAACACCCGCCGGTGGCGGTTTCTTTGGGACCTCTGTTGATCTCGAGGGAGATATCGTACTTGTGGGGGAGCCGTATCATAGCAACGGTCAGGTCCAAGTAGGTGGTTTTTCGAGCAATTCGGAGGAGGGGCAAACCCACCTATTCGATCTTAAGACCGGCGAACATCTTCAGACGCTCGAAGCGCTCCCAAAGAATCCACTTGATCATTTTGGAGCCTCTGTAGCGATTCAAGACGGGTGGATAGGGGTCGGTTCGCCTAACTTTGACCACCCAGTCGAAAATGCCGGTTTGGTCACACTATTTCGGCCGGTTGTTTTCAGTTCTGTGGAACCAGAATCCTGGAATCTCTATGAGTGATCTTGTCCGCGCCGCGTCCTTGGAAGAACCTGAAACGATAAGAACCCTTTCTTGCTCGAAAGAATTCCCTCTTCCCCAAGTCCGACTAATCCCGTAGATTTCAGACATGGCCAAACCGAGGGTGACCGCGGGGGGTGGACTTTCAGCGGTCCGATATGTCCTGCGCAAGGGTGTGGAGGCGGGGGGCTTTTGGAAGCTCTATCAGCGCCTGCGTCTGCGCAACACCTGTAAGACTTGCGCGCTCGGAATGGGCGGCCAAAGGGGGGGGATGGTCAACGAATCCGGCCACTTTCCCGAGGTCTGTAAGAAATCCGTGCAGGCCCAGGTCGCCGACATGCAATCCGCCATCTCGGAGGATTTTTTCCGTTCCACCCCCATCGCCTATCTCGAATCCCAGACACCCGCCCAAATGGAAAACTTTGGCCGGCTCGCCTTCCCCCTCCTTGCCGAGCCGGGCGACACTCATTTTCGTCGCGTCTCATGGAAGGAGGCTTTCGATCGAACCGGCGAGGCATTTAAACTAGCCGAGCCGAGCAAGGTTTTTTGGTACGCCTCGGGACGCTCCGGTAACGAAGCGGCCTATCTCTTCCAATTGGTCGCGCGCGCCTATGGGACCGCCAACATCCACAATTGTTCCTACTACTGCCACCAAGCCTCCGGAGTCGGTCTCGCCCGCATCTATGGATCGGGGACCGCTTCGATCGTTCTGGAGGATATCGCGAAAGCCGATTTCGTCATGGTGATCGGAGCCAATCCCGCGAGCAATCACCCGCGTTTGATTACTCAATTGGTGAACCTTCGCAGGCGCGGCGGGAAAGTCCTGGTCATCAACCCTCTCCGTGAGATCGGCTTGGTCAAATTTCGCATTCCCTCCGATTGGCGAAGCATGCTCTTCGGTTCGGATGTTTCGGACCTCTACCTCCAGCCCAAAGCCGGAACCGACATCGCGCTCTTGAAAGCCCTCCTCAAAGGAGTGCTCGAGAGAAAGGCGGAGGACCGGGAATACATCGAGAATTTTACTTCCGGTTGGGAGGAAACAATCGCCGATATCGAGGCCTCCTCTTGGGAGGAACTGACCTCTTTTTGTAGAGTGGAAAAAGAACAGATCGACCGTGCGGTCGATTTGATTTGCCAGGCTAAGCGCGGCGTCTTCTGTTGGGCAATGGGGCTAACCCACCATGTCCATGGTGTCGACAACATTCAGGCGCTGGCCAACCTCGCCCTCGCACGCGGGTGGCTCGGGAAACCGGGGGTGGGGATGCTCCCGATTCGCGGACACTCCAATGTCCAGGGAGTCGGTTCCGTGGGAGTGACTCCGGCGCTGAAGGAGGGTTTCGCCAAGAAGCTGGAAGAGGTCTATGGCATCACCGTACCGAAGGATCCTGGGAAGGACACTTACGCCTCGATGTTGGAGGCCGCGGAGGGTCGCATCGACGCCGCCCTCATGCTCGGGGGCAACCTTTATCTCAGCAATCCCGATTCGGCCTGGGCGGGAAAGGCGCTGAGGCGAATTCCGTTTTCGGCTTACATCTCGACCAAATTGAACCCGGGTCATGTCCATGGTCGTGGGCAAACCACGGTCATCCTCCCCGCGTTGGTTCGCGACGAGGAGGCGCAATTCACGACGCAGGAATCCATGTTCAACTATGTCCGCCTCTCCGAGGGGGGCAAGGCGGGTATCGAGGGGGAGATGAAATCCGAAGTGGAAATCATCTCGGAGATCGCCGACCGCATTCTCCCCGATGGCGGGTTCGATTGGAAAAAGCTCCGCTCCCACGAGGCGCTTCGTGAAGAGATCGCTAAGGTGGTTCCCGGCTATGCCGCGATCGGCGCCATCGGAAAGACCAAGGAAGAATTTCAGATCGACGGTCGCACCTTCCACAAGCCGGAGTTCAAAACCGCGGACGGCAAAGCAGCAATGGCGGTGACACCGCTCCCGAACTTGCCGATCAAGGACGATGAATTTGTCCTCATGACCATCCGCTCCGAGGGCCAGTTCAATTGCGTGGTCTATGAGGAGGAGGATCTCTATCGAGGCAATCGGACCCGCGACGTGGTGATGATCTCGCAAAGGGATGCCGACCGTCTCGACCTCGCCGAAGACGAGAGCGTCATTGTCGAGACCGACGCCGGTCAAATGGCGGCCCGCGTCTCCATCTTCGACATCGCCCCCGGCACCCTCGCCATGTATTACCCCGAAGCCAACATCCTAGTCACCCGCCACACCGACCCGGGGTCCAAGACCCCGGCCTATAAGTCGGTTGCGGCGAGGGTGAGAAAGCGGGTGGCTTGAACATTCTCTACTTTATTTTCTCCCCTCACAATGACACGAGGAGTCCACCCCCGGCGGGTATCACGTTATAATTATCACTGTCCACAGCATGTTCCGCCTGCAGTAATATTACCATTTGTGGCTGTCACATTTCCTGCAGCAGTAATATCTCCGGTTACAGTAATGTTACCCGATACCGATACATTCCCAGAAGAATCGATTGTCAACACCGGATTGGCGGAACCATTCGTGTAGATCTTGAATGAATTGGAGGCGTGATTGTACTCTATGTAGCCGACATTCTCATCATTCTGGTCGCCAAAATTCAGTATTGCTGAGTTATTATTTCCAGAAACTATTGAAATTTCTGCGCGCCGCGCCGTGGTCGCGGTATCGGAGAAGATAGCGATTGAGTCTCCAGAATAGGTGGGCTGATTTGCCGTGCTTTGGCATACATGTAAAAATTCCGTTATCGTTTGGTTGCTACCGAATAACTTTACCCCATAAACCACCATTAACACACCATAAAGAATCAGCGCTCCTGGAAGAATCAACCCTCCCGACATCCACTTAAACCGACTTTCACTATCCGACATCACAATTTCCTCCTTATTCGTCCTTTGTGTCCTTCATCCAAAACCTGGAAAAGTCGTAGATGCTCCTTACATCTCCACCGGTAGACCTGAGAGTATGGAGGAGAGATAACAAATCATGGCTATCCAATCGGCCATCGACATTATCGTCATAATCCGCTGTGGCGGACGGAGTGATAGTTGGAGTACGCGTGTAGGTTGGGGTGGCAATCTGAACAATAGTAGGAGTATGAGTTTCGGTCGGAAGGAATGTCGCGGTGGAGGTCCACGTCTCGGTTGAGGTGGGTTCCGCCTGGGTGGTTCCGCTAAAAGGGCTTGTTAGTTGTCGACTATTAAATCCCGCATCAAACTCAGTAACCTGATAATAGTAAGTCGTACCAGGGGTTAATCCTCTGTCAACAGTAGATGTGCTTGAGGCGAGAACGTTCGCAACCAATCGATATGGGCCTCCAAGCGATCGAGCACGACGAACCGAGTATCCAAATAAGTTAGCATCAAGGGAGGGAGTCCACTCAAGTTGTATCTCAGTTGCACTGAGAGCTTTTGCCACTCCATTGCTTATACTGGTCCCGGGAATGGTATCGATCATAAATTGATGAACCGTATCATCAGGAATGCAGAACTTATCTTCGGTTTTGGCGCCAGAAACCCGAATCGTGTTCAAACCATCCCCGGTCTCGATTCCGACTGAGAATGTTCCCATCCACGTCGAGCTCGGTGAAGTCGTCGTGGTCCAACCGAGCGGTTCCACCACGTGCTCAGTAAAAGGAAATTCCAAATCGAACGTGACCACTGGTTGAACCGAGGTGTCCATTGGTTCGTTAAATTCCAATACAAAAGTTACTAGCCCGACATTAGCGGCATCCGAAAGATTTGGAGCCACATTGAGAAGAAATCCAGGTGGTTCCAGGTCCGGACCCGCTCCTTTGCCCGATTCGAGGTGATTTTCGTAGTTTGCCGCAGTCAGGTCTGTGCTATCGAAGAAGTCAAAGATTCTTGGAACATTAGCATTACTTCCCCAAAGGTGTGCGTTCATGAAGGAAGTCGTTTCTGGGCCCCAGTAATTTCCGGAAACATCGACTTCCAGAAGAATAGTGCTCAACCTCATATCCTCGTAATCGTAACCCTCCTGTCCGCCATTTCCATAAAGGATACTGCCGTTAACCTTCCCGGCGTTTGTCACTCCCGAGCCCATATTGTTTCGAACCGTACTATTGGTGAGGCTGCCAGGGTTTACCAATCCTTCTTCAGCATTGTTGACAATCCAGCAGTTGTTTACGCTGATACTGTCGACCGCTCCAGCCCGCGAGTGGCCGACGACACTGCACGACAACAACGCTCCCCCCGTTATTCCGTTCCCCTCATTCTCGGCGATAAAGTTCTTGAATACTGTGCTCGATGTGCTAACACCTTCCTGATTCCGAACAACGATACATTCATTCACACTTCCCTGAATGCCAGCTCCATCATTCTCAGCGGCCAAACAGCCAATTGCCACACCGGATGAATCGATTCCAACCGATCTATTTCCTTTCGCTTCACAATTCGTAATGTCTACGCCTCGAATTCCCAATTCATTGAATGACGCGATGCAATTACTGATGTCCGAGTCCGAATTAATCCCCCATCCTCCGTTGTTGAAGCTGGTGGATTCTTGGATAAGTCCCGTCGCCGATTGAATTCCGGATCCACCGTTATCTGTCGAAATACACCTTGTCATACTCTCCCCAATCAAGCCGGTCCCACTATGTGCGGTGGACACACAATCGATCAGTGTTTGGTTCCCAACAAGGATCCCGTCTCCCCCTCCGTTACCAAATGCGCGACAACCTATGACCGGATTGGATCCGTGGAGAGAAGAAAGGCAGGAATCTCCTCCAGTTCGGTCCCAAATACAATGATTGAAAATTGCATTGTCGGATTCATCCACAGTTGGGGCAAATTTGAATTCGCAGTTCTTGAAACCTGCCCTGACCGAAGTAGATCTAATCCATATCCCTTCATACGCTTTTGAGGTTCCTATGGATCGATTCCAAAGCGAGATTCGAACTGTGCTGCTATCGCTATCCGCCATCGCAAGGTCGATATCACCATCTCCATCGAGATCTTCAAGGATGGTGTAGTGATCCCATTGGTTATCCGTAGAGGAGGAATATGTTTCGTGTATTCCACGGTATTCATTTAAAGTCATATCATCAGTCCCAACAAGTGTATCGAAGTCCCATTCATATATGATTCCGTTATAAAGAATTTCTTTATCGGTGTCTCCATCCAAATCGGAGACCACCAGGTTGCGTGAGTAACCAAAGGGAAATGTAATTTCGTGTGCATAGTGATCTCCTTGTCCGAGAAGTAGGGACAAGTCACTCGAAAAGGCATTCACCGCGAGGATGTCATTGAGACCATCCCCATTAATATCGTCGAATTCCAACTCCTGAGATCCATTCCCACCATTTAAGTGTTCCGGTGCACTGAATCCATTCCCGAGCCATTTTAACCATGAAAGGACTGAATTATCTTCGGCAACTTTTCCCACAAGCAGATCATTCAACCCGTCATGATCAATGTCGGCCACTAGAACCGCCTCAGGATTGCCAGGAACGGAAATGCGTTCTAGGGGGCCGAACCCCGCTACGTCCCAAGGAATAAGAGAAAGGCCGAATCCGGCATCCGCGACCACAATGTCCTGGTCTCCATCGTTGTCAATATCCGCAATGTCACATTGAGTATTATTCCCTGGAACTGTGAGTGTTGAGGTTACGAAAAAACCGTTACCATTCCATTCGATGATCGACAGAGTGGCTGTATCATTGTTAACCGTGACAATTTCTGGTTCTCCATCGTTGTCGGGGTCTCCTACGGTCAAGTACCAAGGCCGTAAATCAATCGGGATAACAATTGCTGGGTCGAAATCTCCTCCCGGAAGGTCATCCAAAGATGTGAACACAATCTTATTGTCTTCCAACCCCTCCGCGATGATCCCTCCCCTGATCTCCAATCCTCCCTGCTTTCCAAATCGAACCACCGTTCCCGGCTCGATCGTCAATGTCGCCCCCTCCACCACCACGGTGTGAGCTTCAATCAAATAGGTCTTATCCGAGGTCCATGTCGTATCTCCCGCGATGATATTCGGCGGTGTTTCGATGTTGTCGATCTCGGCGAAGAAGGTGATCGGTGCGGGGGGGAGGCCTTTGGCGGTGAAGGTGAGGGTCATGGTCGCCGCGTGGGAAAGAGCGTCGGGGGCGGCGGTGACTTGGAAGTTGTCGGTCGAACTTTTTGTGTCTCCCGAAAGGATCGCTGGCCAGGCCCCAGCCGCCTCATCCACGGTGACATCCGGGTCCGAGGACGAGAGTGTGGCGGACAGACCGGAGACATCGAGGCCATCGTTTTTCAGGTTGACTGTCAACCGGACCGTCTCCCCCCGGTCCCACTGTCCATCTTCATCGTTCCCCATCCCATAGGCGGTCGAATCGTCCACGACCACTGACGCCACCGTCAACTTCGGCTCCAGGTCCGTATCCAAAGCGTCCTTCGCCGACACCTTTCCATACCCTGCCCACGCTCCCAACGGAACGGCGGTCTCCCTTAAATGATTGCGTATCCCAAGGGGCGATTGAGTCGGATACTTGGCCTGCATTAGGGCGGCGACAGAGGCGACGATGGGGCAGGCGAAGCTTGTCCCCGAGGTGTAGACGCCGTCATAGACGGAACCTGGGACTGTGGTGAAGATGTTCTGGCCCGGCGCGACCAGTTCCACCAGGTTCGTTTCGAGACGGTTGTAATTTGAAAAGGGAGCTCGTGTGACGCAGTCGAGGGTGGTGGCGCCGACTCCGATCACCGAGTCGAAAGAGGCGGGATAGACCGGTGTGTCGCCCTGGTTCTCATTTCCCGCGGAGGCGAAGAGGAGAGCGCTCTTGGAGGCTTCATCGCACGCGAACTTCAAATTCTGAGAGTTAGAATGGAAAGAAAGACTCAGGTTGATGATCTGGGCACCCTGAGCAACCGCCTCCATGATCGCGGCCGCGGTGTGAATCGCGCTGACATTTCCCTCGGAGTCGACCACATCGAGCGAAAGGATTTGGCAACCGAACGCTCCACCCACGATGCCCGTATTGTCCGGCGTTTCGCTCCCTTCCATCGCCCCGATGATTCCCGCCACCCGGGTCCCGTGCGCGAAATCATCGAATACCTCATCGTTCATGTCGACGAAATTATAAGAGGCTGAATGGAGGACATCCTTGAGATCGCCGTGGTTGCCATCGACACCCGAATCGATCACGGCCACAACCACCGACTCGGCCCCTCTCTGAATGTCCCATGCCTCTTCGAATCCCGCGCACCCGAAATGATCGGCGGTTTGCGGGTAGAGATCATCGCTCGGAACATAGGCCAAATTCCCCAGATAGTTCGGCTCCGCGATCGCCACTCCCGGGATTTGTTTCGCGGCCTCGACAAGTTCTCCCACTGGGACCGACTGGTCCCCTTTGAAGAGATAAAACCGTGGCCGCTTCTTTCCAATCGGTTCCTTCTTCTTGGTCGTTCGATTTGAAGGAGAGAGATCGATGATCTCGCGAAAGGAGGAATTCCGAGACTTAGCAATCCCCTCGGAGAGGTCGGTATACGAGAGGACCGCCACTTCGCCCGGAGCGGAACGAAACCGTTCCGGAAGGGAATTGGCGGGAAGAGGAATTGCCGAGATGAGAAGCGGAACTAGAAGCCATCGCATACGAAAGGCCCTCGCGTCCAAACAATGTCAATTCAATGATACGCCCGCTGCGACTAATAGAAGGACATAAAAATTAAAAAGCCCACACTCAACAACAAAAAGGAAAACTGACCCCAATACGATACCACGCGGATTAGGTTTTTTGTTCAACTTTCTTAAAAAAACCTTGGCGGTAACCTCGAATTGCAATTCCTACCGGAGGATGCGTCCGGACCCCTTCAACGGTTGCCAATGCGCATTCTTCCCCATTGGGTCGTGTATCGGTTAACCTTGGCCATCGGAGGGACGGTTTGGGAGGGTGAGGTTTGCCAAACCGCTTAGGCGATTGGCAAATTGTGTCGATCCTACATGTAGTCCGGATAAACGATTGGAGGCGCTTTTCATGTCGAACGATGTCGGGGAAATCCAGGTCAAAGATCTCAACACGACCCATTTTCAATTCCAGCAGGCGGCGGATCATCTCGGGTTTTCCGACGAATTCCGCGCCTTGCTTTTGACTCCTTACCGAGAGTTGACGGTTCAAATACCCATCAAAATGGACGATGGCCGTTTGGCGGTCTTCAACGGTTACCGCATTCAGCACAACGGCGCGCGTGGCCCCTACAAAGGCGGACTTCGATACCATCCCGAGGTCGATCACGACGAGGTCTTATCTTTGGCTTCGCTCATGACCTGGAAGACAGCCCTTGTCGGCATACCGATGGGCGGCGCCAAGGGCGGAGTCTCCTGCAATCCTCGCAATATGTCGCAAGCGGAGATTCAACGTCTCACCCGCTCCTTTGTTTCGAAGATTCACCTCATGATCGGCCCCTATCGTGACATTCCCGCTCCGGATATGAACACCAATCCTCAGGTGATGGCATGGATCATGGACGAGTACGGCAAGATTCATGGTTTCTCGCCGGCGGTTGTCACCGGAAAACCGGTGGGGGTGGGCGGCTCATTGGGCCGCAATGAAGCGACGGGTCGCGGGGTGGCGTTGGTGACCGCCGCTTACGGGAAGCGTAAAGGCCTTCCGGTCGAGGACGCCCGAGTGGTGGTTCAGGGGTTTGGAAACGTCGGATCCCACGCCGCCTTGATCCTCGAAGAGATGGGCGCGAAGGTGATCGGCGTGGGGGACATCGACGCGACCCTCTACAACCCGAATGGTTTCAATACGAAGAAGCTCCACCAACACGCCATCGAGGAGCGATCGATCAAAGGATTTCCGGATTGTGAGGAAATTGAACCTGCTTCCTTGCTTGAGCTCGAATGCGAATACCTGATTCCCGCCGCCCTTGGGGGGGTCATCACCAAATTCAACGCCGACAAGATCAAAGCCAAAGTGATTGTGGAGGCGGCCAACAGCCCAACCACCACCAACGCTGACCTCGCGCTGGAGGATCGGGGCATCGTCGTCATCCCCGATATCCTGGCAAACTCGGGCGGGGTGACTGTCTCCTACTTCGAGTGGGTCCAGAACATTCAACAGTACCGATGGGACTTGGATCGTGTGAATCAAGAACTCGAGAAGACGATCCTAGGCGCCTTTGCTAGGGTGATGGACCGAGCCGAGAAGGAAAACGTTTCGCTCCGTGTGGCCGCCTACCTCCTGGCGCTTCAGGAAGTGGCTGAGGCAGTGGAACTTCGGAGCGGATTCTAGGATTGAGGCTTGTGGACAAGAACTTGACATTCCAAAGTAAATTCCCCTAGAATTCGCTTGTCATGAATGTCAACCGAGCCATCGACCAGATTTCCGAGATCCATGAACATCTGGCGCGGGCCGAGCTCTACCGAGGCTACCGTTCCGCTCCCGTTGCGATTTCTGGAATCGTCGGGATTTTGGCGGCCCTTTTTCAGTCACACTTGGCGGGGGAAAGCGCCCAGGATTTTGTCCGATATTGGCTCCTGGTGGGCCCGCTCGCGGCCATGACCTCAATGGGCGAAATCGCCTATCACTACCTCCGAAATCCGAATGCCTCGGCGCGCAAAAAAACTCGGACGGTGATCTGGCAGTTCTTTCCCTGCCTTCTCGCGGGGTTCGCGGTCACCGTGATTTTTTACCGCATGGGGGACTCGACCATTTCGCTGTTGCCCGGAACCTGGGCATTGCTGTTCGCCCTGGGGATCTTTTCCTCGCGGCCTTACCTTCCTCGGATGATCGGGTTTGTCGCCATGGCGTACCTTGTCGGTGGCTCGGTGCTCCTCACCATGGCCATGGAGGGGACCAGCCTCAGCCCCTGGGGGATGGGAATCGTCTTCGGCGGAGGGCAGCTGCTTTCCGCGATCATACTTTACTGGAACCTAGAGAGGTGAAAGTCAATGGATTTAGATGACAGAAAACCGGTCGAGGAGGGCAAGTTCGCCTATGAGGGTCTCGATCGCATCATGCACGAAAAAGCCCGGCTCGGCATTCTGACTTCCCTGCTGACCGAGCCGGATGGGATACTGTTCACGGACCTCAAGAAACTCTGCTCGCTCACTGATGGCAATCTTTCCCGTCACTTGCAGGCTTTGGAAAAGGAGGGATTGGTCGAGGTCTGGAAAGGGTTTCACAAACGCCGGCCTCAAACCCTCTGTCGACTCTCCGATGAGGGTCGGAAACGGTTTGTTGAATACCTCGATCAGTTGGAGCAGGTCCTTAAGGACGCCGCCGCTCAGGAGAAGGCGGCCCGGAAAAAGGGGAAGATCAAGCGGAGCCCGATCCCTGAAGGTTGGTCCCCCGCCTAGCGATTTCGTTGTCCACATTATGCTGTGGGAACGGCTTCCAGCCGCGAAGGACCGAGCACTCGGCGGCGATCCATGGCATCGCGGCTGGAAGCCGCTCCCACGGCGTTACCCTGGTCTAAACCTCGGCCCAGATTCTCCGAATGTTGTCCATTCCGATCTTGCAGGCCTCGCGACATTCCTCCATCCCCTCGAATTCGAGCGAGATGTAACCGTCATAGCCCGATTTCTTCACCTCGTGAAGGATCTTTCGGACATCCAGATCCCCCTGGCCGAAGATGGCGCCCCTAAGGTGAGTCCCATTCGAAGAGGGAAACCACCCCTCGCCAGGATTCTCCTCCGCCGGTCGCCGATAAAAATCCTTCACATGCACCATCGAGGCAATTGGGAGATTTTTTCTAACCGCGAAGATCGGGTCTTCATCAACACAAACGAAATTCCCGGTGTCGATCGTGGTCTTGTAGTTTGGACGATCAACGGAACTGACCAACAGCTGAACGCGATCGCTGTGTTGGCAGTGGTAACCATGGTTCTCCACGCTAGTCGTGATGCCATACTGAGCCGCGTGGTCGGCCACTGCCTGACATCCCTCGACTAACTTGGGAAGGTCCTTCATGAAGTTTTGGATGGTGGCCTCCTCGGGTTCCCGTGAGGCGACATCATGACGCATGAGTTTGACCCCGAGGCGGTGGGCTTTATCGACTTCCTTCTTGAGACGATCGACCTCGGCTTGAAATTCTTTTTCGGTGGGTTGGAGCAGCTGCGCCTCGATGGTGTAACTGGAAATTTCCAGCCCAGCCGCGGCCGCTCTCTTCTTCACTTCATCGAGTTCCCGATTGGTTTCCAAAGCGAAACCGAAAGGAACAATCTCGACATGCTCTCCGCCATTCGCGCCGATCCAATCGATAATTGCGAGGACATCCATCTCGCCTTTTTCGATCGCCCCATACAAACTGTAGGTGCTAACCCCGACTTTCATCGCGCACATTCTCCTCACTGCATATATTTCATTTCAAAATAAGGCAAGTGGCGAGACCCAAACCCATTCCGGCCAGTACCTTAAACGAAAGAGAGGAGCGGACTCAAGTTGGAATCGAATGGCGACAAATCGAATTCTTTCGATCTGTCGAGTTAAAAAGTCGCTTGACAAATCCAATCTCGAACCCTAGACCCAGTGAACCGCCCTACTCTCGATTCGGAGGATCCCCTAACAATGCGAACCTCGATGCCGCTTTCTTATATTCACCGATTTTTGGGTTTCTTTCTCATCGTGTTGACCCTAGGCGCTGATGCTGAACCCATGTCCGCTCCCAACGGGGAGAAGGCCCTTTCTCCCGAGGAATTCAAGAATCCCCCACTCACGGCGAAGCCGCGGGCTTATTGGGATTGGACGAACGGGGCGGTGGATCTCGACCAACTCACCCGAGATCTCGAGGAGATGAAAGACAAGGGGATGGGCGGAGCCGAGATGTGGGACACCGCGGCGCTCCGAAACCCCGGCGGATTTGTCCCGGACGGACCGCCCTTTCTTGGACCCGAATCCTTGGAGGCGATTCATCACTGCCTACGGGAGGCCAAGCGGCTCGGATTGGAGTTGGGTCTGGTCGCCTCGAGCGGTTGGAACGCGGGCGGAGCGTGGGTGACTCCCGAGTTCGCCGGGAAGAACATCTATTGGTCGACTATTCAGGTCGATGGGCCCAAGAAGATCTCTGTCGAAATCCCGCTTCCTGAACTCCCAAAGAACTGTCCAAGAAAGGCGAATGGCGAACCGGCCTACCTCAGAGAAGTTGCCATCCTCGCTCTGCCACTCGATGGCGGCCAAACGATCGAATCGACCGACCAAGCGATCGACCTCAGCCGTTCGTTTAAAGATGGCAACCTTCATTGGGAGGCCCCCAAAGGAAATTGGGCAGTGCACCGCTATGTCCTGACCAACAACGGCCAGCAACTCATCGCGGGCAGCCCCAACTCAACCGGTCCCTTCCTCGATTACCTCGACCCCGAAGCGACCGAGATGCATTTCCATTACATCCTGGACAAATTGGGCATGACCCCCGAGGAGACCAAGGAAAGCGCCCTGGTGTCGATGGAAGTCGATAGCATGGAACTGGAAAGGGGCATCCAATGGACGCTCCGGTTCCCCGAATTCTTTACGGAGCAATATGGCTACGATCCCCGCCCCTGGTTGCCCGCGCTTTCCGGGTGGACCATCCAAGACCAAGAGACGACACAGCGATTCATCGACGATTACCACAACGCGATCAGCGATCTCCTGATCGAAAGTCATTACCGGACCGCCAGTCATATCCTAAACGAGTACGGCCTCGATCTGGTGGCGGAGGCGGGAGGACCCGGCCCGCCCATCTGGGACACCTGCCCGGTCGATGCGATCAAGGCGCTCGGGGCGGTCGATATCCCACGAGGTGAGTTTTGGATCCGCCACCGAAATATGTTCCTGATCAAAGAAATCGCCAGCGCGGCACATGTCTATGGCAAAACCTTTGTCGACGCCGAGTCTTTCACAACGTGGAGGCGATGGATGGACTCCCCCTTTGTGGTCAAACCCTATGCCGACCGCGCCTTCTGCGAGGGTCTCAATCGAATCACCTTCCATGGGTTCTCTCACAGTCCTCCCGAGGCGGGGCTTCCGGGAAGAACCTACCACGCGGGCTACGATCTCAACCCACGGGTCACTTGGTGGCCGATGGCGCGCCCCTTCATCGACTATCTGGCTCGCTGTTCCCATCTGCTTCAACAGGGGAAATCGGCGGCCGATGTTTGCTACTACTATGGCGATCAGGCGCCCAACTTCTTCCCCAAATTCCATGACGTTCCAGCGAAGCCCCGGCTACCCGGTTTGAGCGAAGGGTACGACTACGATGTCATTGACACACAGGCCCTGGTCGAAAGGCTGTCGGTTGAGGACGAACATCTGGTCCTTCCCGATGGAGTTCAATACGAACTCCTCTTGCTTCCCGACAGCGAGACCATGCCCCTTCCTGTCCTCGAAAAGATTCACGATTTAGTTCAAGCGGGCGCGACAATTCTCGGTCCCTCGCCAAAGACTCTCCCGGGTCTGTCGAATTCGACTGAAGATTTTGCGAGGATGAAAGAACTTGTCCCTAAGGTTTGGGACTCCAGTAACTCCCATGTTCATTCAGATTCAACCGCGAACACGGTCCTTCAGGAACAGGGTGTCGAACCCGATTTCGAATTTCGAATCCAAAATGGGTCCGGCGAAATGGATTGGATCCATCGCAAGGTGGGTTTGACCGAAGTCTATTTTATCAGGAACGAATCGGTGAACTGGATCGATGCGATCTGTTCCTTCCGGGTGACGGGGAAAATCCCAAGCCTCTGGAGTCCGGATACCGGTGAAGTCTCGCCCTGTCTGGAGTATGTGGAGAATGACCACCGAACCGATGCGAGAATCGTGCTTCCTCCGTGGGGGAGTGTCTTTGTGGTTTTTGAAACGAAGGAGGAGTCCCCCCATCTGGCCGAAATCTATCGGCCCGAAGACAGAAACCTTCCCGGAAATCCTCCGAGCGTTTTCGTTGATTCAGTGGATCCGAACACCGTGACATTGAGAGTTCGATCGAATGGGGATTGTCGAATGGTGGATCCGAGGGGTCGGGAGAAAGCGATCCAAGTCAGCGACGTCCCCGTGTCGGTCGAAGTGGCGGGCCCCTGGAATGTCTCCTTTACTGAGGGTTGGGGCGCGCCTCCCGAGAAAGTTTTCGAGGAGATTCGATCCTGGACCGATTTCGAGGAGGAGGGAATCAAATACTATTCGGGAACGGCGACCTACCGAAAAGAGATCCAAATCCCCGAAGCGCTGCTTTCCGAAAATCAGGCGCTCTACCTCGATCTAGGGGATGTTCGCGACCTCGCCCGTGTCCGATTAAATGGAGAGGATCTCGGCATCCTGTGGAAGATTCCATTCGAAGTGGAGATCACTCAGGTCGCGAAAAGGGGGGCGAACCAATTGGAAATCGAGGTGGTCAACCAATGGATCAACCGACTCGCCGGAGATCTTCGTCTTCCTCCCGAGGAACGTTTCTGTCGGACCAACCAAACCCCGTTTTTCAAGAGCATCGGCGGGGATGAGGCATGGAGGATTCAACCCGCTGGATTGTTAGGACCGGTTGAATTGGTCCCCGAGCGGTTGGTGGAAGTTGAGGTGGATGGGTTTTCGGCCTCGTCAGAGAAATGAGGAGACGATCTGAGATTATCGTCGTTTAGACTCTAACAGGCTGGACCTAAGAGGGTGTTTGAAAAACGCCGAAGCGAATGTCAATGCCGTGGGAGCGGCTTCCAGCCGCGAAAGGGAGGGAGACTCGGTGGATTCCGAAGATCCGGTTATCGCGGCTGGAAGCCGCTCCAACGGCGTTCCGGTTCATAATCCCGGATCCACTTTTCAAACACCCTCTAAGACAATTCCTCGGTCGGCTCTTCATCAGGCGCCTCGTCCATCTCGCCCATGTTTTCTTGGAGCTCCAAGTCCATTTCGTGGGGCTCCATCCGCACGGCCTCGAACTTGTGCCGGGAGTAAAAATCCGCCTTCCCTTTTTCTCGTTGTTCGAGGTATTCGGAGTGGCGATCCACCACCATCTCGCCGAGTTCGGACTCTCCGAAGTTTTGAAACATCTTCGCGAGGATCTCGCGTTTCTCGGTTCGGAACTCATCCAGCAATTGGCGGTAATCCTCGGGCATCGAGGGATCATCGGGCTTCCAAAAATGATCCTCTTCCAGCCCCTCGCGCAGGCGGATCTCCTTGAGAGGTTCGGCATACTTGGAGAAATAGAGTTCGTCGAGTTTATCCTCGGTCAGAGTCTCGATACTCGTGGTGATAAAATAAAAGAATTCATCCTCGGTAAACTCATCCTCTTTGCCGCGCTGATGGCGACACTGCTTGATGAACTCGGGAAGACGGCTGTACTCAGGCGGGTAGGCCGCGACCATGTCGGCGAAACTCTCCGCCGCGGGCGCTTTGTTCCCCTTTGCTCGGGAGTCATCGCGCCGCCCGGAGCGTCCGCCTTTTTTCTGAGAAGAGCCTCTCCCCTTGGAGGACCCGCCGGATTCCTTGGTTTGAGGGGCCTTGGCTGTCGTTTCTGGCGTTTGGGCCTTATCGGATTTGCCTTTGCGACGGGAGCCCCCTCTGCGACGACGCCTTTTTTTCTTTGATGTTGAATCGTTCATGAATCGTCTGACCCTTAGTTCTCGATTTCCGCCTCGACCGTTTCGGTCTCCACCGCATCCTCTTTACCGCCGATGGCTTTGGGGCTGTCTTTCAATGCCGGGCTGGGCAACGCCTCAGGGGCGCCGCCAATCTTCTTGAAGTAGATGTGGATGCCATCCACCTTCTCCACGCCGATCGTCTCCTTCAATTCCTTTTCGATGAACTTCTGAATCCGATCGGTGACCGCGGGCAGAGGGGAATCCCCCCGCACAGAGACCTCCACATTGAGGGAGACCTTCTCTCCCGAAGGTTTCACTTTGACCCGGAGGTTGTCGACCTCCTCGATCTCGCTCGATTTCTTTTGAATGTATTCGGAGATAGTTCGCGAAGACAGCCAAACCTTGCCCTTTTCGTTCTGAAGGTTAATCGAATCGTCGTGAGTTGCAATCCAGGGTTGGATCAGAGCGAGGACCGACAAAGCGATCAGGAGAATCCCCATGATCCAACTGACAATCCGCAGACCCCAACCGATTTCCATAAAGGGGGAGAAGGGGAGAAGCGACTCCAGACCGCGCTGCCAGCCCAGACCGCTGGCAATGAAGCAGACGCCCTCGAGGCCCACCCACAAAATGCAGACGTAAACCGCTCCACGCGCCAGGTTTCTGAAGGAGAAGTCCATGGCTTCTCCCATCAGGTCCTGGCTTCAGCCGGTTCGTCCATCTCAATCTTCTTGGGTTCCTTGGCCGGAGGGAGTTTGGCCGGAGCGGTCGGGCGATAGATGCCATCGACCTTCATGTCGACTTTGGCCACCTTTAATCCGGTCGAAGCCTCGATTCGGCGTATCACTTTCTCCTGAAAATGCGCCGCCGAGGACCGGATTGGGGGACCATACCGTACGAGGAGGTTCAGGGAGAGCAACACCTGGCCCTCGTCGGTGAAATCAACCTGGACATAACGCTCCACCCCCTTGCGGGTGACCTGAGCGTAGGCGTCGTCGGGAACCGGACCGTCTCGGGGAGGCACAAAGGCGTCGGACAAGGCGAGCTCCGGCAGAACGCAAAGCCGGGTGATGATCGCCGGATCGATATAAACACGCCCTAAATCGTTTTGGAAAAAACCTTTCACGCGATTGCCTCCCTCTTCGATTATGCCCCAACCAACCGGGATTCCGCAAGCATCTCCTCCAGATACTTGGTGTGGACATTCCCCTCGCGAAAGTCGGGATAATTCATAATCGTTTGACAAAATGGAATCGTAGTTTTCACCCCTTCGATCACAAATTCATCGAGCGCTCGTTTCATCCGCAGGATGGCCTCCTCCCGGTTTTCGGCGTGGACAATCAACTTGCCGATAAGGGAATCGTAATAGGGAGGAATGTGGTAATCGCTGTAGCAGTGGGTGTCGACTCGGACCCCGAACCCACCGGCGATGTTGAAGACATCAAGATGGCCCGCGCAGGGCATGAACCCGTTCTCCGGGTCCTCGGCGTTGATCCGGCACTCAATCGCGTGGCCGCGGAAATTGACATCGTCCTGCTTGTAACGGAGCGGATTCCCGGCGGCCACACGGATCTGTTCGGCCACGATGTTGATTCCGGTCACCATTTCCGTAACGGGGTGTTCGACCTGGATCCGGGTGTTCATCTCAAGGAAATAGAAACCGCCATCGGGGGCGAGCAGAAACTCGATGGTCCCCGCGCTCTGATAATCGACCGCTTTGGCGCAGCGCACCCCAGCCTCCCAAATCCTTTCGCGAACCTCTTGAGGAAGATTCGGCGCCGGAGATTCCTCCACCACTTTTTGATAACGACGCTGGGAGGAACAGTCGCGTTCACCGAGGTGGATAACATTTCCGAATTGATCCCCAAGAACTTGGACTTCGACGTGCCGTCCCTTTTCGACCAGTTTTTCAAGATAAATCTCGCTATTGTTAAACGCCGCCGCGGCCTCGGCTTTGGCGGTCGTGTAGGCTTTGGTCAGTTCGCTGGAATTACGCGCGATGCGCATTCCTCGACCGCCGCCTCCGCCCGAAGCTTTGAGAATGACCGGGTAACCGATCTCCTCCGCGATCTCGAGAGCGTCGGACTCGTTGGCCACCGCCCCATCGCTTGAAGGGAGAATCGGAACGCCCGCGTCTTTCGCGATCGCTCGAGCGGTGAGTTTGTCCCCCATCTGGGAAATGACTTTCGGATCGGGCCCAATGAATGTGAGGTTGCAGCTCTCGCACACCTCGGCGAAAGAAGCGTCCTCGGCGAGGAATCCATACCCCGGATGAACCGCGTCGGCGTCGGTGATTTCAGCCGCGGCGATGAGCCGTGGAACGGAAAGGTAGCTCTCCTTCGCGGAGGGAGCGCCGATGCAGATGTGCTCATCGGCGAATCGGACATGCAGGGAGTCACGATCGGCCTCAGAATAAACTGCCACGGTTGGGATGCCGAGCTCGCGGCTCGCGCGGATAACTCGAAGGGCGATCTCCCCTCGGTTAGCGACCAGAATTTTTTTGAACATTTCTATTTGTTTTGTCCCTGGAAAACCCGGTTGGGCTTCGTGTAAGGGACCTCCCATTCAGCGTCTCGTAGGAAGCGGCACGCTTCCTCTGGCGAGGTCGGGTTGATATAGAACCCCGACCCCCATTCGAATCCGGCGACAGTCGTGAGCTTCGGTATGATCTCGATGTGCCAGTGGTAATACGGATTGCATTCATCATGCGGCGGGGCCACATGGAGCATGAAGTTGAAGGGGGGATCGTCCAGCACATTCCACATCCGCCCCAGAGTTCGTTTCAGAATCCCGGCCAGATCCTCGACCTCCCGGTCCAGGATCGTGTTGAAGTGACAACTGTGGTGACGGGGCATGATCCATGTCTCGAAAGGAAAACGGGAAGCAAACGGTTCGATCGCGATGAATGACTCGGTCGCCTCCAGCAGACGCAACGGTTTCCGTCGCTCATGCGCGATCATGTCGCAGAAGGCGCACCGTTCCTTGTACTTGAAATACTTTTTCGCGCCCTTGAGTTCCTCCTCGACCAGGACCGGAACGATTGGCGTGGCGATCAACTGAGTGTGCGGGTGATCGAGCGAGGCCCCCGCCGATGGGCCATGGTTCTTGAAGATGAGGATGTAACCGATCTTCGGGTTGGCCGAGAGGTCGTTGATCCTTTCACGATAAGCCCAGATGATCTCGCGGATATGCTCGACCGGGAGCGCCGCCATCGGGATCTGGTGGTCAGGGGTTTCCACAATGACCTCGTGGACGCCGACGCCATTGATCATGTCGTACATCCCCTCGGCGCTGCGAAGAGGCTCCCCCCCCTCGGTGAGCGCGGGGTATTTGTTCGGGATCACACGCACCCACCAGTCCGGCTCGTCCGGATCCTTGCGGGGATGTCGGAAAGAGAGGACCTCGGGCGGGGTCAGCGATTCGTTCCCGTAGCAAAACGGGCAGACCCCGGGCAGCGGGTCGGCACGCAGGGTGTCGAACTCTTTGGGCCGCTTGGATCGCTCGGAGGCGATGATCACCCAACGGCCGGTGATGGGGTCTTTTCTCAATTCGGACACAATTGTCTGACTTTCTATTCCAGAGAAACCAAACCCAAAGTTTATTCGAGGGCGGTTTTCCGAACAAGAGAAGGTGTTTTTAAGTCTTTTCCCCAGTATTTGAGGTTTCAGCCAACCAAACCATCCGTCGGACTCTCCGAATCCCCACAATCGCGAGAACCAATCCGAAGAGGCCGATTAGAAGAACCGGCCACCCCCATTGGCTCACTCCCAACCAGACGAAATCGTAGTCCTCGATTTGGGTGCTCGCGAAGAGTTCATGATGGTTCAGAAGCGGACAATACCTTCTCCGCCAAAGAAGCCATTCCTCCTTGAACCCATGGACCATCGCGGTTTGGTAGAAGACAGAAAATGGGACAAAAACCGCCAACAGATTGATCAGCCCCCCGAACCCGAAAAGAAGGGCGCCCCAGATCCTTCGGTGGTCGGCTCTTTCAAACAGATGAACCAAACCGAGTCCCGCGAAAGGCAGCACGGGAAGAAGCAATCTCGGCCCCCAGCACCATCCCCCGTACCAGTAGGACCATTTGGCGTGAATCACCAGGAAGAACAGGAAGAGGAACGCGGTCAATGACTTGGTCCATCGGTCGAAACGTTTTGAAAGAAAGAGCGCCGCAAACCCAATCACGGAGACCGGCGAATAAATCGCGAGCCCTCGCCCCCAAGAAAAGAGGAGTCCCGCAACCCCGGTCAGCAAGGGGGTGTCGAAATCGATCGGGTATCCGGTCTCAAAAGGATTTCCAAATCGGCCGTAGTCGTAGGCGAACAGGATCGCCGCTCCCACTCCAAGAGGGGTGAGGAAGAGAAATAAATCCCGAAATCGTGACTTTGGGTTGACCGCAAACCACACCAAAACCAGAAGGGGGACCGCCGCCAGACCGACCACGATCCGAGTCAACGCACCCGCGGCAATTAGCGCCCCCGATAACGGGAGGAGATAAAGGACTCGATCGGCCCGGTAGCGCCAAAGGCAATAGATCCCAGCAAATAGAAAGAAACCGGTCACCGGTTCGCTGAAATCATAACGCGAGTAAGGAAAAGCAAGGGTCGCCAGCGAAAAACAAAAGGCCCCCAGAATCGAGGCTTTCCTGGAGTAACCCAAACTCAAACCCCAAGCGCAAAGTAGGGTCGCGGTCGCAACGGTGGCCAAGGTGTTGAGGTAGATATAGGCGAGTCGGAGGTAAAACGCGACCTCATGGGTGATTTCATCGGGAGGAAGAAACCCGATGGTGAGAAGACGGATCGGCAGATACCAAAGGGTCATCCCGATGCCGTACATGCAGTAATCCCCATCGGGGGTGATCGGTTGGGTGAAACTTTTGAATCGGAAGACGCTCTCCACGTGTTGAAGGATCGGTTTGGCGTCCTCGGTGTAACCGAGTTCCCGTCCCAAGCAAAAGGTGTGGATGCCGAGCAATGCGATGAAGACCGCGAGAAGGAGGGGGCGATTGGAGGGTTTAGGTTCGCTCCGCGTGGGTTCCGGCTTTACCCCCTCAACCATCGCGGTCAGTAATCTTCTTCATCCTCATCGAGGAATCCCCCGGCGCCTAGCAGGGGAACGAAGACACAGGGGCAAAGGCGCTCGTGACGGTAATCGTGTCCTTCGCGAGTCACCTTGAGAAGGATCTGGTGTGTCCTCTCTCCCACAGGGACCACCATGATCCCGCCATCGGTGAGCTGCTCGAGAAGCGGAGTGGGTATCGCCGGCGCGGCGGCGGTGACCACAATCTGGTCGAAGGGCCCGGGGTAAACGCAACCGCGGCTGCCATCCGCGACATGGTAGATCACGTTGTTGAACCCGAGGTTGTCCAGGGTGGTCTTCGCGCGAAGGGAGAGTTCCTCGATCTTTTCGACTGTGTGAACCCGACGGGCGATGCTGGCCAGGATGGCAGTTTGATAGCCCGACCCGGTGCCGATTTCGAGGACTTGAGAGGTGTCCCGCAATTCGAGGAGTTGGGTCATGAACGCGGTCATGTAGGGTTGGCTGATGGTTTGACCGGCGCCGATGGGGAGCGGGCGATCCTCGAAGGTGTGCGCCTGCATTTCCTTGGGGACAAACCGTTCCCTGGGAATGTCGCGAAACGCCTCGAGCACCCGGGAATCCATGATCCCGCGATCCTGGAGTTGTTTGCGGATCATCTCCTCTTTAGGATCCGGTTTCCACTTTTTCCAGCCGAACAAGGTGACCTCTCCTCACTAACCGCATTGCCTTATTCTACCCGAATTGAGGGCCAATCCGAATACCGCCGCAAATCCTCTCCATGACACATCCGCCACTTGAGCGGAGTAATCGCCACGTGGTTGTGGGAGAGCGCGTCGAAATCGGTCCCCTCGGCCGGCTCGTGCTCGGGTGGATCCCCGCCGATCCAGTAGTACTCGCGCCCCTGGGGGTCGTGGCGCTGGATCACCCGGTCGCGGTAGATGCGCTTTCCGAGCGTGGTGAAACGGCTCCCCTCAATACGGTCCTTGGGGAGGTTGGGAACATTGACATTGAGCAGGGTCCCGCCGGGGCAGGGTTTTTCGACAAAGTGCGGGATGAAGGCATCCATGAAACCAGCGGCGGTCTCCATGTGGAGTTTCTGCAGCTCCTTCGGATCGCTGAACTCGGTCGCCAGCGAGACCGCCACGGCTGGTTTGCTGAACATCGCCCCCTCCAGCGCCCCGGCCACCGTGCCGGAATAGAGGACATCGTCGCCCAGGTTCGCGCCATGGTTGATCCCGGAAATGACGAAGTCAGGCAGATCCTCCGGATCCAGAAACCCGCGCAGACCGAACATGACACAATCCACGGGAGTCCCCGAAAGGCTGTAAACCGACTCTCTCCGTTTGATCAGCCTCAGTGGATGGTGCAGCGAAAAAGCATGCGAAACCGCGCTCCGCTCCTGATCAGGCGCGATCATGGTGACCCGCCCATGGTTCTGAAGAACCTCATAGAGCATATTAATCCCGAGCGCGTCGATGCCGTCATCGTTAGTGAGTAGAAAATGGGGTCTTTCGGAATTCATGGGGAGGGAGTCTGCCAAAGCCCGGGGCTTTGGGCCAGACCCTTAGCAGGTGGGTTGCAGTGCTACGATTTTTCAACGGGCTGCTGGATGGACATATTGGCTAAGACCGAGGGAGCACTTCCGCCCCGGTAAGCCCTAGATGATGATCGGTTGACCACACGCTTCTAATTCTATGCTGAGCCATTAGAGCGAGGCTGGAGGCGTCGACGTAGGTCAGTTTCGCGCCACGGTGCCGTTCCAACATCTTTACCACCTCATTGTGATGGTCTTCGTCAGCGGGATGAATAGTGAGATTCTCCAGGTTGTCAAACATCATCCGAAAAGATCGCGCGGATTCTTCTCCCAGTTTGTGAAGGAACCAGGAATAAGACTCCGCTCGGACTAGAACAGAGGAATGCCATTCCGGATTCTTTCCCCCAAAGAGCGAGACCGCCTGTTTGTGCCATTTGTCCCGTCGATTGATGAAAGCGATGAAGATACCCGAATCCAAAAAGACCTTGGTCCTCATGGGGTCTCGCGCCCATAGACGACCTCATCGACGGTCGAGCTGTCCTCAGGGTTTCCCTCGACGATTCCCGCGTACGCCATCCAGGGTTTATCATTCGGTTCAGATTGAACAGTTTCCGCCAAACTACGACGAAAGAGTTCAGCCAACGAAATTCCCTTCTGCTTGGCCAGGGTCTTTGCGCTCTCATACAATTCTTGATCTAGCGAAATTTGGGTCCGAATCATGTTATCATCATAGTGGTCCATGATAACACAGTCAACGCCTTCGTGTTTGATTCGCAATAGATAAGGACTCCCCGCCTCCCAAAAATTCACCCTAGACAACATATTTATAGAGAGATACAATTTCTACATGAACAAAACGAGGTGGCTCACCCCACTGATCCTGCTGCTGCTTCTCCTCCCCTCTTCCACAATCGAGGGGGCCACGCTGTATGTGAAGCAGGATGGGGATGGCACTGACGGGGAGAGTTGGGAGACGGCTTATCGGACGATTGGGGAGGCGCTGGATGTGGTCCAGCTGCATGATTCGATTTGGGTAGCGGAGGGAACGTATGAGGAACGGTTGACCATGCCAACGTCAATCAGCCTGTTTGGTGGGTTTCTTGGTTTTGAGAAATCCCTTGGAGAAAGGGCCATTTTGGCGGGGGAGACGGTTCTAGACGGAACGAAATTTGAAGAATCGATTCTTGCCACAAACTTCAATCTATTCCTGGACAGATTCACATTCAAAAATGGTTCCGCTCATCATGGCGGGGCCATAAGTTGCACTTACCACACGATAGAGGTAGTGAATTGTCGGTTTTTGGAAAATCGGTGCTTCACTGAAACTCAGATCAGGTGTCCCCCGGATAGGCCCCCAGCAGGGCCAGGTGGTGGATACTGTGTTCCCCTCCCAATTAGTGGTAAGGGATCCGCAGCCTATTTGCGCTATTCTGTCGGAATTTTCGAGAATTGCGTTTTTAGGGATAATCGCGGAGACCTTTCTGGGGGATGCATTTATTCCGAGCACACAAATCTGATCCTATCGGAGACTTGGTTTTTGGATAACAACGAGCCTGTCCTTTGCGAGGACAATCATGCTCTTGTCATAGATGAATGCGTTTTTGAAAGGAATCGTGCGCCAGTCATTAAAACACGCAACACCTCCATCGATATGTTCGAAACCAAAGTCGTTGGGAACAGAGGGTATATCGGGGACAAAATTCTGGAGATCAGCAGTAACAGCCGAATGCAGAATTGCCTAATAGCCAGCAACGAGGTTGGCCAATTTGGTGTCATAATATCCTTAAGATCAAACTCGAATTTAGATTCGATCGATTCGCATGATTGGAAAAACTGTACTATCGCGAGCAACATCTCCGATGGATCAACAGTGTATGACTCCTGGGAAAGTCAATTGAATTTGTCCAATGTGATTCTCTGGAACAAAGGAAAAGAAATCGACGCCCCAACCCCCACCATCACCCACTCCATCGTCAAAGGCGGTCACCCCGGGGAGGGCAATCTCGATCTCGATCCGCTCTTTCTCGATCCGGAGAATGGCAACTTCCACCTCTCCCCCGATTCCCCCGCCATCGATTCCGCGACCTCCACTAGTTTGGAGTTCGACCTCGATGGAAACCGTCGCCCAGTCGATGTGATCGGCGTGGGGAATGACGGGGACAGCGCCTTCGAGATCGGGTGCTACGAGTTTCAGTTGATGCGCTCCGATTTAAATTCCGATGGGCGGGTTGATGAGATGGACCTGATGATTCTTCAGCGCGATTGGATGAAGGTGTCGGGGGCTTCGGGAGGCGGATAAATCTTTGCGACCTGTTGGACCTGCGCGTCCGCGCGGGAATAAATTCCAGCGCTAACCATTCGAAGTCCTCTAAAGGGACTCAACACTTCCAGTCGGCGAAGCCGACTCCTTATGGTTAGCGCTGGGTTTCAACCCTGCTCGGGCGGCCGCATGCCCCTCCCGTCCTTTCCCCCCACCCCATTTCCCCCTATATTCCCAAACCATGCCTAGAAAAAGAAAGAGAAAACAGGCCAAGCGCGACCCGCTGACCAAGGCCTATAACAACCCGACCTTCCTCAACAGCGCCGATGCCCGAACCATCCGGATTCTGGCCGAGTACCTCGAGCCCCTCTCCCGTTTTCGGCGGCATAAAATTCGGGATTTTGTGGTCTTTTTCGGAAGCGCTCGATCAAAGCCGCGTGAGGTGGTGGAGAAACGGTTCGAGCATGCCAAGGAGTTGGCGGAGAAGAATCCGAATGACCCGACAATCCAGAAATCGCTTCGCGAACTCGAGGTTGAGATGCGGTTTTCGGAGTACTACGAAAAGTGTCGCGAACTCTCCAACCGAATCACCCAATGGTCGATCGAACTCCCCGGCGCCAGCAACCGATTCGTGGTCTGTTCGGGCGGCGGCCCCGGAATGATGGAGGCCGCGAACCGTGGCGCCCATGAGGCAGGCGGGCTTTCGGTCGGTCTGAACATCAGCCTCCCCTTCGAACAGGAACCGAACCCGTATATCACCGAATCGCTCTCCATCGAGTTCCATTACTTCTTCATGAGAAAGCTGTGGTTTGTCTACTACGCCAAGGCCTTGGTGGTCTTCCCTGGCGGGTTTGGAACTTTCGACGAATTGATGGAAGTGCTGACACTGATTCAGACCAAGAAGGTGCGCAAGGAGATGCCCATTGTCCTGTTCGGCAGCGAATTCTGGAATGAGATTTTCAACTTCGACGCTCTCCTCAAATGGGGGACCATCAGCCCTGAGGACCTCGACCTGTTCAAGATTGTTGACACGGTCGATGAGGCTTACGACCATCTGACCGGCGAACTCAAGAGACTCCATGTATAAGCGGCGGCCCGAGAATGACTGAAACCAAACAAGCGGTGATTCTAGCGGGTGGGAAGGGGTCGAGACTCGCGCCGTTCAATACCGTCCTCCCCAAACCGCTCATGCCGTTGGGCGATTACTCGATCCTAGAGATTGTCCTGCGCCAGCTCGACCGGGCCGGTTTCGCCGAGGCGGTGATCGCGACCGGCCATCTCTCCGAGATCATCCAGGCCTTTTGCGCCTCGCTCGAGGAACGGCTCCAGATCAAAATCCGCATCCACAGTGAGAAGGAGCCGCAGGGCACGATCGGACCGCTAAGAGAAATCCCCGATCTCGAGGAGGATTTCCTTCTGATGAATGGCGATATACTGACCACTCTCCCCTTCCCCGAAATTCTCGAATTACGAAGGCGTGAAAAGACCCTCGCGGCCCTCGCCATCGGAGAACGCGACCACACAATCGATTTTGGAATTCTCCGACTGGACCAGGATGGAGCGGTCGCGGAATACCGCGAGAAACCGACCCTGAAGGATTGGGTGAGCCTGGGCGTTTACGCTCTCTCGAAAGAGGTGCTCCAATGGATTCCCAAAGAGGGACGGTTCGATTTCCCCGACCTGGTCCATCTCCTTCTCGAGGGCAACCGGCGGATCGCGACCTACCCATTCGATGGGTACTGGAAAGACATTGGGCGTCTCGAGGATTATGAGGCCGCGAAGGTGGATTTTCTCGAGAATCCCAACCAATTTCTCGGCGAAGGTTAGAGCGGGAGAGGATCGGTGAAAGTCGCCTTCCTGATGGGGAACCGTCTCAGCGCCTGGCACACCCGGATGTACGAGCCCCTCCTTTCATGGGGGGTCGACCTCAAGGCGCTGACTTACCGCCCGCTTCGTTTCCCGCTCGAGCAAGTTCGCATCCCTTACGAGATTATCCCCAACCGCGCCGAGACACGAACGCTCGGCAAACGAATTCGAGAGGGCATCGAAAACAGACTGGTGGGGACTCCTGTTAATGAGGACCCCGCAGATCTGGTGGCCCGCCTCGAGGGCTTCGACCTGATCCACTCCTGGGAACTTTTCTCCGCCGACACGGAGGCGGCATTGGAAGCCAAAAAACGGTGGGGGACGCCGGTTCTTGTGACTGTCTGGGATAATCTCCCCTTCCACCGTGAAAAGGACGCTGTCTTTGCCAAACGCAAACAACGTGCACGAAAAGAGGCCGATCGGTTCCTAGTTTACACCCATGACAGCCGAAAAACTCTAATCGAAGAGGGAGTGGAATCGACAAGAATCCAGCTCATCCCTCCTTCGGTGGATCTGGAGGCATTCTCGCCCGCCACAAGCCCCCCAAAGAATCCCGTCATTTTGGGGGTTGGTCGAATGGTTCCCGAGAAAGGTTTCGAGGATCTAATCGAGGCGGTAGGGTTTCTGCTGAAGGATCGGACCCGGGAATCGCTGACCCTGCGGCTTCTTGGAGCCGGGCCGAACGAGGAGGCCGTGGATCGTTTAGCGGAGATCAGGGGTTTGGGCGAGCGATATGAGCGACTCCCCGCCCTTGATTATTCGGAACTCCCCGAGTTTCTCCGACAGGGGACCGTCTTGGTCCTTGGGTCCAAACCGACCCCGGAATGGAAGGAACAATTTGGGATGATCCTGATCGAGGCGATGGCCTGCGGAGTCGTGGTCATTGGCGCTAACTCGGGCGCCATTCCGGAAATCATCGGGGGAGCGGGTCTTGTTTATGAGCCAGGCGCTTTCGATGAGCTGGCCGAGTGTTTGAGGAAGATCCTGGATGATGACTCGGTTAGAGAGTCTCTCAGAGTGAAAGGTCTCGAACAGTGCCGGAACCGATTTGACCGGCTTTCCAACGCCAAGCAGGTCCTGAGCCTTTATGAATCCCTGGTTCGCTGAGGTTCGCACTCCGGACTGGTTTCCGCCATCGGTCTATGGAAAACTGCATAGAACCAGCATTGTCAGTCCGTTATGAAACCCCGATGATCAGACCGGAAGGAAGAATTACACTCCAATCCAAGATGTCGAACACTCATTTGTATCGCGTTCTCATTCTGCTGACCGCCTTTCTCGCGCCGGTGGGTTTCGCCCACGCGGAGGAGGCCGAAGACCCGTTTGCCTGGCGGGACATCCCTCCCGAAGCGAGATTGCTCCCCGAAACGGTGGTGCAAAAGAATGCATTCCACCTCATACGCCAGGATAAAAATGGTCTGACCCTCCGATTCGAGAATCCCCCCCTGGGCGAGGAGGCGCCGGACATTCGAGATCGGTTCCAGGTGGTGGTGGTCACTCCCGCGGGGGGAGTTCAGGATGTCTCCTTCGAGGCGGTCGATCAAGTTTATTACAAGGGGGACAACCCGGTCGAACCGAGTGTGGCGACCAGAGACTCGCCATCGGTCTCCCGGATCACCAAAAAGGAATTGGGGGAGATCCGAGGGGCCGATCTGACCATGATCGAATTCATGCCGATCGCCAATATCCGGGGAAGCACCGAGGTCAATCGGATTTGGATCCCTGAAGCCACCATCACCGTCGAGTTCGCGCAACCGCTGAACGATGCGATCGACACCCCCGCACTTCTTCAGGAGGCGGTCGGCGCGGTCGCGGTCAACGCCGAAGATCTGCCGCGTTGCATCGACAGGGTGTCCAAGGAAAAGGTTTTGGATCCGGACCGGCTCGAAAAATGGTCGAAACCGACTCTCAAGATCCGCGCTCGCGACAAGGGATGGACCAGTATCCCGGCGCGACGCCTGCTTTCGGAGTGGGGGCGGGACCTCAGGGTTCAGCAACTTTCGCTCGAGGAGCGGGCGCCCTTGGTGACCCTCCCAAAAAAGTGGAGGGACAAGGCGGACAATCTCCCCGCCTCCGATGAACCGACCCCCTTTTTCATTCTGACCGCCACGGGGGAGGTTCGTGCACAGGGTGCGATCCAACCCAATGACACCCTGCTCTTCTGGTGCGAAGGCCCAAGATTCTGGAACGATCCCGTTGGATGTTACTGGCTTTCGTTTGACTCCGAGAAGGAGGCCTCTCGAATCGTTGAACCATCCTCCGCCGAAAAGGAGACCGATGCCCAAGTCCACCGAATTGCTCGAAAGCGGGAATCGATCGGCGAGGATCGCCTTTTCATCGAGGGTGGTCTGAAGAACGAAAAACAAGAATTCTTTTGGATCGACCAACCCTTTCCCGAGGAGGAGGGCCAACCCTTGTCGCTCGAATTGCCGGATTGGGTCGAAAAATCTACCGGTTCGGTTCAGGCGAATCTAAGGGTCATTTTCCCCTCGGCTTTGCGGGACAACTACACCCCCGCGGGTTCGCTGCGACCTGGGGATTATTCGGTCAGCATCGGCGACGCCACCATCGCCTCGAGTTTGATGGGCGCCCCCTCGGGATATGGCCAGGAAATCCGATTCGAAATCCCGACCGGACTTAAGTCCTCCGACCTGAGAATCGAATACCGAGCCAAGCAAAGGAACCGATCGGTCCCCTATTTCGACCGTCTCATTCTAGAAGCGACGACCGAAATGATCTGGGAAGCCAGCACGGTTTCGTACACTTTGCCGAAACCGACCTCCGGAACGTTTCAGATCAGTAGGGTGAATAAAGGCCTGGGCGCCGATCCGACCTGTGTGATTGGAATCGGCCCCGAGGGCCGGGTGTTTGCCACGGACGCAGGGCTGACCAAGGAGACCATTCAGTGCGGGTTCGAATCTCCCATTGTTTCAATTCACCTCCTGGGTCGCGGCGATTGGAATGCGCCGGAATCCATGCGCAAAGCGGATCCGCCCGAATGGTTGACCCGACCTATCCAGGCCGAGGAGCTGGTGGTGGTTCCAAAGGTCTTTCGCAACCTTTCGACCGAACTGGTCCGCCTATTGGAGGTTGAGGGGCACTCCTCCTCCTTGATCGATATGGAGGACATTTTCGATGTCTTCGCGGGAGGGCGATTCTCGGCCCATGCCCTTCGCAACTTCCTCACCTGGGTCGCGAAAACCTGGCCGGAACCGCAACCCGCCTCCGTGTTGGTGGTGGGGGATTCCTCCTGGGATTTTTGGGGTCGGTACCCCGACCATGAGCATGTTCCCAATTGGACCCCGAGTTATCACACCCACAAGGAGCCGGACTTCCCCACCGACCTCTGGTTTGTCGAGGGCGAGCCGTTGGACCGAGTCGGCGATTGGTTTTTTGGAAGGATCCCCTGCCAAACGGTCACTCATCTGGAGGGGTATTTGGCCAAGCGAAGGGCTTACGACCGTAATTCGGACGAGGGCTGGACGGATCGTCTACTCTGGATTTCCGATGACAACGATCCGGTCGAGCGCGACACCCAAGACATCCTGGGGAGAACCCTCCCGCTCGCTTACCAGATCGAACCGATTTTTATCCACAATTACCCTTACATCGACAACTACTACTACGGCGAAAACCTGGCCAGAATTCAGGAGATGGCCCGAACCGAATCGCAGCCGTTGGACTTTGGCAAGATCAGTCCCGCCGCCAATCAGGCGATTCTCGATGAACTGACCCAAGGGGCGGCGTTGGCGGTTTACTATGGCCACAGCGGCCTCAATGTCCTTGCCCATGAGCGCATCCTTTTCGGCGGCGGGAGCAAACACAGCGACATCCCCAAAATCAATAACGAGGGTCGGACGCCTCTTCTCTTCCTGATGACCTGCGATGTGGGTCGGTTCGATTTCACCGACGATCGTCTGTGGAAGTGGAGTTACGGTCTCGCCGAGGAGCTTTTAATGCACCCCTTCGGCGGATCCCTCGCCTTGGTCACCTCCACCGGAAGAGGGGTGCCCAGCGATCACAAGAACTTCGTATCATCGTGTCTCGAATCGCTTCTCTACCGCGGCGCCACCCATGCGGGGTCGATGCTATGGGCGGGCAAGGTTGGGTGCCTGATGGAGACCCGTCCCAACGATGCTGTCGACATGTTCACCCTCCTGGGAGATCCACTGTTCGAGCCCCCCATGCCAACCACCGGAAATTTACTGGAGCCGGACCGATTGAAATGGAGCCCGGATGGCCGCTTGGAGGTCGAAGCCAAGGTGGAGGACATAGTCGAATCCGTCGCGTCCCTTCATTGGATCGATCCGAACGACTTAACGGAACACAAAGTTGTCGATTGGGAATTGGATGAAACTGAGGGAATCGTCCGATTCGTCGTCCCACAGGCTTATGAGCTCGAAAAACTCTGGGTCGCCTACGCCTGCCAATCGAAAGACGAGGTCAAAATCGAGGGCGGTTTCGCGATCGACCTCGCGCCAATCGGTCGCCCGGATTGGAAGGAATTCGATCCCGAGGAAAAGCCGAATCTCACTCTCGATTCGGAGGATTTGATTTTCGAGAATTACTCCCCCACCAGCGGGGAAACTCTTTTCGTGCGGGCGAGGGTCCACAACCGGGGCGAGGGAGTCGCCTGGGATGTCAAAGTTCGTGGACATGAAGAGGGCTCGGATGAGCCCATCATGAACATCGCGGACAGTTTTCCCGAACCGATCATCGACCGAATCGGACCGGGAGAAACCAAAGAGATCCGACTTCGTTGGGATCATTGGGCCGAGGTCGGGTTGAAAACCCTCATTGTCGAGGTCGATCCGGACAACGAGATCGAGGAGACCAACGAGGAGGACAACTCCGCCTCCAAAACGATCAAGATCCTGGACAAGGCGGATCTGGCGTGGGGGTTCGTTCGCGACAGCACCGCGGGCGCGGTCTCCTTCGAACAATCTCGCGCCGTGCCGAACGATTGGATTCTGAATCCGCAGTCAGCCGACCTGGGCCCGTGGGCTCCGCTCCGGACCTACCTGAACGAAGTGGATCGCGGGGCGATGATCCTGATTCCGCTGACCAATTTCGGCGAGGTTCCCTCCGCGACCTGCATGGTCGAGATAACCTATTTCAAAAAAGGCCAAAAGGAACCCTTTCGCGCGCCCATCGATTTTCGGATCGGACCCGTGGAGCCCGCGGGAGAGACCGCGAGCGGGAAGAAATTCCCAGTCCTTCTCCTCCCCGACTTGGACCGGGTTAAAATCGAAATCGACACCGGGAAAGAACTGCGGGAACAGACCCGCGAAAACAATGTCATCCAGTTCAAAGTCCCCTCCTACTTCTGGGAGGACATTCCGGTCCAGAGAGAGAAGCGGGAGATCCCCGAGGCGATACGCCGGATCCAATCCGGACGTTAGCCCTCTTTTTTCTTTTGGAATTTCAGCTGGAAAGGACGATAATCTTTGGATAAAAGACCCGAATCTGGGGGTTGGCAGGCGATAAACGCCCAACCCTCCAGTGGTAAACAGACTATGGCCTCACGAATATTGATTGCGGAGGACCCGCTCGAAACTCGAATCGCGGTCCTCGAAAACGAACAATTGGTCGAGCTCTTCATCCAGCCCTCCGGCAAGAAGAAGCTGATCGGCAACATCTATATCGGTCGCGTCTCCTCGGTGATCCCCGGCCTGGAGGCCGCGTTTGTGGACATCGGGATTGGCCGGAACGCTTTTCTGCATGTCCGCGATTTCCTTCCACAACCCGGCCATGATTGGCGAGACGATATCTATGGCGCCAATGGCAATGGCGTTGAGGATGCGGACTCGGAAGAAATCGATCCCGCCGACGTGGAGGGGGCGGTCGAGTTAGAGGTCCCGAAAGAGTCCGTCCCAGTCCCTCTTAACATCTCGGACTATTTGGTCGAGGGGCAGTCCGTGCTTGTCCAAATGGAGAAAGAGCCGCTGGGTCAAAAAGGTTGTCGAGTCACCGCCAACATTTCCCTGCCCGGCCGTTATATCGTTTTCTTCCCCAACGCCGCGCATGTCGCCATCTCCCGTCGCATCGAGGACGATGGGGAGAGGGAACGGTTGGAAAAGATCGGGCAGGAATTAACCCAGGGCGAGAATGGCATCATTCTCAGGACTGCGGCCGAGGGAGCGGAATTCGAGGATCTCCAGAAGGAATACAACGCTCTCAAAGAACGTTGGCTGACCACCAAGAACGATTCCGAGAACGCCGAGGCGCCCGCCCTGATCTATGAGGACGCGGGCATTCTGACTCAGGTCATTCGCGACCAACTCTCCCCCCAAACCCAGAGCATTTTTGTCGAGGGTGAGGAGGCCTACGAAAAGGTTTTCAGCTACGTTTCGCAAATCATGCCCGAGTTTCAAACGCGGGTCCGTCACTACCAGGAAGCCATCCCGCTCTTCCGCGCCCGTGGCATCGAATCCGAGATCGAACGCCTTCTCCAGCGTCGTGTCTGGTTGAAGAGCGGCGGTTATCTGGTGATCGATGAAACCGAGGCGCTGACTGTTATCGATGTCAACACGGGCCGTGATCGAGGAGGGAGCAATCTCGAGGAGACGGCGCTCGCCACCAATCTCGAGGCCATTCCCGAGGTCGCCCGACAACTCCGCCTTCGCGACATCGGCGGAATCATCATCGTCGACTTCATCGACATGCTCTCCACCCGCAACCAGAGTGTGGTGATGGAGCAACTTCAAGCGGCTCTCGCCGAGGACCGTTCTCACCCGACCCTGTTCTCCATGACCGAACTCGGTCTGGTTCAACTCACTCGCAAACGGGTCCGGAAATCTCTGTTGCGAGGCCTCTCCCAGCCCTGCCCGTACTGTAAAGGCGAGGGCGTTATCTTCGCCAAATCCACCATGGTGACCCGGATTCTCAGACGCCTGGAAGAACTGCTTCTCGAGGATCCCCGCGATTCGACCACCCTTCATGTGCATCCGACTCTGTCCGAGGAGATCAATACGAATTGGTCCGATTACCTCCAGGATCTCGCCGCGCGTTACGACACCCGGGTTCGAGTGGTCGCCGAACCGGGAATTCACCTGGAGGGAATCCGCGAATCTTTTGAAACTTGATCTAGCTGACTCCGCTAGAGCGTGTGATTGTGTCGGAATATTGACATTTGTTTTTCGAATCTTAAGATACCGCCGGTTTTTTACCCGGCGATTTCGAGTTCCAGCGTGACTTCCGTCCTTGATTTGCGTTGAATTGGCTGGTATAGAAACCATGTTTGTTCTTCGGAAGAGAATTGACTTTGCATGACTTGAACAATGGTCCGGCTTCTCGCGGGTCTGCGTAGCGTTTGCCTGACGAGAACCGTTTAATTAACTGCTCCAACGGCGGGAGCCGCCATCGCGAGAGCGCTTATCGAGGCATGAAAATCGAATGGCTGTTCTAAAAACTGAAAACCTGACAAAGATCTTTAAGAAGGGCTGGAAGGAAGCCAAGGTCGCCCTCGACGGTTTGTCGATCGAGGTTCAAGAGGGCGAGATTTTCGGTTTCCTGGGGCCGAATGGCGCGGGGAAGACAACCACCATCAAGATCTTGCTGAGGTTGCTCAAACCCACCAGCGGCCGAGCCGAGATTCTCGACAAGGACCTCGCCACAGCCCCGACCCGACTGCGTGTTGGGTACATGCCGGAGAACCCGTATTTTTACCGGTTCCTCACTGGCGAGGAATTTCTCCAATTCTACGCGAAACTCAACCACATCCCCTCGAATCAACGCAAGAAACGGATTGATGAGTTGATCGAGACCGTGGGGATGAATCACGCTCGCAATGTCAGAATCCGTGATTACTCCAAGGGCATGGTCCAGCGCATCGGGCTTGCCCAGGCGCTGATGCACGATCCGAAGCTCGTTCTGCTGGATGAGCCGCTTTCCGGCCTCGATCCCATCGGACGCAAAGAGATCCGCGATCTCGTTTACGCTCTGAAGGAGCAGGGACGAACCATCTTCTTTTGCAGTCACATCCTCAGCGACGTTCAAGATATCTGCGACCGAGTCGCTATTCTGCATTTGGGGAAACTCTTGAAGCTGGGAAGTTTGAGCGAATTGCTCGGCACCGAAAAGGATCGGGTCGAGGTGGAACTTAAAATGCCCGAGGGAACCACGAAGGAAAGTCTCGGGATTCAGGGCGACTTCCACAACGGCATTTTCAAAACGATGCTGGATAACACCGAACAGGCGAATCAATTTCTCGACCAATGGAAATCCAAGGGAGCGGTGGTCCGCGCCTTGATTCCCCAACGGAAGTCTCTGGAAGAGCTTTTTGTCGAGACGATTCGGGCGCAAGATCCGAAAGTGGCTTTAGAGACCTGAAACGATTCATTCCTCGAAAGACTGATTGATAGAAGACAACGACCATGATTGAAATCCTAACCATCGGCTTGAACACATTTCGCGAGGCGATCCGAAGCAAGGTCCTCTACCTGATCCTTTTTTTCATGGTGCTCATGATCGGCAGCTCCTTTTTCCTGGAGACGCTCGCTCTCGATGGAGGGGACCGGCTGATCAAGAACCTGGGCCTCTCAACCATCAGCTTCTTCGGTCTGTTGGTCGCCATGTTCATCGGCGTCAATTTGATTCCCCAAGAAGTGGAAAGCAAAACGATCTACACCATTGTCTCTCAAGGCGTTCAAAGGTGGCAGTTCGTCCTCGGAAAATTCCTCGGTCTGATCCTCACGGTCTATGTGAACATCGCCTTGATGACCGTGATGCTGCTGGGGATACTGCTTTATTACTTCGCGACGACCGACATGATCGAGGGAGTGACCTTTTTCTGGATGATCAAGGCCATTTTCATGGAGCTTCTGGCGATGTTGATCGTGGTCGCGGTGGCGATTCTGTTTTCATCCTTCTCGACGCCGATCCTGTCCGCGGTGATGACCGGGTGCGTCTACATCATCGGTCAAATGACCAACGACTTCTGGGACTATATCCGTCTCCAGAGCGAGAAGCAGGGAACGGAGATTTACTGCGCTTTCCTGAAGGTTATTTACTATCTCTGCCCTCACCTCGACATGCTGAACCTGAAGAAACAGGTCGTCCACTTTGAGGAGCTCGGCGCGGCGGCCGCCTCATTCCCCTATGGCGCGGGCGCTTTTCACGCGATCACCTATACGGCGGTGATTCTGTTCATCGCCTGTCTCGCTTTTTCGAAGCGTGATTTTTAACCCGGGGAGACTGGTAGGAAAAGAATGAAACCGAAATTTGTTCTCCTTGCCATCGTTCTCTTGGCCCTCTACCTGGTCGGGCAGAAGCTCGCGTGGGACTCCCAGCGATACGATTATGTGAACAATTATATGAACCGCTACACCTCGGCGAAGATGCGGAAGGTGCTCACCGCGGGACATGACGCGCTTCTCGCCGACCTTGCCATGATTCGAGGGATTCAATTCTACGGCATGAATTACCCCTTGTTCGACAAGAAACCGACCATGTATAACCAGTTCAAGAGCCTCGCCGACGCCACCATCGACATGGACCCCAGGCATTTTGAGGCTTACCGTTTCTGGGGGTTCGCGATGACGAGCGCACAGAGAGGTAAGGTCGACGCCTACCGTTTTCTCATGGCGGGCGCGCATCGCATGGCTGCCACCGACGAGGTCTTCACCATCATTCAGCCCAATATGTGGGAGGTCGCCAAGGACGCCGCTTATGTGGCCGAATACGAACTCCAGAAAGCGACCAAGGAATGGGGTTGCGACGCTTACACCTTCGCCGAGAAGGCGCGGGATTGCCCCGAATTCCTTCATCGG
This sequence comes from Candidatus Omnitrophota bacterium, assembly GCA_020632575.1. Lineage (GTDB taxonomy): Bacteria > Hinthialibacterota > Hinthialibacteria > OLB16 > OLB16 > JACKFH01. Next base: position 205,573 of record JACKFH010000003.1, on the reverse strand, counting down.
TTGAAAGTTTTGGCTTGTCGCGATGTCGATCCCGATCCGATTCCGGCGCTTCAGGAGTTGGCGACCCGGGCGAATCAGTCGGGGAATGTCGCCATTTGGCAGCTGAACCTCGACCACATGCGCCGCATCATTTCCGAGGAGCACAAACGCTTTTGGGACGCCGCTTCTCAAGCCTACTACGAGATCCACGGAGCCTCCCCCACTCGGATCGAGCAACTCACCAAGAACGTTGGCATCCTCAAGAAGGCTGTCCAGGAGTACCAGAAGGTCAGCTCCGAGTGGGCCGAGGGTGGAGTCGGTCAACTCTATCCCAACATGGTCAATCCCCTCCCCGAGAAGAAAGGGAAACTGGAGTTTCGGATCGCCCAAATTCCCGAGTTGCCCGAGGACCCTTATGGAGGCGAATACTTGATTCTCGATCTCCAAGGCAAACCCTCGCTCGTGGGAACGGGAATTAACGAATTGGAGCGCGAATCCTTCCTCGAGCCAATCAACCAAACTCTGAAAGAGTATCAAAAGGATCACAACGGGGAGTGCCCGGAGGATCTCGACGCTTTCTCCCAAGAGTACAATCTGCGTCTCCCGGTCGCCGATGGATTTGGATACCCCCTCCTGTTGGATTATGGGAAATGCGAGTTCTATTTCCCGCCGGTTTCCGAGGAGAACCCGCCGCCGCTTCCCCCTTATGGAGAAGAGAAGAAGACCGCCGATGAGGAAATCGACCTGACTCTCATGGAGGATGACTCCGCCGACTCCTCACCGGCTTCCGCCACAGACGAGGTCAAAGCAGGCACTGCCGACTCCGATGGGTGATCGCGCCCGACCAAGGGAGCGAAAGACCTATCCATGCGAATCTGTTTTCTGTCTCCCTTAATCCCCTCGGTCGCCTATGGCCATCGCCCCTATTCCTTCATAACCGAACTGTCCGCCCTGGGCCACGAAATCACGCTCCATTGCCTCGACGATTCCGGCCCCGCGGTCGGCGCCAAATCGCATCTGGAATCCATCGGCGTCGAGGTGCGCCCAGTCGGGATCGCGCGGACGAAACGGTGGTCCAATTGCTTGCTTGGCCTCCCCTCTCGAACGCCGCTTCGAGTGCTTCACTGCCAATCGGGGAAACTGCTCGATCGACTCATCCAGGATGTCCGCGAAAACGATTACGATGTGGTCCATGTCGACCGGTTCCGTCTCGCCCCCTATGGCATGAAGATCCGGGAAGATTTCAAAGGTCCGGTTGTGATCGATTTCCCGGACGCGTTGTCCCTCTACTACGAACGCGCGGTCAAGAATCCTCGGCACTTCCTCAAAAAATGGATCGACCTTCGCGAGCATCGGGTGACCCCTGGATACGAAAGAAGGGTTCTGTCGTCCGGTCTCTCCTCCGTGGTCTGCTCAAACCTCGATCGAGATTTTCTCCTCAAGCATGCTCCCGAATCCTCGATCGAGGTGATCCCCAACATGGTCGACACCGAGGAATTCAAACCGCGTTCCCGTCAATCCGATCAACCGCGAGGAGCCTTCACCGGAACCCTGTATTACCTTCCGAATATCGATGGCCTTCTCTGGTTGAAGGAAGAGGTGATGCCGCTCCTCGGCGATGTGGATCTCCCCATCGATGTCATCGGCTATGGGGCCACCTCGGAACTCGACTCTCTCGAAGAGGATCGCCGGTTCAAGATGGTGGGTTATGTGGAGAACATGGCCGACCATCTGTTCCAGGAGGACATTTACCTGTGTCCATTGCGGGTTGGAGCGGGGATCCGATTCAAGCTGTTGGAGGCCTTCGCGGCGGGCATGGCGGCTGTCAGCACCACTTTGGGTTACGAAGGCATCCCCTGCCAACCGGGCGAACATTTGCTTGTGGCGGACTCCCCGGCGGAATTCGCCGCCGCCATCCGTCACCTTGCAAGTCATCCCGAGGAGCGGAAGCGGATCGGCGAAAACGCGAGAAGATTCGTCGTCGAGAACTTTTCCTCCAAGGCCACAGGAAAGCAGTTGGAATCTCTCTACCAAGATCTGCTCGCCTCGGGATAGCGCATGCCTCGCCCCATGGCCTAAGATATCCCCCATGTCGCGATTTCGAGTCCCTTTCTGGGTGTACCTCACGGTCATCTCCATGGTGACGCTGACAGTGACAGTGGCCGCGGTGACCATCACTTGGCGCAACAACGTTTGGCGGTTAATCGATCGGTTCGATGAGCGCATCGGGCGACAGGTCGGAGAAATCCTCAACGAAAAGCTCAACAACCTCCTCGAGGTTGCGCCTCATCAATCGAAGATCAACCTCGAACTGATCCAAGAAAAATCCGGCGTCTTCGAACCGGAGGACTTCAAGGGACTGTCGAATTACTGGGTCGATGTCCTTCGCATCCATCGCAATCTGGCCTACCTCAGCATCTCGTTCGAGGAAGATGGGAGAATGCTGGTCGTCTCGCGCAACCATCGGGATGAAATCCGCATCGGCGACCTGGCTCATAACCCCGACACCGGGAATCTGGAATTGCGCGAATACCTTCCCGGCGATTCCTATCCGGACAATCCCTATCGCGTCGATCCGGACCGTGGCCATGGGGACCCTCGACTTCGTCCCTGGTACATCAAGGCGAAACAAGCGGGAAGACCGCTCTGGAGCGACGCTTACATCTTCCTGGGCACCGGGGACAACCCGAACGTTCCCGGGGTCACTTACGCCACTCCGTTTTACCATGAGGATGGGAGTTTCATGGGAGTGATGACCGCCGACATCGACCTGCTCTCCTTATGCGGCTATTTCAACGAGATGAGAAGGTCGAGGGATGAACAGGCGGTCCCCCAGGGTCCCACCTCGGCGGTGGCGTTTGTGATGGATGGAACCAAGGACTCGCATGTCATCGCCTTCCACGACATCGAACAGATCATGCGAAAGAATCCGGACGACCCCTCCTCTTGGGAATTGATCCCCGGTGAGGAGTTGACCGAGACCGGGTTGAAGGGTTTTTACGAGAATGTGATCGAGGGCGATGTCCAGATCCCCGATGAAGGACCGACGGAGATCGATTACACCATTTCCGGAATCGCTTACACCGGACTCTTTCAAAAGTTGCGCGGCGCGGATATGCCCAACTGGTTAATCGGCGTCACCATCGAAGAGAACGAATACATGGGAAGAATCCATGCGATATTGCGGGAGACTTTCCTGTGGGGGTTTCTCTGTCTGGCCGCGGGAATCGTGGTGAGCGTTTTCGTTTCGCGAAGAATTTCTCAACCCCTCCAAATGCTCTCCATGGAGGCCCAGGCGATCGGCGTGGGAAAACTGGATGAGGTGGAGGAAAGACGATTCCCCATCCGGGAAGTCGACTCCCTGTTTCGGGCCAAGGAGGAAATGAAGAAGGGTCTTCGATCCTTCGAGAAATTTGTCCCTCGGGAACTTGTCCGGGAACTGCTCGCCTCCGGGCGGGAAGCGGAGCTCGGAGGCGAACGCGCTTACCTCACCGTCGCTTTCGCCGACATTGTGAACTTCACCTCGATATCCGAATTGATGCCCCCCGAGGAAGTGGTCAAGATGTTGTCTCGTTTCCATGGCATCCTTTACCAATCGATTTCGGAAACACATGGAACGATCGACAAGTACATTGGAGACGCGGTGATGTCCTTTTGGGGCGCCCCCGTCGAAAACCCCGACCACGCGTTTGGGGCCTGTTTGGCGGCCCTCCATGCGCAAGCCAGACTCGCGGAAGAGCGCAAGCGAATCAAGGATTCCTCCGCTCCTCCCATCCATTGCCGGATCGGAATCAACACCGGCGATCTCGTGGTCGGAAATATGGGCATTCCCGATCGCCTGTCCTACACGGTCATCGGCGACTCGGTCAATCTGGCCAGCCGCTTGGAGGGACTCAACCGTTATTACGGCACCGACATCATTGTGAGCGAGAACACTTATCGAGCCGTTTCCGATCGTTTAATCGCTCGGAAACTCGACCGTGTCTATGTCAAGGGCAAAACTCAGGGCGTCTTTGTCTATCAATTAATCGGAGAAAAGGGCAAGGTGGAGGAGAAGACCCTGAGGGACCTTCAGAGATACGAGGAAGCCCTCGAAAAATATCTCGATAGATCCTGGGAGGATTCGATTCGGATTCTTGAGGAACTACAAAAAGGTCATCCGAACGATAAATCGATTCTCTTGCTGCTATCCAGGTGTTGCAAGTTCATGGAGGAGGCCCCGGATGAGGACTGGGATGGGAGCTACCGCCTGGGTTGATTCGGCCCACAGGACGATCGGGAAATTGACACGGTGAAAAAGAGAGAGATCTTAGTCAACAGCGGGCTCCTGATCGGTTCCCTTCTCCTGACAGCCCTATTGGTCGAGGTGGGGTTCGCTTGGTTCTCGACTCCGCTGTACCGAAGAGATCGATACCAACATTACTTCGATGTCTTCCAGTGGAACCGGGAGCGCATCCTATTCGATCCGGTCCTCGGTTTCATCAATCGCCCGGACCTCGACATCCCCTTTGAAAACGTTGAGTTCTCCACGCATGTCCAAACCAATTCCTGGGGGTTCCGCGATGACGAGGAATCGCTCGAGAACCCCGAGGTTCTCCTCTTCGGGGACTCCTTCGGATTCGGTTGGGGGGTGGAAAGAGAAGAGACCGCCGAATCCCTTCTCGAAAAGGAGACGGGAAAGAAAGTCTTGAACATGAGCGTTTCGGGTTATGGCACCCTTCAGGAATTCCTCCTTCTTCAGAGGTTTTGCGAGGTGGAGGAGGCCACGGGTTGCGAGGTCGTGATCCTGTATTACTTGAACGACCGCTACGAGAACCGTTGCCCGCCCGGCGGAATGTTCCCCGCCATGGTGAAACATCAGGGAAAGATCCGGATCACCGAGGCGGATGAAGAAGCGTTATGGGACTGCGTCCGCGCGAATAAGCAGCAACCCTACACCTATCTCTGTCGGCGATCCGCCATCCTCGATTTGATTCTAAGCCGTTTCTTCAGTCCACGGAAACATTGGGCCGACCGGATGGCCATTCAGTTTATGGGTTATCGAGAAAAGAATGGGGCGGGCGCGCAAGAGGGTCTCGATGAGTTCAAGATTCTCGAGTACACCACCCGCTTTCTTCTCCAACTGTGTCATGAACGAAACATGAATCTCCGTTTTGTCTTTCTCCCTTTTTATGGGTACTATCTTGGAGATCTCCCCAAACCCTACCAAGAGGAGGTCGCGATCCTCGAACGGCTCGAGGTCCCGTTCATCAACCCCTACGAAGATTTTTCGGCCGCGAACTATTACGACCTCGATGGACATTTCAACGCCTCGGGGCATCGAAAACTGGCATCGATTCTGACCGACTTCTTGGGTTCCGAACCCAACGACAAAGAAGAGCCAGCGGAACCTTGATTTCAACCAACGAGTTGTGACCGTCCACCTCAAATGCCGATTAGACGAATTCTCCATTCCAACCTCTTTTTGCTCCTGGCGTCGATTCTTGTAACCCTTCTTGTCCTAGAAGCGGTTTTGAATTGGATCGGACCGACAAGCCTTCAGGTTCGTCGCAACGAGAACTCCTTTCGCTCGTTTGTGTGGAACCCGGAAAACACTCGCTTCGATAGTGAGTTGGGATACATGACCCGCCCCAATCTGGATGTCCCTTTCGAGAATTGGGAATACAAGACGCGCGTCCGGACCAACTCCTGGGGGTTTCGCGATGACGAGGAATCCCTTCACGATCCCAAGATCTTGTTGCTGGGGGACTCCTATTGTTTTGGGTGGGGGGTGGAGGATGACAAAACCGTCGACAAATTTGTGGAGCGGGAGACAGGCGAAAAGGTCTTGAATATGGGGACGCCCGGTTTTGGCACCATCCAGCAATTCCTCCTGCTCCAGCGATACTGCGGGACGGAGAACGCCACCGGTTGCACAGTTGTGTTCCTGTATTACATCAACGACCGGATCGAGAATTTCATCCCTCCGGGCGGTGGTGTTCCAACCCTTCGCAAGGAAGATCGGCGGCTACTGTTCACTCCGGCCAGTGAGGAGGCCTACAACGCCGCCATGAGTGTGCACGAAACCTCGTTCGTGACCGAGCTCAGCCGGATGTCCGCTGTGGCCGACTTGGTGTTCGGCACACTGTTCAACCCTCGACGAGGGATCGTCTTCGCCAGCGATTTCGAATGGGAAGACTGGAAGGTCAAAGAAAAGCAATTCCCTGGCGTTCCTGTGGGTCCATTCGAGGTTCTGGAAAACCTCCTTCGGGTTTTGAAACTCTACGCTCTGGAACGCGATCTTCAGATTCGAATGGTCATGCTTCCCTTCTACACACATTTTACCGACAAAGACTCAAGTCTCGATTACTCGACAGAGAAGAAGGTTTTTCGAATGTTGGATATTCCGTATCGCGACTTATTGGATGATTTCACCCGCGAGGACTTTTACCCTCACGATCGCCACCTAACCCCTAAAGGCCAGGAAAAGCTGGGCGTCGCCATCGCCAAGTTCTTGGAGGACGAAAAGAACCCTTGATCGCGGAACGATTAATCCGCCGGTTCCGATTCCTCCCTCGGAGGTTTGATAACCAATAACGCGGTCGACAAGATCGCGGCGACTAACGCGACTCCGAGATACAAATTCCATAAGGTGGGACGAAACCGCCATACGACCTGGCTCTTGCCAGCGGGCGCCCGAACCGCTTGGAAGGCGTGAAAGGCCACCGCAATGTCGGCCGGTTCTCCATCGAGAGTCGCCTCCCAGCCCGGGAACCAACAGTCGTTGAAGACCAGCCAAGAAGCCTCCTCCGATTCGGTCTCCACCACAATGTGATTGCAGTCGGACTCGACGATGCGAGTCTTGTCCATTTCCCCCTCGATCGGCGCCAGCCCCCAATCGTTATCCGCCTCGCGAGCGCGAAAGACCCGAGGCAATCCTTGGTCGAATCGGTAGAGGAGGAGTCCATTGGAGAATTTCTTCTCCGGAACAAATGGCGCCCCAACCTGATTCCACTCCACCAGATGTTTTACCCCGAGCACCCGCAACCCCATCGGGTCGGCGTTGGGGATGTCGTTCAAAAAGAGCAGTCCACCAGGGAAAGTGTCGGGATCGCGGCCCTGGATGACATTAATGAACTGGCTGTAGTGAAGCAGGATGGTCGGATTGTAACCCCGCACGACTCGGACCCGGTAATAGAGGGGGCCATTGGGATAGAGCTCCGGCTCACGCTCCCGCATCCCCCAATGGAGGGCGTTGTCGGGAATGATCAAGCGCCCTTCGTCGGTTTGTTCCTGCAACAACGCCATTAATTCCGAGTCCGGATAATAGCGTTCCTCCCACCCCTCCTTATCATGTGTCACCAGGAACCGTGAGCCGAACCAGAGGAGGTCAATCGCGAGCACCACAGGCGCCGCCCAGAGGATCCATCGACGATGTTCCGGGAATTTAAGGAGTGAGAAGAACCAACCGAGGAAGAGGATGATCCACACAGCGAACATTGACAGCGAGGCGAGAAGGTTGGTGTAACGGTGCAAGAAATTCTCCGGGGAATACCGATCCTCTTCTTGTCCGGTCCCCAGACGCCACCCCCGGTTCATGTCATCCGAGAACCCTTGAAGAATGTCTTGCTTGTGCAGGGCGGTGTAGAAAACCCCCGCGGTCACGAGAAGAAGAAGAACCCCAAGGAGCATGAAAATCCGACGGCCCCCACCTCGGTCCTCCTCCTCGGCCAATCGACCGAGTCGTTGAAATCCGTAGCCGGCGAGAAGCGATCCCGCGAAGGCGAGAATGAAAAACGACCGGGCGGGTTGGCGAAAGCGATCCCAGCCGGGAACCGCCTCATAAAAGAATCGGTGCACCGGGGTGTAGTGACCCATCGCGAGAAAGATGGTCGCCACCACGATCGTGAACCAGATCCAGGTTCCCTTTCTCTTTGAAAGAACCAGCCAAGCAAGAGTGAAAAAGAAACAAAAAGTTCCCAAATACCCGCAAGTCTCATGGAAAGGAATTAGGGAGCGCCAATAACTCTTGTCCGAGGGGTCGCCAAAGAGGAACGGGATGACCGAGGTGATCAGATGGGTCGGTGGCAGGCTCCCCTCCGCGGCGAACATGTACTTCGCTCCCCCCGCTCGGGTGGCGGAGAAACTCGCGTATTCGAGAAAGGGGAAGGCTTGGGGCGCGGCGATTGCGAGACCGAGGAATCCGCCCAACAAGAGAAAGAGATACGCGCGCAAGAATTCCCCGGAGGCACGTCCCCCTCGGTAGTCGGCGACTGTCCGGTAAAGGAGATAGGCCGCGAAAAGTTGAACCGCCATGAATGGGATCTGCGGGTGGCCGGCATAAACGAACAACGCGCACACCCACGAGAAACACCCAAGCCAACGGAGCGAAGGGTTCTCATAAAGGAACTTCCCCACAACAAAGAAGAGCGGGGTGAGGGCGTAGGTCTGGTTCATGGTCGGCACCCCCTCGCCCATCCGAGTGAGGATCGGCGCTGAAAGCATGTAGGCGGTGGCGGCCAGGAGTCGCGCGGGTTTCAGATCGATGAACTGACCGGCCAGCCAATAGAACAGAAATCCCCCCAATGTCAGGTGAAACCAGTAGGAGAGGCCGAACCCCCAAGGGATGGGCAGGATGAGGAAGAGGTAATCGAAGGGATAAAAACAAGCCGCCAGAATTTCATGAATGACCGGCGAACCGGAAAAGATATACGGATTCCAAAAGGGAAAAATCCCCTCTTTCAGGGATGAGATAAAAAAATTCTTCCAGGCGAAGTACTGGTACTGAAGGTCGTTCCCCTCGGGAATCTCACCCAGAAAGAGAATCCGCCGGTAGTAAAAAGTGTTGACCGCCAACAGAAACAGCAGACAAAGCCAATCGACCCGCCGATCCGAGACGCGAGATTCGTTTCCGTTTTGCATGGGTTGAGCGGTATTGAAAAGGAAAAGGGATGGGAATGGAAGCGCGGGAATCCGACAAAATTCCCACTATGCAAAAGGAGTGTTCCGATACAGAATGAAAGGATTCTACAAGGGAGGTCGACAATGGTTTTTCGCCATGGAATCGCTCTGGCAGTTTGTTCTTTCCTCGCCTGCACCGTCTGTTTCTCCTCGGGAGTGAATGACGCAACAGGAACCAATTCCGCCAGCTCGGAGAGTTCCTTTTTCGACGCCCTCGAGAACGATTTGGCACTGTCTGAGTTTGTTTATTCCTGGGCTGCGGATTCTTTTGGGAAGGACTCGATCCTTGCCAAAGCAGTTCTGGAAAACGATATGGATGCAATGCATAAGGAGATCGAGGCGGGAGCCAATTTGGATGCTAAAGACAAGCACGGCTTAACGCCTCTAGCCATGGCGGCCATCGTTGGCGCCACGGACGCGGCGAGGCTCCTGCTCGATTCGGGAGCCACAGTTGATCTCAAGTTGGAGAAGGGTTTCTCAGCCGCGGCATTCGCGGTCGGTTCAAGAAAGCCCAAGGTTCTACGGATCCTCTTGGACCATGGAGCGGATCCGAATTGGGAATACGAGGGGAACACCTCTCTCCTGAATCTTGCTGTCTACATCTCGACTCCCGAAATTATCGAAATGCTATTGAAGGTCGGGGCGGAACCGAATGGCAAAGACGATAAGGGAATCACACCTCTCTATCGGGCTGCGGAGGGAGATCTGAAGGTGGTCCAAATTCTTGTGGAGAATGGAGCCAAAGTCGATCTTCCTTCATACGATGGCTTCACCCCGCTTGCCAATGCGATCAAAGGAGGGAATGTCGATGTTGTCCGGTATCTGGTGGCCCATGGCGCCGATGTGAATCAAATCTTTTCAAATGGTTTTTCGCCTCTTTCGCAAGCCGCCGGAAACCAAAACTTGGATCTGGTCAAGCTCCTTTTGGAGGCAGGCGCCGATCCAGACTCCAAAAAAGCGCCCTCCGATTGGAAACCTCTTCACTATGCTTGTTATCATGGATCTACTGAAATCGTGACCGAGCTATTGAATAGTGGAGCCGAGGTGAATATCGAGATGAAGGGTGGCTGGACTCCACTCCTTTTCTCGGCTTCGGACGAACTCTCCATTTTTCGGAAATTGCTCGATCACGGGGCGAATCTTCACCAAGAGGATAGTTGCGGAAGGAATGTCCTGAGCGTGGCGGCCCAAGCGGGAAATGTAGGTATCGCAGAGTACGCACTTGATCATGGAATTCCTGTCAACGCCTCGACAGTGAATGGATGGACTCCGCTTCACTACGCCTGTCATGAAGATCGTGTTCCGATGGTCGAGTTTCTCTTAGAAAAAGGGGCCGATCCGAATAGCGAGGCTGAAGGCGGATGGACTCCGCTGATGGCCGCCTCCGCCAAGTCTCCGGAGAGTGTGCGAGCCCTTCTCAAGCATGATGGCGACCCAAATCTGAAATATGAAGACGGGCGCAATCCGCTTTACCTGGCGATCGAACATGGCGCTTGCGAGAACGCGGAAATGCTCGTGGATCGCACCGAAGATGTCGGTGTCAGTGTCAACGATTGGTCAACGCTCCTTTTGAGCGCGCATTATGGAAACGGCGCCTTGGTTCGTCAACTCGCGGAAAAGGGAGCGAATGTCAACCAATCAGGACCCGAGGGTCAGACCGCTCTGATGATCGCCGCCAGATGTGGAAGAGTGGAAGTGATTAAGACGCTATTGCGCAAAGGCGCCGAGGTGAACCAGAAAGATCACCTGGGACGGTCGGCGCTTTACCACGCTGTGGCCGCCAAGCGCTACGACACAGTCAAACTCCTCCTCGACGCCGGGGCGGAGGAGTGATGATGCCGCGATCGATCGGTTTATCTCTTCTAATCTTGGTTCACGCGCATATTGCCTTTGCTTCGGAATCGATTGTGGAAAATCCAATCGATTCCGCCACCGCCTTGATCAAAGCCGCCTCGCGGGGCGATCTGGCCCGGGTGAAGGAGCTGGTGGATGCGGGGGTGGATGTGAACGCGCGAGACATGAATGGTAAGACGGCTTTGATAAGCGCCGCGGCATGGGACCGACTCGAAATTGCACGATTCCTTCTTGATTCAAGCGCCGAGGTTAACGCACGCAACAACTGTGGTTGTACCGCGCTCTTTTCGGCCGCGCGATGGAATCACCCTGAAATGGTTAAGTTACTGATCCAAGCGGGGGCTGAAATCAACATCAAGGAGAGGAATGGATTTACGCCGCTTCACATGGCGATTCGAAAGTGTAAAACCGATTGTGCGACACTCCTTTGTGAAAAGGGAGCGGAGTACACCCTTGTCCCGATGTTCGAAGTGACGCCACTTTCGTTCGCGGCGAAGGAAGGATGCGTCGATATTTGCAGGTTCTTTGTCGAGGAGATGGGCCGGGATGTAAATGAAAGGAATCCGGATAAGTCCACACCCGTGCTCTCGTTGGTTATGACATCCACCTGTGAAAACTGCCCACAAGTCGACAGGAAGCCGGCTCTTAAATATCTGATTTCAAGAGGAGCGGACTGTAATTTAGCCGATGATCAGGGAAATATGCCCGTCATGGGGTCGATTTATTCAAGGGACCCTGAGTTGACGCGATTGCTAATTGAGGGTGGAGCAAATCCGAATTTGGAGTCGCACGGTGTCACGCCACTCACCGTTGCAACTGTGGAGGGTTTTGTCGAAATGGTCAGAGTTCTGTTGGACCATGGAGCGGACATCCACCATGTTGCTAAAGAGACAGAACCGATGGTTACCCTTTCGGCTGAACTGGGGAATGACGAAATCACAAGAATGCTCATCGAGGAGGGCGCCGATGTGAACGCGACCGACGAAACGGGAGCCACTTGTCTGATGTTCGCCGCTTCCCAGGGAAAGCCTGATTTGGTCGAGTTCATGATCGATAGGGGGGCGAAAATCAGTCGGCAAGACAACGCGGGCAAATCCGCCCTTTGGTACGCCACCGCGAACAAGCGCTACGACACGATAAAACTCCTCCTCGACGCCGGGGCGGAGGAGTGATACGGCGACAGTGGTCTTAGTGGGTTTGACTCCGAGAATGCATTTTGTGGGGATCGTTCCTTGGTTCGGAGCGGACCCTAGTCTCCAACCCGGCGAGTCTTACTTCACCAGATCCCGGATCTTGTCCTTCTTCGGTTTGGAGGCCGACAAAACTTTTAGAAGGAACTCCATGGTTTCATCATCCTCCAGGGGCCATCCCGCCTCGATCAATTTCATGCGCTCCAAAAGAAGGTCTCGTCCCGCCCCGCTCGGACGTTTGTGCGCGGCGAATGCGATTTCCTCCACCCTTTCGGCGGTGGGAACATCCAATGTGAGGTTGAGCTGACAGGTCGGTTTTGGCATCGAGAACTATCTCCTTAATGAGGAAATGATGTTGGCAGCAGCTTACCCCGTTTCCTTCCGAGTGGAAAGATAAATGGACCCGAACCGTAGGGAACCCGATCGGCGATCGTGCGAATCGAAGTCGGATGCCCAAGCCTGAGTTCCTACTTCATGAAGGGCGCCAGTAGAACGCCCAGGATCACCACCTGGACAATCCACCCGATCAAGCAGACTCCAACCGCTCTTAGTGTGCTGTGATAGTCGAGCGCCTGACGCACCGCGATGACCATGGCGATCAGCATCCAGATCGAGGCGATGAGCAAAAAGATTCCGCCAATGATGGGAATGATCCCCAAGACACGAATCAACCCGGGCGAGCTGGAGAAACCAATGGTCCGAAGCAGCTCGCCCCAATCGGCTTGGGTTTGCGGCTCGGGCAGAAGCTTGGTCCCGATGATGTAAGTGATGAACGCCCAAATCGCCCAACCGATCAGCGCGCCGATCGTCGCTGAGATCAGACCCCCGATGCTGCCAACCATCTGGTACGATCCAATTCCCGCCGCGAGGCTCGAAAGCACCACCACAATCGCCGCCTGGCCCATCGCGTCTTTGTCGGCCTCAACCTCTTCGTACAGATGAACGTCAAGTTTCGCCGCCCGGACCATCCGATCTGTCAAACTGGCCATGTCTCATCCCCCTTCTTACGTTGAATCGTGCAATCCGATTTCTGGCGACGATCATAGGGGCGACAGCCCAGGTGTTAAAGGAGGGAATTTCAAATAGGTTAACATCCCGCATTACGATGCGAGAAGATTGGCCGTGTCACCGTCTGACTCTCGCCATACCCAAACCGACACCCGCTCCAATCAGGATCAACCCGCCCAATTTCTGGAAGGACACGCTTCGCCCGGAGCGTGACACCGCCGACTGAACCCGTCCGGCCAAGAGCGCGTAACCGGAATCGAAGACCCACGCCATCAATGCGAAGGTGAGACTGAGTAGCGCCAACTGGCGGGTGACCGGCTTGTCCGGGTTCACAAACTGAGGAAGAAACGCCGCGAAGAAGAGCATCGTTTTCGGATTCGCCAGCGCGATGAACAACCCCTGCAACATCCACCGTCGTCCGCTGGGATGGCTGGGGTCTTTTAGATCCTCCCCGCTCTTTGAAAGGAATTGACGAAGGCCAAGGAGGATCAAGTAAGCCACCCCCGCCCAGCGAACCCACTCGAACCAACCCACAAGCAGACCGAGCAGCGAAGCCATTCCAAGGCAAACGAAACCGAGTTGGCAGACGATCCCGAGCGTGGTTCCCGTCACGGTCGAAAGACCGGCGCGAGTCCCATGCCTCAGGCTATTGGAAACGATCAAACCGACATTCGGACCGGGAATCAGGATCAAAATCGCGGAGGCGAAAACAAAGGAGAAAAAGAGCTGGGCGCCCATGGTCGTTCCGATCCGAAACCGGGATTTAGTGCGCGTGGTGCTCCATCGCGATTCGAGCTTCACGGTAGGCGCCGATGACTCCCTCGCGAGTCACCAACCCCGCAAAACCCTCGTCATCGAAAACGGGGAGGGCCTCGGCGCTCGTGTTTTCGAATTCGTGGATCACCTCGCGCAGACTCATCAGCGGCGAAACCGACGGGAGGGAGTCGTCGATCACATCGCTTAGGGTCACCAGCCTGCCCATCAACGGGTCGGCCAAGGCTCCTCTCAACGCGTGAAGGGTGATAATCCCACGGAACTCACCCTCCTCGTCCTCGACCGCAAAGGCCGCCTCGTCGGTGTCCCCCATCCGTTCGATCACTTCATCCACCTTCGCGGACTCCTGGAATCGGATCTTGGCGGGGGCGAGGACATCCGCCACGGGGATGTGGAGGAGCGGGTCCTTGTCATAATCGGGCGGCAACCATTTGCCCTGACGTTTGAGAACCTGGGTGTAGACCGACACGTTCTCCCAACGGCTCATGGTGAAATGCACCACCGCCACGATGGTCATCAGGGGAAGCAACACCCGCGGGTTCATCTGAGTCACCTGGAGAATAATCATGATGGCCGTGATGGGAGCGTTGAACGTGCCGACCACCATCCCCGCCATCCCGAGGAGAGCGTAGTTGCTGAACGAGGTCACCTGCGGCGCGATCAATTCAATCAGGATTCCATAAATGCCGCCGAGCGTCCCGCCAATAAACATCGCCGGGGCGAAACTCCCTCCGGGCGCCCCCGAACCGAGCGTGAATCCGGTCGCCAGGATTTTTCCAAGAAAGACTAGGACAAGGGCGGACAAGACAATCTCTCCCTCCCCCGCCAGGGTTCTCTCGAGGAAGGTGTATCCTTCGCCGACCACATCGGGAGTCAGCAAACTGATCGCGCCCACCCCCAATCCCCCTAGCGCGGGTTTCAGCCAGAGCGGGGTCTTGAGCCGCTTGAAAAAATTCGAGATCAGGTCGAGCCATTTCACAAAGGCCACCGAGACAATTCCGGTGAGGATGCCCAGCCCGACATACAGCGGGAACTCGAACAACTCGAAATCGAATTTGGTGAGCGCGATGGCGGGTCCATAACCCAGCTCGATTTGCGCGATGATCGAGGCGGTCACCGCCGCCATGATCACCGGGGGCACCTGGGTCAGGGCGAATCCCTGAAAGATGACCTCGACCGCAAAGAAAACGCCCGCGATGGGAGCGCTAAAGACCGCCGAAATCGCCGCCGCCACCCCGCACCCCACCAGAGTCCTCAACGTCTTCGGGCTGGCTTTAAAAAAGCGTCCGGTGTTCGATCCGAAGACCGCGCCAATTTCGGCCGCGGGCCCCTCGGGGCCGGCCGACCCGCCGGAGGCGAGGACAATCACCGAGAGCGCGGAGGGCACGCTAACCCGCCATGGGACCTGAATGCGGTTGGTCTGCACCGCGTGGATGACCGAGGGGACGCCATGATCCGGAGTCGCCCGTAAGAATTTATAGAGAATCAATCCGACCAGAAGCCCCCCGATTGCGGGGAAAAAGAGCTGAACCATCGACTGTTCGAGGTTGGCCCCCTCCTCCCCCCAAATCAGATTGTTCCCCCAGATGACGGCGGTCCGGTAGAGGACAGTGGCCGTGCCGGCGAAAACACCGACTAACGCTCCCCAGAACAGCACCCAGCCAGGGGTCTGGAAATCGGTCTTCACCTGATTTTGAAGGAATTTGATCTGTTTCAATGTCCTCACCGGCGAACTACGTCCAAACGCGGAAAAATCGGATGATTTGGAGTCAGCGGGAATGTTCCAACTTTGAGGATATCACAGTCTCGATGGGCGAAGAATGGTTGACGGCGGAGACCGGAGCCCCCATCGGTGCTCGCGCCGGAGTTGTACTCCGGTGCGGACTTTGCCAGGAGTTGTACTCCTGCGAACGGCCTTACTCCCTCTCCCGCATCCACTCCTCTTGAAAGATCAGCAGGTCCTCGCCGTTCACCATTCCATCCGAGTTCATGTCCGCCGGTTTGAGTTGGAACTCGTAACAACCCATATCGTAGGCCGAGACCTCCCCGCGCCCGGCCACATCGACAGGTCGCGGGTTCCCGTCCAGGTCGTCGGTGAGAGTCGTTTCGGTCCCGGAATCGATGCAGGGTGAGTATGACTTGAGTCGATACTTCCCCATTTCAGGATCGACAAACTGTGGATCGAGATCGAAAGAGCCCGTATGCTTGATGGTGTCATTCTGTACGTAAAACAACCCAAGCACGTCGCTGTTATTGAAGACATATTCCACCGAGAACTTATTCTTAGGCCCCCAACTATCCCACACAATACAATTTGTACATTTGACCGACGTATGCGGATCGAATCCACCAGGCGGATCTCCTTGATAAATCGCTTGCCCGGTCACCAGGCTGAACTGGGGATCCCACAAGTGTGACGTGTTTCCATCAAACGTGCATCCGATTAATTCAACTTCGGATTCAATCGGCACGGAGATGCCTCCACCGTAGTCCGCTTCGTTGTTGGTCAGGAGACAGTTCAACATTTCGATCTTTGAGTAAAGTACCGAGAGTCCTCCCCCGCCACTGCTGGATACGTTCCCTGAGAACACACACCTACCAAAACTAACCGAACTCGATTCGATATATGCTCCGGCACCGCCCCCCGACTGGTTGTTCAGGATCTGACAATTGGTGAGTTCCACTGTGGAATTTCTGATGCCAATCCCTCCTGCCGAATTTTGGGTGATCACACAATTTGCGATTGTCATATAACATTCATCAACAGAAACACCTCCTGTGTTGTTATATGAAGTAATAGTGAATCCGTCTAAAATGGTATTCGTGAACCCACGAAACACCGGTTTAGATCGCTTAGTTGACACGATGGTGGAGTGATTCTTCAATGGATCACGAAGAGAAGCCTCATCTGTCGCTTCCGTTCCCGCAAAACCTCCATAAAGTGCGACACCTTCAACGAGCGGTACATGCTCATTGTAAGTCCCCGATGCGACCCAAATCTGATCGCCGCTGGCGGAGGCCGTCAGGGCTTGATTGATGGTGGGGTAGGCTCCGGTCCAATCCGCACCCGTCGAGCCGTCTCCCGCCTTGGAGACATAGAGGGTCTTCGCGGTGGCAATACCGGTTGTGAAAAGGAAAACCGCGGTGAGAAGAAACAGGGAACGGAGCATGGCTCGGCGCCTCCGGTGGGGCGGCGGATAATGAATAGAGAATTCTAACACAGGTAGGGTTCTATAGATAGAGAAAGTTTAAGGCTGAGAAAGTTTTCGGAGGGGGAGTACAACTCCCGTCGAACGAGGTCCCGAAATCACAGTTCCGGGACCAGCGGCTGCGGAATGGTTTATTGCGGATGGTTGGCGTGGAGGTTTTTGATCACCGTCTTTGGATCGGACTGGACGAGTCTGAGTAAAACCTTGGCGGGGCCGGTGGGATGACGATGTCCCTGCTCCCAGTTCTGAAGTGTGCGGAGACTGACTCCGATCAACGCGGCGAAAGTGGATTGAGAGATGCCAATATCCTCCCTTATCGCTTTGACATTGGGGTCCGGGAATTGGAATGCGCGCGAGGGTTCCATTTCCCCTCGCAGGATCTTCCCGCCTTCCCGAACGCTTGCGAGTAACTCCTCGAACTGTTCATCCTTCATTTTTGAACTCCGCCTCGACAGCTCTTTTCAGTAGGGATAGCTGTTCCTTCGATAAATCCTCGCGCTCGTTTTTCGCGAACGCGTAAAGCATCAGGATACGGTCGCGACGCACGGCCCAAAAATAAACGACCCTCGCACCCCCCCGTTTTCCCCTTCCCTTCAAGCCCCATCGAATCTTCCGGATTCCACCGGACCCGGGGATGATCGATCCGGATTCCGGATTCTCCACCAAATGAGTTTGAAGGGCGCGATACTCATCCTCATCCAGCAAGGATTCGATGCTCCTTGTGAATACGGAGGTTTCCACCACTTCCATTCCTGGATTGTACGTCTTTGACGTATGAGAACAAGGGTTGGGTGTCCATACTTGCTATGGAAGAAGTCTCGGGCGAAGGAGTCCAGCCCCCATGGAAAGGCGAACCGGAGTCGCGGTTCCGGGACCAGCACCGAGGTGGGCCTCTAGCCGGTGGCGGTGGTTGCGTGAAATCGAAGACCGAGGGCGCGGACGATCTTGAGGACTGTCGCGAAGTCGGGTTTGCCGTCGGGAAGCATCTTCTGACTGAGTTCTTCGGGTGAGAGCCCGCTTCGATCGGCGACTTCGGAGAGCCCTTTGGCGCGAGCGATATCCCCCAGAACCGCCGAGATCAATTCCGGATCGTCCTCTTCGAGAGCGGCTTCCAAGTAAGCGGCCATATCCTCTTCCGTCTTGAGATGATCCACCGCGTCCCACGGTTTCGTCTTCAGGTTTGACATCCTTCTTCCTTATACCTGCTCCGCCAATTGCAGCGCTCTTTCGATATCTCGATTTTGGGTCCGCTTGTCTCCACCCGCAAGGAGAAGCAGAACCTCTTCTCCAGTTTGGATATAATAGACGCGATACCCTGGACCGTAATTGATACGGAGCTCGGAAACACCCCGGCCCACCGGTCGTACATCCCCGGGATTCCCCAACGAAAGACGCCGGATTCGTGTCAAAATCCGCGACCGAGCCTGTCGATCTTTCAAGGTGTCGAACCACCGGGAATATTCATCGGTTTGGAGAATTTCGAACACCGTCTCAGTCTACGAATTCCCGTGGGGTCAAACAAGATGTTTATGTGATACGGCGGGTAGGTCCATTTCCCCTCGAACATAGGTTCCCGGAATCGCAGTTCCGGGAACAGCGCCGTGCGTTGAATCATGGAACTCCATGGAGTGGATGGAAGGCATGGAGTGACCACAAATCGCGTTGCGATTTGCTTTTCTCCATGTTTTCCATGTTTCCGTTTCCATGCCCTTCCATGAACCAGCCCGATTCCATACACTCCCTCTCTTTGGTCGCCGATTTTCGGGTATTTTCCCGCCAAACCTAGGTGCGACCGGATCAATCAAACAAATGGAGATACGATAGAATGGCTGATGAGAGAACCCTCATTCTGGTCAAACCCGATGGCGTCAAGCGCGGGTTGATCGGCGAAGTGGTTGGAAGATTCGAGAAGAAAGGTCTGAAGGTCGCCGCCCTCAAGCGGCTGCAACTCTCCAAGGAGAAGGCCGAGACTCATTACGCGGTCCACAAGGAGCGACCCTTCTTCGGCGAGCTTGTCGAGTTCATCACCTCTGGCCCGATTGTGGCCATGGTGATCGAGGGCCCCGACGCCATCGGCCTGTGCCGCAAGATGATGGGCGCGACCAAGCCGATGGAAGCCGAACCGGGCACCATCCGGGGCGACTTCGCCACCGCGATCCAGGAGAACATCGTCCACGGTAGCGATGGCTCCGACACGGCGGCTTACGAAATCCCGATCTATTTCGAGGAATCCGAGATCATCTAATCGGGTGTTTCTCGCGATCGGACAGGACCCAGTCTCTTGAGCGTCATCCTCGGTCTCAATGCTTTTCACGCGGGCGCGTCGGCGGCTCTCTTGGTCGATGGCCAACCGGTCGCCGCGATCGCCGAGGAGCGTCTCAATCGGGTCAAGTATTACGCGCGCTTTCCCACCCACGCGATCCGGCGGTGTCTCGACACCGCCGGACTCGATTTCAAGGATATCGACGCGGTCGCATTCGGCCGCGACTCCTCCGCCAACCGCGCCAAGAAGATCGAGTACGCCCTTCGGAACCCGACGCGTCTCCTCAAACTGATCAAGACTCAGACCTCGCGGGGAATGGTCGACGATCTCAAGCAGCTAATCTCTCGGGAGTGCGAGGTCGACCCAGCCTCTCTTCGTTTCGCCGAACACCACATCGAACACCATCTCGCGCATGTGGCCAGCGCCTATTTTATTTCCCCCTGGGAGAAGTGCGCGGGATTCTCGCTCGATGGTTCGGGCGACTTTGTCACCTGCATGATGGCGGATTGCGAGGGGACCGAGATCGATATCAAACACCGGATCTATGTCCCGCATTCCCTTGGATCGCTTTATACGATGATTTGCGAGTTCATCGGCTACCAGAAGTATGGCGACGAGGGGAAGGTGATGGGCCTCGCGCCGCTGGGGAAGGATGCCTATCACGACATTTTTGAGGAGATGGTGATCCTGACCGACAACGGTGTCGAACTCAATCCAAAATTCTTTGTCCCTTTTGGCGAGAGCCAGGGGTTGTCCATCGACAACAGCGGCCAGGTGGCGGTGCACCGCCACTATTCCGACGAGATGGTCAAACTCTTTGGCGAGGCGCGCGAACCCTACACGGACATTCCCGAACGCGACCAGGATTTGGCCTTCGGCCTTCAACGGGTGTTCGAGAAGGGGTACATGCACCTGCTCAACCTGCTCCATCAGAAAATTCCTCACGAGCGGATCGCCATGTCGGGGGGATGTGTCCTCAACAGTGTCGCCAATGGAAAAATGTTCGACGAAACCCCTTTCACCGAGACCTGCATCCAACCGGCGGCGGGCGATGAGGGCCTGGCTTTGGGGGCCGCGCTCTATGTCTCCAACTCGATCCTCAAAGAGGGCAAGAGATACGTGATGGAGAACTCTTATCTCGGCCCGGAGTTTACCGAGTCCGAAATGGAGGCTGCGCTTCAGTCGGCGGGAGTGGCTTACAGGAAACTGGATCGGGAGTCCCTCCTCGATGCGACCGCCACCGAGATCGA
Source organism: Candidatus Omnitrophota bacterium (assembly GCA_020632575.1). Classification (GTDB taxonomy): domain Bacteria; phylum Hinthialibacterota; class Hinthialibacteria; order OLB16; family OLB16; genus JACKFH01. The sequence continues at coordinate 185,106 of JACKFH010000003.1, read as the reverse complement.
AGCGGGCAATGTGGTGGGCTGGTTCCAGGGTCGGATGGAATGGGGACCGCGCGCCTTGGGGAATCGTTCGATCCTCGCGCATCCGGGGCGCCCCGATATGAAGGACATCCTCAACGCTCGCATCAAACATCGCGAGGCTTTTCGTCCCTTTGCCCCGTCGGTCCTGGTCGAGAGGCAAGCCGAACTCTTCGAGAAGACTCACCCCTCCCCCTTCATGCTGCATGTTTACGAGATCAAACCGGAGTGGCGCGAACGCCTCTGCGCGGTCAACCATGTCGACAACACGGGCCGCCTCCAATCGGTTTCCCGAAACGAAAACCCCCTCTACTACGACCTCATCCAAACCTTCGAAAAACGCACCGGCATCCCGGTCATCCTCAACACCAGCTTCAACGAAAACGAACCCATCGTCTGCGCCCCGGAAGAGGCGATCGATTGTTACACCCGGACCAAGATGGATGTGCTCGCGATGGGGCCGTTTTTTTGTAAGAAGGGATGAGAAGTTTAATAAACCTTGACCGCTCTCGATCAATCTGTGGTATATTGATCTTGGGAGGAAAACATGGAAATCACGCTCACTTCAGAACAAGAGAAGATCGTCAACCGGTTCCTTGAATCCAAACAATTTGAATCCAAAGAAGAAGTTCTGTCGGCCTCCCTCCTCGCCCTTGAGGAATGGGAGAAGGGGTATTCCGAATTGAAAGGAATGATCCAGTCCGGATTGGACCAGTATGAGCGAGGTGAGTTTAGTGAACTCGACATGGATGCGATCAAGAGGAAGGCCAGAGAGAAATTACTGGAACAAAAAGTCCTTGAAGCGAAGCATGAAGAGGCGACCGAATGGACTGATGAGGATTGGGCATTCATTCGGACTGAGGGAAAGAAGTTGGTCGGGAGGCAAGTGAAACCAATATGACGACAGTGACCTTTTCCGTTCCCGATCACTTGGAGCCCCTTATCCATCAGGCCGCAAAATCCGCTGGCTATGACACACTTGACGCCTACGCAAAGGAACTATTAATGGAATCCCTGCGGAAGCGTGCTCAAGGGATTCTCGAAGAGAAGATTCAGGAGGCACTGGAAACCGAGGCGGTCGAACTCGAGGAAGGATGCTGGGAAAAGAGACGGGCGGACTTTAAAGCAGCGTGGGAAAAGAAGAAGAGTGAGGCTTGTTAAAAGAAAACAAGCCCTCCTCGATATGAGGGACATCTACTTTTACATCGCGGCCGATAGCGAGCAAGCCGCGGACCGGTTTCTGGTGGAGCTCGAGGCGGCGTATGAGCGGCTGCTTCAGATGCCACGGATCGGAAAGCCACGAGCAGTGGAAAACCCACGCGTGCCGGAGCTCAGATCATGGCCCATACCAGGATTCGAAGACATCATGGTTTTCGATCAACCCCTTGAGGATTCAATCGAGGTGATGCGGATCCTCCATGGCAAGCGGGATCTTGATCCGATATTGCGTGAACTCATATGACCCCCTTCCTCGAATCCCTCCTCTTCCGCTTCGAAGCGGTCAAAAGCCTCGGCGATCGAACCTTTCAGCAGATGACCTCCGATGAGGCTTTTCGGTGGACCCCCGATTCCGAATCGAATTGTATCGGAGTCCTCATCCAACACCTTCATGGAAACATGCTCTCGCGGTGGACCGATTTCCTGACCAGCGATGGGAACAAGGAGTGGCGCGACCGGGATGGGGAGTTTACTTTTCGGCCCGAGAGGACTCGCGAGGATTATCTGCGGCTTTGGGAGGAGGGGTGGAGGGTCACGCTGAATACGATTGGAGGACTGAAGAACGAGGATCTGGAGAAGGAGGTCACCGTACGTGGTCAGCCGCTGACTGTCATCGATGCGCTCCATCGCCAACTCTCGCACTACAGTTATCATGTGGGGCAGATCGTTGTGCTTGCGAAGATCCAGAAATTGGCGGATTGGCAGACACTCTCCATCCCGAAGGGAAAATCGAAGGACTACGTGCCGACGAAACAGGACTAAGGGGAAGTCTCTTCCATCGAGACAGTCCCTTTAGTGGACTTCGTATGGTTAGCCCAGGACTTCAGTCCTGGGCGGAGTCCGCCTAGAGATGCAATTGAATTATCCCATGCTTCACCAAGCCGTTGATCATGAAACCCAAACCGACTAAGGCAATGACCAAGCTCGTGCAAATCGGCACAATCTGAATGATCTTCGGATTCGGCGCGTACTTGTCGATCACCCCTCGCCCCTTCACCACAGTGATTCCCACCGCCATCAGAGTCAGCGCGAGTCCCACGCTGAAAATGGTGATGAGATAGAGACCCGTTAGTACGGCCCCGCTGGTCAGCGCAATCATCATCACAAACAGCGCCCCCGGGCAGGGGACGATTCCGCCGGTGATCCCAAGAACGAGCAGGTTCCAGAAGTTCACCTCTGTCGCGGGTTCATCGTGGTGAGGGTGTCCATGGCCACGATCGTGGGTATGTCCCTGTTTGTGGCTATGGTCGTGATGGTGATCGTGGTCGTGCGAATGCCCGTGCTTATGCGGATGTTCGTGGTCGTGGCTGTGACTATGCCCGTGGTCATGATCGTGCGAATGGGGGTGCTCGTGTTTGTGGTCATGCTTGTGCTCGTGGGTGTGAGCCTGCCCTTCGCCGTGTGAGTGCTTGTGTTCGTGCGTATGTTCATGCCCCTCACCGTGTTTGTGCTCATGCGAGTGATCGTGAGGATGGTCGTGCTTATGCTCATGCGTGTGTTGGTGGGCCTCGCCTTTGGGAGCGTGGTGATGCGCGTGGTCGTGATCGTGGGGATGTGGGTGGTCATGCTTGTGATCGTGATCGTGATCATGATCGTGTGAATGCGAATGATTGTGGTCGTGGTCATGCGGGTGATCATGATGATGGTGGTGACCATGGTCGTGATGATGAGGCTCATGGGAGTGATCGTGATCGTGCGGGTGGCTGCCATCGGGGAGGTGCGTGTGCCCCTCTCCGAAGCCGTGGGTGTGGAAGGTTGGGTCGGCGAGTTTCCCCTGGACATAGTACTTGTAGTATTTCAGGAACAACCAGAGGCCCATGCAGAAAATCAGGAACCAGGATCCCACCTCGAGGATGGGCAGATAGGTTCCCTGGACCTTCTCCAGATTCGTCAGCGCGATGATGCCAAGGATATAAACCGAAAAGGTGTGGGTGAATGTCACAATCAGGGCGAGCATCACCGCATGGAAGACCGTGCCATGGCTCCCCACCAGATACGCCGCCACCACCGTCTTCCCATGCCCCGGTTCGAGAGCGTGCGCGGCCCCATAAAGCAGGGAAAGAAGACTGAAACCGAGGAAAGCCAACCAACCCGCCTTCCCCGCCTTGCTGTCGAGGAACATCTTGCGAAATTGACGGTCGGCCCAGGTTTCTTTCGTGGGTTTTGACTCAGCCCCCTCGGCAAAGTTCGGGGCGCCCGCGTCTCGAAGGCTGCCCGAAGCCTCTTGTGTCGCTGGACCGACCCCGCCGGAATTCGCGGGCGGTTCGCCCATCGTTTCATCTGGAAAATCTCGTTGATTGAGGGAGAGAAAGGGATTGGCGGGTTGAGCCGGGCCGGTCGCTGCGCGTATCGAGAAATCGGGAACCTCATCCGGGGCCATCGACTCCGCGGGGACAACAGTCCATTGAACCTTGTGACCATAGACCAACGCGGCGGTGTCGAGGATCGCCGGTGGAGCCATGCCGGGTGGTTGAACATTCTCGCTGCTCGCGACCCCTTGCAGGGCGGTCATGCCTTTTGTCGCAATTCGGGTCTGACGATCCCCGCGCGCCCCGGGCAGGTGCTGAAGATCGAATCGAAACAGCCTGCCATCACCGAGATCCCCCGAAAAACTGGTCTGGTATTCGGAGACCACCTTGAGACGTGTGGAGGGAATCGAGTCGAGAAACGCCTCGCCGCGGAGGTATTCCCATTCCAGGGGCTCCCCATCCACGGTCAACACCAACTCGTTTTTGAGTTGGTCCACTGTCTTCTGAACATAGGGCAATGTCTCCGAGTTGGAGAGCGACATGTCTTGGTTCGTGTCGACCTTCGGGAGTTCGGACGCGGTCGGGATTTCGGCGAATTCGATGCGATGGATCAAATGGACTTGGTTCCCCTCGATCCGGAAATCCATGTACTGATCGATTGCGTAGCTATCCATTGGATGGGCCACGGCATCGACGTGAAATAGAGCCTGAACTACCCCCACAAAGAGGAGGGTCAGAGTGCACCTGGAAAAGCTTGACATTGGATCAAGGCCTCCTTAGCCTTCGCTCCCGGCTATTATGGGACAATTACCAAACGAAAAAAGAGTTCAGTTGTGGGAAGCCAAAAAGAACGGCTTCTCGGATGTTCAGATTTCCCACCTTCTTGGCATCTCCGAGGAAGAGGTCCGGGAACTCCGGATCGAGAACGGCGTCGTACCCGTCTTCAAACTGGTCGACACCTGCGCCGGAGAATTCGAAGCATACACCCCGTATTACTACTCTTGCTACGAAAGTCCGGTTTTGTCCATCGGAGAGGATGGTCAGCCAAACTCCCTGAACGAATCGGAGATCCGCAAATCCGACAAGCCCACGGTGATGATTCTGGGGGGCGGGGCCAATCGGATCGGACAGGGGATCGAGTTCGACTACTGTTGTTGTCACGCCGCATTCGCCCTTAGAGATGCTGGCTACGACACGGTGATGGTCAACTCCAACCCGGAGACCGTTTCGACCGATTACGACACCAGCACCCGCCTTTATTTTGAACCACTGACCTTCGAGAACGTCATGAACATCATCGAGGTCGAAAAACCGGTCGGGGTGATTGTCCAATTCGGCGGACAAACCCCCTTGAACCTGGCCACTCGGCTCGAAGAGGCGGGCGCCCCCATCATTGGAACTAGCCCTGCGTCGATCGATCGAACCGAGGACCGGAAATCTTTCGGGGCCTTTCTCGATGAGCTCGGCATCTCGCAACCCGCTGGCGGCACCGCCACCAATTTCGATGAGGCGGTCGAGGTCGCTCGGTCGATTGGGTTCCCAGTTCTAGTTCGCCCGAGTTTCGTCCTCGGCGGTCGGGCCATGGAGATCGTTTTCGACGAGGAATCATTAAAGAAATACATCGCCCGCGCGGCAGAGGTTTCCCCTGGCAAACCCATCCTGATCGACCGTTTCCTGGATGGCGCCATCGAGGTGGATGTCGACGCGATCTGCGATGGAGATATTGCGGTGGTCGGCGGAATCATGGAGCACATTGAGCAGGCCGGCATCCATTCCGGCGATAGCGCCTGTGTCCTCCCCCCACGGTCCCTTTCTCCCAAAATCCTCAAGGAAATCCGCGAAAACACCGAGAAACTCGCATTGGGCCTGGAAGTAAAAGGCCTGATGAATGTGCAATACGCGGTTCAGTACACTGACGAACACCCCGAGGGCAAGCTGTTCGTGATCGAGGTGAACCCACGGGCCTCTCGGACTGTCCCCTTTGTCAGCAAAGCGACCGGAGTTCCTTTGGCGCGGCTCGCCTCGTTAGTCATGATTGGAAAGTCGCTTAAGGAACTCGGTTTCACCGAGGAACCGAAAATCGATTACTTCTGCGTCAAAGAGGCGGTTCTCCCCTTCATCAAATTCACCGATGTCGACCCGCTGTTGGGACCTGAAATGCGGTCGACGGGAGAGGTGATGGGGATCGCCGACAACTTCGGCGTGGCTTTCGCGAAGAGCCAGGCGGCGGCCGGCCAAAACCTTCCGCTTCCACCGAAACCAGGCGAAACCCGCAAGGCTTTTCTATCGGTGAACAACCGTCACAAAAAAAACCTGGTTTCGCTGGCAAAAAACCTTAGAGAGCTCGGCTTCAACTTGGTCTGCACCGAGGGGACCGGCGAAGCGCTTGCCGAAGAGGGGATCGAAAGCGAGTTCGTTTACAAAGTCCATGAGGGCCGTCCCAATATCGTGGACCGAATCAAGAACAAGGAAATCGATTTCGTGATCAACACGCCTCTCGGGGCCGCCTCGAAATTCGATGAGACTGCCATTCGACGGGCTGCCCTCGAAAACTCCTTGCCCTATGTCACCACCATCTCCGCCGCGGAGGTGACTGTCCAAGCCCTCAAGCACTTGGGAACCGAGGAGATAAGGAAGGTGAGATCGCTTCAGGAGTGGCATCGGGCAGCGGATTAACTTATCCACAGATTATCAACAGGCCGGTTAAACTTTCAAAACCGCTTGTCAAACCTTAAGATGAGACTCTGAACCTATAGACGATCCCACCCGATTGGGCCTACAATAGTCAGAATCAACGGGCCGGGCTTGACTCTTTGGCCAGTCATCCCTATATTTCCGGGCTGCTCTGTCAATCGAGAGGAATTTACAAGGAAAAATGATCAAGACTCACTACACGACGCCGAGTGAGGTGGTCCCCGCTTGGCATGTCATCGATGCTGAAGGCAAGGTTTTGGGGCGTTTGGCCACCAAAATCGCCACCGTCCTCCGCGGCAAACATAAACCAACTTATTCACAGTGTGTCGACACCGGCGACCATGTGATCGTGGTGAACGCCGATAAGATTGTTTTGACCCGGAATAAGGGAGAACAAAAGGTTTACCGACGTTACAGCGGCTACCCAGGCGGTCTGAAAGAGACCTCTTTCAACGAGATGATCGAAAAGCACCCCGAGCGGGTGATCGAGGCCGCTGTTCGCGGGATGCTCCCCAAGAGCCGTTTGGGTCGCGCTCAAATCAAAAAACTGAAAATCTACGCCGGTCCAGAGCACAAGCACGATGCTCAGAACCCGCAACCGCTGGAAATTTAATCAAGGAGACATCGAATGCCTGTCGGCGATTACAACTACGGCACTGGAAGAAGAAAGAATGCGATTGCCCGCGTTTTCCTGAAACCCGGAAAGGGTGAAATCACGGTTAATGGATTGCCCGCCGATGACTATTTCGGCCGCGATTCGCTATCTTTGATCATCCGTCAACCCTTGGTGGTCACCGAGACCTCCAACCAGTTCGATATCAAAGTGACCCTGCGAGGCGGTGGAAAGGCTGGCCAGGCCGGGGCTCTGCGTCATGGCCTCGCCCGCGCGCTCTGCGACCTCGACATCAAATACCGCGCGCCTCTGAAAAGCGCCGGGTTCCTGACTCGCGACCCACGTATGGTGGAGCGGAAGAAATATGGTCAACGCGGCGCCCGCGCTCGTTTCCAGTTCTCGAAACGTTAAACCGCTCGTCCAATTACACCGCATCCCGAAATGGGGGAAAGAGATGTCTCTTTCCCCCATTTTTTATGCCTTCCTGACGAAAAATAAATTCTTGATTGTCACCTTGATTGCATTACTATTCTGACAAAATGAATCCGCATTTCGCCGATCGAGGATTGAGATGACCAAGGCTCCACCCGCCAAAAGACCTCGCTGGAAGAAGATCTACCTGCGAGTCCCCTTGATCTACGCCGGAATCGGAGTCCTCTGGATTCTGTTCTCCGATCGAGTCCTTCTTTTGATTGTAGAGGATACGGAGGAGCTCACCCGTCTTCAGATCTTTAAGGGATGGTTCTACGTCGGAGTCACCGCGCTTCTCCTGTACTTGCTGCTGCGCCGGGAGGTTCGCAAACTGGAGGCGTCTCATCGGGCGTTGGCGAAGAGCGAGGCCAAATTCAAAGCCATCTTCAACCAGACATTCCAGTTCCTCGGGCTCCTCACCCCGGAGGGAAAGACCATCGCCGCGAACGACACGGCGTTGAATTTCGCGGGGTCGGAAGCCGACAAGGTTTTTGGAAAACCATTCTGGGAGACGCCTTGGTGGACGCACTCCGCGGCCATTCAGGAGCAAATCCAACACGCTATCCAACGCGCCTCCGAGGGCCAGTTCGTCCGTTTCGAAACCACCAACATTGGAGAACAAGGAGAAATTATCGATATCGACTTTTCGCTCAAGCCGGTCTATGGCAGGCAGGGGGAGGTCCTCTATCTGATTCCCGAGGGAAGGGACATCACGGAGCGAAAACGAACGGAATCGGAGTTGTCCGCCTACCGGACTCACCTGGAGGAACTGGTCGAGGAGCGAACGCTCGACCTCAAGAATGCCCAAGAGGAACTGCTTCGCAAAGAAAAGCTTGCCACATTGGGAAGGCTGACCTCAACAGTGAGCCACGAGCTGCGGAACCCCTTGGGGTCGATACGCAACGCCATCTACACGCTTGAACAATCGATCGCCGAAGTGCAACGGACCGAGCAGATCGAACGATCTTTTCAGTTCGCCGAGCGCAACATCCAGAGGTGTGTCATGGTCATCGACCAACTTCTGGATTTCGCGACCGAAAAGCAACTCTATTTCGAGGAGACCGATCTTGACTCGTTTTTGGCGAAATGCGCCGATTCTTGGCCGAAACCGGCTGAGGTCTTGCTCACCACTCGATTCGAGAGCGGTGCGAAGGTGAACCTCGATCGCCACCAAATGGGTTTGGTCTTAGAAAAACTTTTCGCCAATGCGGTCGAGTCCTTCGAGGTCGGAACCGAATCGATGCGCGAAATTCAAGTCGCCTCAAAACGTGTGGACAACGCTGTGGAGATTGCCATTCGCGACACCGGACCCGGCATCCCCGAACCGATCCTGGAAAAGGTCCATGAGCCCCTGTTCAGCACCAAGGGTTTCGGCGTCGGTTTGGGCATTCCTTATGCCCACGATATCGTCGGAAAACATGGAGGGGTGGTGACGATCGAGAGCAGAGAGGACCTGGGAACCACAGCAACAATCCGGCTGCCTCTCTCCTGAACAAAACCCAGGGGGGCCTCCGAGTGATTCCGTCTCTCGTTCCCCCTACCAAGATCGAAACGAAAACCGCCCCGGGGGAAACGGATCCCCCGGGGCGGCTTTTCAATTACAGATTTTTCTTCTGGTCCGCCTATTAAGCCGAAAAGCGCTTGGCGACTTCGTCCCAGTTGACGACATTCCAGAAGGCGGCCACATAGTCCGGGCGACGGTTCTGGTAGTTCAGGTAGTAGGCGTGCTCCCAAACGTCGATACCGAGGATCGGCGTTTTCCCATCCATCAGCGGAGAATCCTGGTTGGCGGTGCTCAGAACCTCGAGCTTGCCGGAGCCATCCTTGACCAACCAACCCCATCCCGAACCGAAACGGGTCTTGGCGGCGGTTTCGAATTTCTCTTTGAAAGCGTCGAAGCTTCCGAACGCCGAGTCGATTGCGCTGGCTAGGTCGCCTGAGGGAGCTTTGGCTCCGCCGGGGGCGAGCACCTTCCAGAACAGGCTGTGGTTCGCATGCCCGCCACCGTGGTTGATCACGGCTTGACGTTTTTCGGCGGGAACGTCGTTGATTCCTTTAAGCAAATCCTCCACGCTCTTCGAAGCGAGGGCGTCTTGGCCCTCCAAGGCGCCGTTTAGTCCCGCAACATAGGCCGCGTGGTGCTTGTCATGGTGGATTTCCATTGTTTTAGCGTCGATATGGGGTTCGAGGGCGTCGAATGGGTAATCCAATGGGGGTAATTCATGGGCCATCTTTGATAGTCCTCCTTCATCTCTTATATCATTTTACCCTGTCCGATGTTGACTTTAGGAGGAAACCCAGGAATCGACAAGAGAGTCGAGGTCCCCCGATCCCGAAATGGGGGATTCCCCCATATTGAGGTGAACGATCTAGACAGAAAAAAAGATGAGTTGCAGAATCGAAGGGAATAAGGCTATAATCGATGTAAAGTTTGTATCAACGAGGAGCTCGGCTGGGTTCTTCATGAGGTGTATTTGAAAAATTTTCGCATGAATGTAATTTTTTCCCTCGGGGGGTGATCTGTGATGTCCAAACCTCAAATCAACATCCAAGACAGTTTCCTCAATCAGGCGAGGCGTGATCGCGTCGCGGTGACTCTTCATCTGTCCGATGGCTCCGATCTTCATGGAAAGATCACCGCTTTCGATAACTTCACTGTCGTGGTGGTTAATGAAGAGCGCGATGAGCAATACCTGATTTACAAACACGCTGTCGCCACCATCCAACCCGAGGAGAATATCCGTTGGAACCAGCAGCCCGGAAGAGAGGGCGGCGGTCGTGAAGGAGCCCCCTCCGGCCGCATGGATCGGGATCGCGACCGGGACCGGCGCTAAGACCCCAACCCCCGCATTTCTTGGAAAATGCGACTCCTCGCGGTCGATATCGGCAACACCAATATCACCCTCGGCGCTTTCAAGGACAACACCCTTCTCCATGAGTGGCGAATCGCGTCACGCCCGTTTCGGACCTTCGATGAGTACGGCGCGGTCCTTTCCCAAATCCTGAAGCAACACGACTTCGAACCGGAGCGCATGATCGTCGGGAGCGTCGTTCCGACCCTCGAGGAATACTGGATTCAAGTTGGCGAGATCCTGTTGGGGATCGAGGTCCGAGTCATCCACCCCGGAAAGCCCGACCTGCTCCCGCTGCATATCGATCACCCCGAGGAGGCCGGAGTCGATCGCATCGTCGACACTTGGGCCGCCCTCCAAAAATTCCCGGCCCCATTGTTGGTCATCGATTTCGGCACCGCGACCACCTTCGATGTCGCCAGCCCCGAGGGCTACTATTGCGGCGGCATCATTCTCCCCGGCCTCGAGCTCGGGGCCGAGGCGCTTTTCCAAAAGACCGCTTTGTTACCCCAGGTGAGCGTTCGCAAACCACCCTCGGTGATTGGCAGCAACACTGTCGACTGCATCCGCTCGGGCCTCTATTTCGGTTGGCTCGAAATGATCCGAGGGCTGGCCGAGAGGATCAAGAAAGAATTCGACCAACCTGTCCAAGTCATCACCACCGGCGGATTGTCGCGCGTGTTCGCCGAGGACGCCGACTTTGTCGACCACATCGAACCCCACCTCACTCTGGAGGGACTTTGCGGCATCGATCGGAATTGGGAAGAGTTATCGAAGGGGTGATTGGTGTGTGGCCCGGCGCCGCATCTCCCCCGTTCAATCCCGACTTACTCCCCGAGCCTCCCCAAATTATGCCGCTTCTCGAACGACACCCAAGTCATCCGTCTCCGATCGTCCTCCAGCCGCTCCATAAACAGCTCGGGCGCGGAGAACGGGACACTCTCTCCAAAACGGTCCGGCCATTCGAGGAGGACGATCCCGTTGGGGTCCTCCAGAATCTCCTCGAACCAATCGAGGTCGAGGTGGCTGGGGTGTGTCAGACGGTATCCATCCAAGTGGTAAAGGGTCATCCCCTCCACCGAATAAACATTCTCCAAAGAGAAGGAGGGGCTTCGCACGCGGCCATCCCACCCGAGGGCTTTGGCGAAACCGCGGACCCATTCGGTCTTGCCCGCCCCCAGTTCACCGGAGAGACGAACGACCGAGGGAGCCTCGAGGAGTCCCGCCAAGCGCATGGCGAATGCATGCGTCTCCTCGACCGATCCGCTTACTCCCTCGAATTTTTCATATCGATAGATGGTCCGTTCAGTTAGAACCTCTTGAACGGGGAGATCATGGGGACCGGATGGAATCGAGGGAACGATCTGAATTTCAAAGGCCACCGCCAAGCGAGGGGTTCGCTCCGGCAGTCTCGGAAGGTATCGATCGAAAAACCCGCCACCTTGGCCCAATCGATTGCCTTTGGGATCGAAGCCAACTCCTGGAACGATCAACAAATCGATCTCCTCGGGCGGGATGAGAGTCTCGGGATTATCCGCCGGCTCGGGGATTCCAAGTTTCGATGGTTTCAATTCCTCCAGGGAGGTCCCGACTCGATGGAATTCCATCCTTCCCCGATCGAGGGTTCGTGGCAGGCAGACCGGTTCGTTGTTGGAAAGTCGCTGTTGGATGAGGGGGAGCAGATCGACCTCGGAACCCACTGGATAGGTCACCGCCAAAGTCCGCGCTTGACGATAGGCGGGATGAGAGAGAAGGGTTTGGGCGATCTCCCCGGACTTTTTCTCGCGGAGAGAGGTTGAAAGGCTCTTTCGTCGTTCCCGGAGGAGTCGCCGAAGATCGTTTTTGTCGGACGGAACGGAGTCGTCTCCGCTCAACTGCCACTCGCCGCCCATTTGGTGGTCAGGGGGGCGACCGGGGTCGCTTTGATCCAGTCGATCTCATTACGGGCCTGAAGACTCCAGGGTGAGTTCTGGCTGACCATCAGAAGCGTCTTAATCCCCTCGTCCTGCTTTCCGGATTTGGCGAGTAGGCGACCCTTACGGAAATAGTACCGATCCCAAACCGAGCTTTCCCGTCCCGGATCGGAGGTGTCGGGTTCACTTCCGAGTTGGGCTTTGATGCGCTCAAGAGTTTGCAAGGCTCCCTCGAAATCTCCATTGCTCTCCTGAGCGGCGGAGTATTGATAGAGAAGATCGGTGCGGATCGATTCCGGAGAGTTTTCCACCAAACGGCCAAGGATCGAGATGGCCTGCTCATATTCCCCGCTGGCGTATGCGATGTTCGCGTCGAGCATCTCCGCCGGCACGGAGACTCGGGAATCCTCGATGTACTCGAGTTCTGAAATGGCTCCAGCCATGTCTCCGTCATCGAGACGGCGTTTGGCCTCGGCGAGATACTGGTTGGCCGATTCGAGATCGTTGGCTTTCTTGTCCGAATACCAGAGGTAGCCCACGCCCAGAACGACGATCGCGGTGAGGAGAGTGAGGAGAGTCCGCTCATAGGGTTTGACATTCTCATTCCAAAAGCGGTTGAAATTCTCCTTGAAAATATCCCAATCGCTGTGGTGAAGGGTTTCCACCACGTCTTTATGTTTCATCCGACCACGAACCATCGTACGGGAACTCCAAACAGTTATTTATTTCCACTCCAAGGCAGACCCGCTATTCTATTTTCCCAAACTCAAGTGTCAATCCGCGCTGGACTCGGGTGGATTTCGTCGTTTTGGAGTAAACGGCGGGATATTTGCAAACCGAATTGAACCGAGATATTGCTTTTTATGAACCCATTCCCTCAACAATCTTCTTCACCTCCTCCAACCGATCCTTCCGCGCCACCAAAGTTTTCCCTCCAGCGCGGACCACCACGATGTCGGAGAGGCCGAGCAGGGCGATGGTTTCGGTGGGGTCCTCGCAGTAGATCAGGTTTCCGGAGGAGTCGAGGGCATGGAGGTCACCTTGGGTGTGGTTCCCGGAAGAATCCTCCGAGAGGAAGTCGGTCATGGCCAGCCAGCCGCCAACATCCCGCCAGGAGAATTCACCCGCGACACAACGTATATCTTGCGCGTGTTCCATTACGGCGAAGTCGATGGAGATCTTTTGCAGGGCCGAGAAGGATTTCGCCAATGCCTCTTCCCAGGCGGCGCCACCCAGACTCTCGACCGCGGATGAGAGTTGTTGCACATGGTTCGGAACGTTCCGCTCAAGCTCGCCAAGGATCGAGTCCACTGTCCAGACGAACATCCCCGAGTTCCACAGATAACGCCCCGTCCCGAGGTAATGTTCGGCGGTTTTGGCATCGGGTTTCTCTTTGAAAGAGCCAAGGCGAAAATGCTCAATGCCATCGTCATTCAGGGTCGGCTCGCCAGTCTCAAGATAACCATAAGCCGAAGCCGGGTAGGTCGGTTTGATCCCGAAGGTGTACAGGGCGCCGGATTCTCTGGCTGCGGCGGCGGCGGATAAAAGTGTCTTTTGAAAAACCTCGATCGGTTCGATCAGGTGGTCGGCAGTCAGGATGGACATCACCGGATTGCCGAAAAGTTTTTTTGCGACCACCGCGCCGAGAGCGACAGCCGCCGCGGTGTCTTTCCTTTCGGGTTCACCGATCACGTTTTGCGCGGGGAGCATCGGGAGTTGCTCACGAACCAGATGGACAAATCTGTTGCTGGTGAGCACGAGGATGCGATCGTTGGGGACGATCCCCGAGATACGGTCGTAACTCTTCTGAAGCAGACTGCGATCGTCGAAAATCTTGATGAACTGCTTCGGTTTCTCCTCGGTGCTTAGCGGCCAAAAACGGGTGCCCGCTCCCCCCGCCATGATCGCCGCCACTAAATTGTTTTCGGTCGCTCCCATGTTCTCTCCTTCATCCTTCTTATAACCGCGTCCTATCTTGATTAAAGCGACGAATCGAAAGAACCCCCTCCGATTCCGCAGGTTACAAGCGCCTCGCGAAAAACGTTTCTTTTAGGAACACAAACGACAAAAGAAGGGAGCATCCGAACCATGCCGAGACTGAAAGTTGTTGACCCGAAAACGGTTATGGGCGAGACCAAAGAGATCTTCGAAACCATTCTCAGAGGAAAACATTTGAACATCTTCAAAGGGATGGCGAATTCACCGACCGCCTTAAATGGCTACCTGGCGTTGAAAGGAACGCTCGACACCGGAACTCTTTCGGAAATCGAGAGAGAGATAATCGCGCTCGTCATCGCCGAGCGCAACGAATGCGATTATTGTCTGGCGGCTCACACCGCCGCCGGGAAACGCGCCGGATTGTCGGTGGATGACACCCTGTCGATCCGCGGCGGTAAACACGATGACCCAAGAATTCAAGCGCTCATCGATTTCACCGAAATGATTCATGCGAAAAAGGGGTTTGTGAGCGATGGGGACGTCGAGGATTTTCTGGCAGCCGGGTATGATGAAGGGCATGTCGTCGAGGTGGTTGCCAATGTGGCTCTCAATTTTTTCACCAACTACTTCAACCACATCAATGACACCGAGGTGGACTTGCCGGCGGCCCCTGACTTCGTTGGTCAGCGGTGAGGATTCATGGGAAATCTCTCTGCGCAAATGATTCTTCCCCACCTCCGTCTCGCCATTGACTCTGGAATTCAGTTGAAACCGTCGGGCCGATTTTATTGTTAGTATTTTCAGTGAGAATCTTTCCTCGCCTGAAATCCTCGACCTCGAAACCGGCGAATGATCTGATATATTAACTGCGACAGGACCTCGCCTTGTCGGAGAAACCGGTGACGGCGGTGAAATCTTTGAGTCGATTCTTAATCGTTGGGGGGATTGTGATCGCAGTCTCAGCCCAAACTTCTTTTTCCGGCTCTCGCATGGAGGACTTGTCCCGCTTTTCGACAGGATGGGAGGAGGCCGAATATGAGGCCCAGGATCTGTTGGACTGGCTAGGCGGAAGGGCCCTCCCGACGCTGACTCCGACGCCTCCTTCACCCACTTCGACATCGACCCCAACGGGATCGCCAACCCCAACATCTTCACCAACAGAAAACTCAACATCGATGCCTCCCATGATCGACGGTTGCTCAGTCTTTCCGGGGGACAACATCTGGAATGTTCGAGTGGACTCCCTTCCGGTCGATGGGAACTCCAGCGATTACATCGCTACGATCGGACCCAATGAGGAAGTCCATGCCGATTTCGGTTCGGGAGAATGGCCGCCCGGCTCGGGCTCCCCAATCGGGATTCCGTTCACCACGGTGACCGGGGCCCAGCCGGAGGTGTCCGTATCGTTTGTGTGGGATGACGAAAGCGACCCGGGTCCTTATCCGATACCCACAAACGCTCCCATCGAAGGGGGTCCGAACAGCGATGGGGATCGTCATGTGATCGTTCTCGACACTTCTGCCTGTATTTTGTTCGAGCTGTTCAACGCATTTCCAGAGCCGGATGGAAGTTGGCGAGCGCATTCGGGGGCGGTTTTCCATCTTGCCTCCAACGGTCTCCGTCCAGCGGGATGGACATCCGGGGACGCGGCGGGGTTGCCGATTCTTCCCGGGCTAATTCGTTACGATGAGGCAATCTCCGGAGAGATTCGTCACGCCCTCCGGTTCACCGCGCCCGAAACACGTGACGAGTATGTTTGGCCCGCCCGCCATCAGGCCTCGGACTTGACCGACTCAATGTACCCACCCATGGGTCAACGGTTCCGGCTTCGATCCGATTTTGACACATCGGCCTTTTCTCCGGTTGCAAAGGTTATCGCGGTCGCTCTTCAGCGTTATGGAATGATCCTCGCCGACAATGGTTCTCCCTGGTATCTCTCCGGGGCGCCGGACGAGCGGTGGGACAACGATGTTCTTCATGAACTCGACATCATCCAGGGCTCCGATTTCGAAGCGGTGGACGTTTCCTCGCTCGAGGTGGATCCTAATTCCGGCGAGACTCACCAACCCTGACTCTCCAGAACCGGATTCGGCGCCGGATGGAGTGCAGCGCCCATCCCATGCTCCCGATCCACCCCGAACTAGCGCATCTCCTGGCCGCCGGTCACATTGTAGGCCTGACCCGTTTCATAACCCTGCTCGAGGATGTAAAGGATGGTCTTCACCACATCGGAAACCTGACACCCACGACCCATGGGGACC
Organism: Candidatus Omnitrophota bacterium; assembly: GCA_020632575.1. Classification (GTDB taxonomy): domain Bacteria; phylum Hinthialibacterota; class Hinthialibacteria; order OLB16; family OLB16; genus JACKFH01. The sequence continues at coordinate 168,882 of JACKFH010000003.1, read as the reverse complement.
TTGCCCTCGTAAATCTTCCTAACCTCTTCGCGGGAAACGTTTCCGAATTTGGGTCGGTACTGATCGAACAGTCCTCCCGGCGCCGACCAAAGGGGAAGGTCGAGAAAATTACCCGGGCAGATGGCGTTGACTCGAACGCCATCCTCGATCAAGTCGAGCGCAAGGCTTTGGGTGAGTCCGATCCCCCCGAACTTCGAAGCGGCATAAGCGGAGTTGTACTTGCTCCCCATCTTTCCGCTCTTGGAATTGATCTGGATGATGTTCCCGCTGTGTTGGTATCGCATCGCTTTGGCGGCGCATTTCGCGGTGAGGAAATAACCCGCGAGATTCACATCGACAATGGCGCGCCAGGTGTCCGCCGGGAAATCGGTGACCTTAAAGGCCTTGAGGATGCCGGCGTTCGAGATGGCGGCGTCGAGGCCGCCAAAGGTGGAAATCGCCAACGCGACCATCCGGTCGAGATCCTCTTCCGAAGTGACATTACAGACTCCGCCAACCGCGACTCCGGGGCCATAAGTCTCGGTGAGGGATTCGACTGTCGGATTGAGGGTCGCGGGATTCAAATCGGCCAACACCAAGCGAGCTCCCTCGGCGGCCAATCCCTCGGCGATCTCCTTTCCGACTCCTTGAGCGGCCCCGGTGACCAGGATGACTTTCCCCGACGCTCTCCCAGCCGCGCTCGAACCGGCGGCCTGCTTGCGACGGTATTTCTCGACACTCCAGTTGTCGATGAAGGTCCACTCTCTTTTGGTCAGTGGATTCGGGCCGCCAAACGCGAGCGTGTTCTCGTACATCCGCATCGCCGAGGCGAACATATCCGCGGTGTTGGTGACATCCTTCTGGGTCGGCCCGGCGGCGTAAGCCCCAAGCCCCTCGGCGAAGAAAACGACCGGCGGTTTCCCGTATCGGTCCAGGTATTTTGAAAGCGACTTCTCGACCGCCTCCCGAACATCCCTCGGCTCCATCGATTTCGGCGCGGGAATCCAAACGGGAAAGGCTCCGCAATAAACCGTCTCATCCGGGAGAAGGCTGGGAACCTGACTCAACCCTTTCGAGAAATGGCGATCCAGGGCCGGTTCGAGAATCCGGCGGAAGATCCATGTCGGTTCGGGTAGCAGCGACCGGATCGCGGGCAACATCGCGCGTTCGTATACGCTGTCCACCGCCACCTTTGGTTTTTTCGGGACCCCTCGTTTCTTTTGAATAAAAGTTTTCAGCGCTCGGTCGCAGGCTTTCATGAGAGAGTCGGCTCCCTCGGCCGTTTCCGCCGCCACCAAGATCCCGTGCTTCGCCATGAAGACCGTGTTGGGATACTCGCCGTGCTCTTCGACATATTGTTTGAGAACACGTTCCAGCTCTTGGGCCAAAGGCAATCCGGGATCGACATAGCGCATCCAGACTGGTTTCACTTTGGCGGGAAGGGCGATTTTCTTAAGCCCATCCTCGCCCATCTTCGAGCAGGTGAGTCCGTTCGCGAGTTCACCATGCGTGTGCAAGACGAAGGTTTGGGGCATAAGAGCGTGGAGGGTCGATTCAACCGAGGGTCGTGTGTCGGGATCGGGAGGATTCCTTCTGGAATCGAGAAGAACCTTTGCGATTTGGTCCTCGCGCTCTTCCCGGTTCTTGCTCCAATCTTTCCGCGTGAGCGTCGAGAGAACCCTTTCCTTGTCGAGTTCGAGAAACCCATCCGGCCCGATCGTGGCCATCGACTTTCCGCTCGCTTTGATCCACAGGGCATTCCCTTTCTTGATGGAGGTGTTGCCCCCTCCCGCGATCACATGCATGGGATCGGCCCCATACTGACGCGAGATGGCAATCAAGTCCTTGAGCAGGGCGCGAATGTTTGTGACACTTTTCTTCCGAACCATTTGAGACGTTCAAATTCCTTTCCAGATCAAACCAGTCTATTCGGGATCGAGTCCCTCAGCTCCGCACCAGCAGCACGATTCCGAAGCCGAGGAAGAGGACATTGGGAAGCCATGCGGAAACGAACGGGCTAAGCACATTCAACTGGCCCAACCCCAGGCACCCCAAAGATATCGCGTAATACAGGCCGAGGATACCCAAACAGATGCCCAGTGGGTATGTAAATCGGGCGGCGCCCTCGCGTCCGAGAAGAAAAGGACTGGCCCCAAAACAGAGCCCGATCAGAATCAACGCCACCACCGAGTAGGGGGCCGCCACCTTGAATTTGAGAATCGCCTGAAGGTCGAGCGTCTGGGCCTGGTCGGACTCCAACAACGCGATCCTTCGTTTCAATTCGGCGTGGCTCATTTCGATCGGGTTTCGTTCGATGACCCCGAAATCGTCCGGAGTCTCCTCGATCAGCAGCACCTCGTCTTCCTCGATCGGGCGCGGCGTGATGTCCCAGGCATCGTTGATGTCGATGATGTAGTTTTCCGAATTCGGGTCGGTCGGATCGAGGAGCCAAGCCCCTTTCTCGCCCGTAAGAGGATTCACCGTTTCCTCATCCCAGCGAGCGAGATCGGCCCGTATCAATCGACGGGTCCCCGAACCGTGCGGCTGCATTTCTCGGACCTCGATATCCAGAATCACCCGCGCCTTGCGGTCGAAGGATTGGTAGCGGATGAACCGGTTGCCCTTCCCTCGCAGCAGGCCATACTCTTTCAATACCCCGGTCTTCTTCTTGATGTCCGAATTCATCATCCGCTCCCCCCAAAGGGAAAGCGGCGCCGCCACCATCTCGTTCCAATAGAAGGCTCCGAAACCGAGAATGATCGATAGAACCAGCGTTGGACGGATGATCCACCTCAATCCCGCCCCCGCCGAATACATCGCCACCAATTCGTTGTGGCGCGAGAGCCCGAGCATTCCGAACAGAGCGCCCATCAGACAGACCGCCGGGAACGCGATGAATGTTTTCTGGGGAAGCACCGCCACCAAATACAGGAGAGATTGCTTCAGGGTCGCGTGGTTCTCGTAGAGGTCGTCGCCGTCACTGGTCAAGACCACGGTCAAAACCACCGCCACGAGGACCATGCCGATCAAAATGAGACTCTTCAGGACCGAGTAGATGACATAGCGTTGGATAAGATTGAACATCGGATTATTGTCTCACCACCGCTCTCATCAGAATCAGTCCAATGATCAACAACACCAGGTTGGGAACCCATGGCAAAAACCCCGGATCGAACCGGTCGGTGAGCGCGAGATTCTCGCTGATCGTCTCGACCGTCTTCTCCATCGTGTAATACCCAAGCAAGACAAACGCGGTGATCAAAAAGCAAACCGTCTTCTTCCCACGTCCCGCGATCAACCCGAGGCTCGAGCCAATCATGATGAAAAGAAAAGTGGCGGCGGGATAGGTGAACCTTTGCATCGCCCAATAGGTGTACCTTTGGGTGTCACGGATGCGATCCTTAACGTCGATGAGCTCATAGATGGACATCGGAACGGAGGCCGGGTCCTCCCTCTTGAGACGCTGCCATTCGCTGGCCCTTTCCAAGATCTTTCCATGAGAAGCGCCCTCTTCAAAGCCAAGGTTGCGACGAGAAATTTCGAATTTCTCGCGGTTTTCTTCCGCCAAAGCCATGAATTGTCGGTAGGTTCGTTTCTCCTTGGTCAGTCCCTCGTCCGAAAACTTGTTGAGACTCCTTCCGATGTCGATTGAGAGTGTGGCGTTGTCGATCACGACCCGGGAGAGTTTGCGAGGTTCGAGGTTCTCGGTTACACAATCCTTGAGAATCAATTGCAGGACGCCTTTCGCGGGGATCGGTTTCAGGACGGCCAATGGAGCGGAGATTGTCCAATTGGTCGCGTCCCGAGTTTGGGTCTCGTCGGATAAGAAACTGAAACCTTGGCCGCGACCGCTGATAAAAATGGTGATGTTCTCGATGCTGTTGGTCCCGGGGACGTTGTTGGAGAACCAAATGGCGAGGTCTCTTTCCGGCGTGGAATTGAATTGTCCCGGCTTGAAGATGTTGATCGAGGTGATGTTCTCCATCATCTCCTTCGCGGTGGAGCGAAGAATCTTCAGCGACTTGGGGGTGACCTCGCCGGTCCAATAGAAATTGAATAGGGTGAGCGCCATTCCCAAGACGAGCGCCGGAAACAGAAGCGTGAATCCGCTCAGCCCAGCCGACCGCATCGCGACAATCTCTCGATCCTCCGAAAGTCGGCCATAAACCAGCATCGACGCCAACAAACAACCGATCGGAAGGGCCATTTCGAGGAGCGTCGGAAAGAGGCACAACAGGATTTTTAGAATGGGGAACATCGGAACGCCGCTCAGTATCAACTCGTTCATGAAGTCCAGAACCGAGATGAGCAAAAGAGTCATCGCGGCTAGGAACAACCCCATCGACAGGGGAGGCACTAACTCCGATATGAAATACCGATTAAAGACCCGTGCGTACAAAAACTGCGGTCTTGGATACCGAGGTTTTGTCAATTTTAGGTTCGATGAGGCGTTTTCTGACATCCCTTGGATCGGTCTCGTTGGTGGAAATAATGACCCGATTGATTCTCCGAGCCTGGCGAAGGAGGGCCTATTCCTCTCGGTGAGGGAGAATGCCTCGTTTTCGCGTTTAAACCCTTCAGTTTCGGGTGACTGTCGCAGACTTGCAAGAGGGGCGGCGGTTACCGGGGTATCGTCCCCTCGTTTCCATCATTGTGTCCTTGTATTGGACCCCGGCACAAGCAACTAGCGCGAGGGACACATGAGTCTTATGCTGACGAATGAAGAATTTCAGTGTAGACTCACAAAATAGGCGTCGTTCTTGACGGGTTCCCCGCGGAATCTCCCCCGTGCGCGGACTCGATCGGAGTCTCCTCCAAATTAATTCCTAGATTGCAGGGAAGGAGCAATTCATTGGGAGCATATCTTCAGAAGAGCTTTATTTGGATCATCCTGCTGGTCGCCCTCATGCTCGTGGTTGTCACTTTCAGAGGCCAGCAAAGGGTCCAGCTCAGCACCACCGATTTCATGACACTGCTCGAACACAATCGGATCAGTGAGGTGACCCTGTCCGAAACTCAAGCGAAAGGACAAATCTCTCAGAGCTCCGGCGATGGCGGGTGGCCCGAGGGACTTCCCGAAAAAACCAAGGAAAACCTGGTTCGTATCGCTGGAACGGCGGCGGGCGGATCGAGCATCGAATTCTCCTGCCCGAATTTGAGTGTCAACGCTCGGGCGATCACCGACAAAATCGATTCTCTCAACGAAGCGCGGCGTTCGGATGGACGAACCCTCATTCAGTTAAAAGAAAATCCTCAAAGCGGATGGCTGCTCACCGCTTTGTCCACCATTTTCCCCATCCTGCTGATTGTCGGATTGTGGATCTTTTTCCTCCGACAAATGCAGGCGGGGGGCCGAAATGCCATGTCTTTCGGCAAATCCAGAGCCCGCCTGAACACCGATGGCGACAATAAAGTCACCTTCGATAACGTCGCTGGCTGCGATGAGGCCAAAGAGGAACTCCAGGAGGTTGTCGAATTCCTCAAGGATCCTCAGAAATTTCAGCGTCTCGGGGCGAAAATCCCGAAGGGAGTGCTCCTTTATGGCCCTCCCGGCACCGGAAAAACCCTGCTCGCCAAGGCGGTGGCCGGAGAGGCGAATGTCCCCTTCTTCAGCATTAGCGGCTCCGATTTCGTTGAAATGTTTGTCGGTGTCGGCGCCGCGCGAGTCCGAGATCTCTTCGAACAGGGCAAAAAGAACGCTCCCTGCATCATCTTCATGGATGAAATCGACGCCGTCGGACGGCAGAGGTTCGCCGGTCTTGGTGGCGGTCACGATGAGCGCGAGCAGACCCTGAACCAACTCCTGGTCGAGATGGACGGATTCAGCGCCACGGAGGAGGTCATTCTGATCGCGGCCACCAACCGTCCCGATGTCCTCGATCCGGCTCTGCTTCGCCCCGGTCGATTCGATCGTCAGATTTCTGTCGATGGCCCCGATATCAAAGGTCGCGAGGAAATTCTCAAGGTTCACACCAAGAACATCGTGTTAGATAAGACGGTGGATCTCAAAGTCTTGGCTCGACGCACCCCTGGCTTTTCGGGAGCCGACCTGGCCAACGCGGTCAACGAGGCCGCTCTTCTCGCGGCGCGCAGGAATAAGGACCGAGTCTCCGCCAACGATTTCGAGGATGCGATCGACCGAGTCATGGCCGGTCCGGAAAAGAAATCGAAGGCGATGAGCGAAAAAGAAAAGAAAATTGTCGCCTTTCACGAGGCCGGCCACGCTCTCATGTACCATTTTCTCGACGAGCTGGATCCCCTCCACAAGGTGTCGATCCTCCCCCGAGGAGCCGCGCTGGGCTACACCATGCATCTGCCCACGGATGACAAATTCCTGAACAGTCGGAAAGAGTTGCTCGGGACCATCACCGCCCTGCTCGGCGGCAGAACCGCCGAGGAACTCGCGATTGGCGAAATCACCACCGGGGCGAGCAACGACCTCGAACGGTCCACCGCCCTCGCTCACCGTATCGTCTGCGAGTGGGGCATGAGCCAGAGATTGGGTCCCCTCACCTTCGGGAAGAACGACAATGCGGTCTTCTTGGGCCGGGACATCGCCCAAGATCGAGGGTATAGCGAGGAAATCGCCTTCGAAATCGATAAGGAAATCCGACGCATTGTCGATGAGTGCCACGCGAGGTCCAAGAATATCCTTGAGGAGCACCGCGATAAACTCGACATGCTCGCCGAGGCGCTGTTGGAACGCGAAGTTTTGGACAAGAATGAAGTCGAGCTGCTATTCGAAGGAAAACTGCCGCCGTTCGATGACGGCAAGACCAGCCCGACCGGGGGAAATCCTCCAAAGAAGGTGATCGAGGATGAAGGATCGGAACCCGAAACCGGACTCCCCGGCATCGGAAGCCCGGCGCCGACGCCGGCCTGATGAGAAGGAATCGAGTCTCCGGGGAAGGTCGCTCCGAACCCTTTTCCTCCTTTGCTTGACTTTGTCGATGGTCCTCGCCGGGGCGCTACTGCTCGAAACGATCGCGACATCCCTGGGCGTGGAGACATTGGAAGACTCGGGGGCCATGGCTCCCGGAGTCAATCCGGGCTGGGGTCAGCTGTTCCTCGCTTATCGCTACGCGCTGTCTGGGTTTTCCCTCATCTTCGCCTATCATTGTTTTGTCTGGAGGGAATGGGCGCGGATCGGTCTTTGCACGGTGATCGTGTTGGACCTGGTCGTTTGGTTGGCGGTGAGCATTCACACATTCGCCACCACCGGATCCTTCGTTCTCGATGTGCCTAGGATGCTCGTCCAAGTCTCCGTGGTTTGTTTCGAAGCCGGTTTACTCCGGCTGCTTTTGGACGATCATATCAAGTGGGAATTTAAACAAACCCACGATAGGGTCTCACGGCTGAAAAATGAACGAACCAACTGAAATCACTGAACTTGAAGATCTGTTGCAGGAATGTCGCTCCCTTTACGCTAACCTTTCGGAACGTCACGCCCGCGAGGTGGGGCCATGGCCGCGGACAACGGAACCGATCCATCTGTTTCCGAGTGAGGAGTCCTTTTCCGAATTCGATAAATCCTCTCTTCGCCGCCCCTCCGAGTCTTTGTCGGGCGCCAGCGATTTTGGATCCACACTTCTCAATCTCCAGAAACAATTCCTCCATCTCTGGAAGAAGTTGCTGAAAGCCAACCTCGATCTCGAAAACACGACCAAAGATCGGGCTCGGGAGCAATCGGAGCTCGCCCGGCTATCCGAACAAGTCATGCTTCTAAGCCAATCCCGCGCCGAAACCGCCGAGGAGAAGAGCCGCATCCGCCGCGAACTCGAAATGGTTCGGGTGGAAAACCGGGAGGCCAAGGAGACCATCCATAGCCTCGAACAAAGGCTCGCTCACCGTGAGCGGGAACTCAACGCACTCGCCTCCGAGATGAGCGAACAAGAACGGAGCCGAGAGCGAGCCGAGGAACGCGAGAAACAACTATCGAGCGACATCGAAAAACTCGAATCCATGAAAGAGGATTTGACCTTCCGACTGGGGGATTTGGAGAAGGAACTCGAATCCATCCGAGGACGAGTCGATCCTTTGGAATCCGACTTGTCCAAATCGAGGGAACGAATCGCCGAATTGGAGTCGGAACTGGAAAACACGCTTAAAGAACGAGTTTCCCAAGAGGAACACACGGGCCTCGCCGATCGATTGACAGTCGCGGAGGAAGCTCGGGCCACGCTTGAACATTCACACCGCGAGATCGAGCAATCGAAACAAGAGATCGAAGCCGCTCTTCGCGAGAAACAGACCGAGATCCAAGATCTTAAATCCGAGAAAGAATCTCTCGAGAAGGCGAACATTGAGGCGCGGAAAGGCCGAGAGGCTTTGGAGACGCAACTCCAAGTTCAAGCCGCCCGCATCAAAGAACTCGAAAAAGCGTCCGCCGAAATGGCCAGCTCCGAACAAATCGAAAGGATCGAGCAACAACTCACCTCCACGCTCACCGATCTCGAATCCTATCGCGAGCAATTCCACAGGCTGGAACGCGAGAACGCCACTCTCAAGAAAGCGTTGGAAGAAGCCAAAAAGACCAACCCCGTCGACCACACGGATCTCGGCGAGGCATTACTCGAAACCAACCCGCCCGCGAGACCGGCCCGATCCTTGAGCGATGCGCCACGTCCCGTCGATGTGGAATCGATCGAACGCGAGAGACGGATCGCGGAGATGGAGTCCTCCGAAATCGAATCCCTGGAGGCCCCCACCGAGCAGTCCGGCTCCTTCGTTCTCTCGCGTGAAAACAGGGGACAAGAAACCGTTGACGCCGAGACGGAGGATTCGCCGGACCCCGATTCGTCTCTGAGGAACACAGGCGACCCTTCCTTCGTCACCGAGGTGGAGGAGGAATCGGTTTCACAATCGACTTCCGAAAAAGTCGAAAGACCCACGCTTAAATTTCCCTATCCCGAGATTTCCCAAGAGGGTTTGGAACCCTATTCCGGAAAGCAGGTCCTCTTGGTTGGAGGAGATTTTCGGTTCAAAGAAGACTACGAGCACTTCTTTCAACTCTGCAACGCCGAAGTCGCCTACTTCCCGAGCATCATCCAACTGGAAAAACACGGCATGAAGAACACCGTCCGAGAGGTGAACCTGGTGATCGCCTTCGGAGGAGCCATTCAGGAGCCCGGTTTGTTCCGACTCCGAAAAGTGTGCTCGGATTATGGCCGTTATCTCCTGGAGAATCCCTCTTCCGGCCTCGTTTCTCTGTCGCAAAAGATGAAGAGTCTGGCCAAGGAAATCCAATTCGAGATCGACTAAGTCTCGATAATTCGGTAAGACCCAAATCGATTCGCGAATTCGAGATCGCCTTGAATGCGTTTGAGTTTGTATTGCTCGGAACGTCCGCCGGCTCGTTCGATATCCTCGCCTTTGATTCGATCGAAAGTCCCGGGTTGAACCAAAGCCACACGCAGGCGCTGTAGTCGATGGGATTCCCGCTTGGCCTCATACTCGCAGTTCAGACCGCGAATCTCCCGTTCCATCCTCTCCCCGACAGTGCAACATTCTTGCTCCGACAGATCCGGACCCTCCTCAATAAACAGAAGGTAACCCGGCGGATCTCCCCAAACGGGAGCGACCACGAGATCGTTTCGAAGATTCCGAAATGTGTCCGGAAGCGATTCGATGGCTTTGACCACTTGGTCCTCGGACAACTTTTCCCCCGTGATCGAGGAGTAACCCGATCCCTTGCGGACAAACCGAATCAAGGGGACGTCGCCGATGCGTCCCGTCACTTCGACAATGTCGTCGATGTGATATCGGTACAGGCCCCAGTCGCAGGAGAAGATTAAGAAATACTTCTTCCCCACCTCGACTTCATGTGACAAGAGCAATGGCTCCGCGCTTCCGATGGGAACCTTTTCATCCCCGTCCGCTGGGTGGAACTCGAAGAAAAGACTGTTGAGGTCGGGAACTCCTGAGGCGGTGTTATCGTCGATCGGAATGGTGAACCGCCCCTCGGAAGCCATGAGACCGGGGTCGCGAATATCCGCTCCCGGAATATGCGATCTCAGACCTGACAGGTAAGGAGTCAATGTCCCGCCCATCCAACAAGAAAGAATCTGCAGATTGGGCCAGATGGTGGTTGGAAAAACATTTCCCCCCGCCTCGATTCGTTGCCCGATAAGACGCGCGCGCTCGGGATTGGGGCGAAAGTCAGGATGGTTCCGGTGGGCTGGATCGAGTTCGGAAAGGTGAGGAAAAGTTCCATCCGATAGACCGCGCAACAAGTCGTCGAGGTTCTTGGCCAACGATCTGGCCAGGCGAAGCAGCGTGCTGGGGTTGGCCGAGGTCCACAGAACCGTCTCGTGGGCAAGTGCGTGATGAAGGACCGCCGCCTCCTTAACCGCGGGGTCCTTGATCCTTGAAACTTGCGGAGGGGCCACCATCCTCTTCCGGATCCAAGGCGGCTGGAGTGAGGCCAGCAACCCGGTGACCGCGCCACACGGAACCCCTTTGTCCGTGAAGGTCTCTCTCCAGTCCGAGTACATGGCGAGGTATTTCCCCTCCACTAACCCCGGGTGGTCGCGGAGGATTCGAGTTGACCAGATGCTATAGGTCTGCCGGAACCGTTTCACATAGCGATCGGTAATCGGAATGGTTTTGGGATTTCCAGTCGTGCCGCTGGTCAGTCCAAACATGTGGAGTCGGTCGCATCCGGGGAACAGAACCCCCTTGTCGCCACGTCGGATTCGATCGATTTCGGGGGAGAGGCCGTCATAGTCCTGGATCGGAACTCGGATCTGGTATTCCAGCGAGGACCGAATGTCGCCGAAACCGTGGCGTTTTCCGTAGACAGTCCCACGGTTTCTTTCGAGTAGATCGGCGAGGGTCTTTTCCTGAGTGGCTTTCGAAAAGCCCAGGGACCTTTCGAGCTTCCTCGATGGGCCGTAGCCAGTGGCGTGGACAAGCCCTTTCAGAACGGTGACCGGCACGCCCATTTACTCGGAGGCCGCCTTTTCCTCTGTGGGAAACAATCCCGGGAATTTTTCGAGGAAGTTCGCCATTTCCTCCTCGGGTAGCGGATCGCAATCCTCCACCATCTCGGCCGCTCGATTCCTCAATGTGGCCACCCGTCGATCGCATTCGCGCAACTCATCGAGACACTTCTTCTTGATCGCCATCCCCTTCTTGATCTCGGAGCGGATACGACGGTTCACCGCCTCGAAACGAGACATTTCTTTCTGGAAGACAACCAGGGTGAAAAGAGATCCGACCGCCAGAGAAATCCCGCTGCCGAGAGTGGAACCCACTCCGAATTGGAAGGCGCTCACCGCCACGACGGTCAGCGACAATATGACCAGGGGAGCTGTCCAAGGGTTCGGAATATGATCCTCTCGCTGAGTCGCCGCATTTAGAAGGTCGATCCGAGAGAGGATCTCCTGTTTCTCCGAAAGGATTTTGTTAACCTGAATTTCCAAGGTCGTAAAATCTCTTTCGTCGAGGGGCGGTTTCTTCCCCTCGGAATCCAAAGTCCATCCATCCAGTTCGGAGGGAAGTTGAAGCGGCTCGTCATGGCCGTTCACCGCCCGTTCGGCCGCCCCGCTTCGGAGTCGCTGGCGAGCCTCGTTAATGTCGAAGAGGTCCCTCCCGACCAGGATGTTCAATCCCTCGACAAACGGCTCGACCATTCCGGAGGTCTGCGCGCGAACCAGCCCTTCGTCCAGACTGATGTTCCGCCTCAGGACCTCGACCGAGAGTTTCAAAGCCAAGTTCCCGCCAGTCTTTTGTTCCATCGGTTAAGGGGACTCCGGATACTCGAAAAGAGATTCTAGCGGTTCGTTGTCGAAGGCTTGGGAAAACAGGCTATCGAAACCGACCGGCTCTCCGCCAATGTCAATGTATTCGATGTTGACATAGGGGAAAAAAATGGTGCTCAGGATCTCGCCCAATTGGTCTTTGACACTCGACCCCTGAGGAAGCGTGTCGATCATGGAAAGGGGAATGCAGTAGAGCGTGACCCCATCCCGGTCCCGTCGACGCACCTTTCCCAGGAACCGCTTGTCGTTAAGGAGATGCACCTCCACCATTTTTCCAATCATTGGATCGTCTTTGGCCATCTCATGTATCGAGTTGGTCGTGTTCCCTGTCATCTGTTTCGACACCCACTTGAAGAGTTTTCGACCCGTCACTACCTTGGGGGAGAAGAAGGGTCCGGTTCATGGCCATGCGGTGACGGCCGCGAGCCTCACCCAACTCTTAATTGTAAACGAAACGGAGATGGAAACCTACCATGAAATCGAATCGCAGAAGTTTCATCAGCACGGCGGTCGGGACCGCCGCCGCGTCATCCCTGGCTTTCGGATCGCGGTCCGAGGCGATTGAACCGATTCATCGGGAGGGTCCCTCCGGGATGAAATTGAGCCTGGCGGGCTACTCCTTCCGAAAAGAGTTCAAGGCCGAACCGCCGATCATGACCATTTCCGAGGAGTTCATGCAATTTGCCGCCGAGAACGGTCTCGGGGCGATCGAGCCGACCTCGTATTACTTCCCTGAGGATGCCGATCGTAACTATTTCTTGGAATACCGTCGGAAAGCCTTCCTGATGGGATTGACCGTTTCGGGAACCGCCATCGGGAATGTCTTCACCCACCCCAAAGGGCCCGACAGAGATAAGGAACTCGCGCTGACCCGGAAATGGATCGATCACGCCTCCGAGATGGGGGCCCCGTGCATCCGGATCTTCGCGGGCAAGATCCAAAAAGGTTCGAACGAGGAGGAGGCGCGAGGGTTCGCGATCGAGTGCATTAACGAATCATTGGAGTATGCCGCGGAAAAGGGAGTCTTCCTGGCGCTGGAGAACCATGGGGGGATTGTCTCGAACGCCGATCAGCTGCTGGCGATTGTCCGCGAAATCGATTCGGAATGGTTCGGAGTCAACCTCGACACCGGCAATTTTCATTCAGCCGACCCCTATCAAGAACTCCAACAAGCGGCGCCCTACGCAATCACGGTCCAGGTGAAAGTGGAGGTCAAACCGGAGGGGCAAGAGAAACAACCGGCCGACTTGGAGCGTATCGTCAAAATCCTTCGCGGAGTCGGCTATCGAGGGTTCGTCGCCCTGGAATACGAAGCGGCCGAAGATGCTCGAACCGCGATTCCGGGTTATTTGAAGCAACTGAAAGCCCTGATTGGATGATTCATGAGAACGATCCGGACCACTACCCCGCCTTCATCGCCCTGAACCAGGATTGGATCCAAGAGTATTTCGAGTTGGAACCGATCGACCTGGAGCTGGCTCGCGATCCCAGTTCGGTGGTGCGGAATGGCGGGTCCATCTTCACACTGACCGAGGGAGATGAGGTGGTCTCGGTCTGCGCCTTGTTCAAGAAATCCGAAACCGAGTACGAGCTGGCCCGGATGGCCACCAAGAAATCGGCCCGCGGAAAAGGCTACGGTCGCCAAGTCCTCAACTACGCCCTCGAAAAGGCCAAGACCCTCGGCGCGAAGAAAGTTTACCTCGTCTCCAACACCACCCTCAAACCGGCGCTGCACCTCTATGAGGCGGTCGGGTTTAAAACGACGCATATCGGGCAGGATCCCTTTTATAAGAGGGCGGACATACGGATGGAGATGGAGGTGGGGTGAGGGGGAATTCTTTTATCCCTAACAAATCCTCTTACCTGCGTTACCATAATAGACACTGAAGCAAATCGTTCTCGCGGAAGGGAAAAAAGACAATGACACTGGCAGAGCAGATTTTTGCGGAAAGTCTGGAACTACCCGAGGACCAGGCACGAAAGGTCATCCAATTTATCGAGTCGCTAAAGGCTCGAACAGATGCCGATGTCCTCGCATCTCGCCAGACCGAGGCGCGAGAGCGACTCTCCAGGGTTCGGATTTCGTGGGGGGGAAAGCCCATCTCCAGTCGCCAGGATTTCTACGACAATGCCAGAGGATGAGAAACCCGTTTTCTTGGACAGCAATATCCTCTTGTATGCCTTGGGAGATGAAGCTGAGAAAAGAGAGGTGGCTTGGACTTTCTTAAATGACTCATCCGTAATCTCGACGCAAGTCATTAACGAATGCAGCCACGTCATGATACGGAAGGGTATGAAGCCGCGAGAAGAAGTGGAGTCCACTCTGGAAGACATCCTCAGTCTGGTTAATGTGACCGACATTGGGCTTCCGGAAATCCGACTTGCGTGGAAGCTGGGGCAGAGATACAAGTATGGGCACTTTGACAGTTTGATTCTTGCTTCGGCCTTGAATGCCGGATGCGGTACACTCTTCTCCGAAGACTTTCAACATGGTCAAGTCATTGATGATAATCTGACTATTCTCAATCCATTCCGAACAGATGTTCCATTGACGACTTGATGTTATCATCGCCTTCGCCTTTGTATTGGTGCTTCCAGGGTGGATAACTGCAACCCATCACGGCCACCAGGGAAAGGAGAAGGAGTCTATGCAGACACTTCATTTCTGATTCCATCACCTAAAGGATGTTTTGAATGAAGTATTATAGGAGAAGATGCGTAGAAAGCCCATCGATTTCTTCAAACTCACTTCCCAATACAAAACTTCCCGAAAATCTCCCCCATCAAATCGATTTGAATCGTCTTCCCCGAAAGTTCCTCCAGCGCGCTCTTGGCCTCGGCGAGATCGGTCGCCACCAGATCCTGGTTCGCGCCGGTGTCAATGTTTTCGATCGATTTCACGATCGCTTCGATGGCTCGACTTAGGGTCCGCTCCTGACGGTCGTTGAGCATGAGGCGCTCGTCGAGGTCCACCCCACCCGATTCGGTGAGGGTTTCCGAAATCTTTTTCAGGAGGTTCTTCAGTCCGGTTTCGGCCAGAGCGGAGACCAGGATCGCATCCTCGGATCCGCGCCATGGAGAAGTCTCTTCAATCAGATCCGCCTTGTTGGCGACATACAAAACCGGGGCCTCGAATTCCTCGGGGATGGCGGGAAGGTAATCTCGATAGGTCAACTCCCCCTCGGGGCAGGAATGAAGGGAAGCGTCGATCACCACGACCGCCAGGTCCGCTCGGGCGAGGGCCTCCCGGCTGCGTTCCATCCCCTTGGCGTCGAGTTCGTCCTTCGCCTCCCCCAAACCCGCGGTGTCGATCAGGCGGATGGGGATACCCTCGATTTCGAACACCTCCTCCAGAGTGTCCCGAGTCGTGCCGGGGATGTCGGTCACCATCGCTCGCTGGTAGCCGAGCAGGGCATTGAGCAGACTTGATTTCCCCGCGTTCGGTTCCCCCGCGATAACGACACGGTAGCCCTCCTGAAGCTTCGAGAACCGGATTGCCTTCTCTCGTAGTCGAATCATCCGACCGAGCAGTTGGTTAAGCGGCGGCAATAGATCTTCGAGGTTCAACGAGTCGAGGTCGTCGGTTGGAAATTCAAGGTCCGCCTCGACCGGAACCCAAATCGCCAGGAGATCGTCCAACAGATCCCGCACCCATTTGTCCCCATCCTCGGCCAACACATTGAGGGCATTCTTGCGAGCCCAATCGCCCTTGGCGTCGATCAGCGCGGCTACCGACTCGGCCTGCACCAGGCTCATACGACCGTTGCGAAAGGCTCGGAAGGTAAACTCGCCGGGCTCTGCCCCGCGGGCGCCTTGCCGATACAACTCCGCAAGCAGCGCCTTCACCAGATGAGGGTTTCCATGACAATGAATCTCCGCCATCTCCTCCCCTGTGTAGGAATGGGGAGCGACCATCCGGACCAGTAGGACTTCGTCGATAAGTTCTCCGTTCGAGGTTTTGATTCGACCGAGCGAGAAGCGTTGTGGAACGAGCGTTTTGAGATCCCTGCCCAACCAGAGGGGGTGAAGAATTTTCAATGTGTCCGGACCGGATACGCGGACAACGGCAACAGCCCCACGCCCGGCGGGGGTGGAGGGCGCCGCAATCGTGTCTTGGCGAAAAAGGTATTCTTCCATCGAAGCGGAAGGTATCAGAGGAACCCGGATTGGGAAGAGAGACTTATTTCTTCTTCAGTTCGAGGTCGACCACTTTTCGCGCACTCTCCTTGCGGTCGGACTCCTCGGATTCGCGCTCCCTGCGCGGCGCTTCCTCGGAATCGGCGAGTCTGCCGAAGATCATTCGACCGGCCTGAGTCTGGAGCATGCTGGTCACCGTGACATCCACTTCATCGCGCAAACGAGCGATGCCGTCCTCGACAACCACCATGGTGCCGTCGTCCAAATAACCGATCCCCTGCCCCGGCTCTTTTCCGGATTTCAATAGGGTCAGAGTCAGAGTCTCCCCTGGCAGGATGACCGGTTTGAGAGCGTTGGAGAGGTCGTTGATATTCAACACCGGGATGTTGTTGATCTCGGCCACTTTGTTGAGGTTGAAATCGTTGGTCACGATTCTCCCCTCCAGATCCTTGGCGCACTGAATCAATTTCGCGTCGACCGCTTGAATATGGGGATAATCCTTTTCGGAAATCTCCATGATCATGTCGGTGTCCTTGAGCGCCCGAACTGTGTCGAGCCCCCTGCGCCCGCGTTGCCGGCGCGATGGATCGGGGGAATCGGCGATGTTTTGAAGTTCGTCCAAAACGAACTTGGGAAGAATGTAGATGCCATCCAGGAACCCGGTCTTCACCATATCCAATAGACGGCCGTCGATGAGGACCGAGGTGTCGAGAATCTTGCACCCTTTCAGGCGGGGATCGTCGGCGGTGATCAAATGCGAGGACGAGAGATCGATCCGTTCGACAAACCGTAGCGCGATCACCGCCCCCAGATAGCCCAGAAAGAGATGCATCGCCACCGCGTAGGTGATCCGTTGCGCCTCGGGAATGTAACTGGTTTCCGGGACGGCTTTCGAAACCAAAGTCGCCGTAATCAGGCCGATCCACAGGCCAAGGACGCCCACCAACAGGGTCTTGGGATAAACCTCGCGAATGAGACTTTCGATCAGGACAATGAACCCGGAAACCGCCAACCCGAATCCGGCCCACACAAGGGCGTCTCCCCTTAACCCGGGGAAAAAGTAAGTCATCGACCCTGCGAAAACGGTCGCGAGAAAAATAAAGAGTGCTCGAGCTGTATAAATAAAAGACATGAGAACCCGCCGCCTTCCTTTCGGCTCTCTCATTATAACGAGCCATCGGCGTTTTTTTTCACACTTTTTTCTAAAATACCCCGAATGGACGTTTTTGTGAAGGCGAAGAATCTGTAATTTTGCCAGATTGACAAAACGACTAAGTACTATTTTTCGCGTCTTAATGGTGAAACCATTGACTTTTGTGTTCTTGACTATCATGATATCAATGATAAGTCATCTATTTCGGATTAAAGGCGCACACGATGGCTCAAACGTGGACAGAAGAATCCCGTTCCCGATCATTTCTCCTCCCCTTGGCGGTGGCCCTGCCGATCTTCTTCTTTCTGGGCTGCTTAGCCCAAGGGTTCTTTCTGTTAATGACCATTGAAACTGGCTGGGACAGCGGCAACTCCAACATGTGGCAGGTCTTACAGGATTCGCGGAAATGGGTCTGGGTGCTGGCTGTGGTGGGCGGTTTTTTCGGTGTTTGTTGGGCATGGATCATTCTTTTGCCCATCCGTAACGTCCAATCGCAGCTGGAAGCGATCGCCGATCAGGGCCCTCAGGGTCGTCTGGAGCTGGACCACCAATCCGAACTCTCCTTTCTCGCGAACGCCTTCAACCGAGCCCTGGAGCAAGTGGAAAAGAGCCTGCCCCGGCGGGCCCAATTGATCCTTGGGTCGGTCACAAGCGGTGTGGTGGTGATCGACTCGGGCGGACGGGTGGAATGGATGAACCCCCACGCCACTCGGCTTTTCCATGTCCCCCTCGGCAACTATGAGGGACAACCCTTCAAGGAAGTTCTGGGCAGATCTTCGGATCTGGTCAGCCATCTCTCCCTGGCCTTTCGGGACCAAGTCGACCTACCCCGGAAACAGGTCAAATTGACCGACAAGTATGGCGAGAGCAGGGAGATGTCCGCTTGGATGGTGTGGGTCCAGGATGAGGAAAACGCTCCCTTGGGAATGGTGCTGACTGTGATGGACAACAACCGGCTCGAGTCCTTCGCCTCGGGAATCGAGGGAGCCGAGAAAGCGAGTTCTCTGCGTCACATGGCATCGGGCATCGTCCACGAAATTCGGAATCCCTTAACCCCCATTCGCGGGTTGGCCCAGATCATGTCGGGCGATAAGCAGGTGCCGGCCGAAAAACTCAAATCGTACTCGAAGGTGATTGTGGAGGCGGTCGATCGGGTCAACCAAGTCATCGATCGGTTTGCGATGCTGACCAAACCTCCCGAAGAGGATTTCGCCGTGACCCCCTTGGAGGAAATTCTGAAAACCGTGGGCGAATCCACCAGTCACCTCGCCAAGAAGGCGAAGGTCGCTGTGGAGTTCCAGGTCGAAGACCCCGCCTTGGAGGTCGCCTGTCAGCCCAAACTGCTCGCCCGGGCATTGATCAACATTCTGATCAATGGAATCGAGGCCTCGCCATCGAAGGGGGTGGTGACTGTGACCGCCAAACAAAAAGAAGACAAAGTCATTTTCGAGGTGGAGAACCTGGGAAGTTCGATTCCCCCCGGGGAGATGGAGGATCTCTTTCTCCCGTTTCACACCACAAAAAAGAATGGAACCGGTCTCGGACTGCCGATCAGCGATTCGATCGTCCGATCGCACAGGGGCGAGATCTTTGTCCGAAGCGGCGCCAATAGAACCGCTTTTTCGGTCCAGATCCCCTTGGAGTTGGAGGGTCGCGAGTCGCCGCGGCCCGCGGATCGGGCAAGAACCGCCGCCGGGGTTGCTTTGTTGGGTTAAGAAAGGACGCGGATCATGGAAGAAACTCTCGAGAAGAATGTTCTGCCTCGAATCCTCATCGCGGATGACGAGGACGGCATCCGATTCGCCATGAAGGAGACCCTCGCGGAGGAGGGCTACGAAATCGAAGAAGCTTCGGATGGCCAAGAGGCGGTCGATTTATTCGGCCCCGAAAAATTCGATCTCGTCATCCTCGACTATCGAATGCCGACCCTCGATGGATTGGAAACTCTCAAGGCAATCAGACGCCAGGACGCTGAAGTCCCGATTCTGTTCGTCACCGCCTACGGTTCCAAGGACCTGGCCATGGAGGCGCTTCGCGAGGGGGCTTACGACTACTTCACGAAACCGTTCGATGTCGATGAAATCCGTGTGGTGGTGCGTCGAGCCCTCGAAAAGAGAACCCTCCGGCGTCGCGTTCAAATCTTGTCAAGGCACATGGACGCCTCCCTCGGGTTCGATCAGATCATCGGTTCGACCACCGAGATGCGAGATCTGTTTCACCTGATTCAAAGGGTCGCCGGGCAGGATGTCACCGTTCTGGTTTTGGGCGAGTCCGGAACCGGAAAGGAGTTGGTCGCCTCCGCTGTGCACCGCCACAGCAAACGCCGAAACAAGAATTTCGTCGCGATCAATTGCGCCGCCATTCCCGGCGAATTGTTGGAGAGCGAGCTCTTCGGCCATGAACGCGGCGCCTTTACCGGCGCGCACGCTCAGAAGATCGGAAAGTTCGAGCACGCCAATGGCGGCACCATGTTCTTGGATGAAATCGGGGACATGGACTCCATGCTCCAGGCCAAGATGCTGCGCGTTCTCCAGGACAATGAGTTCCAGCGAGTGGGCGGAAACAAAACGGTGAAAGTGGATGTGCGCATCATCGCCGCCACCAACAAGGATCTCTCCGAGGAGGTTGCCAAGGGCCGGTTCCGGGAAGACCTGTTTTTCCGATTGAACGTCATTCCGCTCTACATCCCGCCCCTTCGGAACCGACGCGCCGATGTCCCCATCCTGATCGATCACTTTGTCAAACAGGCCAACACGCAGTATGCCAAGGAGGTCCGGGGCATTTCCAAGGAAGTCATGGAGAAATTCATGAACTACAACTGGCCGGGAAATGTCCGCGAGCTGGAGAATGTTATCACACGGGCGGTCATCCTCTCGCATGGAGAGATCTTGTCACCCGCCGATTTGCCGATCGACTTTAGCGATGAGGAAATGCTGAGAACCTCGGCTTCCTCGACGGTGGACTTTCATTCCAACGAATCGCAAAACGGATCGGCGCATCTGACAGTCCCCACTCCGGGGGGGCCTTTGGAAAGCGCTCTTCGCGACACCGCATCGCTGATCCAGGCCATCGAGACCGGCACGCCCATGCAAGACGCCATCGAACAGGAGATTCAGAAGATCGAGAAGGGAGTGATCCTCTCGGCGCTGGAGAAGAACCGCTGGCGAAGAGGCGAGACCGCCAACTTTCTCGGGGTCAGCCGTAGAAACCTCCTCCGCAAAATGCAAAAGTTAGGGATCGAATGAGAATCCAGTGATTGGACGGTCCCCCGATTTTGAAGACCATTTTCTGCGGCACGCCCGATTTCGCGGTCCCGACACTGACCCGACTTCTCGATTCCCCTTTTCGGCCTTCGATGGTTGTCACCCAGCCCGACCGGAAAAGGGGGAGGGGACAAAAGGTGGTCCCCTCGCCTGTTAAAACGGTCGCTGTCGAGGCGGGAATCCCTGTCTACCAACCCGAGAAATTCAATTCCGACGACACTTGGAGAATGCTGGAGGAGGTCGCTCCCGAGCTGGCGATCATCGTGGCCTACTCCGCGAAGATTTCGAAACGGGCGCTGGACTCGGTTCCGAAGGGTTGGCTCAATTTACATCCCTCTCTCCTTCCGAAATACCGGGGCGCCGCGCCGATGCAGTGGGCCTTGATGGAGGGGGAGGAACGAACCGGGGTCACCACCTTCTTTTTGAACGAGGCCTGGGACGCCGGGCCGATCTGCCTTCAGGAGGAGTTGGAGATCCTCCCCGAGGAGGATTACGGGTCCCTTTCTCGACGGTGCGCCGAGATGGGTGCGGACCTCGTCCTTCGTTCCGCCGGACTGATCGCGGAAGATCAGGAGCCGCGAACCCCGCAAGACGATCTTCAAGCGACATTCGCTCCGCTGATCAAGAAAGAGGAAACCGTCATCGATTGGAGACGGT
Source organism: Candidatus Omnitrophota bacterium (assembly GCA_020632575.1). GTDB lineage: Bacteria > Hinthialibacterota > Hinthialibacteria > OLB16 > OLB16 > JACKFH01. The sequence goes on along the minus strand of JACKFH010000003.1, from coordinate 147,931 downwards.
CCTCTAGAGAGATCAAAAATCGAATCCGTGGCCTCACCCCCATCCCCGGCGCGAGAACCTTTTGGAACGAAAGCGTTCTAAAGATTCAAAGGTCTCTCGCACTGAACGAGGATTCTGTTGGCGCCCTACCGGGGGAAGTGCTCGCCGTGGGCCCCGAGGGAGTCGATATTCAAACCGGCGAGGGAAGACTCCGAATCACAAAACTCCAGCCCGAGAATAAAAAACCGATGGAAATCCAGGAATTCCTGAATGGGTATCGCTTGGAGGTAGGTTCCCTGTTCTCCAATCCCCAGGCCTGATCAAACCTTTCTTTTTCCCGATTCGCCCTTCTAGTCCCCCAAGGCAGAAACAAGCTAAACAAATCGTTTTTAATTTAAGTTTGCCCTTGGCAAATTTGACAATAAATGCTATATTGACATTGAGTCTGAGTTCCTCGCCGAGTCGTTCGAACGAGTCGAAACGGCTGAATTGGGTCCGGATCGCGGCAATCCGGAAAAATACTTCATCGGGGAAAGGTGGCATGAACGCGAGGGACAACAAATCCATGTCGGAGCAAAGTCTTCAGCGGATCGCTGTTTCAGCGGTTGCGCTGATGATCCTTATCCCAAGCCTGGGAATTCTCTATCTATTCAAGGATCAAATTGGAGACAACCTGGTTTCTCTGCTCTTTCTCCTCGCAATCCCACTTCTCGGTTTTTTCGTACTTTGGCGGACTCTTAGTTCTTTTACCAACATCCTCAGCGGGCTGGAAAACGTGCTTTCCGGAAAGTCTTCCTCGATCCAGGTGGGAGAGGGACCCAGCCAGATCCGTGAAATGACCGAAATTGTCAATGCTCTGAATAAGATCACCGAGGATTTCAGGGAGAATTCGCAGCAACTCGAAACCCTCATCAAACAGTTCGCCACTTTGACCGAACTCACCGAAGTCTCCGCCAAGATTCCTGATATCAAGGAACTCCTCGAACTCGTCCTGACACGCGCGATGGGCGCGACGAACGCGAAGAATGGGACCATCATGCTGGTCCGAGAGGATGGTCAAGGGTTGGACATCGTGGCCGCCGAGGGATGGAGTCCCGCGATGACCGGTCCGATCGATCCGGACGACACCTTGGCTGGAACCGTTATCGAGACGGGCGAGCCCTTCCTCGTGGAGAATCTGGAGAATGTCCCGGATCTCTCTCGTCCCGGCGACCCGACACGCTATTCCTCTCCCTCGTTCCTGATCATGCCCTTACGAGCTAAAACCGCGACGATAGGCGCGGTCTGTCTCTCGGAAAAATCCGGATCGGCCCCGTTCAGTCGCCATGACCAACAATTCCTTCAGGTCCTGCTGGGCCAAATTGGATTCGCGGTGGAGAATGCTCGTCTGCTCAAGCAGGCTCGCGACGCCGCGGCGAAATTGACCGAAACCGTTCAGTCTCAAGAGATTAAACTCCAGGACGCCCAACAGCAGATCCTTCAATCCGAAAAACTCTCCGCTCTGGGGCAGCTGATCGCGGGAGTCTCTCATGAGATCAACAACCCGCTCACGACAATTGTCGGGTACGCCGATTTGGTGCTCGAAACCCCGGACAAGAATAAGGCGGAACAGAAAATTCGGACCATTCTCAGCGAGGCCAAACGGGCGACTCGCATCGTGCAAAACCTGCTCTCCTTCGCTCGTGAAAGAAAACCGGAAAAACGCCCGGCCAATCTCAACGACTTGGTTCGAAATATCGCCGACCTGCGCCAATACGATCTTCGGACTCGCAACGTCACTTTGGTCACTCGGTTGAACGAGGAAATCCCCTCCACCATGGTCGACACCGACCAGATCCAGCAGGTGCTTCTGAACATGGTCAACAACTCGGCTCAGGCCATTCCTCAGGGCCAAGGCGGAAGAATCGAAATCGCCACTTCGAGGAAAGACGATTGGCTCTTTATCGAGGTCGAGGACAATGGGAAAGGGATACCCGAAAACATCAGGGAGAAAATCTTCGAACCCTTCTTTTCGACCAAGGGCGAAAAGACCAACAATGGCCTCGGCCTGAGCATTTCCTATGGCATCGTGAAGGAGCACGGTGGCGAGATCCAGGTCGGCCCCGGCATCTCCGGTGGAACCAAAATGAGCATTCAACTGCCAATTGTCCATGCTCTATCGGAGAGTCCGCCGGCGAAACCCGCGGACGATTCGAAGAACGAATACCCCCAAGTGGACAATCGTCGCGCCTTGGTGGTCGACGATGAACCCAATATCGCCTCGCTCCTGCAGGAGATCCTAACGGCCGTGGGATTCGACACGGATATTTCGCACACCGGAAAGGACGCTCTCCACAATCTGCTGGACAACGATTACGAAATCGTTATCTGCGATATCCGGATGCCCGAAATGGACGGCTTCCATATCTATCGGGAGGTGTGCCATTCCTACCCAAACCTGAAAGACCGATTCATTCTCACCACCGGAGATGTCGCCGATCCCAAAGCCAAACAGTTCGCCGAGAAGAACAAGATTCAGCTGGTCCCCAAACCTTTCACCCGACAAAACATTTTGGAGTCGGTCTTTCAGTGTGTGAAAGTGGACTCGAACTCCCTCGGAATGTCGATGGCCTCATAGGGCCCTGTTCCGCCCGATTCAACCCTTGGCTTCCCTGAGGCTTTTCAAGAAGAACTCCGGCGGCAGAAACCAATGCGGCGGGTCGGCGGGCGGGTCGTTTCGTCCTCGGGTGAGGTCCCGCTCCAACTCCTCCATCGGAACCTTGTCGATCTTCTCGATCAGTTCGATATAGAAACTCAGGACATTTTCCAAGTCTTCGGACCGAACCTTATCGATCGTGTCGAATTCATCGAACAGATAAAGCGGTCCGCTAATCAAACAACTCGAAGGGATGCCCGCGGTGAAGTAAGGCGCCGAGTCGCACGGAGGTTCGGGACCGAACAGATAGGGCGGGACAGTTATCGATCGGTCTAGATTCCATTTCCGAACCCCCTCGGCAATCAGTTCCGGCAATGGTCCCCCCTCGGTGAAGATCGCCCTGGTTTCGGGAAGACCGGTCAGGCGATACCCTCCCTTCCCATCCTCCTCCACCTCGTTTGCGATGTGTTCGACTCCGAGAGCCGCCGCGATCTTCGGCAACCAATCTTTCTTGTGGCGGTCGACAAAAACACGGTTTCCGATTCCCCCATGGAAGTGCCCGGAGGACGCCACGAAGATCAGGCTGCGTTCCAATTCACCTGGCAACGCCCCGAAATGTCTGGCCAAAGCGAGCAGGACCGCCAGCCCCGACCCATCCTCGACAGCCGACGCGAAAGGGCCGTCGTGATGACTCGTGAGAAGGATCGCCTCCTCGCCCTCCCCCGGGACCACCCCAACAATGTTGTGGGTCTCCATGCGGGGGGTCTTTCCAATGGCGGTCAAATGAAACATGGATTTGGATTGAGCGGCCTCACGGACTTCATTCGCACGGTCCCGGCCAATCCAGACCGCGGGTAAGTCTTTGAGGTAACCATCGTAAGGGACATAGTACGAACAGCCATCGATCGGAGAATCGACCAACAGACCCACCACCGCCGCCGCGCCTTGGACCTGGAAATGGTAGTAAGAGGTGAAATTCGTAATCAGCCAGTTCGCGGCGTGGAGCGGCCCGTCGGGGATGTTTTGATCGGGATCGTACACATCGGACGCTCCCTGTTTGAGCATGGCCGCGGAGAGTTCGCCGAACCGAGCGTCGAAGATGACAATCTTTCCCTCGAGATGGACCCCCTCCAGATCCTCGGGTTTCCCCTCCCCGACATAGACCGACTCCGCTTCGATCCCCTCGAGCGGAGTCCACCTTGTGTAAGGAATGCCAATGCAGGGGATGGTGTCTCTGGCCTCGCCGATGGCCAGGGTCAACCTCTCGGGTTTCCAACAGTTGGTGGGGACCGGTTCCTTTTCGATATCCAACAATCCAAATTCGGAAAATCGTTCGAAGAGGTACTCCTCGGTCGCCAAATTCCCGGGATATCCGGGCCTGCGCACCCCGAATTTCACAATTTCCTCGATCCAATGGAGCATTTCGCGAGCGGAAGTTTCGCCTAATTGTTCAGGGTTATCTTGACGCATCCGATCCTCCTCGGGAAAATGAGTCTGTTCGTAGTCAAAATTATCTGAAAATCCCGTGAACTGTGGGGGTTTTTAGTTACCGGCCCTCAACAGGGCGAGTTTTATCCATCGGCTCCGAACGACTCGCATCGTAGTCCCAGAGGACTGCGAATCCAACCGGAAGGACTCGTAAAAATGAATGAAGAAGTTGAAAAAAAAAGATCCTGGACAGAACGATTCTTTAACGGGATCGCCCAGAAACTTGAACGATCGGACAACGGCAAGAGACTTGTCGATCATGTCAAATCGAAGATCGGCATTTACAGCCAAGCCTGGTCGCTTTCTCTCACCCTCGCTCTGGTCATTCTCCTTCGGTGCACAGTGGTCACCGCCTTCTATATCCCCAGTCCTTCCATGCTCGACACCTTAAAGATCAACGATCGGGTTTTTGTGAATCGACTCGCCTATATGTTCGATGACCCTCATGTGGGGGACATCGTGGTCTTTCGCGTTCCAGAGACCATCCCGAACTATGACCCGGAGAAACCGATCTGGATCAAGCGGGTGGTGGGAGTGGAGGGGGACACAGTTCGAATCGATCACAACCGGCTGGTCATCAACGATCAACTTGTCGATGATCCGCCGTTTTTCAAGAAGAACCCCTACATGTCCAATCTTCAAAACGGGGATCGTTATCATGATGTCAAGGTCGGCAAGAACCAGGTCCTTGTGTTTGGAGATAACTCGGCCAACAGTTACGACAGCCGCTATTGGGGGCCGATCGACAAGGACCGCATCATCGGAAAAGCTTTTGTCCGTTTCTGGCCCCCATCGCGCATCGGGCCGATTCATGGGGAAAGCGTCAGGCCGTTGCCGCCGGGGTCCTGAATTAATAGGATTCTTCCAAAACCCGCTTCGACTCTGTCTGGCGGGTTTTTTGTTTACTTCTCTATCGACTGAAAGGATGAAAATCATGGGAATCGACCGTCGAGCCTTCTTGAAATCCTCCGCCGCAGCCGCCGCGCTCATTCCGTTCGTAACCGGGAAAGGCTATGCCGAGAAGCGGAATGGCATGCCCTACCGCCGACTCGGGAAGACCGAGGAAATGGTCTCCCTGCTCTGCGTCGGCGGATATCATATCGGCCGTGAGGAGCTCACCGAACAGGAATCCATCGCCATCATGCGGACTGCGGTCGACGAGGGAGTTAACTTCTTCGACAACGCCTGGAAGTACCACAACGGCCGCAGCGAGGAGCGCATGGGCAAGGCGCTCAAGGATGGATACCGCGACAAAGTCTTTCTCATGACCAAGGTGGCCGGCCGGGATGCGAAATCCGCGCAACAACAACTCGAGGATTCGCTGCGCCGTCTGGATGTCGATGTCATCGACCTCTGGCAGTGCCATGAGGTGGTGACCGAAAGCGAACCCTACAAGATTTACAACGAGGGAGTCATCGAGGTTCTCCTCAAAGCCAAGGAGGAGGGCAAGGTGCGTTATCTCGGGTTCACCGGCCATCGATTCCCGGACATCCACAACGAGATGATCGAACGGGGTTTCGATTGGCAGACCGTGCAGATGCCGCTCAACATCCTGGACCACCACTTCCGCAGCTTCGAGCAGGAGATCCTCCCGAAAGCCCTTAAGAAAGACATCGGCGTGATCGCCATGAAAACCCTCGGCGGCACCCCCGGCCAAATCCCCGCCAAAGCCCATCTCGCCACCGTTCCGGAATGTCTCCGCTACGCCATGAGCCTCCCGGTCTCCACCGTGGTCAGCGGCATGGATTCAATGGACTACCTCAAACAGAACATCGAGACCGCAAAGACCTTCACCCCGATGACCGAGGCGGAGCGCGCTGAACTCTTGGGACGGACTCATAAGATCGCGATGAATGGGGAGTTTGAGCCCTATAAGACGGAGTGGAGTTGAGGAGGGCTTAGCGCTCCGACTTTCTATCCATCCCCAATGGGCGCCACCCCGTCCCCCTCGTGTCATCCCGACGGTAGGAGGGATCTGATTGGAGGTTAATGCTCAACTGCCTTTTTTTTCTTAGATTCTCACTCGCAATGAATTGATGAAACACCGTCGAATACTCATCTTCAAATGTCACTTCGGTGATGTCGGAATACTTGATCTCATGTTTCGGCACAATCCAATCGCCATGCGCATCAAAGCTATTGAGCACGACCGATCCATCTTCCAAGCGATGAACAGTTCCGACCGCGAAGACATCGACATCGAGTAATGCTGACGAAACGCAGGCGCAGATCTTCCGCTCTTTCAGGCACAACAAGAGACTCTTGATCGAGCCGATACGAAGCCATGGTGGGTTATCGAAATTCTGGATCTCTCCCGTCGATCTCAAAATTCTCTCTTGTGTCACCTCGGACCGGCTCCGTCGGACATCGGTGACATCTTTGAGTCGAATGCAGGTGTACCCGTCAAAGTGAAAGTCGATAAGGCGGTGGATGGCAACCAGCGAACGAGACCGCTTTACGGGGATTCCAATGAAATAATCTTCCTCGTCATCCACCACAGTAAGGATTCTGAGAACGCGTCGTTTCGTAATCGCTTGGTCGATTCGATCACCGAGTTTCTGGTTCATTTCGGAGCCTCATTGTTGTCCGATCCGCCCGCTCATCCCCCATTCGGACCATCCTCAAGTCGATACCGCCTCAACGCGCCCCCAGTACCAACCAAAAGATCCCCATCCTTCTCCATGATCGCATGGCTCGGTTGGGCCAAAACTTCCTGGTAGAGGAGTTTTCCATCGGCGTCGAAAAGATAGAGGATGGATCGGCCCCAACTTGAAAAATTCACCAAGCAGGCGAAATGCTTGGCCTCCTGGCCGGTGAATTGAATCAGCACACCCGCGACCTCGCCGAGAGTCCCCGCTAGGGGAGCGTCCCAGGTCGCCAGTACTTTCCCGCCGAGGTCGAACACCCAGATCTTGTCGTCCTCCGCCAATAGCAGCTGGTCATCTCCCTCCAACCCGAACCATTCGATCTTGTTGAAATCCGAGAAATACGCGCCTGGAGAGGACTGGAGAACCACACTCCCTGAGGCGTTTCGAATGGTGATCTGACCCGCCGCGTTGCTATGGACGATGTCCAACCCTTCTCCCGAGTTTGAGGAAACGAAATCCACCTGCCAGACATTGCCATCGGGTTGGGTCCATAGCACGGAGCCATCCGAATCCAACAAATGCACCCCGCCGCCACCGTTCATCCCCACCACCACCTCACGGTCGCCATCGCCATCGATATCCCCCGCCGCTGCATCGTCAATCCCGAAGGTCCCCGTGTAGTTCCACCGTTCCTTCCCATCGGCGTCGAGGACTTTGACCGGACTGTCCCAGGAGCCACGAACCAAAAACTCGTAACTCCCATCCACCTCCAAATCGGTGAGCGTAACCTTGGCTTGAGAGGAGATCGGCTCCTCATAGAGCACCTTTTGTTGGACTTCCAGGGACTCGTTTAGGATCGCTGCTCCCGAGGAGCCGACCAGGACCATGTCCTCGGCGCCATCCTGGTCGAAATCCACCTTCGTAATCTCGTATATCCAACCGATCGATGGGTCGGAGAAGACCTCCTCGGAAGATAACAGGCCCTCGCCAACCAGCACCGAGGGCTCTTCCAACTGGGCGGGAATCTCGAAGACACTCTGATACTGGCGGTAGACATAATAGGACGCCCCCAAGGCCAGAAGGACAACCGCCGCTACGACAATCAGGCAACCGATAAAGATGGCTCGAAGCATTTGACTAACGGAATTGTAAAGATGAGGGAGGATTGGGTCAACCGTTTTTTTTCGATTGTTTCGATCGGTCGAGGTGGTCTGAGATCAAGCCTTTGCTTTTTTGGAGTTCAACCCACAACCCTCAATCCACAATGCTTTTGAATCGGTTCGAAATCACGATCGGCGTGAAGCAATGGAATATCGAATTCGATGGCCACCGCAGCGATCATGCAATCCACCGATTTTCGAACGGTGATCCCTCGCTTGCGCAGGGACCGATAAATGATGGCGGCTTGGTGGAACGTTTCTTGACTCATCGGCAAGTACACGAGGTCCTCGAAGTAGTCGTGCGTTTTTCGGAAAGCGGAATCCGACCGGATTCCTTGGAGAACTTCAGTCAGCACAATTCCGCAGATGCATAACGATTCATTCCGATCGATCAATTCTTCGATCGACTGAACTGGCGCCGAATCCTTGCCCCCGAAAAATTCGATCCACGCGGAGGAATCGACCAAGACCATCCTTAGACTCTGCTACTCCGCATGGTTTCCAAATCGCCTTCCCAATTCACGCGGCCCTTAAGCTCAAGAAGACGGCGTTGATTCTTGTGGCGCAGAACCTCACGCAATGCGTAGTCAATCAGTTCGCGGCGCGTTTTGAGTCCGGTCGCGGCCAAGCATTTTTTGACAAGTTCGTCGTCTAACACAACGTTGGTTCGTCCCATTTTAAAAACCTCGACTCGATTTTATACACATTCTAACGTTGAATATGTGTATTTCAAGAGCCTATCCGTGACCACTACCGATCCACCCCGCCGCGGAATCAATTCCGCGGCTGCACAAGGAGCGGTCTGTTGAAACAGACTCTTGTTTCCTTTTGGGTTTGATTGTAATTCGAAATTGACAGATCCCATCAGATTTCTCCCTCCGGTCAAAATGACGGATTGGAGGCTCGCCCCAGACCAAAGACAATCTTATCATCTCCAGTGAGTTCAAGACCATCGAAAATTCGAGGAAACTACCAATGCCCCCAATCACCCGTCGCACTTTCACCCGCAACCTCGCCCTCGCCGGCCTCTCCACCTCCCTCCTTTTTCATCGGACCTGGGCGGACAAACCATCTCAGAAAGGCCGACGCCTCCTCTTCCGCTCCCGTGGCGAGGTCCCTGAGAAAGGGACGCTTGGCATCGTCAACGCCGATGGCTCCGGGCTGCGGCCTCTGAAACTGGAGGTTCCCGATCAGGTGAGTTGGGGAGTCGGGCCGACATTCGCGGATGGGAATCGGGTGATTCTGATGAGTGTCGAGGGGACTAAGACCTGGGAGGGGACTGTTCTTTCGCGGACTTGGATCTATCGATTGGACACGGACACCATCGAGGAGATCGCGCGGAGCGATCCGGAAGCTCCTTACATGCCGCCGATCGCGTTGCTTCCCGGGGAGGAGCGGATGTTGGTCGGGCCGGTGATCGATGGGGAGCAGCGGGTTTGGTCGATGAACCTGGATGGGTCAGACCCGCGCGAGATCACGCATGAGGGCGAAGGGTTTTCGTATGGGGTCAGCCTCAGCCCCGACGCGACCCGAGTTGCTTTTCACGCAACAGGCGTTCGGAGTTATGAAATCGTGGTTTGCAACCTCGATGGCTCTGACCGAAAGATCGTCGCCTCCGATCCGGCGCATCTCTATTTCGGACCCGTCTGGTCCCCGGATGGAGAGTGGTTGCTCTACCTCGACTGCCACCATGTGACCGACCCGGGGCATGATTGGGCCGATCTTTGTATCGGCCGACCCGATGGCTCCGAACATCGGAAGGTGACCGAGGGACAGCGCCATTGGTTCGGAACTTCTTACGGTGGACCAAAGACTCGGGGAAGCGGATCGAACATGCCGAGGTGGTCGCCAAATAGAAACGTCTGCACCTACACGCGAGCCTTGCCCGATTCGCGAACCGCCTGGGATTACCAAACTGATCGACCCGACACCGATCATTTCAACCGCGAGTACGACGCCGAACGAGCGCGTGGAGGGACCGAAATTCTTTTGCTAGATCCATTCACCGGGGAGACCGAAACGTTGACTCATCGTGACCCGGACGCGAAAGGTCGTGATTGCGTTTGGGATTTTCGGACGGCGTGGTCTCCAGACGGACATCGGATCGCCTTCTGCCGCTCGAGGACCGGCGAGCCCTCCGAACTCTGGGTGATGGATACGGATGGAGGGAATGCAAAGGCTCTGGCACAAGGGTTTGAGGGGCTGGGTGTCGACCACCCGGTGTGGATTTAAGCGGAATTCCAAGTGCCGTGGGAGGGGCATCCTGCCCCGATCCTCCCATCCCCTTTCGCGGCAAGATGCCGCTCCCACAGCTTGGGGAGAGACGGCGTTACGGTTGGAGTGGCTCCACTTTACCGGCGCGCACACTCCACCGATTCGCGAAATCGAGCAACCCCCTGTGAGAACTCTCCTCGGTGAAGGTGAGAAACACCTGTGCGTCGGTCAGGATCTTTTCGAAGAATTTTTCGCAGCGATGTTTGTCCATCTCGTGGGTGACATCGTCAACAAGAAGGATTGGCGGCTCGTCCCCCTCGATCAACAGATCCCTTTCCGCCAACTTCGTCGACAGGGCGATCGAGCGTTTTTGCCCCTGCGAGGCGTACCGGTGCGCCGAGGAACCGGAGATAGACATAACGATGTCATCCCGGTGTGGGCCGCAAGTCGTGGTCTTCATTGCCAGATCTCGTTCCAAGTGTGCGTGTAGGTTTTTGGTGAACGCCTCCTCAAGAGTCGCGATGTCAGGGATTTCATCCGGCGACTTCCAGTGGTGACGGGTTCCCGAGCACCGGTACTCGCACTCCAATCTCTCCTCCGCCCCTGTGAGGTATGAGTAATAATCCGCGGCAAAGCCCATGAGTTGAAGTGTGTATTGGGCGCGCTCGCTGATTATCTTGGCCCCCTCTTTCACCAGCAACGGTTCCCAAGCCTGAAGGAGAGCGGCGATATCCTTATTCCTTGAGTTCTGTTTGAGCGTCGCGTTCCGTTGTTTGAGAACACGGCGGTAATCGAGGAGGTGTCCGATCATCCGGGGTTGTTTCTGGCAGAGGCCAAGATCGAGGGCGCGTCGTCGGACATTCGGACTGCCCGAGACAAATTCCAAATCCTCGGGAGAGAAGAAGACTGCTCGAAGGTGTCCATACAATTCGGCGCTTTTGGTCAGGACCTCGCCATCCAATCGGAATCGCCGAGTCTTGCCATCCAGCCCGGCGCTCAAAGTGTGAGCCTCTCCCTCTGTCGTGTACTCCGCTCGGACGAAGGCCGTTTCAGTTCGATTCCGGATCAGCTCCCGGGTCAGTCGAGTCCGGTGGCTGGTTGCGGTCGCGAGGAAATAGACGCTTTCCAGCAGGCTGGTTTTTCCCTGAGCGTTTCGCCCAATCAAGAGTTGAGGTCCATCCCTGAACTCCAAAGAGACCGCCTCGAGGTTTCGAAAGTTTTGGATGGAGAGTTTTTGAAGGCGCATGGATTGGAGCGGCGCCGCTCGATGGCGCCCAGATGCCGACTTGTTTCTCCCTCGCGAATCGTTCCGCCACAGAGAGGCGGTGACGGTATTGTGGCGAGAGATCGACCGATGTGTCCAGACGGCCAAAACCATATCGAAGAACCTGTTCATTCAGCAGCGTCCTGTCGCTCAGATAAATATAGGCGGAGAGATTTCCCCTCGGATCGCGAGTCTCTTTCTCAAAAAGTAAGCGCGCCTGTTTCCCCTTCACCATGGCTTGCAATGACTGGAACAACCCCGAATTGGCGAGAGTCCCGGTCGAATCGAAGACCACCCCCCGAAGGGCAATATCTCGCCCTCCCTGGAGCACCAACATTCCGTCGGAACGGAGCTCCCTGAGGGTGCGGACCGGTTCAATGGGTCGTAGCGGTTCCTTGAGATTGAGGGAATCCAACGTTGGCTCGAGACCGAGAAAGCCGGGATCCGAAACCAGATGTTTCACCGTGTGTTGAAGCCGATTCTCCTTGGCGCCATTCACGCCGACAAACCCGGGATCGGGTTCGGAATGCGTGGATCCCAAGAAGCAGGTGAGAAAAACGACCGCCACCGGCAGGACTTTCCGGGTTCGAATTCCCCGAAAGGGGCAAAAAATGGAGTTCTTCCTAAACATATTCGCGGTATTCGCAGAATGGATGCCACCCCAACCGTTCCATCGTTGGCGAATTCGTGAGAAAATCGCTACCCTAATCAGCAGGAAGCGGTCGGCCACATTGTCGGTCGGTTGGGAGTGGTGGAAATGATCGTATCAATCGATGGCCCGGTGGGGGTGGGAAAGACAAGCGTGGCCAAAGCAGTGGCCCAGCACCTCGGACTCCTCCACATCGACACCGGCTCCATGTACCGCGCTCTCGCCTGGAAGTGCCTCGAACAGGATTTGGATCCCGACGATCCACAAGCCATGGCAACGCTTGCGGAGGAAACCGAGGTCTTACTCCAAAACTCCCCCGAGGGACCCAAGGTTCTCTGTGACGACCACGATGTCACCGACGAGATACGATCCCCCGAGGTGACCTCTGTCGTCTCGCAGGTCTCGGCTCACGAGGGCCTGCGGCATCATGTGGTGGAACAACAACGGAAACTCGGCGACCAAGGAAGCGTCATCATGGAGGGCCGGGATATCGGGTCGGTGGTCTTCCCCTCGGCCGATGTCAAAATCTATCTCGATGGGAGCCTCGAGGCGCGAACGAATCGACGGCTCAAGGAGCTCGAATCGAAGGGGGTGCCCTGCTCATTCGAGGAAATTCGCCAGACTGTCGAGGATCGCGACCGAGAGGATATGAACCGACGAGTCAGTCCGCTCACTATCCCTGAGGGAGCCCAGGTGATCGACACGTCGCACCTGACTTTCAGCCAGGTTGTGGATCGAATCGTTGAAACCGTTCGGGCTGCGATTCGGACCAAGAGATTCGCCAAAACTCATCACTAACAAAGAAGGGCCCGTCCAATTGCTGCGGACGAGCCCTTCCAATCTATCTGACTTTTTCCCTCGAACCTATTCCGCTTTGTCTTTCGCCTCGGAGGTCGATTCCATGACAGGCTCGGCTGGCTGGGATTGCTCGGCCTCGGCGGTCGCCGCCATGGCGGGATCCGCGGGCTGAGGCTCTCCCACATCGAGGTTTGGCGCGGAAACCGTTGTGCCGGTTTCGGGAGCCTTCTCCTCGGGGGCGGGAGCGACCCGCTCGCGTTCATCCGGAGTGAGAAGATCCAGCGGGTTGAGCAAGACTTTGTCGAGAACCCCTTGGTCCATCACGAACTTGTCGGGCATCCCCTCCCAAGAAGCGTAGATCCCCCCGATCCCGTCATGGTCCCCAAAATGAATCGTCTCGGTCGCGTCTTTCCCGCCGATGGTCAGACTCAGAATCGGTTCATCCAAACCGAGGTCGGCAAGGGAGCTGGCGCTGCTCACAAACGACATGATCTTGTAATCGTTGAAAGCGTCGACCAATTTGTCGATCGCGCCTCTTTCGGCGGTCGCCGAGTGGGGCGAGGTCATCCGCCAGTTGAAGTCCTGCTTCCTCAGATCGAACAGCGGTTTTCCGTTTGAAGTCGCCGAAACAACTTCGGCGTTCCATTTCTGGATCGTAATCGCCTTCTTCGGACGAAGCTCCTCGAGCTTTGTGGGTTGCTCGTCGAAGAAATCCTTGTCGATCACAAACAAGTTCCGAGCCCCCGCTCTCCGTCCCAAATGCCCGCCCTCGGTCGGATCGAAGGCGCCGACATAAAAGGTCTTCTCGGCCCCCTCGCCGCCGAAGCCGACTCTGTAGCTGGTGGCGGAGGCGAGCTGGTCCTCGGCGAGACCCACGCTCTTGAGTTTCTCGTCCGAGACATCGTCGATGATTTTGATCGATTCGAGACCGAGCTTCTCGACGAACTTTCGAAGATTGGCGGGATCGCCCTTCATCCGTTCCGGCGAGGTGATCGTCCAATCGTTCTCCGCGTTCTTCTCCGCCACGAGTTGGAGATCCTTGTTCGAAACGGCGATCAGGCTGGGTTTGTCGCGCTCGAAATGAACGTTCAGATATTTCTTCTCCCGAAGACTGTGCAGGTCCTTCGAGGCGTTGTTGATAACCGCCTTGGAAACCACGACCACCTTGTCCTCCAGATCGCTGCTCGTTCCATAAACCGAGCTGTCCGAATTGGGAAGCGTGTTGCCGAATCCGAATTTATATTCCTCGGATCCCTCGCGAACAGTCGCCGCCACAGTCAAACCGGCGGGATCGAGCCCCCATGCCTTGATCTGATCCTCCGAGAGAGTCTCGCCCTCGTCCGGGAAGGTTCGTGCGATCTTGGCGGAGGAAAGGCTGCTGGCGATGGCGTCCCACGCAAACTTGTCCGCGGGCCACTCGACCGGTTCGGTTAGGTTCCATTCCTCCCCCTCCCGGACCGCCGTAATCGTGTCCTGGTTCGGCCTCTCTAGCGAAAGCTTCATGATATCCTCTTTCTCGGTGAGGATCAGTTCTTCCTTCTGCTTTTCGATCTTTTTTTCCTGCTCGACATTCTCGACGTCCCAGAAATAAAAAAACCCGACGCCGATGGCGATCACCAGCAGGACAACAGTCGTTTTCCAGTTCATACGAAATACAACCTCCTATACAAGACCACAATGAAACCGATGGCGGCGATCACCGCGGGGATCACCCAAACGAGAACGACCGAAAGCTTCTTCTGCATCGCCTCGTCGAGGATCAGGCTCGTGTTATCCGCCTCTTTTTCGCGAATCGTGATCAGGTCGACCTGACCAGCAAGCCAGTTGAAAGCGTTGAGCGCGAAATCGTGGTGGCTGCGAAGGACGCCGCCCTGCCCCCCTTGGGCCCGAAGGCCGACATTGGTCAGGAAATCCGAGTCGCCCACCATCACGATCTTCCCTTTCTTTTCGGGGTTGTCCGGATCCGCGACTCCATTGCTCACCGCGTTCAAATCGACCTCCGCCGCCACGGCAACCGCGACCGGCCCTCGGTTGTCCTCATCGGGATCGAACAGGTTTTCAGCGGTGACTCCCGCCTGACTCATCCTTTCCGGATGGCTGGTCGCCCAGGAACGAGGAAGGTTGGTTCCAGAAAGTTGTCCATCCGCCGTCTTCGCGAGGTCGGTCATCGTGATCCCATCCGGGGGCACCGGGAGGGTTTCGATTTCGCGCGCGGTGGTGAATCGGAGCGATGAATTGCTCAACTGTTTGGTGATTTCGTTTTCGGCGTCGAATGTGGCGATCTCGACCTTGTCGGTCGGACTCGCGCTGGCCCTCCCGGATAGGGCGTCCTCGATGCTGCGGTAGGAGACTTCCATCTCGATCACGGTTTTATTCGGAAGTTCGAACCCGAGCTCCCGCATCCTCAGTTGGATGTTCGGAAACTCGCCGGGATCGAGGGCGAAAAAGACTCCGCCACCCTTGAGCACGAAGTTTTTGATCGCGCCGAGTTGATCGTCCGAAAGGTCCTCCTCGGGACCCACGACCGCGATGATGTCTGCGTCATCGGGGACTTCCGATGAAGGACCGAGGCGAAGTTCGTTCGCCTGAATGTTCTCGTCACCCAAAAATTTGTTCAGCAGAGCCAAACCGGTCAGGGTTTCGCCATTGAGTTCCTTCTCGTAATTGCCCACCAGGAAGTAGGCCGAGATCGGTTCGCGATGGCTCACCTTCATGATGGCATTGCTGATGCCTTCTTGGTCGAGAGTCGCGGCTTTTTCTCGGAATGTTTTGCCCCCTAATTCCATTTCCGCGATGATCGTCGGTTGACCCAGCGAATTCAGGTCCGCCGCGTACTCGATCGCCCGCTCGTACTCCTTCTCCGGATCGATCGTCTCGTAGTCGAGATTGTCCGAATGCCGTTTGTACTCATCGAGCAGATCGGTCACCGTGACATACGAAGAGGATTGACGCGCATTGCTGGAGAAGAACAAAAGGAGATCGACCGGTTGTTCCAGGTTCTCCAGTATCTTCGCGGTTTGCGGGTCAAGCGTGTATTTCCCAGTGGGGGTGAAATCCCAGGTCACCTCGCGATTCTGGGCGATTAGATAAACGACGCTCAGAATGGCGACGAAGGCAAGACTCATCAAAATGGCGTTCAACCCGAAGAAGGTCGAACGACGAGCCACCTGTTGCCAGTTCGAGATGACATACAATCCCACCAAAACAATGCCCACGATCGCGATTCCAGTGGGCGCCAAAGACTGAGTCTCGGCGACAAAAATGAAGAGGCCGCCGATGACGATTAGCAATATTCCAAGAATGAGCAAGAAATGTTTCATCGAATTACCCCCTCCACCTATGTGATTCGAGACTTCGCATTGTGATGAAGAGCGCCCCCACAATGACACAGAGGAAGAAGACCAGATCGGAGAGATGAATCAGACCCTTGAAGAGGTCCTCGCTCCGGTCGGTGAGCGATACGGATTCGGCCAGGGTCTTCATGACCCCCTCGACCGTCCCGCTCTGAGGCGCCCAACCCACCACCCAAAGGAAGAGCAGGAGAGCGAAAGTCAACGCGGCGGAGACAATTTGGTTTTCGGTCACCGCGGAGAAAATTAATCCCAGGCTGATGCTGGCGGCGCCGAGCAGAAAGTATCCGAGCAACGCCGAAAGTATCGGCCTCCATTCGACCACCCCTCCCCCCTCTTTGAGCAATTCGGGAACGTACAGATAGATGGCGCACAACAGGACAGTGAACAGAAAGATGACCAGCGCCGCCGCGTACTTGGCGAGGATGACCTGAAGGTCGCTCACCGGATAAGTGTAAAGCAGCTCGATCGTACCCTCTCTCTTTTCCTCCGAGATCAGACGCATCGTCAGAAGAGGCACCAGGAAAATCAGGATGATCGAAAAGGTGCTGAACAGGCTGGGCACAATCAGCTCGGTGAAATTAGGCGCCGGCATCTGTTGCGCCATCATCGGGTTCGCCTGCATCTGCATCATGTCGTATTGCTGGCAATACAACGAATACGGCAGCAGGAACCCCTGAACATAAAACCATCCGGAAAGAATGGAGAAAATAATGAGAACCACATACGCGATGGGACTTGTGAAATAGTGCGCGAGTTCTCGTTTGAACATAGCGAAGAAGGCGTTCATTCCGAGGCTTCCTCCTCTTCCGTTGAGTTGGCCGTCGCGGTCTCATTCGCCTCGGGTTCGGGCGAATGATCCTCCTCTTTGGTGATGTGGCGGATGAAGATCTCCTCCAAGGTCACCTGACGCGAAGCCATTTCCAACAATTCGATATCGGCGCCAGTGATCGCTTTGGCCACCGCGCCGCGAAGGTCTTCGTCCTGGGGAAGCGAGACATCGAATTTCCGTGTCCCATTGTCCTTCCCCGTTTCGACCGATTTCACCTCTTTCACACCCGGCAAGCCGCGCAGAACGGATCCAACGTCTTTGCCATGGTCGCGAACCAGAACCGAGATTTCCGAGAAATCCGTGCTCCGTTTGGTCAGATTCTCCAGAGTGTCCGAAACGACAATTTGACCTCGGTTAATAATGGTCACCTTGTCGCAGGTCATGCTGACCTCGGGTAGGATGTGTGTGGAAAGAATGACGGTGCGGTCGCCGGCGAGATGTTTGATGAGCGACCGGATGTCGGTGATCTGTTTCGGATCGAGGCCCACTGTCGGCTCATCCAGAATCAGCACCTCGGGATTGTTCACCAGCGATTGGGCGAGCCCGACCCGCTGACGGTATCCCTTGGAGAGTTTCTTTATCAGTCGGCTCCTCATTTGGATCAGACCAACCTCTTCGATGACTCGGTCGACCGCCTTTTTCTTCGCGCTTCCGGACAAGCCTTTCATCTGGGCCGCGAGGTTGAGGTATCCCTTAACCGACATGTCGGTGTAGAGCGGAACGTTCTCGGGAAGGTACCCGATGCGTTTCCGAACCTCGTTGATCTGGTTGAAAACATCGTAACCCGCCACCTTGGCGGATCCCGATGTGGCCGGAAAATACCCGGTGAGGATTCTCATCGTCGTGGTCTTACCGGCCCCGTTCGGCCCGAGAAACCCAAGAATCTCACCCTTTCCGACCTCGAAGCTGACATTCTTGATGGCAGCGACGGGACCATAGTTTTTGGTTAAATTTTGAACTTCAATCATTTCGTATGTCCATCCTCCTCAATTTGAATGGAAGACATCTATTTTCCGACCACTTTGTCGCCACCAATCAGGCCACGCCTTGGCGACAGAATGAACAGACCCCCGCCGAAGTGGCAATTCGCGGAGGGCCCATATTTTCGAATTTTGGATTAAACGAGGCGTCGCATAACTGAAACATCATGAAGTAACACTATCTTCCGGCTCCATCAGAATTCACAAAAAAAAATGCACCGCTTTGCAACCACGATCTGAATTCAAAATGGTAACGCCACTTATCAGTACAATCGCGCGGGATTAAGTGCAAATGAGAAATCCTTGTCAAGAGGCTAACTTCAGATGAATCAATGACTGAATGGCTCCACACTGATATCGATGTTCTGCATTTCCCCGATTTCCTCCAGACGTTTCCGAACCTCCTTCACAGAAACGTCGGGGGGGAGAGACACCCGCATCCGAACATCGAACAGCGGCGTTCCGGTCACCGGCGCCGGTTCGGTCGAAGTCTCCATTTCCTCGATATTCGCCCCGAAACCGGCCACTTCCCGAGCGAGCGCGTGAACGATCCCCGGATGGTCCATGGCGTACCCGTAGACCAGATAAGGAACCCCCGGTCTGAGCCCCTCATCCTCACCCATCTCGCGACATCGGATCGTCAACCCGCTCTCTTTTTCCATATCGGAAAGCAAATCCGAGACAGGTTTCGGGCCGCTGACCAGCACGATCATCGCGAACTCGCCGCCGAGGACCGCCATCCGAGAGTCCTCAATGTTGAATCCATTCTCACTCAGGATTCCCGACACAGTCCGCACAATGCCGGGGCGATCGGGCCCGACCAGGGTCAATACGTTTTTGGATGTCTTCTCGGTCAAGACGCTACAACCTCCTCGTTCAATCCATGGGCTATGGGAACACATCTCCCCCGTCCTCACAAGACTTTGCCCTCGCCAGCAGGGCGTAGCCAAACGCGGTCCGGTGAGCCTCCGGGTGGGCAATCAGGATCCGGTCCAGGAATTTGAGCGGAAAGAACAGGTAACTGAAGACATAATGGAACCAGATTTTATAGAGCCATCTCGAATGGAACGAAAACAGCGTCGCGAAGAAAGAGGCGCCACTGTAACAAAACGCGGAGGCCGGGCCGGAGCAGGGAGCGATCCATTCGATCTCGAACGAATGGAACAGCCGCTTCAGTCCCTCGATGGTGAATCGTTGGTAATCGCCCGGGTCCGCGTGATAACCCTGCATGAACGGGATCTCGACATAGACCCAGCCCCGCGGCTTCAGGACACGATCGATTTCCGCCACCACTGACACCGGATCGGGAACATGCTCCAGCGCCGCCTCCAACCAAACCAATCCGAACGTGTCCGACCGGAACGGTAGATCACCGGCGTCACCGAGAACATCGACCTGCGAATTCGGATTGAGATCGAGGTTGAGGAAATCCGGCCCGAGTCGTCGAGTTCCGCTCGCGATGTCGAGGAAGGGGGGGCCGAACTCCTCTCGGGCCGATTCAATGAGGTTCGAACGGAAGGGTTCGTGGGGAGTGTGCCAAACCAGGAAGCGCCCGGGACGAGCCAATCGTCTGAAAAGGCGAATCAGCAGGCGCGCTCCGGGAATTCTTTGCAACGTCGATTTGAACAAGGGACCCTCCACCCAATGATATATCGGATGGACGCCTCATCGATTGAACCCTTTTCGGCGGGTGGAGAGAGGCGGGACGGACTAACTCTTGGGAAAAAGTGTCAATTCACGTTGAACCAGGATTGACCCTCGAGGAATCCCTTGGCGACCAGGGTCGATTCCGGACCGAGGATTCCGGCGAGCCGATCGATCATCATCGAAAGGCGTTCTTCCTCAGAGACCATCTCGAGCATTTTTTGTTGGAAATTCAAATCGAACCCAAGGTGGTTGGCCAAAAGAAACGAGGGCGTTCCCGAATGGCTCTGTGTGAAGGTGCGAATCTTCTCCACTTTGGATTCCGATTTAAGCAGCCGGTAACAAAGGCCGAACACCTCTTCCAGGAGGTCGACTTCGCTGAGCGCGGCGAATCCGGATTCCTCTTTGGGCTCATCCCGGAAGAACTCGACCATGCCCTCCAAGTAGGTCTTGTTATCGAAGAGTTCGAGAATTCGAAATCGCTCCGAACCCACAGTCATGATGTCGAATTCCCCGCCGGGAAAGCGTTTCAGAACCTCGATCACCTGAGCCCCGCAACCCACCGACTCCACGTCGTTTTCGCGGCTCATGATCACGCCGAACGGGGATCGGGATTCGATGCAATTTCCGATCATCTCCCGGTATCTCATTTCGAAAATGTGCAGGGGAAGTTTCATTTGAGGAAAGAGCACCAGGGGGAGTGGAAACAGCGGAAGGATGGTCTGTGTTGTCTTCTTTTCCATACTCATACGATAGTCCAAACTCCACGAAAATCAATGATTTAAATACAGTGCTCTTTTATGCACCAGCGCTCGATTTCGTCTCCGAACCGAACCGATTTCGCGCCGTTAATCCATTCTCTCCAAGAAATCAAGTGGCGCGAAGATTCTGTCGAGAGGGGGCTGAATCCCCCTCTTTGCAGGACACTTTGGTTTCGAGTAATGTTAATTCCTGGATGGTTTATATGCGTCACTTCTAATCAAGGATATTCGAAAATGAAAAGCGTTCCGAAACCCTCTCGCGCGATGGTCTTTTCATTCATCGTCGTTTCACTCTTCCAGTCGGCCGTTGCGGCGGACACCTATTTCCTTTCCCATGGAGATTCGCTGGACCAATGGGTTGGGCATGAGAAATATTGGTCGATCAAAGATGGTGTTATCATCGGCAAAAGCACCGATGAGGTCGCGGTCAGCACCTTCCTGCTCACAAAACAAAATTTCTCCGATTTCCGACTCACCGCCTCCGCTCGTTTGGTTTCCGGCGACACTCATTCCGGCCTCGCCTTCCGAGGCAGAGTCGCCCCCGAACATGGCGATCCCTTCACCTACGCCGGACCGTTGGTCATGTTCAATGGCAACTGGGGATTCTACGATCTATTCGGAAGAAAGAATCTCGGGGTGGATTGCTCGAAGGCCGTTGACCTCTCCAAGGCGGGCGAATGGACCAACCTTGAAATCCTCGCGGTTTCCAATCGGGTGCGATTGGCGGTCAATGGGGTTCTCGTCGCCGAATGGATCGAAAGCGAACCGAACCGTTCGATGGAGGGTCCCATCGGATTGCAACTCGCCTCCAGCTCGACCCCGCAAGAAATCAATTTCTCCAATGTGGTGGTCGAATCCAACCCCCGCGACCAACTGGTCACCCTAATAGAAACCGCTCCAAACAATTTGACTGTCGAGGAAATCGCCGAGGGATGGCATCTGCTTTTCGATGGAAAATCCACCGAGGGGTGGCGCGGCTACCAGAAGGAGACATTTCCCGAGGAAGGGTGGGAAGTGGTGGATGGATCGATCCACAAGATCGCCGAGGCGGGGGGTGGAGACATCCTGACAATCGACCCCTACCAAGATTTCGATTTCCGCTTTGAGTGGAAGGTCGCCCCAGGCGCTAATAGCGGTGTCATGTACCGGGTCTCCGAATCGGAGGAGAGATCTTATTACACGGGACCCGAGTATCAGGTGTTGGATGATGACCGTCACAACGACGGCAAAAACCCTGTCACCTCCGCCGCCTCCATCTATGCCCTCTTCGCGCCCGAAAACAAGCGCCTGAAGCCGGTCGGCGAATACAACGCCGGGAGGATTGTCCTGAAGGGAAACACCATCGAACATTATCTCAATGGCGAACTGGTGGTCACAAAAGAAATCGGAAGCGAAGAATGGAACAACCAAGTTCAGAATAGCAAATTCCAAAAGTGGCCCAATTTTGCCAAGATGCCCAAAGGGCACATTGTCCTGCAAGACCATGGCGATGATGTCTGGTTCCGCAACCTAAAGATCAAACCCCTGAAATGAGTCGCACATGAAATCCAACCGTCCTATTCTTCGCCTCCTCATGGCGGCGATCCCCATGCTTTCAATGTCTCTAAGCATCCCCTCATGGTCGATAGATCATGAGGGGATTCAGGAAAGAATTCTCCAGTTGGCCGATGACCCCGACCCGCGAGTTCGTTTCCAGGCCGCCCTCACTCTCGGCGAGGTCGATCTCCCGGGAAGAATCGAGGCCCTCGCGGGCATCGCCCGTAAAGACGCCGCCGATCCCTGGGTTCGCAGAGCCATCCTGAGTTCCATCGGATCCGACACCGTTGAGTTTCTCGAGATCCTGATTCCGGAGGTCGGAGACTCCACCGAGGGAATCG
The DNA here is from genome assembly GCA_020632575.1 of Candidatus Omnitrophota bacterium. GTDB lineage: Bacteria > Hinthialibacterota > Hinthialibacteria > OLB16 > OLB16 > JACKFH01. The sequence goes on along the minus strand of JACKFH010000003.1, from coordinate 125,712 downwards.
ATTCGTTGATCGAAGAGCTTTCGAAGCTGGTCGGCACAAAGGGGCAAACCGAGGACATCCGGAGACTCCTTGCCGCGATCGGACAACCCTCGGTCAAAGAGCCGGTCCAGATGCTCGTCCTGGATGGCCTGTCGGAGGGTTTGGAATTGTTCGGAGGAATGGTCGCGAATGGCGGGGAACTCGCGGCGCCGTTGGCCGACCTGTTGGTAAACCCCTCGGAAAAAATTCGCGGCGTCGCGGTCGAGATCGCCTCCAAAGCCCTCCCACAGGATTCGCCGGAGCTCGACACCTTGATTTCCGAGCAAATCGCGAGACTCGAAAATCGGGAGGGGGAGAACCTCTCCCAATCCGCCAAGATGTTGCGCCTCGGCTCCTATGACCGAGTGTCCGGAGCGCTCTCCGAACTCCTCACCAGTCAAAGCCACGAGGCTCTTCAGGTGGCCGCGCTGGAAACCCTTTCCACTTACGACCATCCCGGCGTCGGAAAAACCATCATCGATCATTGGAGCCAGCTCGCCCCGAAAGCGAAGATTCAGGCTCTCGATATCCTGATGGCCCGGCAGGATCGCGCCATGCAACTCCTGGTCGCGATCGAATCGGAGGAGATGCCCGGGAATATCCTCGACTCGCAAAGACAAACGCTGCTTCTCGGATATCCCGATTCGGCTGTCGCGGATAAAGCGAAACAGATTTTCTCCACCCTCTCCACCGATGAGGATCCGGAGCTTTACAACCAATACGCCGAGGCGGTCACTCTCGAGGGGGACCGCGAAAAAGGAAAGAAGATCTATCTGGAGCGTTGCACCCAATGCCATATCGCGGAGGGGCAAGGGCAGCAACTCGGTCCCGATTGGTCCGGTCTGAAATCGAACACGCGCGAAACCTTGCTGACCAGCATCCTTTACCCCAATCGATCGGTGGATCCCGGCTTCACCAACTACATCCTCGAAACCGTCGATGGCGATATCTTCACCGGCATCTTGGCTTTCTCGGGTCCCAACAGCGTGGTCCTAAGGCGGGGCGGCGCGGAGGAGGACACGATCCTTCGCAAGAACATCGAATACCTGGAGGACACCAAGAAGTCGATCATGCCGACCAACCTCGAGGTCGGACTCTCTCCCCAGGATATGGCCGATCTCCTCTCCTTCATTGAAACGCTCAAATAGACCAATAAACTGAAATCAAAGGCGGTTAATCGAATGAACCCCAAAATATATCTTATTCCGGCGCTCGCTCTTCTTATGGCGTGCCAAGCCCCCTCCGTGGCTGGGCTTTCTCCCGAGGAATCGCTCAAGACCATGGAGGTCGAGGATGGATTTCAGATCGATCTCTTCGCCTCCGAACCGGATGTGGTCGATCCGGTCGCCATCGCTTTCGATGAATCGGGCCGGGTCTATGTCGCGGAGATGCGCGAGATGGAGGTGTTGCCCGCGCTCGAACCCGGGACCAAAGCCACCATACGGCGCCTCGAGGACACCGATCATGATGGAAAGATCGACCAGGCGGTTCTTTTCGCGGAGGGGCTCTCCTTCCCAAGCGGTCTCGCGCCATTCAGGGGCGGCGTTTACGCTCTCTGCACCCCCGATCTTCTCTATCTGAAAGACACCGATGGCGATGGCAAGGCCGATATCAAGGAGGTGGTTCTCACCGGATTCGCTCAGGGCAACGCCGAGCACCGTGTCAATAACCTGACTTGGGGATTGGACAACTGGATCCACGCCGCCAACGGTCACGGTGGGGGGAAAGTTCACCGCCCCGGGGACGATTCCAAAGTGGTCGATTTGAGCGGCCGGGACTTTCGATTCAACCCATGGACCGGCGAATTCGAATCGACGTCGCGACAATTGCCCGGCGGATTCGGCCTCTCCTTCGACGATTGGGGGCGCAAGTACATCTGTCACAACGAGCAGCACTGCATGCATGTCGTGCTCGATGAATACTACCTCTCGCGCAACCCGAATCTTTCGATCCGATCGACCGGCGAAAAAATTTCCGCCGATGGTCGGGTCGACTCCCAAGTCTTTCCAATCAGCGCGCCTCAGCAATGGCGAATCGATCGCACCAACATGCGGGCCAAGACCATGGCCGACAGTTTCCGAGACACCCAGCTCAAAGTGAACGGCTATTTCACCGCCGCCTGCGGGGTCACTCCCTACACGGGGGGGCGATTCCCTGCATCGCACGCGGGCAATCTCTTCGCTTGCGACGCCGCTCAAAACCTGGTGCACCGGGATCTGCTCTCCGAAAAGGGGGCCTCGATGGTGGCGCAACGGGCCGAGGAGGGGACCGAGTTCCTTCGTTCGAGCGATCAGTGGTTCCGGCCGGTGAACCTGGAGATCGGCCCCGATGGCGCGCTTTATGTCGTCGACTTCTATCGCGACATCATCGAAACCGGCGCCTCCATCCCCGAGGACATTCTTTCCACTCTCGACCTGCGCGAGGGGAGCGATTCCGGCCGTATCTACCGAATCGTCCATGACTCGGATACTTCACCCTACGATCCCGTTGTGTTGGAAGGGCTTTCCCAAAAGGAGTTGGTGGACAAACTCTCCCACCCAAACTCCTGGGTTCGCAAAACCGCACAACGACTGATCGTGGAGGATGGCGACTCCTCCTTCACTCCTCTTCTCGAAAAGGCGGTCCATGAGGCGACATCGCCGCTCGGTCGGATGCATGCGCTGTGGACTCTTCGTGGCATGGGGGCCCTGTCCGATGAAACCATCCTGACAGCTCTCGCCGATGAACATCCGCGGGTTCGGGAACATGCCATCAAACTCGCGGAACTCTCGCTTCGCGGTTCGGAATGACCCTTGATTGACGTTGTCTTCGATCCCTGGGATTTGACGGGCAAGGGAGAGGAGGGCGATTCTCTGCTCGAGATCGCGCTTGAGCATGGGATCCCTCTCCAACACGCATGCGGCGGCGACGCGGTCTGTTCGACATGCGCGGTTCGTGTCATCAAAGGAGAGGTCGCCCTCTCCGACATGGAGGACTTGGAGGAGGAGACGCTGGATAAACTATTGCCCGACCGGACCGCCAACACCCGATTGGCTTGTCAGACCCGGATCGTCCTAGAGTCGAGGGCGACCCTGGTTCGAGCGATCTCTCTCGAAGAGCAACGGTTACCGTCCGCTTAAGTCGTCCTCTTCTCCTGGGAGGCTCGAAACGCCTCTGGGCTGAAAGACTTCCACGGCGGATTTTTCAAAACCGCGAGCGCGTGAAACCGTCTTGTCATCGTCGGTCGAAAGAACCACCTCGAGGTGAAAAACCTTGCCGGCGTCATTCCCGAAAAAGATATCGACTCGCGTGTCGCTGTCGATATCCGCCAGGGTCGGACTGGAAAGGATCGGCGCGCCATCGCCGGGGGCGTACAGTTGCCCGATCGCGGCGGGGAGGAAAAGCCCCTTGTTCTCCACGGATTGATCGAGGACCGGAGTCCCGTCGCCATTAAAGGCGTACAAGATTCCTTCATTCCCCCCAACCACGAGTTCGGGCAGACCATCCATGTCGATGTCCTCGGCCGCCAAAGAGGATTGGACCACGCCGCCCCCGATCACAATCCCGTTTTCGAAACCGGGATGCAATGTGGGCCCAAGCCCCTCGCCCTCGATACAGAACGACGGAGCCGCTGTGAGAAAGAGGGAAAGGATGAATAGAATCGACCCTTTCCCGATTTCGATTTTTGAAATGAATATTCTTTTCACTTGACTCCCTCCTTCATGTCCAGAACCTCGAACACTTTAATCGGTTTTTCCTTGCCTTTCACCATGATGGGCTCGCGTTCCTTAAAGATAAAATAATCCTTGACTCTTTCGTAGGTGGAATCGCTGATCAGGACCCCATCCACCGGAGCGTTCGATTCCAGACGGGAAGCCAGGTTCACATTGTCTCCGATAATGGAGTAATCGGTTCTTCCGGCGTCGCCCATATTCCCGGCAACCACCCGCCCCGTGTTCACACCGATACGCATCCGGACCAGCGGTTTCCCCTGTTTCTCCCACTCCTGGCGCAGTTCCTCGAGCCTTCGCTGCATCTTAAGCGCCGCTCTGACCGCCTGCACCGGGTGGTCCTTGTTGGGCTGAGGGTGGCCGAAATAGGCCATGATGGCGTCGCCAATCAGCTTATCCAGGGTCCCGCGCTCCTCGTCGATGATGATCTTGAACATCGGGCCGAAGTACTCGTTCAGGGCGGAAATCACCTCTCGCGCCTCGAGCTTCTCGGACATGCTGGTGAATCCCTTGAGATCGGAAAAGAGAATCGAGAGTTCGGTCTCCTGCCCGCCAAGTTCGAGAGCGTCTCGGTTGGACATCAAATACCGACGCACCTCCGGGGTAATGTAACGTCCGAAGAGGTTGGAGACTTTCAGGTATTGCGAGATCGTCACCGTCGCGTAGGAGACAGTCCCCGCGAAGGAGACATGAAAGTAATCGATGATGTACCCGTAGACGAAGACAAAGTAACAAACCACCGAGTAGGTCGCTCCAATGGCGAGAGTGGCGAAAGCGTGTCGGATCGGCGGCATGTAGATGCCGAAAACGCCGACCAAGAAACACGCTCCAAACACGAGAAGCGCATTCAACCAGACCGGAACCGAGACCAGAAAGTCCTCTTGTTGGATCGACCGGATGATCGTTCCGATTGTCCCCATCCCGGGAAAAGCGTTGTCGATCGGGGTCGCCTTGATATCGTAGGTCGCCGCCGCCGAGGAGCCGACAATGAGAATCTTGTCATTGAGGTCGGGAAGGACGACTTTTTCCTTTCCTTGCTCCTCCATCATTGCAGGATTGACAATCCAGTTCAGGCCGTTGATCAGTTTCCAATAATTGAGTCTGAGGTAGCCGTTTTCTTCGTCTTTCCAATCGAACCGAAAATTCAATCGCAACCGTTTTCGGTCATCGACTGGAACGCTAACCACGCCGCCATCCTGTTTTGGAATCGTGATGTGGCCGCCCTCGAATCCGATATCGCCCGCTGTCGCCCCATACAGGTTGAGAACCACTTGGAGAGGAAGACTTGGGTAGAGAATTCCGTCGAATTCGATAAACAGCGGGGCCGCTCGGATGATTCCGTCCTCTTCGGGATCGATGGTGGTCATCCCCGAACCGGTGCAAGCGTTCAAGAGGGAGGAGTCGAGACCCCTAAACGAGTAGTCAATGAACTCAAGACTGCTCACCTCGCACCACCACTCCGTGTCCCAGGGATGCGCCACTGTCTTGGCATAGTAAACCGGATCGTGGATCGAGGCTTCAAAGGGCATGCCGAAGCTTCGGAACCTTCCAGGGGGAGGCGCCCACCTAAGATCGCCTTCCTCCATGTACGCTTTTTGGTAGTCCGGCCGAGTAAAGCGTTCTTTGGATTGCGGAGTCAAAAGGGCGGCCATGAAAACGGGAACTTCCGGCATCGCCTCGACTGCCGCTTGGAAAGCCTGATCGTTGGTTATCTGCTCGGTCTCCGTCGCTTGATCGACAAAGGTGTATCCTTTGGCCGCCTCGGCGGGCGCGTCATCCGCGAGATCGAAAACGATATCGTAGACCACCGCCGCGGGGTGGATATCGGCTTGCTTGAGGAATTGGTGGATGGAGGACCAGTTCGACCGGGGCCAGGGCCAACGGCGAGGGGTTTCGTAATCGCCGCCGGTGTTGGCCAGCAAGGCGGCGTCGTTGATGTCGATGAAAACGATGTTCTCGGGTTTCTTGTGCCAGGGTTGCAGTTCGTTTCGGAGTTTGAAACGGATGTTGACCGTGGTGGCTTCGATGGAGGAGTAGTCCCCGAAATAGACCCACAGCCCGAACAGGATTCCGACAAGACTCCCCACAAAAATGGGTCCGCCCTCGAGCAGTCGAGCCCCAAGGTCTTTCAGGGTCATCGGCGAAAGGGGTCCCTCCTTATGGATTGGGTTCTTTCAGGCAAGGGTTGTCGAAGGTCGGAACCGGGTTCTCGGCTCACGGTTCAGAAATCGTATCGGAGATAAAACCCGTAACGGTCTTCCTGGTATTTGCTGGAATGATCGTTGGAATCGTTGTCGGTGTAATAGAAATCTATCCCGGTGGTCAGGCACTCGTCGATTGTCTTCTCCAGCGCGAGGTAAGCGGTGTAGCGCTCGTCATCGCGAACAGTCGGGTTGCCGGTTCCAAAACTCCCCTCGGTGACCTGCGCATCATAGTTCTTGTTGCCATATTCCAGCGAGGACCGGAGCACAAGACCGGAGAATCGGCTGGGGCAAATCTTTTGCTCAAAAAGCAATCCGGTCACGCTCTCGTTGTAGTCATAAAAACTCCCCGTGCTGCTCAAAGAGCGATAACGATAATAAACCGTGATCTGCTGGTTGTCGTTCGGCGTGGAGGTCAGGGCGATCACGGGCTCCCACAAATCGTATTTTCGATATTCGCCGGGGATTCTCGCGCCGAACTCGTCAAGGGTGATCGATTCGTGATTCCGTTTGGCGAATGAAAGGCCTAGGTTCAGAGATAACTTGTCGGTCAGATTGTTGACATAAGTGCCATAGAAACGGTGCTCGTACCAGTCCTTGAACGGCGTTTCCGGGGGGGCCTCTCCACGGAGTTTATCGTAATCGCGATTACGGTACTGATACCCGAGGGTGGCCAATACTTTTTCGGAAAAACTCTTGCGAAATTCGGTCCCGACATGCCATTGGTTGTGGTCGGGTTGATAGTACTGGGCGTACCGGTCGCGATGATCGGTCTGTCCCCCTCCAAAAACCTCCCACTCGAAATCGTCGGAAAGTTTCTTGACCGTGGCCAATTCCAAACGGTGGACATTGTTGTCCTCACGGTTGTAGGTGGTGTAATCGTGAAGGAGGAAATCGTAACGAACCGCCCCCTTCAAATCGTCCGGAGACAATTCGAATTCGTGCTCGTAGCCAAGCGAAATGGTCTGATAGTAGTCGGCGACTTCGGTCTCGTTGGGGTTGATCCTCAGGTCGGAGTCGTAATCCGGGGCTGAAAGATCGATGTTGGTGGAATAATCGCCGCGGAATTCGAGGTAGCCCCCGCTTTGGATCCAATCGCTTTTGACCTCTCTGAAAAGCTCCCCAAATTCTTGCTCCCAAAAACGCTCGTCGACATCGTTGGTGGGATTTCCATCCTCGTCGATGGCTCTAGGCAGGTCCTCGAAAAAATCCGCTGTCTCCGGAGTCCAGAATTCGCCCGGCTCGGATCCCCCTTCGGCGGAGGGAAGGTCCTGGAATTGGTTGTCGGGCGTGGGCTGGAAAAAGGGATCCTGGGAGGGAACAAGTTTGTGCTCCTCCTCCGCGCATTGACAGGCGCGTGGCGTCAAAACCGTCATGGTCAGACAGAGAACGCTGGCAAAAAATAGAAATCGAGCGAACATATTGAGCTATTGGAACCGCCGAGGAGGGTCTCCGTCCATCCCGCCTCCCCCTCGCTTCACCTACCCCCTGATTCAAGTGATTTGTGTAACCCGTTTCTCCCAGCTCCTCCGTAATATACAGAAATTATCGGTGAAAGGGAGTGGTAACTCCATCTTTTTCCGATCCACCGTGTCGGACACCCTCTTCGCTCGCCTGCATTCTTGACGGATTCGGCCGCCATGGGACAATCCCCCCTATTTCCGGTCAATCCTTCAATATCGAGGTCACCATGAACTCAGTCGCACGTGTCACCATTTGGAACGAATTCATTCACGAGAAGATCAATCCCGAGGTTTCCGCCATCTATCCCCATGGAATCCACCAGTGCATCGCCGAATTCCTAGGAAGATCGGATGAGATCGAAACCCGCACCGCAACGCTGGAGGAGCCCGATCACGGGTTGTCCGATGAGGTCCTCCAATCCACCGATGTGCTTCTCTGGTGGGGCCACAAGGCCCATGACAAGGTTTCGGACGAGATTGTAAAGAAGGTCCACAAGCGGGTTCTCGAGGGGATGGGGTTCATCGGCCTTCATTCCGCCCATTATTCGAAAATCTTCCGCAGTCTGTTGGGCACGGAGTGCTCGTTGAAATGGCGCGATGACGGGGAAAAAGAACGACTTTGGGTGGTGGAGCCCTCCCATCCCATCGCCGAGGGGTTGGGCGAGTATTTCGAACTTCCCCAAGTGGAGATGTACGGCGAGCGGTTCGACATCCCGACTCCGGACAAACTGGTTTTCCTCTCTTGGTTTGAGGGGGGCGAGGTCTTTCGAAGCGGGTGCTGTTGGGAGAAGGGTCACGGCAAAATTTTCTATTTCCGTCCGGGGCATGAAACCTTCCCGATCTATCACGATCCCAATGTTCAAAAGGTGCTCCTCAACGCGGTCCGCTGGGCCGCCCCCAAATTCTGGGGAAAACACGAGTGCCCGAGGCGGGATCCCTTGGAGACCATCGGTTAGTGGAAAAAGACCATGGCGCGCGGGAGATCCATCTGTAGAATAAGGATTGAACCCAATCGGCGATGGAGGGAACCATGACCACAAAGGAAAAAGAGAGGCTCCGGGAGGAGATAGCACGGTTGGAGATCCAACTGGGCGAGAAGCGGACTCGACTTTCTTCAATGGACAATGCGGAAGTTCGCGCGTCATCGCCGTATGTCATCGTCGAGGGAGACTCCGATCCAGCGAATCTCTCGCGATTACGATCGTTAATCGCCGAGATCGGCAAAAGGTCCCGAGGCGGTGACAGTGTCCAGGATATCCAAGAGATGCGTAAGGGATGAGGGTCGTACTGGATAGCAATATCCTCGTGAGTATGTTCGATCCCAAGGATCGGCATCATCCAGTATGTGAACCCCTTCTTGAGAAAATAGTCCTTCGCGAAATTGAAGTCGTCTGTCCGGTCCTGGTTCTCGCCGAGACTGTGTGTGCAATCCAACGGAGGACCGGCGATTCAGAGTTTTCAACCTTTATTCTTCAGAATCTCACTCAACTTCGGGCCATATCCTGGAACGATTGCACAGTCGCATCGGTTCGGGCCGCCTGCCGCTTGGGGATCGAGACCGGCCTGAAGGGGGCCGACTCCATCGTGGTGGAGACAGCGCAATCGTTGAAGATTCCCCTGGTTACACAAGACTTGGAGATCCATTCCAAATGCTCCGACCCCGTGGAGGTCATCGAGCCCAGTGAACTTGTCGACCAACGATGACCGTCCCCGCCGGGGATGGTTTTGGGGACTCCTCGTCCTCGCCATTTCCTTTCGCCTCGTCTCCTGGTCTGGGCGAGAAGCCATCCAAACCGATTCGGTCAGCTACATTTCGCCGGGCATCAACCTCTTTCGCGGCGAGGGGTTTGTCGACACCAGCGGCCATGTCCTGGTCTCCAAACCGCCGCTCTATTCTCTCCTCATCGGATTGGCCTGGAAGGTTCTTGGGGACGGGGAGTTGGCGGCGAGGTTGATTTCTTTCCTGGCTGGCTTGGGAACAGTCACGTTGGTTTTCTTTCTCGCTCGAAGACTCTATTCGAATCGGGTCGGCATCTTCGCCATGGCCTTCGCGGCAATCTATCCAGGTTTGGTGAATGCCTCGACCGCGGCGTTGGCCGAATCGCTTGCCCTCTTCTTTCTGCTCGCGGGGACCCTCGGGCTACTGAATGTGATCGAACGGTGGTCCGTCCAATCCGCGGTTGTTTCCGCGCTTTTCTTTTCTCTCGCGGCTTGGACTCGATCCAACGCGGTCCTCATCGCCGCGGCGGCCATCCCTGTCCTGTTGAGTTTCCTTCTCGCGAGAGGGACAGACTCGGTGGGAAAGATTTTGAAACCAACCTTTGCCTTCATCCTCATAGGGTTAATTGCGCTCCTCCCGTTACTCGCATGGAATCGTCATCACACCGGGAAATGGACACTCAATCCCGAATCTTCGGCGTGGCTTAAAGTGATGGTCGAATCCGAATCAGGCAATCGACTTAAGATGGAGGAATCGCTCGGGGAGATCGGGAGCCGCTCCAAGTCCGATGTGAGGGCGAGCGAGGTGATCCTGGAGAATCCCGCCCGTTTCCTCGAACACACCCTTCGGAATGCCTACACCTTCTATAAGGAGACTTTTCCCACCGAGATCACCCCACTCATCGTTTTCCTCGCGGGTGTCGGCTTTCTTTTGAGGCCCAACCGTGGTTATTCCTCCCTGGCGGTGTTCCTCCCGTTCTTTCTGCCGCTCCCCCTATGGATGGTGATGAGGGGCGGGGAGCCTCGCGATGTCATTCCACTCGTCCCCGCTTTCCTGATCCTCGCGGGGGCTGGAGGGGCCCGCCTCTGGGATTGGGGTGCGGAGGTCGATCGAAGCGCCTCGGTCTTTGGCCGTGTCGTTGCCGCGGGATTGATTTTATTGACCCTGCTGTTTTGCATTCCCGGTTCGCTGAGGTTTCAACTTGGGAATCAGGGCCAGGAAGTCGAGCATCGGCTCATGGGGGAATGGATCAAAGAGCACTACCCGCGTGACGAAAGGACCGTCCTCACTCGCAAACCGATGGTCGCGTACTACGCCGATGGAAAATCTCAAAGCATTGTCATGGGGTCCCTCGATGACCTTCGCCAACACGCGATGAAATGCGAGGCAAAGTTCCTGGCGGTCGACAGCCGAACAACCGCCAAGGTCTACCCCCAGTACGCGGAACTCTTGAATTCGGATTCAGCGCCGGATTGGCTCCGGTTCTCCCACGAGGTTGAAGCGCCGGATGGGGAGCGGATGGTCTTGTATGAGATTGTCCGCTGAGGGGGAGTGATCTTGGCGTTTACTTGCTGCTTCACCCTCCCCCAGCCCCTCCCATCAAGGGAGGGGAGCAGAAAGCGGAGGACCGCTCAGGCTACGACCACACGCACATTTCAGCCAAGGTTTTCAGGTTCTGTTGGTTCTCTAGGTCGAAGACAAACTCCGAAATAGAATCCATCCGCTCCTCGGAGAGATAGGGGCCGCCCAAACGTTTCAGCTTCTCGACAATCTCCTCATCGGCGAGCGGGTTGTTGGGATGACCGTGAGCGTAATCCAGTCGATCCGAAACTTTTTTTCCGTCCTTGGTGGTGACTGTCACAATGTTCGGGATGCCATCGGGATACTTTGCCGAGAGCTCGTCGTTGCGCACGATCTTGACCTTGTGAACAAGGGCGCGCAGTTCGGGATCGGCAATCCGTTCGGGAGTGAAGGAGTCGAGATCGACCTTGCCATCCATCAGAGCCACCGCCACGAGGTAAGGCATCGAATGGTCCGCCGTCTCTCGTGAGTGAGGATTCCACTTCTCCTCTTCCTCGCCGATGATGTCGACCGCGGCGTCAAAACTCTCGATCAAAATCTCCTCAATATTCTCCGCCGGGCCGATCTCCTCACGTTTGTTCAGTACAATCTCGATCGCGGTTTGCGAGTGGTACTCGGCGGGCCAGAACTTGATATAGGTTCCGAGAATCATGTCGGGGCTTTCCCCCGGCCCCGGAAGGGTCAGATCAAAGGGTCCCGAAACCCGATCGAAGAAACCTTTCTCTCCCTCGAAAATCGGAGCAGGCCCGGTCATCCCCTCGGCTGCCAACATCGCCGCAAAGACTCCAGCGCGGGAGGCGTTCGCGAAGGCGCAGCCCTTCCACATCGAGAGTTCCCCGACACGGGTCTGGCGCAGAGCATTGTTGGGTGTCCCCACCAGGCCGAGCGCGTGGACCATCGCTTCGGCATTCAAGCCCAAAAGTTTGCTCGCGCCCAGGGCGGCGGAAAAGTTTCCGTAGGTCACATGATCCCAGTTGTTCAAGCGGATACTCTTCGCGTCGCAGAGACGGCAAAGGATTTCGTAAGCCAACGCCGAGGCCGTGATGAACTCTTTCCCGCCGATCGATTTCCAAGTAGCGATGGCGAGGGTGGCTGCAAAGTTGTCGCTGGGGTGGCAGGGTTCGAGAGAGAGGTAGGTGTCGTTGTAATCGAGGTAACGGAACTGGGTCCCGTTGGCGAACGCCGCCATATCCGGCGAGGAAGCATGACCGGTCCCGATCACATTCGACCCTGGTTCGCAGTTCACCGCGCCGGCGATCCGTTTAGCGATCTCCGGCGGCGTGTTCCCATTGGCCCCCAACGAGCAAGCGATGGAATCAAGCAACCGCCGTTTCACTTCTTTGACCGTTTCCGGTTTGAGATGTTCGAACTTCAACTGTTCCGCGTAAGCGGCCATTTGTTCCGCGATATTGGACATGGGTTTCACTCCACAAGAAAGTTCTGCACGACTGACCTTGAAGCGTACATCATTTACAGGATCAAGAGAAAGATCGACGGGACTTGTTGGTAGATCAAGATAGTTCGAAGGTAATCAAAGGTTGGGGCAAAAGAAAAAAGGGCCGGAAGATCTCTCTCCCGGCCCTTTCCTTTTGAAGTCTATGTACTCTCAGACCAGTTCCGTTTCGCCTGGAGTCGCCACTTCCGGCTTGGGAACGTTGTCGTTCCATGCCAGCTCCTTGGGCATCAGGTCGAGTTTCGACTCGTTCATCACGAAATCCCAGGTCACTTCCTTGCCGGTGTAAGCGGCGAGACGACCCATGATCGCGCACATCGTCGAATTGGCCACCCGCTCGCCCTCGTTAAGGGGCTTGTCGTTACGGATCGCGTCGATCAGGTCGGTGTGCTCCTGAACATACGGGTTCGGGCTGTCTTTCCATTCCTTCTCGACCGCGCCCACAACCTTGGCCGAATTCGAATCCGCGTAGAGCGTGCCGTTCTGGCAGAAAATCGCCTCGCGGACATCGTTCTTGCAGTTCTTCATCTGACGGCACTGGCTGGTCATCACGGTCCCGTCATCGTACTCGAACTCGATGGCGAAGTGGTCGAAGATCTCGCCAAAACGAGGATCGGTTCGAAGTTGACGTCCCCCCATTCCCCAGCAGCGCACCGGGGTCTTGTCCATCATCGCCCAGTTGCCGACATCCAGGTTGTGAACATGCTGCTCGACAATGTGATCCCCGCAGAGCCAGTTGTAGTAGTACCAGTTCCGCATCTGGTTCTCCATCTCCGACCAGTCGGGTCCGGGACGGTGATACCAGAGAGGGCTTCCGTTCCAGTAGACGTTCATGGAAATGACTTTTCCAAGGTCGCCGTTGTGGACATGTTTCATCGCGGCGAGGTAGTGGTCCTGGTGACGGCGCTGAGTGCCGCCAACGATTTTCAGACCTTTTTCGTCAGCCTTCCGTGAGGCGTCAATTGCCAATCGAATCGCGGTGGGATCGACGCCGAACGGCTTCTCGGCGAATATGTGTTTCCCCGCCTCGACAGCGGCCGCCAAGTGATACGGGCGAAATCCTGGCGGAGTGGCCAAAATCACCATGTTGACATCATCGAGAGCCAACAACTCTTTGTAAGCGTCGAAACCGACAAAGCAGCGGTCATCCTCGACTAGGAATTTCCCCTTGAGACTTTCGTCTTTGTTCAAATTGTCACGAGAACTCGCCAGACGGTCCTCGAACGCGTCGGCCATCGCGACCACATGAACGTTCTCGGCGGAACTCATCGTATTCCCAGCCGCGCCGGTTCCACGGCCGCCGCATCCGATCAGGCCGACACGGATCTCCTCCGGGCCGCTTTTCGCGAACGAGGCGGGGATATGTTTGGTCATCGCCGCGGCCGCTCCCACAGCGGCGCTGTTGCGAATGAATCCACGCCGGGAAACCCCCGTGGCGGGGGATTCTTTTCTTTCCTCAGACATCTTCGGGCACCTCCTATTCAAGAGTCAAAAAAATTCAAATCTTCCAGAAATCAAGGAAGAGTCCATCTCAATCCTCAACCCCGGGGATTGTCTCACTTTTGCCGAGACCCTGACAAGGTGGGGAACTAGCCCCTTCCCACAATCACTCGGACGCGGCGGTTTTGATTTCCGAATCTCCCTCGCAAACCACCCGGAAACTATGGTAAGTCGGCCCCGCAAGCCACCATTTGCTCTTGGGAATCTGCGGGTCCTTCTCCAACCATTTGTTCAGGTTCTCGGTGGATTGCGGAACGCGCGCCGAGGCGGAGACCTCATCCGCTCCAAGCGCGTACCAGCCGCCCCTCAACACCGGCGTGCCGTCCGAACCGATGCAAAATTCGGCCGCGTTCCCGAGCATGTCATAGAGTCCCCAAGCGTTCGGCTCTTTGGACTTGACCGGGTGAGTCTGGGATTCCGAATTCGCCGCGAACCAGGCGTAACGGTCGAGGTCCTCCGGCTTGATCACTGACTTTCCACCGGCGGTGCAGGCATAGATCCATTCCGCCTCGGTCGGCAGACGGTACTTGCGTCCCGTCTCCTTGGAGAGCCAGCGGCAATACATTTCGGCGGAGTGGAAGGACATCGTTAGCGCGGCGAAATCCTCCTTGCCCCATCCCTGGTCGGGGGGAACATAAGGGGGGGTCGGACCGGTGATGCCATCCGGATCGATCGGCAGGTCGAGCATGAAAGCCCGCTCCTCCAAATCGACAAAAGGATCGAACATCTGCCAGGTCGTCTCGGTTTCGCAAATCCAAAAGGGACTGACATCCACGGTTTTGGTCGATCCGGGATTGTCGGGGTCGGGAATTTCCACCGTTCCACCCGGAATCGGCGCCATTTTAAACTCGTACTCGCTCACCGGCATGACCTCTGTGTAGGGTTCGCCCGGCACAAGGGGATCCCGTTCGATGTTCGACTCGCGCGCCACACAAAGGGCGCCAATCGCAAAGAAGGGGATCCATAAGAAATAACGAAACTTCATTGAAACCTCCAAATCGTCCTAAGGGACATCTTGTTTGTTTTGATTGTAAAGATACTTCTCCATACCGGAGGTCTGGAGTCTTTCGAATTCCTTCTCATCATCCTTGACAAAGACCAAAGCCTCAAGGTCCTTGCGCTCCTCCGCCCATTTTAGCCCCTTTTCGGCCCCCAGCGCCATGATCGCGGTCGCGGCCCCGTCCGCCACCATACAGGTCGGCGCGATCACAGTCACACTCTTCACCGACTCGGGAATCGGCCACCCGGTCCTCGGATCGATGATGTGGGAGTACAGTCTCCCATTGTACTCGAAGGCGTTTCGATAGTCCCCCGATGTGGCCACCGCGCAATCGTCCAAGGACAAGGTCTCGATCAGGTTCCGTTGACCGGGGGCTTGATTTGGGGAGTCGACCCCAATGGTCCAGGGCTGGCGTTTGAGGTTTTTCCCACGCACTACCACCTCTCCTCCGATCTCCACCATCAGGTCCTCGAAACCCTCGTCGAACAATACGTTCGCGATGACATCCACCCCATAGCCCTTCGCGATCGCCGACAGGTTGAGTTGGAGGTCCGGAATCTCCTTGGAAAGGGAATCCTCCGCAATCGCCAACCGGTTCATTCCGATGGCCGATGTCGCCTCCTCGATGGCCTTGGCGGAGGGGGGTTCGAGTTTCGACCCCTGACTGCCAAACCCCCACAGATCGATGAGAGGGCTCACCGAAGGATCAAACACGCCGCCGGATTGATGGTAGATTTCATAAGCCGCTCGAACCACCTCGAGGGTCTGAGGAGAAACCGGAAAAGGCTCGGTCGAACGGTGTTGGTTGAAGCGGGAAAGTTCGCTGTCGGGATCGTAAGTGGACAGGAGTTTGTTGAACTGAGCCAAGTCCGAATCGATCTCTTGCTTGATCGCCTCGGAATCCGGGTTCTCGGTCGATGGAACCACGACCTTAACGTGGTAAGAGGTTCCCATGGTGGCCCCGGAAAGGGTGATTTGCTTCCATTCCGTTTCAGCGCTGGGTCCAGAGTTATTTGCGCATCCAAGCAAAAATGAAAACAACAGGGAGGCGGTGAGTAGGGCGAGGCGGTGAATAAAGGACGGGGGCGCGGTGAATCGCGCCCCCGATGGTTGGAGAAACATCTTCTATCACATCATCCAAAGGAGTCGTAAGCAATCATCTCCGGTTCCACTCCGAGGTCGTCGAGCATCCGCTGCACCGCGTCGATCATCATTGGCGGACCGCACAAGTAGTACTCGATTTCACCCGGATCGGGATGGTCTTTCAGGTAATTGTCCAAAAGGACCTGGTGGATAAATCCGGTCGGGCCCTCCCAATTATCTTCCGGCAGGGGAGCCGAGAGCGCCAGGTTGTAGGAGAAATTCGGGAAATCCTTTTGGATCGCTTGGAATTCATCCTCATAGAAGTTCTCGCGCATCGAACGGGCGCCATACCAAAAACTCACCTTGCGATCGGTCTTTCTCGTGTGGAAGAGATCGAACAGGTGACTGCGCATCGGGGCCATGCCCGCGCCGCCGCCGATGTACACCATCTCTCGTTTGGTGTCCTTGGCGAAAAACTCGCCGTAAGGCCCGCTGACCGTGACCTTGTCTCCCGGTTTGAGATTGAAGATATAGGAGGAGGCTTTCCCAGGCGGAATCCCCTCGGTTCGAGGAGGGGGCGTGGCGATACGCACATTCAACATGACGATATTGCCCTCAGCCGGATGGTTGGCCATGGAATAAGCGCGGAAGATCTCTTCGTCGTTCGAGGCTTTCAGGTCCCAAAGTTTGAAGGTGTCCCAATCCTCGTGATATTCCTTCTCGACCTCGAACTCGCTGTAAGTGAGATTGTACGGAGGGATATAAATCTGGATGTAACCGCCGGCGGTGAAGTTGAGGTTTTCTCCCTTGGGCAATTCCAGGATCAGCTCCTTGATGAAGGTCGCGACATTCTGGTTCGATCGGACAGTGCATTCCCATTTTTGAATTTTGAAGATTTCATCGGGAACATGAATCTTCAAATCCTGGCGAATCTTCACCTGGCAACTCAACCGCCAATGCTCTTTCTGTTCGCCACGGGAGATCAAGGAGGTTTCAGTGGGTAGGATATCGCCGCCACCTTCCAAGACCTGGCATTTGCACATCGCGCAGGTTCCGCCGCCGCCGCACGCCGAGGGGAGATAAACATGCTTGCTGGCGAGCGCGCTCAACAGGGTGCTCCCGGCCGGAACCTTGATCGGGTTCTCATTGTCCCCGTTAACCGTGATGTTGACGTCGCCGGTGTTGACCAGCGCGGCCCTGGAGGCTTGGATCACCGCCACCAGCGCGAGAATGGCGCCGGTGAAGATCACTGTGCCGCTAAATGTTTCAAACCACATCGAAGTTCCTTTTCCTTTCTCGTTCGGTTGATTCCTCGGGAACGCGAAAAGCGACTAGAGTTTAATGCCCGAAAACGACATGAACGCCATCGACATGAGACCGGTAATAATGAAGGTGATGCCAAGGCCGCGCAGTCCGGGAGGGATGTTGGAATAGCGAATTTTTTCCCGAATCGAGGCGAGCGCGACAATGGCCAGGAACCAGCCTAAACCGGATCCGACCCCATAAGTGATCGACTCGGGGAAGTTGAGCTTCCGCTCCACCATGAACAACGATCCACCCAAGATGGCGCAGTTCACCGTAATGAGCGGAAGGAAAACCCCAAGCGCGGCGTAAAGCGCCGGGCTGAATCGATCGATGATCATCTCCACGACCTGAACCAGGGCGGCGATCACCGCGATGAAAGTGATCAGATTCAAAAAGGAAAGGTCGAGTTCGGCGAAACTGGGACCCACCCAGGCCAAGGCGCCTTTCTTCAACATGTATTCGCGGATCAACCAATTGGTGGGAACGGTCAGCGTTTGAACGAAGGTGACCGCGATCCCCAGCCCAAGCGCCGTCTCCAATTTCTTCGAGCAGGCCAGAAACGAACACATTCCCAGGAATGACACCAGGAGAATGTTTTCCACGAAGATCGATTTGATCAGTAGGCTCAGATAATGTTCCATGATTAGGCTTCCTCCGCGTAACCGGAAATCGATCTTTGGCTCCACACCAGGAGGCCCACAATCAGGAACGCTCCGGGGGAAAGCACCATGAGACCGTTGTTCATGTACCCCAGGTCATACAGGCGATCGGGGATGAGGTGAATTCCGAACCAAGTGCCCTTCCCGAGGATCTCGCGCACGGAGGCGACGATCAAAAGAACCACGCTATAGCCCAATGTGTTTCCGATGCCATCGAGAAAAGAGGGCCAAACCGGATTCTTGGAAGCGAAGGCCTCGGCGCGTCCCATTACGATACAGTTGGTGATGATCAATCCGACGAAGACGCTCAACGCGAGACTCAGCTCGAACAGATACGCCTGGAGAAACTGATCCACCACAATCACCAGAGAAGCGATCACCGCCATGTAAACGATGATTCGGATCGAGTCGGGAATGTAGTTCCGGATCATTGAGATCAAAACGTTCGAGAGCGAGACCACAAAGATGACGCCGAGCGACATCACCAACGCGGTGTTCATCTGCACGGTCACGGCGAGGGCGGAGCAGATCCCGAGGATCTGGAGGGTGATCGGATTGTTGTCCCAGAGAGGATCCGTGAGGATCTTCCGCTCTTTTTTGGTGAAAGTGACAACCGGCGCCTTAGGCTTGGGGGCCTCTTCCACCGGCGTGGTCGTTGCGGGTTGGCTCATTTCAGGCGGCTTCCTTTCTATGTTGTTCTTTGACCTTCTTGAAATAAGGTTCGTAGCGGGTCAACCAATCGAGGAGCATCGCCTGGACGCCATTGCTGGTGATCGTGGCGCCGCTGACCCCATCGACCGAGTGGTCGATTTGTTTGGGGGCGACCTCTTCGGCTTTTCCTTTCACGACATTGATGGACACAAGGTTCCCATCCTTGTCGAAAACATGCTTGCCGGGGAACTGGCTCTCGAAGGGGGGGTTCGAGATCTCCGCGCCGAGACCCGGGGTCTCCATCTTGGTGAAAAAGGTGACTCCCTTGATGGTGTTGCAGTCGGGTTCGAGAGCGAGGTAACCGGAGATGGGCCCCCACAACCCCTGCCCGGTCATGGGCAGAACGTAGGCCTTGACCTCGCCGTCCTCCTGGAACTCGTAGAGTTGATAGACGTCCGGGTTTTCACTCTCCGAATCGGCGGAGGTATCGGCCGGCGCTTCGACCGGGTTCCCATCCGCGTCGATCGTCACTTTCTTCATTTTTTCCTCAAAGATCTGCTCTACCTGTTCGGCGGAAATGTCCTCGGTATCGGGATCGCTCGGGATACCCACCGCGAGAAGAATGTTTCGATGCTGATAAATCTGCTGGTTCCGTTCTTGGATCGGACGGAGCCCGCTGGCGCAAAGCGAGAGAGCCGCGCTGCAAACGACGCAAATGAGCGTCGCGAATACAAAGGGATTCTTCAGGAGACTATCCTGCATATCGGAGTTCCCTCCTCTTCATGTTGGCCTGGACCACATAGTGGTCAATCAGAGGCGCGAAAATGTTCATGAACAGAATGGCCAGCATCATGCCCTCGGGGTAGGCCGGGTTTACGGTCCGAATCAGGGTGGCCAAGATTCCGATACAGATTCCGTACACCCACTTACCTTTGTCGGTGGTGGCGCAGGAGACCGGGTCGGTGGCCATGAACACGGCGCCGAAAGCGAATCCGCCCATGACGAAATGATAATAAGCCGGCAATGTCAGAAAGGCGCTCGATCCGGGGCCCGCCAAAAGATTAAGAAGGGTCGCGGTGGCGCCCATTCCCACCACGCAAGCCACCATCACTCTCCAGGACCCGATGCCGGTGGCGATCAGGATCGCGGCGCCGATGAGGCAACAGAGCGTTGAGGTCTCGCCAATGCTTCCTGGAATGAAACCGAGAAACATGTTCATCCAACTGAAGTCGCCGTAATTGGTGGAGGCCAGGATATCGGTGGCGTGAGTTCCCGCTCCCCCGCCATGGGTGAGCAGCAGTCCGGTCGCGCCGGAATAGCCATCCACCAACTTGGACGAATCCGCGGGGGTTCCGACCCAACAGGCGTCGCCCGAAATGTGGGCCGGGTATGCGAAGAACAGAAACGCCCTTCCAGTTAGCGCGGGGTTGAGGATGTTCATCCCCGTCCCGCCGAAAATTTCCTTGCCGATGACCACACCGAACGAAACCCCCAGCGCCACCATCCAAAGCGGCATCGTGGGTGGCAAGGTCAGCGGGAAGAGAAGGCCAGTCACCAGAAATCCCTCATTGATTTCATGACCGCGAACGATGGCGAAAATGGCTTCCCAGGTTCCACCGACCGCGTAAGAAACAATGATGATGGGCAGAACCAAGGGAAGTCCGGTCATGAACGAAGCGATCAGAGTCGGGTCGATCCCTTGCGCTCTCAAGGACTGGTAACCGGCGTTGTAAATCCCGAACAATGTGCATGGGAGCAGCGCCACGACCACAGTGATCATGACCCTCTTCAAATCGATCGGGTCCCGGACATGCGGTCCGCTTTTGGTGACCCACGGAGGGGTCAGAAAAAAAGTTTCTCCCGCTTCGAACGCGGCGTGAAACTTTTGAAGTTTCCCACCCTTTTCAAAAAGCGGCCGAACTTTGTCGAGTAAGTTTTCGAGGGCCTTCAAGATTGCTTATCCTTCTTTCTCGTACTGATCTAGCGCTTGACGAACGAGCGAGCAATAGTCGATTTTGGAATGGCAGACATAACTGCAAAGAGCGACATCTTCCTCGGCGACATCCAGCAACCCGAGCTTTCCCGCCTCCTCGAGATCGCCATACATGATCGACTTGAACAGGAAGGTCGGCTCGATGTCCAAAGCCATGACCGACTCATAGGATCCGATCGGAACGATGGCCCTCTTGTCCCCGTTCATCGAGGTGTCGAACGAGTAGGAGCCATTATTATTGAAAGCCGAAACGAAGGCGCGCGAGTAGCTGCTCCGAGTGAAGCCGGGATCCAGCCAGCCGAAAAGTCGGCGTTTGCCGCCCTCGGGAATCACGGTCAGTGTGGAGTGATAAAAACCGAGAAAACCTTCTCGGTGGATGCCGGTTCCGGTCAGCACGCCGCCCGAGATGACTCGGTTCTCGGAATCGGACAAGTCTTTTGGCAACAATGTGGAAGCATGAGCCCCGGCGCGAGTCCGAAAGTACCCGGGAGATTCGATCGATTCGCCGGATACCGCTACAATCCTCTCGGTCGGATAACGACCAGTCAGGAAGAACTTTCCGATGTCGGCCACATCGGCCGCTTTCAGGGTCCAAGCGGTCTTGCCATGACGAACAGGTTCGACATTCTCGATGAAGGTCCCGAAACATCCGGTGGGGTGCGGCCCCGAAAAATGCTGCACGCAACACCCCTTGGCGGTGTTGAGCCAGGGGACATCGAGATTGGGGTTCTTGGGAAGGCACAAGTGGATGCAACCCTCGGTGAATTTCGACAGCACGGTCAGTCCCGCCTCGAAATCCTCTCGCCGGTCCTTGATCAGGAAAATCTGATCCGCGGTCAGCGGCTCGGTGTCGTGAGCGGAAACGAAAATCGCCTGAGGTTCGACATCCGGAGTCGCGATTCGGGCGTAAGGCCGCTGGATGATGAGCGGCCACAGGCCCGCCTCGAGGAGGTTGGCTTGAACTTGAACACGATCGTCCAAGGCGTCGATTTGATCGATCGGTCGCGCCTGAAAATCCAGAGCGGTCTCCTCCGGAGAGATCTCGATCACGATTTCCTCGAGACGACGACGTCTCCCGCGGTTGACCGCGACCACCTTTCCACCACCCGGCGAAACGAATCGAATCCGGGGATCGGTCTTATCCTCAACCAGCGGGGTCCCGATGGAGACATCGTCTCCAACTTGAACCAGCAATCGAGGTTTAATTCCTTTGAAATCAGTGGGTTTAATCGCGACGAACTTGGGGGCTTGCGCCTCTCGGAGGGTCGGTTCCGCCGCCCCCTTCATGGGAATGTCATATCCCCTGCGTATGGTAAATTCGGCCACCTTTCAATGCCTCTTCGTAACTGAGCTTTTCGGGATTTGGAACGGTTTCTAGGTTCCGGCGCGGTCTCTGCGGTCTTCTTTGAATCCAACCACTTGCTGCCTGTCTATGTTACCGCTTCACTGCTCCCATCGTCAATGGTTCGCTCCGCTTGTACTGCTGGTTGGCAGCGTCGGTCCCCATCGAATTCGACCGCTGGAGGCGAATGATTTCGATCATTCGGGTCCGTTTCTCGCGACGAATTCCGAATTCGGTTGGCGCGGGTTTGAACAAAGGCGGAACTTTAAGCCATCTTCCCGGCCATGAATAGACCTGTGACCTGTCGAAACAGACCGGGTTCGCGATTCAGTCGGGTTGGAATGTTCAAATGTTGGGGTTCTGTTAGCATCTTGAAAGGGTTGACCTATTGAGGGCATATATCTATCTGGCTTTCGTGGGCATTGGGATGGGGGGCTCAACCAGTTCAAATGAGCTTTCACCCGATGCGATTGGCGGCAGACCGTGAACGATTCGATCGATAACCTGGATTGGAAAGTTTCCGATGATCGGTTGAGCGTCCTTGTTCGGTTCGAAAAACCGGTCGAGGATCCGATTTCGCCCGAGGATTTCAATCTGGTTCTCTTGAACAATGGCATCCAATCGCCATGCAATCCCGAACTCTTTCTCCAGGCGCAAACCGAGGGAAAAGCCGAATGGGTGGCTGTCGCCACCGGCTCTCCCGCCACCGAGCCGGTTGACGCTCGGTTGGAATACTTCGTTCACCCCGCAATGGCCAATCGCAAAGTCTCCAACGACCAAGAGCCTATCGATTTCAAGAATCTCGGTAGAATTCTCAACGTCGAAAAAGGCCGCGAGCTGGTTCGAAAGCACGACCCGATTCCTGGTGCGCCGGGTGTCGATGTCTACGGTCAACCGATCGAACCGAGAGAGCCGAAAAACGTTTCGATTCCGGTGGGACAGGGCGTGGAGATCCTTGAGGACGGCCATCTGGCGGTCGCCGACGAGGACGGGGCGATTTCCGCTGCGGGACAAAGAATCTCCGTCATCCAAATCTACCCCGTCTCGGGGAATATCTCCTATCGCACCGGGAACATCCATTTCAAGGGAACCGTCGACATCGGCGGGGACGTTCAGTCCGGGTTCGAGGTCCACGCCGAGGGGGACATTTTGGTCAAGGGTTTGGTGGAGGCCGCGACCTTGGAGGCCGGCGGCGACATCTTCGTAATGGGCGGATTTCAGGGAGGCAGTAAAGGATCGCTGAAGGCCGGCGGTTCGATCCAGGTCCGGTTCGCCAATGAGGGGACACTTGAGGCGGCAGGCGACATCGAAGCCGAGGTTCATCTGCTGAACTGCCAGGTTCGCGCCGGCGGAGAGATTTCTCTCAAAGGAGCCAAAGGCGTGATCGCCGGGGGCGACAATCGCGCCGGGAAGAAAATTTCGGCCGGGATTCTGGGCACCGAGATCGGGGTCAAAACCATCCTCCAAATCGGACTTTCGGACGACATTTTCGCCGAAATCAAGGCCACCGAAAAACAGATTGAGGAGACCACCGAGAAACTGGCTCAAATCGCGGAAATCCTGATGAAATTGGAGAAGGTCAAATCCGACCAAGGCTCCCTCTCCCAAGAACACGAGGAAATCCGGATCCGCACCGTGCGGGAACAATTCGCCATCATGGGAGAATTGGGTAAGCAGAACAAGACTCTCGTTCAACAAAAGGAAGAACAAGAGATGGCGCGAAAGGGCCGAATCGCCGCCGGCCAAACCGTGTTCCCCGGCGTCGTGGTCAAGTTTCCCGGTGACGCCTTCACTGTGAAGAATGAAATGAAATACACTACCTTCTACTTTGAGAGAGGAGAGGTCCGTACACGTGCTTCCTAAGTCCGCCAGTGGAATTGCTTTGAGCCTGATCGTCCTACCTTTATTCTTCCTTTCGACTGGTTGTTCTTATTTTGGAATGGCGCAAAAAGAAACGAACATCGAACCGGGCATTGTCATCCTGGAACGGAAAGCCTCTCCCGATATCCAAGGATTCAATGTCTACCGGGTCGACCCCGATGACCGCACCGAATCCCAAGTCAATAGCAAATTGGTCAAACCCGCCTCCGATATCCTCGATCAACATGGATTGGCGACCTATCGAGTCATCGATCGGGGCGTGATCGCCGGAGAGGATTACTACTACATCTTCGAAGAGGTGGCCCAGGACGGAACCAAGACGCGTTGGGAGACTCACCAAAGGATGACCGCCCAGCCGATCGGGAGATCCTGAACTTGGAGCGTCAAAATAGCTTCCCCCCTTGGAAATGGATCGTCGCACTGGCCATTGTCGCCGGACTCGCCCTGCTTGCTTACAACCTGCTCCCCACCAAACCCATCATTCAAACCGAAGTTCTTTACCGGGTGATCGACCTCAGTGAAATCGGCGGAAAAAAAACCAAGGTCATTGCCTACAACGGGATCGGGGATCTGGTGGGGGAATACGAGAAGTTGGATGGAACCAAAGGGGCGTTTCTCTGGAACGAAAAAGATGGATTCCAGGATCTTGGAGACTTTGGAGGATCCCTTTCCAGAGCGAATGCAATCGACGATAACCGTTGGATCGTCGGTTACTCCCAAGACTCCACGAATCGTGAAAAGGCGTTTCAATGGACCGAGGAGACCGGTATGGTCGAACTCGGAGATTTGGGAGGAGATATCAGCAGGGCCTACACGATCACCCCACGCAATGGAATCTTAGGCGAGTCCACCACCGAAGGGGTCGCCAAGTCTCACGCATTTATATGGAACGCGAGTGAGGGCATGGTCGATCTGGGGACGCTCGGCGGAGATTTCAGTAGCGCCTCGGTGATGAACGCCCACGGCTACATTGTGGGCAACTCGTTTCCCAAAGGGGGCGTCTGTCATGGGGTTATCTGGAACCCGAGCCGTGAAATCTCCGACCTGGGTTCCCTTGGACCCAACCTCGCCAGCTGGGCCTGGACCATCAACACCCACCACTGGATCTCGGGTTCCGTCGAATATGAAAGGAACAAAGCGAACGCGGCGCTATGGGACGCCTCCGGCGAGATCCACGTCATCGGAAGCCTCGGGGGCGCATCCAGCGATTTCTGTTGTGTCACCGACGAACTCATCGCGGTCGGATGGTCGGAAACCGGGCACGGGTTTCAGAGCCGAATTCTATTGAAGGGTCTCGAATATTTCGGCGACATCACCGGCAAACGCCTTCTCGACCGCACGCCTCATGGATTCCTCTACGACTGGAACACCGGACGCGGTTACGATCTCAATCACTTGATCGCGGAGGATGCCGGGTGGGTCATCAACAAGGCGGTCGGCATCAATTCGGCGGGAAAGATTCTCGCCGAGGGATCCCATCTCGGGAAACAGAAAACCTGTTTCCTGGAGCCCCTATCTCCGCTAAGCGATTAAACCTAGAACGAAACCCCCTCCTCGCGGGTCAACCGGTGGAAACGCTCGATGAGCCGCTGAGTCAGTGGCCCGGGCTTGCCATCGCCAATCTTTCGACCGTCCACCTCGACGACCGGGATCACCTCGGCGGCTGTGCCGGTAAGGAAGCATTCCTCCGCGCTATAGACATCGGGGAGCGTGATATGCGTCTCATGAGTTTCGAGATCGAACTCGGGAGCGATTTCCAAAACCGCCGCCCGTGTGATGCCCGGCAAGGCTCCGAGATAGGTCGCCGGGGTCAGCAACTTTTTCTTCGTGATAATGAAGAGGTTGTCGGCCGCGGCTTCCGCCACATACCCCTCGGCGTTGAGCATCAACGCCTCCTCGAAACCCGAGCGGTCCGCTTCGAGTTTCGCGAGAATGTTGTTCAGGTAGTTCATCGTCTTGGTCTGTGGATCCAAAGCCGACCCGATGTTGCGTCGCGTCGACACGGTCAACAACACCAATCCCCGCTCGTAATATTCCTTGGGGTAGATGGCGAGACTGTCGACGATGCAGATGATGCTGGCTTTGGGGCACTTCTTCGGATCGAGCCCAAGGGTCCCCACGCCGCGAGTGACAATCAACCGAATATACCCATCGGACAAACCGTTTCGTCGGCAGCTCTCCAGAACGATCCCCTCCATCTCCTCGACACTCACCCCGGGGTCCAGGTTGATGTACTTGGCGGAACGATAAAGACGGTCGAGGTGATCCTTTAAGCGGAACACTTTTTGGTGGTAGATGCGAATCCCCTCGAAGACTCCGTCTCCATAGAGAAGTCCATGGTCGAAAACCGAGATCTTCGCCTCGTCCTTGGGATAAAATTTACCGTCGATATAGATTTCCATTTCCACCAGATTCCCTTCGTCTAAATGTTGGACGCTTCGCCTTAAACCGCGTTTTCGCCGGTCTCGCCGGTCCGGATTCGAACCGCCTCCTTGAGGTCGGTCACAAAGATTTTCCCATCCCCGATGTTCCCCGTGCAGGCCGCCTCTCGAATCGCCACAGTCACCGCGTTTTCGAGATCGTCGGAGACAACCACCTCGACCTTCATTTTCGGGAGGAGGTCGACCACATATTCGTTCCCTCGAAAGAGCTCGCGGTGCCCCTTCTGTCTCCCGAAACCGCGCACTTCCACCACCGTCATGCCATGAACGCCCAACTCGGCGAGAGCGTCTTTGACCGCGTCGAGTTTGAATGGCTTAATGACCGCTTCGATTTTAACCATAATTCGCCTCCTGTTCCGGAAAATGAGAACTGTCCCAATCGAGCCTCATTCCCACGTGGTCGCGTCTTAACCTCGACCGACCGAGAGAGACCATTCCGAATGTTCTTCTTTTGAATCGGGGAGTCTACTGGAGAGCGCCCTTGGTGGCCAAGACCACACGGTCTTTACCCTTTTCCTTGGCGCGATACAAGGCTTGGTCGGCCAACCGAATCAGGTTGTCGATGTCTCGCGCGTCACGGGGACAGGCCGCCACTCCGACCGAAATGGTCAGGTGTTGGGAAGGATCCACCGGAATGTTCTGCCGTCGAATCGACTGACAAATCCGGTCCAGAATGGGCGCCGCCTGTTCGGGCGTGGTCATCGGAAGCACCACCGCGAATTCCTCGCCCCCGAACCGACAAACCGTGTCGGCCGCGCGGATGGAATCCCGGAAAACCGTCGCGATCGCCTTCAGGGCTTTGTTTCCCGCGCTATGACCATAGGTGTCGTTTAACTTCTTGAAATCGTCCAGATCGATCATCGCCAGCGTCGCAGGGTGGCCGTAACGGAGGCTTCTTGAAATCTCCTGTTCGAGCAGGTTCATCAAATAGCGGTAGTTGTACAATCCGGTCAATTCATCCCGGATGGTCAACTCCTCCAGCTCCTCGCGGACCTTGTCGATTTCGCTTTCGAGGTCCAGGTTCTTCCGTTCGAGCTCCTCCACGAGTCGCCGGTTTTCGAGGATCAGGTGACTCTGACGGACCGCGTTTCGAACCACACGGCGCAATCTTTCGAAGTCGAGCGGTTTCTCGAGAAAATCGAAGACGCCGTGACGGATCGCTTCCAGGGAATTGTCCAAGGATATAAACCCGGTCATCACCACCACCTGGGTTCCCTCGATCTCCTTGGCTTGACGAATCACTTCCCAGCCGCTGACTGGACTCATTCGGATGTCCGCGAGAACGACATGGTATCGTTGCTGGGATTCGAGGTGTTTCTGGGCCTCCACCCCGGAACGGGCGGTCGTCACCTCATAACCCCATTCGAGGAGGTGTTCGCGAATCACCTCCACGACGGTCAGGTTGTCGTCGACCACCAGGATTCTGGGATCCTCACCATGAAAACGATCAAGTTCTCGCGCGCCCATTTCAGTCCTTTTAGTCTACCAGGGATTCGCATAGACAGGGTAGGTTTTTCACGATGGGTCCAATGGACCCCTTATGTCTTAAACTCGGCTGCCTCCGTCGATCACCAGGACCTGGCCCGTCATGTACGATGAAGTTTCCGAAGCCAGATAACACACCGCCTCAACCAATTCCTCGGGTTGTCCGTGACGGCCCAGCGGGACATTTTGAATGAAGTGGTCGTAGTGAAACTTGGATTGGAAAAGCGCTTCGGAAAACTTGGTTTCGATCAGCCCCGGCGCGATTGCGTTGCAGCGGATTCCCTTTCCTCCAAGTTCCCGAGCCAACACCTTGGTGAGCATGAGCAGCGCCGCCTTGCTCACCGAGTAGGCCCCGAGGCCCGGCGCGGGTTCGAGTCCCGCCACCGAGGCGATGTTGACAATGCTGCCGCTTCCTTGTTCGGCCATTCCGGGAACGAACTTTTGGATCAGATTGAGCGGCCCGGTGACATTCGTGTTCTGGATCTTCTCCCAAGCCTCGAGCGAGGTCTCGGCCAGCGGCGCCATGATGGGATTCGTGGCGGCGTTATTGACAATCACATCGAGACCGCCCCATTCCGACTGGATCTTTTGAAACAAGGCTTCGCGATCTTCGGCTCGGCCGTTATGGCAAGCAATGGGGAGAATCTCCCCGCCCTCCCCACTGAGTCTCGCCGCCACAGGGTCGAGGCTTTCAGGCTTTCGTCCCGTGATCGCCACTTTGGCTCCAAACCGCGAAAACGCCTCGGCGATCGCCTCGCCGATGCCGCGAGTCGCTCCGGTGACAAGCGTCCGCTTGCCTGCGAGGTCCCGTGTCCAGTCCGCCATTTCAAAACACCTTCTTGATCGATTTGTCGCGCTTATCCCAGATGGCCTCTTTGAGTTCTCGCCATCCGATGAGTGTGATGTTTTCTTTTTCGAGGTGCTCCTTCATCTTGGGGTCGGTGAAAATGCGATACTGTTGGTCCCTTGCCCAGTGACGCCCAGTGATATGTTTGAACTCGGGAGAATCGATGCCCAGGTGCAGGATCATCAGCGTCACGCCGACCGGCAGCTCCGAGATGACTTTGGAGTAATTCGCGAAACCCTCCTCGTAGGTGTCGCCGACCTGCTCCTCTTGGATCAGCATATCGAGCAGAGGAAAACCCGCGGCTTCGAGCGTGTCGGCCACCTCTTGGGTGTAATACCCCAGGGCGGGATGAACCCCCTGAAGCTCCGGCCGATATTTAAACACCATGAACGGGATGTCGTTCTTAAGGGCGAGATTACAGACCACCTTGAAGTAGGATCCGTTGTAATAAAGCGTCCCCATGTGAGAATCGATGTGGGTCGGAACGAGCCCCTGTTTCCGAGCGAGATCGATCTGCGCCTGAAGCTCCTGTTCAATTTGATCGGTGGCGCCGCCGACTCCTTGGTAAACCTGCATCACATTTCGCCAGAGATACCCCTCGTCATCCAACAAGCCCGGAACCACGCTCCGACCCGCCACAGGGCCCCAACGATAGACCGACCATTCCGAGGTCAAGGTGAGGTGCAGACCCATATCCAGATCGGGGTTTTCCTTACAATGCTTCACAGTGGCTGGAAACCAAGAACAAGGAACCATTGCCGAGCCCGTGGTGACCCAACCCTTTTCCATGGCTTGGATGCTGCCGTCCTCCACCGCCCAGGACATGCCGACATCATCGGCGTGGATGATCAAAACCCTCGAGTCCTGGGGGAGACCCAATGCGGTGAGTGTTTTGTTTTCTTCGGCCCGCACGCCGACTGCAATGAACATCAATGAGAGAAAAAGAATCGAATGAGATAAACGCATAGGTTGGACGCCGCCTTTCTCGGTATGCCAAGCGCCAGTCGGATCGAAAACGATTCCCGAACCGGGCGCTAAAGCGTTACATTAAAGCAAAACCAGAAAGAACGAAACGTGGAAATTCACCTGCCCCGATGGCTTGACATAAAATCGGCATCTCGGGACCCCGAACCCTCAGGAGACGCCGACCCGCTCCTGGCAAGGATCGCCAACCGCTTGCTTGACCATGGAGGCGAGATCGGGAAGACGGAACGGTTTTTCGAGGAAGGGAGTCTGGTGGCACTCAACAAAATTCACCACCTCCGAGGTGAAGGCGGTTCCGGTGATCAGGATAAATCGGTCGGCTAAATTCGGAGAATCCTGAATCATTCGGTCGTAAAGCTCCAAACCGTTCAGAATCGGCATCGAATAATCGCTGATCACGAGATCGACATCGCCCGCCTGGACCTCTTGCAAGGCCTGGTAGCCGTTTTCGACCGCTTTGGTGCGGTAGCCGAGTTTGGTCAGAAAAGTGATCAGGACGCTCCGAACGGGTTCTTCATCGTCGGCGATCAAGACATTCGGTTGTTTCATGAGCTCGTTGGATGTGTCGTTCGCAACCATCTTAAGTGTCTCCCCTCTTCTACTTCCGATTGCGGTCCAAATAATCTTGAAGGATCAATTGGGCGGCGATTTGATCGGTCAACCCCTTCTTTTGTTTTCGTTTGCGCGGCGCGTTTTTGGTCACCTCTTGGGCCATCGAGGAGGTGAAACGTTCATCCACCCTCTCAATGACCAGGGAGGGCCACCTCTGGGCCAGCTCCCCCCGAAGAGCTTCCACCCTTTGAAACGAGTCGCCCCTCTGCCCGCTCAGACCAATCGGCAATCCGAGCACAAGGACGGTGATTTCATATTCGTCGATGAGTGCGGCGAGTCCCTCAAAGAAAGCGCGATCCGGTTTCCGTTGAATGGTCGGAAGCGGTTGAGCGGTCAGCCCCAACGGATCGCTGATCGCGACCCCCACTCGAACCGTGCCGACATCCAAGGCGAGTACACGCACCTCCCCCGTCCCTTTTCCCATACGTTTCAACTCTATTATATGAAATATTTGAAGTCAAGAGTTAGTTACAGAACGCTTTACCTTGACTTTCACAGCTTATCCACAGTCCAACCCACGCTGAATATTGGATTTGCAATAGGCCTGTGGATAAGCTCTTGTTAAAAGCCTGTCTGAATTTTGTGAGTTTTTTCGTTTTTCGGGGTTATTTTGCTTTTGGCGCTTACTAAATTCAACGGATTGAGGGGTTTAGGAAAGTCGCGAGAATTCGAGGGATCGACACACAGCGAGGTTTCTCGAGCCCGAATGGGACTTCCCTTTCCAACCGAACCGGTTTAAACCTTAGAGACAGATCAAGGGGATTGTGGGCGAGGGGATTGTCCGGGGATGGCCGAGAAAGAAACACCCAAAAACTTACCTTTCAGTTTTGAGGCGGAGCGCGCCGTGCTGGCCGCGATGCTTCATGATTCCGACGCCATGCTCGCCGGGTTGGAGGTTTTGCGCGAGGTCGACAATCTCGCCAAACGAGACAAGGCGGACTCTCAATCCAAGAAGCGAAAAGGGTTTGAGGGAACGACCCTCTTTTTCCACACTCCTTATCAGCACATCTTCGACCTCATCGTTCATCTCGAGGAACAGGGAGTCAAGCCGAATTTCGTTTCGCTCCTCGAGGCCGCCAACAAGAGAAAACTCCTCGATCAGATCGGCGGCTCCTCCGCCATCATGGAAGTGATCGAAGCCGCCGCCACCGGCAGCGAGGTCATCCACTTCGCCGACATTGTCAAAGAGAAATTTTTGCTTCGGCGTCTCATCTATTCCACCAATACTGTTTTGGATCGGGCCTTCGAGGACAGCGAAGACGCGACCGCCATCCTGGAGGACGCCGAATCGGCCCTCCATGAAATCGCCGACAGCCGTCACCGAGGCGCTTTTGTCCGCATCGGCGACATGCTCGAACCGGTGCAACAGGCTCTCCTCGAAGCGTTCGAACGCAAGGGAGTGGTCACTGGCGTTCAAACCCATTTCACGATGCTGGATGAAATGACCTCGGGACTCCAAAGGACCGACCTGATCATCCTCGCGGCCCGACCCTCAATGGGGAAGACCGCGCTCGCTCTCAACATGGTCGAGAACATCGCCTCCAAAAGCAAACAGACCGTCGGATTCTTCAGCCTCGAAATGAGCACCACCCAGGTGATCCAGCGTCTCCTGTCGAGCCTCTCCCAGGTCGACCTCCAGCGACTCCGGTCCGGTCATCTCTCCATGCGGGAAAAGACCCGTGTGCTCAATGCTTTGGGCAACATGGCGCCGCTTCCTATTTTCGTGGATGACACCCCCGGTCTATCGATCTCTTCGGTCCGCGGTCGAGCGCTGCGACTCAAACACCAACAACCCGATCTCTCTTTGCTTGTGGTGGATTACCTTCAGCTCATGGAAGCAGGCGCCTCCCGTGGACAGAGGAGCCGTCAGGAGGAAGTCTCCGCCATCTCTCGTGGTCTCAAAGCGATCGCCCGCGAACTCGAGGTCCCGGTGCTCGCACTCTCTCAGCTCTCTCGTGGCGTCGAAGGTCGCGAAAGCGGCGAACCCCGCCTCTCCGATCTTCGTGAGTCAGGCGCCATCGAACAGGACGCCGATGTCGTGATGTTCATCCACCGCAAGAAAGTCGCCCAAGAGGATGAAACCGAGGAGGATTTAAAGGCCGAGATCATCATCGGCAAACAGCGTAATGGCCCCATTGGAAAAGTCCCGGTGGCGTTTATCTCGCGTTACGCCGCCTTCAAAAACCTCGCTACTTTCGAAGCGCCAGAGGATGTCCTCGCGATGCCCGATGACGAGGGCCTCGAGGAGTATGGCGTGGATGACGGTGTGCCGTTTTAGCAATCATTCAGCCATGGAACGACTGCTGTGGGAGCGGCATCCTTGCCGCGAAGGGGAGCGCGTGCGAATCGGGGCAGGGATGCCCCTCCCACGGCAAGACGCGATTTCGAACAGTCGCCTATTGGGTCTATCCCCGCTAAACTCATTTTTCATAATAGAACTGCCTCAACCACACTCTTAGGAGATTGCTCAATGAAGCTTGCCGAACGTATCAGCCGGATCGATTCCTCGGGAATCCGAAAAGTATTCGCCCTTGCGGCAGAGATGAAGGACCCTTGCAATCTCTCGATCGGGCAACCCCATTTCGATGTTCCCGATCGAATCAAAGAGACCGGTATCGAGGCGATCAAAGCCGGCAAGAACCGATACACCCAGACTGGCGGCAACCCGAGTCTCAAAGACAAAGTCCGAGCCAAACTCGCCTCGAAAAAGACCATCGAGACGGATGGGGTTTTGATTACTTCGGGAACATCCGGCGGCATCTTTCTCTCCTTCATGGCGCTCTTCAACGAGGGGGATGAGGTCATTTGCCCCGATCCGTACTTCGTCATGTACAAGCACCTCCTCAATTTGATGGGGATCAAACCGGTGTATGTGGATTTGTATCCGGATTTCCGGATGACACGCGAAAAGGTTGAACCGAAGATCACCGACAGAACAAAGGGCATTCTCCTTAACAGCCCCGCCAACCCCACCGGCACAGTCGCGACACGCGAGGACCTGGAGGGAATAACCGTCCTCGCCCGCGAAAAAGATTTGATCGTCATCTCCGACGAGATCTATGACCTCTTTGTTTACGACGATCCCTTCCTGTCGATCGGGGACCTCTATGAAAACTGTCTCATCCTCGGCGGGTTTTCAAAAACCTATAGCATGACCGGTTGGCGTCTGGGGTACGCGGTGGGGCCCGCCGATTTGATCAAGGCGATGGAGGAGCTGCAGCAATATTCCTTTGTGTGCGCCCCAAGTGTCGGGCAGGCCATGGCGGAAGAAGCCCTCGATTTCGACATGACGCCTTTCCGTGAGGAGTACGCCAAAAAGAGAGACCTCATCTACGACGGCCTCAAGAACGATTTTGACGTCGAGAAACCCGGCGGCGCATTTTATATTTTCCCAAAAGCTCCCAACGGAGACGGAGATGCTTTTGTCGCTGAGGCGATCAAGAACGACCTCCTAATCGTTCCCGGCAGTGTCTTCTCGGAGAAGAAGACCCACTTCCGGATTTCGTTTGCGGCGGAGGAGGCGACGCTGAAGCGGGGGATTGAGATCCTGAAGCGGCTGGTGGGATAGAAACCCAGTTTCCCCTTCCCATCCCCCCCATTATCCCCCATCATGCCCGCAAGGACCCCCTTTTCTTAGCTGGGATTTCCAGAAAAAATACGCAATTCCCTTGGTTTCGACTCCTAGCACGGAGCGGCGAAACGTTTTGGGAGAGGTTTCTAAAGGAGAACACGAATGTCCACTGCCACAGCGCCTGAAGTCGCTCAACTCAAACAGATCGCCAACAAGGCGAGAATCAACACCATCAAAATGCTCCATGAGGCTGGCTCCGGCCACCCCGGCGGGTCGCTCTCGGCGATGGACATCATGACTGTGCTGATGCACCGGTTCATGAAACACGATCCGAAGAACCCCAAGTGGGATGAACGCGACCGGTTCGTCCTTTCCAAGGGGCACTGCATTCCCGCATGGTACTGCCTCCTCGCCGACGCCGGCTACTTCCCGGAAGAGGATCTGATGACCCTCCGCAAACTTGACTCGCCTCTCCAAGGGCACCCGGTTAACACTGCCATGGACGCTATGGAGGCCTGCACCGGATCGCTGGGCCAGGGACTCTCGATCGCGATTGGAATGGCGATGGCGGCCAAACTCGATGGCAAACCCCATAAGGTCTACTGCATGATCGGCGATGGGGAGACTCAAGAGGGACAAATCTGGGAGGCGCTTCTCTCCGCTCCTAAATTCAAACTCGACAACCTGGTCTGCATCCTCGACAACAATGGCGGACAGATCGATGGCCCAGTCGATGAGGTCATGCCTCTCGCCCCCGTTGTGGACAAAATGAAATCCTTCAACTGGCATGTGATCGACATCGACGGCCATGATTACGACCAGATCATCGCCGCCCTCGAAGAAGCCAATACCGTCAAGGACCAGCCAGTCTTCATCCGCGCCAAGACAATCAAAGGCAAGGGCGTCTCATTCATGGAAGGTAAAATCGACTGGCACGGCAAAGCCCCCAACGCCGAGGAGACTGAGAAGGCCTTGGCGGAGTTAGGCGCATAAGGGATATCGCACTCATGGTCGCACCGGCCTAAAGGCCGGTGCTCCAGGAGCGAAGCCTCCTTCGGAGGCCGACACAAAAGCCTGCGGTTGCAGGCTTTTGCTACTGGAGCACCGGGGTTCACCCCGGTGTCGCTTTCACCCCGGAGCGGGGTCCATCCCGATAAGAAAAGAAAACCGCATGCTCAGACTTCCTCTGTTCTTCATCCCACTCCTCTTGGCGCTCCTGGTCGGTTGCGGCTCCCGAACGGAGGAATCGAACAAACTCACCAAGGAGCAAGTCGAAACACGTCTCGCCGCCCTGTCTTGCGCGGCGGATGAAATCACTCTCCCCGATGGCCCCACTGGCGGAACCTTTCGTTTCAATTCGCTGGAGACCCCGAACAGCCTTGACCCGGCCTGGATCCGCGACACCGCCTCCTCGGATATTGGAACCTCCATCCATGAGGGGCTGATTGAATTCGATCCGGTCGACATGTCGGTCAAACCCTGCATTGCCGAAAGCTGGGAGATCTCCGAGGATGGCCTCACCTACACCTTCAAACTCCGGGCGGGGGTCTTCTTCCAGGACAATCCTTGTTTTCCGGATGGGCAGGGCCGAGAGGTGGTTGCTTCCGATTTCAAGTACTCGTTCGAACGGGTGTGCGATCCTCGTGTCGCCTCGCCCGGGGCATGGATGTTTCTCGATTTCGTGGAAGGCTCGAACGCTTACCGGGATGGAGTCTCCGCGCGACGTGAATTGGAACGCCGAGCCAGCGGGGAAGGTCGGGATCCAAACAGCGAGGATCGTTTCCGGGCTGCGGAGGACGCTCAACTCCAGGAATGGGCCGCCAGCCCCGATGAGGTGGTCGGCTTCGCGTGTCCCGATGACCGGACTTTCGTAGTCAAATTGGCCATCCCGTTTTCTCCTTTTATCTTTCGGCTTGGACACAGTTTTTCGTGGGTCGTGCCGAAGGAAGCGGTGGAGTTTTACGGAGACAATTTCTTCAAGAACCCGGTGGGAGCCGGACCCTTCAAATTCGTCGAGTGGATTCCGGGACAAAAGGTTGTTTTGGAAAAACACCCGAAATATTGGATGAAGGACGCCAATGGCCATCAGCTCCCTTACCTCGATCGGATCGAAGTGAGTCGAATCGAGGACACGAACTCGGAGCACTATGAACTCCTGAATGGCCACCTCGATTTTCAGTTCCCAATCCCGATCGACCAGTGGGACAGCATCTTCGACGCCGACCTCAACCTGAAAGCCGACTACAAAAGATTCCAGGTTCAATGGGTGAACACTTGGCGCATCGAATACATCGGCATGCTCAACACCGACCCTCTCTTCAAGGATGTACGGGTTCGTCAGGCATTCAATTACGCCATCGACAGAGAGGAAATCGGTTCGACCATTCTCCGATACCGCGCCATCCCCAATCGGGGTCAAGTGGTGCCTGGATCGATGCCCGATTATCCCTCCGAGGATGGGCCCTTCAAATATGACCCCACCAAAGCTCGCGAACTCCTCGCCGAGGCGGGATACCCGAATGGCCAGGGATTTCCCGAGCTCACGCTTCAACTCAACTCGGCGGGCCGGGACAACGAAAAGATCGCCGAAATTATCCAAGCCTACCTCGCGGTCATTGGCGTGAAAGTTCAATTGAAGGTTGTCGATTGGCGGGTACACCTCGATACGGTGCGGGAGGGCAAAGTTCGGTTTTATCGTCTTGGGTGGATCAACGATTATCCCAGCCCCGAGAATTCTCTGATGCTGGTGTGGGGCAAGAACATTCCCCCCATGGGAGAGAATTACGCCCGCTATCAAAACGAGAAGTTCGACGAGCTCTTTGAGAAGGCGTTATCGATCACGGATATCCAGGAACAAAACAAAGTCTTTCGGGAAGCTGAAGAAGTCGCGGTTCAAGAGGCCCCATGGCTTTTCCTCTACACGATGCGCCGCTTCCGCTTGGTCGCTCCCGAAGTCCGCGGATTTCCCTTTAATGCCGGCGATCGGCGATTCTTGAAATACACCTGGTTGGACAAATCATCCTGATCCGATGACCACCTATATCATCCGCCGTTTGCTGGCGGCGATACCCATCCTATTCGGCGTCACCCTCCTCACCTACATCCTGGTGGAGGGCACGGCCGATCCGGAAAAACTTCTCCAGGGCCAGCGCAGCGACCAGGCATCCCTCGAATCGATTCGAGAAAAGTTTGGCTTCAACGATCCGCACTGGAAACGTTATTTGAATTTTGTGACCGGAGCCATTCAAGGGGATCTCGGTCGGTCGTTGGCGTTCAACTTCGATGTCGCCACCGAGATCAAACGCCGTTTCCCCGCCACTGCTCTGCTGGCGGTGACCGCACTGTCAATCGCAGTCATCTTCGGCGTCGCCTTGGGAGTGATCGCCGCCATCTATCAATCGCGATGGCAAGATGGAGGGACAATGTTGATCTCGCTGATCGGGATCAGCTTTCCCATTTTCGCTTTGGCGGTGTTTCTTCAGCTGCTCTTCTGCGTCTTGATTCCCTGGTTCTATGTGACTGGCTACGTCGATCGTTCTTGGTCCTGCCTGGTCCTTCCCTCCGTCGCTCTCGCGACTCGTCCTTTGGCCGTGATCACCCGCCTGATGCGGTCCTCGATGATCGAAACGATGCGCAGCCCTTACATCATGACCGCCCGCGCCAAGGGTCTATCCCGCGCCGCGGTGCTCGCCAAGCACGCCTTCAAGAACGCTCTTAATCCCGTGCTAACCGCGATCAGCGGTTCGCTGGCCGAGCTCCTTGCGGGAGCGTTCTTTATCGAGATGATTTTCAATTGGCCGGGAATCGGCAAACTCGGATTCGACGCGGTCATGAAATCCGATCCCTTTCTTCTCGAGGGGACCGTCCTGGTGGCCGCTCTCATCTTCATCGTGGTCAATATCCTGACCGACATCCTGTATAGCTTGGTCGACCCCCGCGTCCGCCTAACCCATTGACCGAGCATTGCAAACCCTTCAAGTCCGAGCAGGAGATTTACGATAATTTGACGGTAATAAGGCGGAAGCTAGAGCCTTTCTTTGATATTCTGCCTGGGGCCGGAGCCTTACAAGAGAGGCTGCTGTCTGTTTAAATACCAAATCTATCAAGAGTTTTTTCGGAAATGCACGGTCAGAGATCTTCTCAATAAGACCGAAAGGAGAACATCGCGTCATGATCAAACAACTTTTTGGGGCTGTTGTCGCAGTCGGAATGCTGGCCACAACATCCTCAGCCGTCGAATTGAAAATGAAATACGAACCCGGGGTGACCCGCACCATGAATGTGGAGATGAACCTCAAGGGAGACTTGGATGTTGGCGGAGACACGCCGGTGAAGGGAACTGCTCAGGGCAAGATCCTCACCGAAATGGATCTCAAGGTCCAATCCGTTGACGATGAGGGAGTCGGAACGATTGAGCAATCCATCTCCAACATCGACATGGAATTCTCCGCCGAGGCCGAAACCCCGGATGGACCCAAAAAATGGGATGTCGACCTCAGCCCCGAGGGGGGTTCGATGACCGCCGATGGCGAAACCACGCCGATTCCCGCCGACACACTCAGCGACATTCAATCGAAATCCTGGGAAGTGAAGATGAACGCCCAGGGGGCCCCGGTTGGAATGGACATCGATTCCAGCGAGATGAGCGAGGAAGAGGCCCAGCAGGTGAAACAGATGTCCGAATCGATCAGCAAAATGATCGGCAAGGCGGCTCTTCTCCCCGAGGGCGATGTGGAGGTCGGTCACGAATGGGAGCAGGTTCTATCTATAGATGAACTCACCAAGGAACTTGTCAAAGACAATCCGATGCTTTCGGTCATGACCCAGATGGGCATCCCCGACCTTAAAACCACCTACAAACTCGATGAGGTGCGACAGGATGGCGGCAACGAAATCGCGACCATCTCCTCTAAGACGCTTTTCGATTGGACCGAGGGAAATCTTCCTCTTGGGGTGGTCAATATCACGGTCAACCGTCTCTCGATCACTGGCAACACCCTGACCACGATGAACGCGACCGATGGTTACGCCAGCCGTCAGACCAGCGACACCGAACTCACTTATGACCTCACCATCAACACGGTCTTCGGCCCCGATGGGCCCTCGACTTTCGAGGCGAAAGGCGGGTTGACCATCAACTCCAATGTGAAGACCGACTGATCATTTCTCCGGATACAGAGAAATCACCTGGTTTCCAACATCCACAGTGGGCGGCGATTCCTGAAAACCTTCTAGGATCTCCGCCCACTGTTCGTTTGAAAGACGCTCCCGATGCGCTTTGGAAAGCGCAAACAATTTGAATCGGCAGGGCAAGGGATTCTCGGCAATCTCGAGAAGCGTTTCGCCGATTCCTTCGAAGGGGATCCCCTCGGCGAACTCAAACCGAAGAATCGGCAAGGGAAAGACCGGAAGACCTCGATTTAACCAGTCCGCGAGATCGTCGATCGCACTCTCCAAATTATCGCAATTCCAGGAGACGATCGGCTGCCAGCGCAACCTCCCCGTGTCGTGCGTGTGGATCGATCGGCTTGATAGCGTCTCCTTCCAGTAGGCGGCCTCCCAATCGGGCGGCTCCTGAAACCAGACGATCAACGGCACGCCATTGATCCAACACCGGTCCACCAACTCCGAACACATGCGAGGTTTGGGACCATACTCCAGAAAGGCGACCTTGGAGTCCCGCCTTTGGGAGTCTCGATAGGCCCGATAGTGGATAATCGTGTCGGAGGGAAATCTCGAGCTCTCGGGTTGCGCCGATGGTATGGAAGTGAGCTGTTGCGAACCATTCAATTCCCCCCGGGAGCTCCCGAGCGGGTGTTTCCATTCGATCATGGGACGAGGATCGAATAGCCAAGGATTCATACCGGCCTCGCCAAACGCGCTTCGATGAACATGAACGCCACTACGATGGCTAGCACAATCGGCCAGAGGGTGTAGCCAAACCGTGCATGGACAAGCTGACCCGCGATGGATTCTCCCTCCTTGAACGTTTGAATGGGAAAGGGAAACAGCTCCCGGATTTCATCCCCCGAAAGAAGGGCGAGATCTCCCTCGCCGGGTTCGATATTCACGGCGAAAGCGGTCGGGGTGATTTGCGAAATCCGGTCCTTTTCATACTCCACTTGGTAGATTCCCACTCGATCCGTTCGCGAGAAGAAAATCGATTGGTTGAGTTTCTGCCCCGCCACCGACAAAGGGAACTCATGGCCCTCGGGATCGATAATCGTGATCTCGGTCGGGCGGTCGTCCTTGCGGATCGCCTCGATGGGAACCTGGCTCCCCGCCGAGAAGGCGGGTTGAAGTCCTTTGCGCTCGGCAAGGGCTCTTAGGAATTCCCCCCAAAAGGCCAAATACATACCCTGACGCGGGAGGTCGTTCCACTCGTCATCCAGGCTAGTCATCAGGACGGACAGTTTTCCCAATCCGACTTCCCTTTCCCAAAGGGCGGGGGCTCCATTGCTCAGGGTGATCATCGGGTTGATCGAGGTCAGGCCGCTCAGCGGCGTCTCGAATTCCCAACCTCTCCAAAACTGAACGCGCTGCCAATTGGACTCCTCCTGATCCTCGAACCGATCCAACCAGGGGTGGTTGTAGTCGAGGGAGATGGGAGTCGCGGAGTCCTTGATATCGACCTCCCAAGCCTGGATCTTGTCGGGAAACCATTGAGGGACCATGTACTGATTGATCTGATTTCGCGCGATCGGTCCGAGCGCCAAGAAGAGTTGCCCGCCCTCCCGCATCCAGGTGGAGAGCCCCCGCACCCAACGATCGTCCATGTTGCCGGGATTCGCGACAATCGCCACATCCACAGACTCGCCGGCCACATACTTGGGAAGATCCCAAAACTCGACCACTTCCGCTTTGATTTTCGGAATGAAGGGTTGCTTGGCGAGAATTGTCAATGCGTTCTGAAGGAACAAAAGCGTTCTTTCCGATCCCCCGCCTTGGGACATGACCAACTGTATGGGCCGCGATTGAGGAAGCGCGTAGTAAGCGGTGTTGTCGGAATCCAGAACATCCGCCTGGATTTCGACTTTGCCCGTTTCCACCGCTTCATCGGAGCGGGTCGTATTGAATTCCACCGTGGTCGGGTTTCCCGAGGCGATGGGCGCCTCGTTCGAAATGCGATTGTTCGGCCCCGTCTCGAGGCTGACCTGCAGTTTGTTGGGAAGGTCGTTGCCATGCGGGATCGCTTCGACCGTCACTCGAATCCCCTCCCCAGGTTTGGCTGAAAGTGGAGAGACATCCAAGTCCGAGATTTCCACATTCGGCAGGTTGGACTGGTTGCCGAGGTATCCAAAATAACCGGCGATCTCATCGCTGCCCGTGGGCCAAGCGGTCGGAACCGATTCGAAAGCAACTTTCTGTCCGTCGGTGAAAAGGTAGATCTCCTTGTTGGGCAGGTTGGATTTCAGCACCGCCTCGAGCGCAAGTTGGACTCCGGTGGCGAAACTGGAGGAGAAAGGGCTGACCTCGGACCGATCGATCGCGTCGCGAACCTCCTCTCGGTAAGGCGTGGGGGAGGCGTGCGAGGACCGAGTCTTGGAAGAGGCGAATACGGCGATCGCCTCGTCCTCTCCTCGCAACTGATCGAGGATCTCGAGCGCCTTCTCGCGGGCTCTCTGGTAGCGTTTCACTCCCCCCTCGCTCGCGTCCATGCTTCGGCTGTTATCCAGCACAATCGCGGCCACCGTTCCTTTGCCTGGTCGGCGGATCGCTCCTTCTCCCGCCTTCATCACCGGTTGGCAAAACAGAAGAGCAAGCAGGAGACAGAGCAGCGCTCGCAGCAACATTAAGATGAGGTTCTCGAATTTATACCGAGCCGACTCTTCCGCGTCGATTTTTTGCAGCAGAGTGAGGTCGCTAAAAATAATCGTCTTTTTGTTCTTCCGGGTCAAAAGATGAATCAGGACCGGGAGACCGGCGGCGAGGAGGCCGAAAAGGAAGATCGGATAAAGGAAAGCCATGGATAAGGGTTATCCTATCCTCCCGGCGATGTGGGTCAATCCGTTTTTTTTCACCTGGAATTTTCAGTAAAGGATTGGTTAACAGAGAACATGTTTGTCGGCCTGATGAAATCAAGTGTGAACCGCTTGATCCAACGTGTCGACTATCCATTGATTAAGGCTCTTCCCCTCGGAGTCAGCGGCCCGTGTAATTTCGGCGTGAAGGTGGGGGGGGACACGTACATTAAATCTTCCCGAATAGTCTCTCCTGGGCGAAACTCCGTCTTCCTCGCACATCTCTAAGAAAACCTTCAAAGAAAGAGACCCTTCTTTTTTCAGACCTTTGACGTCACGGGCATAGAAATCCGCTCCTCCATTGAGGCCAATAAACTCTCCACGAAACATATCGATCTCGGGATCGTACTTGATTACCGCTTGAAAACCATCGATCTCCATTGTGTTCAACATGGCGTGATTCCATTATCCTTCAACCATTCGCGTATTGCCGAGACCGCACCCTTATCGGTATCGGGTTTGGGGTGGGGACGATGAAAGACCCGTCGCTCACCAAAGAGACGAACGCCAACTCGAGATCCCTCCCGTTCCGTGATTTCCGCTCCTAGATCAACCAGCAACGATTCGATATCGTGCCATTTGATGTTGGCATTAACTGGTCGAGAGAAGATTCTTTCAAGAGTTTTCCGACTCTTACTCTTCATTTGAAATGGTACTAAAAAATAGTACTAATTTAAAGCCCTTTCCGCATTCTTTCGCAATTCAATCCCTACCCTTTTCACTTAACATAAACCCCAACACCGTCGCCACCTCGTGGATCAGGACCACCTCACGGTCTCCGGTGCGGAGGTCTCGGAGTTCGACCGATTCCATCTCATCGACCTTGTCCGGCCATGGAATCACCGCGAAGGGGATGCCTTTGCGGACCGCGGCCTTGAGTTGTTTGTCGTGCTTTTGGGCCTGGACAAACAGATCCACCTTGAACCCTTTCCCGCGAAGCAGGCTGGCGACCGATAGGGAATCCTCGAGGCGATCCCGGTCCGGCACAGTCACCGCCACTTGCGCGGGGGTGCTCGCCCCGGCTTGGATCGTTCCCGCCTCCAATAACCCCGAAAAGAGACGGGTCAATCCGATCGACATGCCCACTCCGGGAAGCTTCCGGTCGATGAATTTGTCCGATAGGTTGTCGTATCGACCGCCCGAGCAGACACTCCCCAAGGTGTGCTCGTGGTCGAGAAGGAAGGTTTCGTAAACAGTCCCGGTGTAATAATCCAACCCCCGGGTGATCGAGAGATCGATCTCCACAACCTCCTCAGGAACGCCAACTTGAAGCAGGTAACCGATAACCATCTCCAGTTCCTCGATCCCCTTGTTGAGGATTCGGTTCTCGATCCCGAGGGATTTGAGGTGACCCAGACCGCGATCCTCCTTTTGTTCGGGGACCAAGATGGTTCGCAACGCCTCGACCAGATCCGAGACGAGGGAGAGCTCGGAGGTAAGCCAACCCGCCAGTTCCTCCCAACCCCCCTTCAGTTTGGGGAGACGGTCGATGGCGCGGACCGTCTCCTCGGCGATTTCGGTTTCGACCTGATATTGGTCCAAAACCCCCTGGAGGATCTTGCGATTGCTCATCCGGATGACATATTTCCCGATGTTTAGTTTCGAAAAGACGTCGTGGATCACCATGGGCATTTCGGCGTCGGCCAAGAGGTCGAGTTCGTTTTCCGCGATGATGTCGATGTCGCACTGGTAGAACTCACGGGATCGTCCGCGCTGGGTCCTCTCGCCACGCCAGACCTTTTGGATCTGGTAGCGCCTAAACGGGAAAGTCAGTTTCCCAAAGTGTTGGCCCACATAGCGCGCCAAGGGGACAGTCAAATCGAAGTGGAGGGAGAGCCCCGTGTCCTTCTCCACATCCTCGGGCACATTCGGGCGGTAGAGGGAATAGATCTGCTTGTTCACCTCCCCCTTGCTCGCCAGGGTCTCGTTTCGTTCGACTGCCGGCGTCTCGATATTGGCGAATCCGAAAAGTTCGAAGGTCTCCTGAATGGTCCGCAAGAATCGCAACTCGAGGAGACGTTCCTCCGGCAACCATTCGGGGAATCCGGTGATCGGTTTGGTTTGATTGGATTTCGATCCCATGCAAATGAACCCTTTCCTTGGTAAAACCCCTAAAAAAATGCGATTGTTCCCCATCCTTCCGGGGGAAGCAAGGAAACTGCCTTTTTTGAAACACTCCGCCCGCTAGAACCCTGCCTCCGATTAGAGTCGAATCTGTCAAAATGGGCCTAACCCTTGTGATCTCAAGAGGTTTGTTCAAGGACTGTCTTCTTTTGGTCGATACCGATAATTGAGAAAATCATGTGGTTTCTACTTCGATTGATTCTTTTTCCGCTGCGGTGGGCCTTCAAGGTGTTGGCCCCGGTGTCCCTTCTCCTCGTGGCGGGGGTGGTGGCCTATCTCTTCTTCTGGTTGCCCGATGTCTCCATCCTCGGCAAGGAAAACCCCGAGACCACGGCTTTCATCGAATTGACCCGGGACCGATACCAGCGGGAGGGCGGCAATCATCGTGTCCGCCGGACCTGGGTCGATCTGGACCAAATCTCTCCGGCCCTGGTCGAGGCGGTCCTGATCGCCGAGGACGATCGGTTCTTCCTCCATCAGGGTTTCGACTTCACCGAGATCATGAACGCGATGGAGACCAACCTCGAGGAAAACCGGTTCGCCCGAGGGGGAAGCACCCTCTCCCAACAACTCGCCAAGAACCTGTACCTATCCCCGGAGAAGTCCTATACGAGGAAATTCAACGAGGCCCTGCTCACCTGGAAACTCGAACACTCCCTCTCCAAGGAGCGGATCCTGGAACTCTACCTGAATGTGGCGGAGTGGGGCGATGGAATCTTCGGAGTGGAGGAGGCGGCCCGATACTATTTCAAGAAAGACGCAAAAAGTCTGAATGAACGTGAGGCGGTCTCTTTGGCCGCGCGGTTGCCGAATCCCCATGGCACAGGCGATCGACCGGTCCAACGGCGAAAGACACGGGAGCGGATCATTCTGGAACGTCTCCAAAAAACCCGTCCGGGCTATCGCGGGGTCAAACGAACCCTACTGGCCGCCCATCAACCCGACCGTCAGAAAGACCGGGGAAGCTGGTTGGAGGGAGAGTCGGTTGATAAGCTGGGCGAGTTGGCCAAGAAACAGTTCGACAGTTGGTGGGAAAGTTATGTCGGCGAACGCGGATCTCTCTGGAAT
The DNA here is from genome assembly GCA_020632575.1 of Candidatus Omnitrophota bacterium. Lineage (GTDB taxonomy): Bacteria > Hinthialibacterota > Hinthialibacteria > OLB16 > OLB16 > JACKFH01. Next base: position 80,999 of record JACKFH010000003.1, on the reverse strand, counting down.
GACATTCCGAAGCCGGCGTCTCGGACCCAGCCTGAGAGAATCCCCATCACGGGCGAACCTTCCCCTCCCCAGGTGACAATGGAGCCAGAACGACGTCAAACCACCGCCGCTCCTCAACAGGCGGTGGCTCAATCCGACTCCGCCCCTCGGCCGCTTACCCCGACCGAACGTCAGGCCCGGATCATCGACCGCATCGAACGATTGGAGAAGCCCGAACCCACTTCCGCCTCGACAGCTATTCCAACCTTGGCTCCGACTCCGACTTCAACTCCGTTGCTCTCTCCCAAGAAGCCGAACGCCGAGGATGTCTACGAGAGACTGGCCCGATTGGAGAAACTCCTTTCCGAAAAGAATTGACTCGATTCTCTTCGACTGGGCCGTTAGACTCGCGGCATCCCATTTCCAATAACAGGCGGCGACCGACACCTTGTCCTCACCCACATCCCCCATCGATCTCGAACTGTTGACCGTGGCGGCGAAGCCGCGTGTGGGAGGAATGACCAGCTGGTTCGATCAGATCGCTCGGGGACTTTCGCAGCGCGGATGGAGAGTCCGTTTGGTTGCAATAACCGATCGCATCGAGGGATATGAAGAGGCTCCCTTCGAGATGATTCACCTACCCCTGAGCACCCCTTCGAACGCGGCATTTCCCCTTATCGAAAAGTGGTCTCGCTGGAGGAAACTAGACACGGCATGGGACAAGTTGGGTTTGTCGCCCGCTCGAATCCGTCTTTCCGATGGGACCCCGGGGGTTCTAGATTTCGCGAGCAAGATCCACAAAAAATCCGGCGTCCCTTGGGCGGTCCTGATGGGAGGGGATGTCTTCGCTGAGACCCAAGCAATCCCCTTCTCATCGCTGCTCCATAGCAACATCCGAAAGAACCTCCTCCGGGCGGATCGAATTCTGGTCGATGGATCCGATCTCAAAACTTCCTTGGTCGATCGAGGGATTCCGCCGGAACTTATTCGTGTCCACTACCATGGCATCGACCTACAGAAATTCAGGGAGCCATCCACGGGAACCCGATTCTTCCCGGAGCGGTCGGAGGGCGCCTCCTTCCGACTTGTCTGGCACGGACGCTTGTCAAAGCACCATGGACCGGAAAGGTTCTTGCAGATCGCTAGCCGGGTCCCCAATTCTATCGGACGCTTGTGCGGGGGAGGCGATCCTCCATTGGAGCTCAAGAATCTCCTTCGAGAGGACCGATTCGATAATTGGAGTCTCGGATTTTTGCCTGATTCCCAGTTGGTGGGCCTTCTGCATGAAGCGGATTGTGGCGTTTACCCATTGAAAGAAATGGCGGGCGTCCCGACTGTCCTGCTCGAATCGATGGCCGCCGGACTCCCCACACTGACACTTCGGACAGGGGCCTGCGAGGAACTGATCGATTCTGGAAAGAACGGTTTCATCCTCGACACTCCGGAGCGGATGATCGAATGCCTAAACGAGCTCCGGTCGGATCCAGATCGACAAACCGTGATCGGAGAAGCCGCCCGTGAAACCATCGCGACTCATTGGTCGCTGGAAGCCATGCTGAAAAAGCTGGAAGAAATCCTGGAGGAGCTTCTCCAGAAATGAGCGAGCGTCGAATCGCCTACCTTGGATCGAGCACCGCCCTGGATGGAGGGAGCGAACTCTGCCTCCTGCGCATGGTCCGCCATTTCCACCCCATCCATCGAATCACCCTTTTCCTCCCCGACGATGGACCTCTATTTCAGAAGGCGCGGGAGGAGGGGATCGATTGTGTGAATCTCAACTTCCTCCGCCTGCGAAAACACCGAGGATGGAATTGGGCGCGTTGGTGGTCGTCGATGCGGAAAGCCAGGAAACGTCTCGAAGTAGAGTGCCGACAGCGCGGAGTCGAACTCCTCCATTTCAATGATTTCATCGACCTCCCCTACTACTCCGTGGCCAAGCGTTTGCGGATTCCCTCCGTTACGCATCTGCGTCTCATCATTTCCAACCCATCCGCAAGAACCCTGTACCGGAGCGCGATTCGTAACGCCGGGTGCACAGTCCTTCCCGTCTCGCAAGCGGTGCTCAAGAACATGATCGAGGGCGATATAAGGATCCCCACAAAGGTCCTGTACGATCCGGCCCCGGACTCCTCTCACTTCCATCCAAAATCCCAACCTCGAGATCCCGGGCCTTTTCGGTTGACCATGGTTTCCAAACTTTTGGAGAACAAGGGTCACCTCAATTTTTTGGAGGTCGCCCATGCCTTAGAAAAACGCTCCCCCGACCGCTATTCCTACACCCTGGTCGCTCCGCCATCGCCCGGCCGTGAGAATTATGAACAGCGAGTGCGCCAATCGTTCGCGAGGCTCCCGCTGGATCGGAGCCGCTGGATCGGTGGCGCCGGTCACGAGGCGTTGGGACAAATCCTCCGGGAATCCGATCTGTTGATTCACCTGCCAGACACCGAGGATAGTTTTCCCGGCGTTGTCCTGGAGGCGATGTCTTGTGGAACGCCGGTCCTTGCCTATCGATGCGGAGGGATCCCCGAACAGCTCGATCAAGGCGCCGCGGGCATTTTGGTGGAGCCGGGGAATCTAAATGGAGTCGTGGAGGAAGTCGAACGGCTATCCTCCAATGAAGACCTCCAACAAGATATTGCATCTCAAGGGTTAAAAAGAATACAGACGGAGTTTTCCGCGGAAAGGCATTTCATGGAATTGACCGCGATTTATGAGGGGTTATTGGGAGAATAGAATTATCCCAGACGAAACGACAACGATCGACCTACGTGATTTCCTTCTCCGATTTCGGTTCTTCCAGGGATTCGAGACCGGGCCAGTCATAACCCAACTGCTTGAATCGCGAGTGTGCGCGACCGACACGGCAGCGATCCCCCACAATAATTGATCGAACCTGAGAGACCGCCTCATCCAGGGATCGGTTAATCACCCAAAAATCATAGTAGCGAGCGTATGAGATTTCGTGCTCGGCGTTAGCGAATCGCGATCGTAGTGTTTCGATCGTTTCGGTTCCCCGGTCCGAAATTCGTTGCTGAAGTTCTCCCATGGAGGGAGGCAATAAGAAAATAAGGAGGGCTTCGGGAAAAATGTTCTTGACCTGGATGCCCCCTTGGATGTCGATGATGAGGAGAACATCGATTCCCTTCTCCAACCTCTCCTCGATCGGGCCTTTGGGAGTGCCGTAATAGTTGCCGTGGACTAGCGCCCACTCCAAGAAAAGGTCTTTTTCAATGTCCGCTTTAAATTGTTCGGTGGAGTAGAAATAGTAGTCCTGTCCATTCACTTCGCCCTGCCTTTGTGGACGAGTGGTGGCGGAGATGGAGGCCCCAAGATCCTGGTATCGTGCAAGCAACTGTTCTTTCACTGTGGTTTTGCCGACACCCGAGGGACCGGAAATGACCACCGGCACTCCCGGAAATAGATCACTCGACATTTTGGACTTGTTCGCGAAGTCGTTCGACACAGTTCTTCATCTCCAAAGCGATTTGTGTGACCTCGAGGTGATTGGCCTTGCTGCCAATCGTGTTGAGTTCCCGAAACATTTCTTGAAGCAGGAAATCGAGTCGTCGCCCCACCGGTTCCGGGCGTTTCTGTATTTCCTCGAACTGCTTGAGATGGCTCTCAAGTCGCGCCAACTCCTCGCAAATGTCGCAGCGATCGGCGAAGACCGCCACTTCTTGATGAAGTCGCGCGGGATCGAGTCCTCCATTGTCCGACAACAGGTTGTCCAGGCGGGTCTGGAATCGTTCACGGAAATCGACAATGACCTGATCCTTGAGCACCTCGAGACGTTCGCAGTGCTCGCGCATGAGCTGGATCACCTTCGAAAAATCGGCGGCAAGCGATTCACCTTCTCGTGTGCGCATCGATTCGAGCGACCCGATCGCTTCGTCTAAAACCGGTTTCATCTCCTCCCAGAGATCGTCGACATCCCACTCGGGTTCCACCATTTGGATGACCTCCGGAAGTCGGAGGATGAAATCCAGCGAAACCTGGTGAGGGATGTTCAATTGGTCTCCCGCCTCCTCGGCCACACGAACATAATGTTTGGCGAGTTCCAGATTGAGTGTGGGGGGAGTGGTGATCGAACTGCTGGAGATCAAGGTGACATTGACTTCCACCCGACCCCTCGAAAGACGATCCTTGAGGTGAGCCAAAATGTACGGTTCGAGCGAGGAGAGTTGGCGGGGCAACCGAACCCGGCTGTCCAGATAGCGATGGTTGACCGATTTAATTTCAATAGACAAATGCCCCAACGCGGTCTCCCCCGCGCCACGGCCATACCCTGTCATACTCGAGATCACAGCGACTCCTCAAACTCTCCTGAAAATGTGGGAGGAGTTTCCCTAGCTGAAGGGGTTCTGTCAACGCTGGATCGCGGTATTTGGGGATTTTGGATGGGAACGTCGAGTCGGGCCCGATCGCGGGTTTAAACCGTCACCCGGGGGAAAAACCAGTCTCCCTTTTGGGGAAGATAGGGTTCGGCTCGAATTTCCTCGTCCGGTCTGTCGAGCGAATGAAAGAGGTAGGCGGGAAGAAGGACAGGCCACTCGGTTTGACTGGGGTCGAGCCCGGCCCCGCTCATCACTTGCGATTGGTCGACCGGATAGCATCCTCGAAGGTCGTCCTTAGACACTCTGGGAAACGCTTCGTCATCGGTGTTCACCAAGTCAATTTCCGCGTAGCGATAGGTTTCGAGAACCAATCCTGCGCAACTGAACTTGCGGTGGAGGGTGCGACCCAACTCGTCCGAAACCTCCCGAACATGGGGAAGCGCGATGTACTGCCTTCGTGAGTCCTCAAGGACTTTGGCTCGCTCGTATTCCGATTCAACCGTCGTTAAGAAAATTTCCATTAGAGCGCTTTCATCGGCGTCAATGGCCATACCGCCCCAAACGTGAAGACAGATCGAGGTCTCCTCCAAAGGAGGGGACATATGCCGACAGGGAATGGGGTCGCCAGCCAGACCCCCATCCACGGATTCGATCGAGAGTCCCACATGTTGAATCATGTTGTGTCGTTTTTGGGAGTCCTGACCAATCAAGTCGAATCTGGACACGGCCCAGGGACGCGCGTCGAGTCTATGCGCTGGCAATTCCAGACTCTTCGGTGCGTTGAGTTTTCTCAAGCAATGAAACGGTCGCCTTCAGACCCGCGAGAATCGAATGGTCGGCTTTCTCCTCCCACTTCTTGGCGAGTTTGTCAAACTCGCGGAGAAGAAGCCGCCGGAACCAAGCGTATGGGAGCTCGTTGATTTTCGTGAACACCTCCCCCGCCAGGGGACTCAGCATTCCCGCCAACGTAAGACAACCTTGAAAAGCGATGGCCGCGTTTTTCTCGCCTTTGAAAACATAGGGATTCAGATGAGCTTTGGTAAGTTCAAAAACCTCCAATGCAAGTTCCGGTTCCGGGTCCCGCACTCTCGGTGGAATGACCGAATAGGTTCTGGCCAACATCTTAAGGACTTCCAGTTGAATATCCGGCGAGACCGTGACCCCATCCTTCGGATGAAGGAGCCCGACCACGGATTTCAAATCTTCGAGCGGCAATACGGAGACATATCGCCGGACCGCCGAGGCGACCACCGTCAGGTCGCGGTCGCTCCTCGAGTCTCGATTGGCTTCGATGAATTTCAATAGAATTGGAGCGAGCTCTTTTCGCTGCTCCTCCGAGAAATGAGTCTCTTCCGCCAGGAGAATAATCTGAAGGCGTTCCTCGTGATCCGATTCGGTTTTCAAACCGGTCAGGATCCCGGAAGGAGAGGGATCTCGGAGCGCCGAAGAAGAGGAGGAACTGTAATCTGGTGACGTCATAGTGAACCTTGGATCGACTTGTCGAAACCAAGAATTGGTCTAACAACCATTTCTTTTCCGATTGTTTCTTGGTCATTTCATCTTAGGCGTTTATCGGATGGATTCCAATCGCTTTTTAGTGTTTTTGGCTATTTCCCTCGAGCCTCTCTCACCCCTCCAAAATCACCTCCGCCATCGCGATTCCCGCATCGTGCGCCAGCGTTAGGTGATTACGGCTCACTCCCAGACTGTCGGCGAGGTCCTTGGTCGCGGCATGGAGGGTCAGCCAGGGTCGGCCCCGTTCGTCGTTTTTGACTTCCATTTCCTTCCAACGGATTGGGCCGACTCCGCCCAGCGCCTTGTAGGCGGCCTCTTTGGCCGCGAAACGGGCGGCTAGGTGGACCACCGGTTCGGAGAAAGAGAGGCAGTACTCCCGCTCCACCTCGGTGAACACCCGTTTGAGGAACCGTTCGCCGTGTTTTTCGAACAGATTTCCGATGCGTTCCTTGGAAGCCACATCGATTCCGATTCCAACGATCATGGAACATTCACCTCGCACACAAAACCGGTGTCCCGGCCGCTTATCCAAACTCGACCCTTGCCCTCCACCGCGACTCCGAGCGGACTGCGGAGCTTCGGATTGGCGACAGCGTATCGCTTCACTCGTTTGCTCTTGGTGTCGATGGTCCAAAAAGTCCCCTCGTTGGATAAGGAAAGGATCAACCGCCCATCGGGCAGGACTTTCAGATTCGGTTCGACCCCGCTCAATTCGTGGGGCATCGGTTCGGCGGTCTGATACTCGACAAGGTATTCGCCCTCAGCCGTGAATTTCTGGATCCGACCATTCCCCGTGTCGGCCACCCAAACCTGACCTTCCGGATCGACATCGATCCCCACCGGCTCCTTGAATTGCGAGGCTTGATCGCCCGCCCCGCCCCAGGTTTTGATGTATGTGAGGTTCGGGTCGAAAACACGGACGCAATGGTTGCCCGTGTCGGTCACATACACGTTCCCATTCGGGGACACCGCGATTCCACGGGGACCGTAGAGGTTAATTCGAAACCGACCGCTCGTCTCGGTCTTGAAGGTGGCGGTCAATTCCCCCTCGGGCGAAAATTTCTTGATCGAGTGATCCCAAGTGTCGGTCACATAGAAGTCGCCCGCGCGATTACAGGCGACCCCGCAAGGCCCCGTGACATCGGGATTCAAATTCCCCTCCCCGATCGTCTGGACCACTTTTCCATTCGAGTCCAAGACTTGGATCCGACCGTTCTTGCTATCGGCGACCGCCAAATTCCCCTTGGGCGTGATCGCGAGTCCCCGAGGCTGATTAAAAGTCAGCCCATCCGGTCGCCCCTCCCCCCATCGCCGCAGCGCGGACAGGTTGATGGGTCCGATCGGTGACACCCTCCAGGAAACTCTCCACCTCGTCGGCCGGAATGTCCTCATCGGTTTTGTAGCAGACCAGAACTTTTTCTCCTCCGGTGGGATACCAGATCCGTCTCCCGAAAACATACCGGAGGACCTGGTCCCGGAACCCAACCACATAGTCCTCTTCCTCGGGACGTTCGTCTTTGGGAAAAAACTGTCTCTTATCGTTGCGAGTGTTTTCGAGAAAGGCCTCCAGATTCGGAAGAAAAGCGAGCTCGCCGGGCAAAGCTTTGGGGGTTCCATGCCAAATCCACCAACCGCGCAGGTCGACGGGATGAATCTCCCAAACCTTCCCGTTCCCCTGTTTCATCTTCCTCTGGTTCGCGGAGGTGTTGTCGAGTATTTGGATATCCTGCGTGAGATCGATCGTCTTCCAGCGAACCTGGTCGTTACGGAAATACCAAGCGCTCGGCCACTCCGATTTCCCATCCACCGCGATCTTCAGTTTCTCTCCCGATTTTCTCGCTTCCTCCCGCATTCCCCGGATTCGTTCCATCTCCGCCGCGAACTGATTAGTCGTCCCAGTATAGAGGAGCAGCTCGGTCGGATGATCGGGCCGCACAAACACAGCCGCCAGGTGTTGTCCGACCGCGAAGGGAATCAGAAACAAGAGGAGCAGAGTGACCAGAATCCCGCCGCCAAACCCCAACCAGGAGAGGCGCCTTTTGGGCGAGACGAGATCCCAGAAGAAGCCGAGGAAGGGCCCGGGTGTATTCGGATGGGTCGCGAAGAACTGACCGATCAAGAGTCCCGCCAAGAGGTTGAGCGCGAAGGATTGATAGGTCAGCAGCCAGGGAACCTTTTCGTTGAGGATCGCGTAGATCACCAGCATGAAAACAAATTGATAAATTCCAAAGGCCAGGAAGGGTGTCGGTATCCGCTTCCAGTAGGACGACTCGGACCTCGTGGTTTGGCTTTCTTGATCCCCAGTTGGTTCAAGAATTTCGGAGGTCTTCTTGAACAATCGGCTGACAACTCGAAAGAGAAGCGCGATGCCGACAACCAAAACGACTACGAGCGGAAATAATTCATAGAGGAGCAGGCGTGGCAGGTAGTACCACCACGCCCCCCAGATTCGGAAGTCTCCTGTCTGGTGTTTGAACCAGTAAGAGATGTAATCGTAAAGACCGGACGAGGCCCCCTTCTTGACGTTCGTCCCCATCGAGGTGAACAAAAAGAGATAGACCGTCTGTGCGATCACCACCGAGACGCCCAGATTCACCCACTCGAATGTCTCACCAAGGAGACGTTTCCCTTCCCGTTTGGCCATTCGATTGGGGATGAGAAAGAGGCTCGCGAGAATGGCGAAAACCAGAATCTGAATGGCCGCTCGCGAGAAGAGGGCGGTGATAAAGCCATCCTTCTCCGCCGATGAAATCCATTTTGAAACCAAGACTCCGCTCGCGATCAATGACGCAATGAAAATGAGCGACAGGACCAGTCGTAGAAGGTGAGTTTGGATCGGCTCCTCGGGTCGGACTCTTCGCCGGACCAAGAGAACCAGAATTTCGAATAGCGTCATGAGAATCGCAACCGTTGCGAACCCGAGCCGATAGTACCCTGCGCGTGTGGCCTCGCGGCCCGCGGCGGTGAAATAACCCGTTTCTCGTTTCAACCCTGAAGCGTCGATCTTTTCAGTTAGGGCCGTGCTATGGGAAAGAATGTTGCGGACCCCCTGGCCCAAACCTGTCTCCGGACTGACCCTCGAATCCAGTGCGACAAAGAGAAACACGAAGAAGGAAAAGCACCCGAATAGAATCAGAAACCGAACAAGCGGTGCGTAATCGATCGCGATCCGTTCCAGCGTCGCCTTCGGAGATCGGATGAGTTCGAAGACCCCCCAAAGAATGACAAACGAGCAGAGAACGAAATTGTTCATGTACGAGTTCTCTTTGGTGCAATAACACAGGGTCATGAACAAAGCGACCAAAGTCAGATAGCGGGCCTTTTTCGAGAAGAAATAGAGGTAGCCGCAAACGATCGACCCCGAGAGCCAGGCGGTCTGGTAAACATCGTTCCGCGCGAATCGCGAGAAGTAATCGACCACCGGGGAAAGAGTCAGGAATCCCATGATCAGAAACACAGTTCCCCACCCCAGGTGTTTCCCAAGCGGAATAAAGATCAGAATTAAAAAGACCCCCATCAGCGCATAGGGGACTCTCCCCACCCAATCACGGTCCGGCAGCAGGTGGTGATAAAACCGGTAAGTGTCGGGCTTCTCCCCCTGAGGTTCCAGTTGCGAGAAGAAATGAAAAAGACCGCCCCAATGATAGAGGAAGGGTCCGTGATAAACGGGGTTGTATCGATAGGTTTGTGGCCCCTGATTCGCCACCTGCCACGAATGCAGGCAGTGAATCGACTCGTCATGATGGAAGCCTTGGGACCCCAACGAGTAGAGACGGGTCGAAAGGACAGCCAGGACAATGACGACGAGAAGGATCCATCTCAATGGAATCCCTCGAAAGGGGTCCGATCTTTCAGGCGCCGGCTCAATCTTGTCCGGAATTGAGGTCGCTTCCGGTTCCTCGGGTCTCTTCTTTTTTTTCTTTGCCATAGTTGTCGCGGCGCCCTTTAAACTCCTTGAGCGATCTTTTTTGCTTTTTCAAACGAAGGCCAATAGGAGCGGTGAATCGCTCCATCGCCTCCTGTTGATATCTGAACAGGCTAGGTTTCTTAAAGTTCCATCCTGCTCAGGAGAGCACATATTTCCAGCTAGCGAATTTCCAATGAAATTCGCATGAGCGCCCCCCTTAATCCCCTGGAATCACTGGACTTACATCAGGGTTTCCCCGGTTCGATTCCACTTGGCAAGGTTCCTGATTTTAGCGCCTCCGTACGATTCAACTGCTCCAAGTAAATCTTTGAAATAGACCAGAGGAGGTAAACAAACATGTTTCATGGTTTCTTACAGAGAAAAGGGGACGCTAGCAAGATGCGGCTCCTTTTCGGTGCGGTGCTCTTCGCTGTATTGGTGATCGGGCTCTCGCCGCTCGGCGCGATGGCTCAGGAGGCGGCCGAGGACGCTGGCCCGACCGCTTTGGATGCGATGTTTACGGCCAATAACATTTGGATGATGTTGTCCGCGGGTCTCGTTTTCATCATGCACCTGGGATTCGGGACTTTGGAGTCGGGTCTCACCCGCTCCAAGAACACGGTGAACATTCTTTTCAAGAACACTTACATCGTGTGTCTCGGCATCCTGACCTACGCTCTTTGCGGTTTCAACATCATGTATCCGGGAGACTTCAACGGGTATTTCGCTTTTCCGGGCTTTGGACTGCCGCTCCCGGAAAACGGACTAACTCCCGACTACGCCAGTGTCGGTTACACCTACTGGACCGACTTTTTGTTCCAGGCCATGTTCGCCGCGACCTGCGCCACCATCGTTTCCGGCGCCGTGGCCGAACGAATCAAGCTCTCTTCCTTCATGATCTTCTCCTTCTTCTACGTCACCTTCATCTACACGATCGCGGGTTCCTGGAAGTGGGGCGGCGGTTGGTTGGACGAGAAAGGGTTTTACGATTTCGCGGGTTCGACCCTTGTCCACAGCGTTGGCGGCTGGGGCGCTTTGGCGGGAGTCATTCTCCTTGGGCCCCGTAAAGGCAAATATGTCGATGGGGAGATGAGACCGATCCCGGGTCACAGCATGCCATTGGCCATGATCGGTGTGTTTCTCCTTTGGTTGGGGTGGTTCGGATTTAACGGCGGATCGGTGTTGAGCGCCGACCCGGCGTTGACCTCGCTAACACTGGTCACCACTTGCATCGCGGCGGCCGCCGGTGGGCTCGCCTCAATGTTCACCTCCTGGGCGATCTCCAAGAAGCCTGACCTCTCCATGTCTCTTAACGGCATCCTGGCGGGACTCGTTGGAATCACCGCCGGCGCCGATCAGATGACCGTGGTCTCCTCAACGATCATCGGTGTGGTCGCTGGCGTCATTGTCGTGTTCGCGGTCATCTTCTTCGACCGGATCAAACTCGACGACCCTGTTGGCGCTGTCTCCGTTCACTTGGTTTGTGGAATTTGGGGAACGCTTGCTGTTGGGATCTTCGCCGACGGGTATACCGTCGGCACACAATTGCTCGGCGTTGTCGCCTATGGCGTGTTCTCCTTCGTCAGCGCGATGATCATCTTCGGTGTACTGAAAGTGATCATGGGCATTCGAGTCAGCGAGGAAGAAGAGGTTGAGGGTCTCGACTACGGCGAGCATGGCATGTCCGCCTACCCGAACTTCGAGAGCTCTTATCTCCGCTAAGCGGAACATAAAAAACAACGACCGCGTTGGGCGGTCGAACGGATCGCCCAACGCGTTGACCACGACGTAAGAAAACATTGGAGGAAAGTCAAAATGAAAATGATCACAGCGATCATCCAACCACACAAAGTGGATGAGGTTAAAGAGGAACTTCGCAAGGTCGGGGTTACCGGGATGACAGTCTCAGAGGTCCGCGGTTCGGGTCGTCAGAAGGGACACAAGGAAATCTTCCGAGGCGGCGAGTACACCGTCGAGTTCATCCCTAAAATTAAAATCGAAGTGGCGGTCAACGACGATAAGTGTGAAGACTGCATTGAAGCCCTAATTAACGCCGCCCATACGGGTCGGATTGGTGATGGAAAGGTCTTCGTGGTGAACATCGAAGACACTGTCCGGATTCGCACTAAAGAACGAGGGTCCGAGGCCCTTTAAGGAGGGATTATGATATTTCAGCTATCCGAGAGAGAAAGAGTCCGCGTGGCTCCGATTGTTCGAGTTCGATATGTCCCGCCGAGGAAGGTGCAAGCTGCGGTGAGACCCGCTCCGACCAGTCGGCGAGAGGTGAAGTTTCAGGAACCGTACAAACCGGCGATGCCATCCGCCCCGAATCTCGATGCTCCTTTCGAGGCGAGCGATGCGACGGTGGCGGAAAAGCAAGAAACCAAGCCGTTCCAGGACTGCGATAAATTCGAGGCTCAAGGGGGTTGCCAAACCGTTCTTCATCAACGGTACGAGGGGAACCGAGGCGACATCCTGAGATGCAACACCTGCGGGAGAACCTTTTCCGCCCGTCGAGGAGGGATCAGTTTTCGCAGTCGACTCTCTCCGGAGATGCTGCAACAACTGATCGATTGCCACCGGCAGGGAGATTCGATCCGGAAGACTTCGAAGATCCTCAGTCTGAATCGAGGAACCGTGCGAAGGTATTTCCGACTCCTCGAGGAAGGAACAACCCTCGAGCCCGAGTGAGAGTCAACCGTCGATAGTTACACGTCCAGCCCCCTCGTCCTTCGCGGCGAGGGGGCTTTTTCTTTTTGAAGCACCCAAAATAGTCCGCTGCTGCTGGTTCGGAGTTCAACTCCACGCTGGCAGAGGGTAAGCTTCGTGGAAGCACGAGTCACGGAGATCGCTTCCATGAAAAGACTTTCCGCTAAATTCATTCTCATGGCACCACACTCCTACTCATCCACGCTCCAGCGTATTCCATCCCCGCTTTCCCTGGCGCGGAGGGGTTCGGCGCGGAGACGGTTGGCGGTCGAGGGGGGCGTGTGCTTCAGGTCACGAACCTTAACGACAAGGGTCCAGGATCGCTGCGTGAAGCGGTCGAAGCCGAAGGGCCGAGAACCGTGGTCTTTCGGATTTCGGGGACCATCCCGCTCGAAAAATCCATCGTGGTGAAAAATCCTTATCTCACAATCGCTGGGCAGACCGCCCCGGGGGATGGCATTTGTCTAAAAGATGCCGGCCTCGTCATCAACGCCAGCGAGGTCATCGTGCGATTCCTCCGGGTCCGTCCGGGAGACGAGTCGGGGTATGTGGGCGACGCCATCAGTGTGGGCGCCGGGAAGAACATCCTGATCGATCATTGCTCCTGCACCTGGTCGAACGATGAAACCCTCTCGGTTTCCACCGGCGACAATCCTTTGGACAATGTGACCGTCCAATGGTGTCTTATCAGCGAGAGCCTGAACGATTCCCTTCATGAGAAAGGCGAGCATGGTTATGGCTCCCTCATTCGCGGCCACCACGGATCGAAGTTCACTTTTCACCACAACCTCTATTCCCATCACAAGGGACGCAGCCCCCGCCCCGGGGTGTACGACAAATGGGATCACGAACAGGACCCGGACGGACTCCTTCTCGAGTTTCGAAACAATGTGATCTACGACTGGTACGGCTCCCATGCGGGCTACAACGCCGACAAGGAAAGTGTGACCCGGATGGATTACATCGGGAATTATCTGATCCCCGGAGTCGACTCGGCGGAAGACAGCGTGGCGTACCAGGAGGGGTCGATTTATAACAAGTCGTACTTCGCCGGGAATTGGATGAATGAGGAAAAAGCGGGACGCGAAAAAGAGGTCCGTTTTCCAAAGACCTATACCCCGGAAATGATCCAATCTTACTTTCAGCAGCGCCCTTTCACCAATTCCGGAGCCACTTCCGGAACCATTCACTACGATGTCTTCTCCGACGTGGGGGCCTGCCTGCCGAGGCGTGACTCAGTCGACGAAAGAATCATCGATCAGGCGAAGAATAAGACCGGAAGAATCATCAACAGCCAGTCGGAAGTCGGTGGATGGCCGAAGTTGGAATCTCAACCTGCGCCTCCCGACCGCGATCACGATGGGATGCCGGACAAGTGGGAAGAAAGGATGGGTTTCAATCCGGATGACAGCGCGGATGGGACAGCAAAGGACTCGGATGGCGATGGGTATACGAATCTGGAGGAATACCTCGAGGAGAAATGCGTTGGATTGGATCACACGGTCATTGAGGGCGATAAGTTCGCTTTCGATTGGGGACCTCCCGGCCCGCCATTCAAAGGGACTCGGGACGAGTTTCTGAACGCGTCGAAAGATCTCTCCATTCGACTAAGTTCCAACAAGGCGGTCTACCGAGTAGGCGAACCAGTGTTCGCAATTCTCGAATTCACCAACGATTCCGGATACCCGTTTTGGATTCACCCTGTTCAAGCGTCCATAAACAATCCCCTGGAGATTGTGGACCCATCGGGAAGAAGGCTGTCTGGAAGGAGAGTCTGTCTCTTCAGCGGACTCCGAATCTCCTGTCCTAGCGCAAGAAACGGTTACGGTTTTTCCGATTTCGATTGCTCGAATGAATATGATCTTTCAAAACCAGGAACGTATAAAATGAGATTTACGAGTGGCCTCCGTGTTTCCTTTCGCGACGAGACAGGAAAGAGCGGTGGTCTTCAACCTGATCATTTGAAAAGCAACTGGGTCGAATTCGAAATCGTCCTTCGAAATAAAAACTTCGAATCATGGAAACAATGGAGAACGCGGAACAAATGGAAAGAAAACCACTTCCATGTCTTCCATGCGTTCCACGGAATTCCATGATTCAAACCGGGACAGCGGAAAGGATTCCGCCCCGCTAGGGAACGATGCGGGAGCAACGTTCCAGCACCACCCTCCCCCTCTCCGCAATGCGGGGAGGGGGCCGGGGGGTGGGGTTACGAAGCCCCTAAATATCCGAGCAGTCCGCCGCCCGTAGGAAAATCTTGGTGATATTCGAGACCGTGTCCTTATAGTAGGGGTTTTCCTTCAGTTCCTTCCATTCCGGGCTGTCGATGAACGCCTTCCAGTTTTTGTCGTGCGCCTCCATGTCCTCGAAGGTGACCATGTAGGTCAGGTGGGGAAGGAGAGACCCCACCAACGCTTCTCCAAAAAAGACAGGCGCGAGTCCGACTCTTCGGAAAAGGTCGATTTCGCCCCCCTCGTTGAACATGTGGATCTTCTTCTGACCGAAGAGAACGCTGTGGCTCTCGTAGGTGCGAAGTTCATAAAGTCTTGTGTCTTTCTTCTCGGGCGTTTCGAGTTTCGGCATGTGGCTGAAAGCGACCAGAAGCCAACTTTCCATCCGTGTGTAAGCGGGATCGGCGAAAGGAGCGTTGAGAAAATTGGCGCCCGACTTTTGGAATTCCTTGTCGGCAAGCAGCTTCCCTTTGAGATCGACCAAAGCCTGGGCTGTGGGAAAGGGGGTGATCGTGTAAACATCGGAATTCTCGTTTTCATAGGAGGTGAACACCCCGACCTTCTCGACCCCGGCCCTCTTGGCGGCTGGGATGTAGGCCTCGCCCATGAAACTCAGAAGGTTTGTCCGCTTCTCCTCCGAATCGAGGGCGATTTTCCGGACCTCGTAGAATTCACGCTGACCGCTCTCCTGAGCGGAAGCCATCTCCACCCCCGCGACCGCCGCGGTGGCCACCGAACCCGCGATAAAATCCCGACGTTTCAAAGACATAGTCAAACCACCTCCAGATCAACCTTGAATTGGGGAGGAATTCTACCTCGCAATCTTCGTTCGGCGCACCCCCTCGCCTTGACCCCACCCCCCAAAAACGCATCATCGGCGGACTTTTTTCTCTGGAGGGATCCACCTAATGGACTCCGAAGGTTTCAAACCTCCGAAACGCGGCTTGTTCGATTACGCGATGATCAGCGCCCGTGGTTTCTGCATGGGCTGCGCGGATGTCGTCCCGGGGGTCTCGGGCGGAACGATGGCCTTTATCCTTGGCATTTACGAGGAACTCATCGAATCCATCAAGATTCTCGCCTCGAAACAAATGCTTTCCGCGTTGATCTCTTTCGACATCAAGAAAGTCCTGAGGATCGCGCCCTGGCAGTTCCTCGGATCGCTGTTGTTCGGCATAGGCGTGGCGGTCCTCTCGCTGGCAAAGTTCCTCGAGTGGGCCCTGAAAACCCACCCCGAGCTCCTCTGGTCCTTCTTCTTTGGCTTGGTCCTGGCCTCGATCTTCGCGGTGGCTAAACGAAAAACCGCTTGGACTCCCGCCTCCATCGCCGCCATCGTTATAGGAACCATCGTCGCTTACATTGTGGTGGGTTTGGTCCCGCTTCAAACTCCGGACGCTCCCTGGTTTCTCTTTCTTTCCGGCGCCATCGCCATCTGCGCCATGATTCTCCCGGGAATTTCGGGGTCCTTCATGCTCGTGATCCTGGGAAAATACGAAGCCATCCTCGCCGCGGTAAACCAGCGGGATCTATTCACCCTCGCCTGCGTCGGAGCCGGATGCGCGGTGGGAATTCTGACCTTCGCGCAGGTCCTGAGCTGGTTGTTCAAGCATTACCACAACCTGACTATCGCGGTGTTGATCGGATTGATGGTCGGTTCGCTGCGGAAGATCTGGCCCTGGAAACACACGCTGGAGAGCATCATGGACCGACATGGGGAACTGAAACCCGTGATTCAGGAAAATATTCTCCCTCCCGCTTACAACGGTGAATTCGTTTTCGCCCTTGTCCTGGCGGCCATCGGATTCGGCGTGGTACTGCTGCTCGATCGGCTCGCGAACAAGGGAGTGGGACCGGAGTCCGTTGAGTAATGGAATCGATTCGATCTTATGTATAATGAGTTTCATGAAGTGCCCCACCTGTAAAAAAACAAGAAGCAAATTCGAGACGCATGAATTCCTCCCTTTCTGTTCGGAACGGTGCAAGCAAGCGGATCTGGGAAAGTGGATGGTCGGAGAGTACAAGGTCAGCCGACCTCTTCGGATGGATGACGAGGTGTCGATGGAGGACATGATGCGGGAAGGAAGCGCCCCGGATCGGGGATACGATTATGAGTGAGAACCAACCGGAACCGGAAGAAATCGAAGCCGCCGAGGTAGATTCCAATCCCTCCTTCCTCGATTTCACATCTCGAAAGAACCTCTATCTATTCGCCCTCGGAACCGGGGTCTTTCTCGGTCTGGTCTTCCTCCTGCCCGTTTTCAGTCGGCTGGTTTGGATCGCCGCGGCGCCCATATTCCTCTGTGTCCGTTTTCGACAGAACAAAGACAACTTCATCTCGGGTCTTTTGATCGGAATCCCGTGGTTCTTGATCTCGTGCTATTGGCTCACCTATGTCACGGTCTTCGGTCTGATCTGCCTGGCCTTGTTCGAGGGAGCCTATCTCGGCGTTTGGCTCCTCCTCGCCGGCCGATTCCCCAGTCCATGGAGAAATTATGTTTTCCCCGTTCTTTGGGTCGCTTGCGAGTTTGTTCGCTCCAAGGGCCCCCTGGGGTTCTCCTGGAATCTCTTCGGTCACCTCGCCTACCCCATCGAATCCCTGGCCCAGACCTTTGGGGTTTATGGCCTATCGCTGGTGGTGGCCGCTGTCGGAGTGATTGTCGCCTCGCTGATTCGAAGCGAGCGCGATGAAACCACGGGTCCCATGCCGGAGGGTTCGGCGACTTTCCTCGCCCTTCCACTCCTGTGGTTAGCCCTGGCCCTTTTTGTCTATATCAACGCTCCCACTCCCAAGGAGGACAGGAAGATCTATGTCGGCGTTGTGCAAGGGAATTTCCCTCAGTCTCTTAAATGGAACACTCCTCTCGACGAAGCCCTTTCTCGATATGTTGAACTCACCAACGAGACCGTCCAGGAATCCCATCCCGATTTGGTGATCTGGCCCGAGGTCGCCATGCCCGCCATTTTGTCGAATCAACCCAATCTTCTGAATGTCTTGGAACGGCGGACCGACCAGTGGGAGACAAGTCTGCTTTTCGGGGTGTTGGATGAGGATTTCCGACGGGAAACCGAGGGGGGCGAGGGAGAACTCTACAACTCGGTTGTCTTCCTGGATTACCGTTCCGATGAACGCTTGGGCCCGGTCCAGGACCCGGTCGCCGTTTCGAAGCACCTTCGCGGACCACTTACCGAGGAGCCCAACCGATCGCGATTTCTCCCTTCCGCTTATTCGGAGGAACATCACTACCCCCCGAAGATTTACGATAAATCCCGACTCCTACCCTTCGGCGAGTATGTCCCGTTCAAGAAGTTGCTGCCCTTCATTCAAGATTTTGTGGAAAAACAGGGGGGAGGAGTCTTTTCCGCGGGCCGTGAGGGGAAAACCATCCCGACCGCTTTTGGCGATATTGGCCCACTCATCTGTTTCGAGTCGACCCACCCGGGACTCGCGCGAGAATCGGCGGAAAATGGGGCGAATCTTCTGGTGGCGGTCACCAATGACGCTTGGTTTGGAAACACGGCCGCCGCTCGCCAGCATGCCCTTCAGAGCCGTTTCAGGGCGATCGAAACCGGCCGCGCGGTCGTGCGGGTCGCCAACACCGGCATC
Organism: Candidatus Omnitrophota bacterium; assembly: GCA_020632575.1. Lineage (GTDB taxonomy): Bacteria > Hinthialibacterota > Hinthialibacteria > OLB16 > OLB16 > JACKFH01. The sequence goes on along the minus strand of JACKFH010000003.1, from coordinate 62,720 downwards.
ACCGCCCTCTATCTCCCGGATGGCACAGTCGCCGAAAGACTCCCGACTTGGCAGGCGCTCTCTCAGACTTGGGTCGTCCCTTTGTATTCACACCTTACCTTTCAATTCCGGGTGGGAGATTTTCTAGGCTGGTTGGCTCTGGGATGTCTAGGTTTCTCCCTTCTTCTAACAAGGGGAATTGACACAGTGGAGGAATAGTAAGGGGAGAGTTGGGGCCGTATCCCGACCGACCGGTCGATGGCGGGACCCGATAGATTTCCTCCACTAAATGGTCGTATTCAAGGTTGGCTGCAAACATGCTGAGATACCCCCTTCCTCTTGGGAATTGCGTGTTCTTTCGGAAGCCCCCAATTTGGGAACTCCCTCACCCGCGCTGTATCTCCAACAGAAAAAATCGCTAGCGATGCGATCCTTTCTGGGCGAGTCAAAATCAGAACCGCTTTCTCGATTCATCAGATTCCGCGCTGGGCGCTCGGCTCCACCCGGATTGGCGGAACCGAGCCCAGCCCCTGCGTGGTTCAATCGCCATCCGCCACTCCATTCTCCCAGCGAATGGGGCGCGAACAATCGGGTTCGCTGCTCGGAGGACGATTGTTGCCGCCTTAATGACAGAAGAGATTTGAGCAGCATTTAAGCCAACTCATGAATCAATGAAAAGACTGTATTCTAGGAAGGGTCGTTTGCGTTGCTGTTTTATTTTGCGATGTTTATCGGGATGTTTGAGCCGAGAATTTCCTGGAATGAGACACACTTGTCCGGGGAATCTGCGTCTTGCCGTATCTTGGGGGCAGCCTCTCAAAAACTTGGGAAAACAGGGGGTGGGAAAATTTGGTCACCCTTGGGAAATTGTTGCGGTCATTTTTCCGAGAAATCGGTCTCTTGATCGCCCTCGGGAGCACCCGAGAAACTGGTTTCCTCGCTTGGAACAGCCGGCAACCTGCCAGTCATTTGCATGTTTCGGCGGATTGCCTCTCGGTCGACCAAATCCTTCAGATTGGTCGGAGGCGGCTGGAATCGGATCGTCGGATTCACAAAATGAAAAAGAACGTCATCGGAGAGATCGTCGGTGTGCAGATAGCCGATCGCTTCGTCCTTTCCGGCGAATGCTCGGATCTTGACCCATTCGCCCTCCACATCCAACACATGCACCTCGCAACCCTTGGGAATGGCGATCAAAGTCTTACTGAGCTTTTCCGGTTTTTCGCGGAGGAGAATGCCCTCACGGCCGATGAGGGTGGTCTCGCCGGTCACATGCTCGATTCGGTGAACCGCTTCCTCGGGGTGTTGGAACAACCGGTCGACCGCTTTCACGGTCACTCGCCCAAAGCGGACGGTTGTATACCCAAGGCGGGTCTCCCCATCGATTAAATAGACCTTCGATTCGGCCGAGGCCAAACAAGTCCATGCCAACATCAATAAACACCCCGCGCCAAACCAGGCTGACCGATCGATTCTCATGCTTTCCATCCAATTCTAATCGTGATTTCAAATCCATTCTTATCGAAACTTTAGCCCGGTTCAAGGGCGGGCGGCTGGTCGTCCTTGGCTGACATTCCGGTTGTTCCGCGTGAGAAAGCTTTTATGATGGAGTCGTGCTACAATCGCTTGGTCGAAGCCGGCAACTAGAAACCGCGAAAATAGAGAGGCGAGCGTGACAGAAGTCCTGATCGAGGCCCGTAGATCCGCCGAGGGAGTCCTCCTTTCGATCGCCGAATCGTTCGATTCGACAAACCTCGGTCGGGCGGAGGAAACCATCACCAAGGTTCTCGACCAGCACCGAGAGGGGGTCACTCTCAACCTCTATGAATGCGAATACATCGATGAGGCGGCGCTGGGACGCTTGGTCGAAATGGGCCAGACCCTCCGCGAGCAGGGGCGGAATTTCGATGTCTATGTTCGACCGATGAGCTTCGTCGCCTTCCGCACTCAAACGCTCCCCTTGGTGGCGCCCGTTCCCACTGAAATATCGAAACAGGGCGAGCGGAATCTGGCCGAGAGACGCACCCAGCGTCTGGAGAAATGGCGGAAGGAGAAACCAATCCCCAAGTTCATGCTCCCTCATGGCCAGACTCCTCCCTCCGAAGCGGGGGTGGAAGATGCCGGGCGACCTCTTGGACAAGGCGTTCCGGGCGGGGAAAGGGAGACCTTCGACATCGATTACCAACGGGTCGCCTCGCTGGCCGGAAAAGACGAAAGGGTGATCGAACGGATTTGGACCACCTACACGAAGTTCCTGAACGAGGGAAAATTCAAAACCGCGCCCGATGGTTCGGCGGACACACAGATGACCCTCGACTCGAATTTGATCGCGAAGACTCTTCGGCTGGATCCAAAAGTGGTCCGCCGTGTGATCGAGTCGGTAAGCACGCATTTGATGGAAGTTTTCGATTCGGAGTGAGATACGAAATGATTCGACCCTGGCTATCCCTTTTCCTAATCCTTTTGCCGGTCTCGTCCTTTGCCGGCGAATTCGAGATCTCGGTCTTCGCGGGCAATGGTCAAGCCGAATGGACGGAGCTCGGTCAATCGGCCACCTCGACTGCCCTGATCTCCCCCAATGGCCTCGACATCGATTCCGCGAGCCGGGTGTTGATCGCCGAGGGAGAGACCAATCAGATTTTCCGGGTTGATAAAAAGGGGTCCATCGAGGTGGTGGCCGGTTGCGGTTTCGCGGGATTCGCCGGTGATGGCGGCCCCGCCACCGAGGCTTTCCTTACCAAACCCTACTCGGTTCTCGCCGAGGCTTCGGGATCCATCTTGATCGCCGATCAATGGAATCACCGCATCCGGCGTGTGCACAGCGACCAAACGATCCAAACGGTCGTGGGCAATGGGGAAGGATTCTTTGGATTGGGGACCTACGGCGGCGATGGGGGTCCCGCTCTCAAAGCGGGTTTGAATTTCCCCTCGGGAATGTGTGAGGGGCCCGACGGCTCTCTATATATCGCCGATCAGATGAACGGTCGCGTTCGAAAGGTCGACCCTAAAGGGACCATCACTTCATTCGCCAGTCCCACTGGAAAATTGAAGCTTCCCCTCAAGAGACCGATCGATCTTGAAATGACCTCGGACGGCAAGATCCTTATGGTCGACGCGGCCAACGATCAGATCTATTCGGTCACCCCCGATGGCTCCGCGGATATCCTTATCGGACCGCCGATCAGCGAAACGATGATCCCGAAACATCCGGGGATTTATTTGAACTTCCCGGTGGCCGTGGAAATGGCTCGGGATGGAACGCTCTTCTGGGCGGAGACCAAGAATAACCGAGTCTGCCGCCTCCTCCCCGGCGAGAGTGATCCGGAAGTGTTGATGGAGGGCGATAAAGCCCCTGGCATTCGAATCCGAGGCGCGGCCGCGAAGGAGGAGGCAAACCGGCCCAAACTGGGTCGTCCCAACGATTTGCTTCTGCTTCCCGATGGCGCTTTGCTCATTGCCGACCCGGATGCTCATCGAGTTTGGAAAGTGACATTCAGCGATAGCGATTCGAGCGAGTCTTGAGAATTGAGATCCGGTTTTCCGGTCACAACCGAAACGACCGATGAAAAACGCGTTTTTCCGGCTTGTCTTCTTTTTGGTTCTCGTTCCCGCCGTATTGTTTCAACTCCGTCATCTCTCGATCCCTGGCGGCGATTCCGCGTGGATCGTCACCCTCGTTGAAAGACCCCTCTATTTCTTCTTTCGCGCCCCGCTCGTGGTCGTCTTTCACAAGGCGCTTTGGCTTCTTCTCAATGGCTGGGGTTGGAGCGCCGGGGATTGCGTTTCGCTCTCCAGCGCCCTCGCGGGCGGCGTCTTCTTTTGGGGCCTTTTTCGACTCTCCAAAAATTGGCGGCTGTGGGTCCCCTTCCTTTTCAGTTGCATCCCGTGGATCTTCTTCGGTCATCAAGAAACCTATCCCTGGCCTTTCGCCCTGAGCGTCTGGGTCTTCGTATTTCTTAAGATGCGCCTTCGAGGCCGTTGCGGGCACTTCCCGCTTTATCTGTTCCTCATCCTTGCAACGTTCGCCCACCCCATGGCCTTCATGCTTTGGCCCGGCGTCATCTTTGCCCAGAGGCCCTGGGATCGAGAGAAACTGAAACCCCTCCTGATTTCGATCGTCATCACCGGGTTGCTTCTTGTCGTTTTTCTCCTGTTCGGAAAGGCGGGAGGTCTCCCTCAACGAAAGTGGGTTCTTCCGGTTTTCGAGGTGGGTCGGTCACTGACACGCTATCCGATTTTCTCATGGCGCCACTGGATGGAACTCGGCTGGTTTTACCTGATCTCCATGCCGGTCGGAGCGTTCCTACTATTTCGATTCGGTTTCAGGGAATGGAGAGGTTGGATCGGGGGATTGAATGTCACGGTGCTTGTGACCATCGCTTGGTCACTCATTTGGCACCCGGGCATGGGCTACAACGATTGGGATCTTTTCTCCTGGCCCGGCCTCTTCGTCAACCTGGCCGGAGGCCTTGCCTGGTCCCGAGCCTCCGATTCACCCCAAGACGAAAAAGGGGTGTTGGACGCACCGCAAAACGAAAACTCCCCGCCGGGCATCGACCCAGGCGGGGAGTTCAGTTCTTAGCTTTTCTTCCTTAGTTGGAGATTACAACCACCAACGGGCTTTCCCCATTCCCATTCCACCGCACTGCGAGCAAGGATTGGCCGGGGTGCAACCCACATTGCAGCAGGGTTGTGGATTGCAGCAAACCGGAACGTCGACCTCGTAGGGCTCATACTCGCAATAGGTCATCGTTCGCGTAAATTCCTCGGTGTCCCAATACGGAACCTTCACTGTGTACTCGACCTCTTCCCAATCGCAAACCATCACTTGGTATTCTTGAGTCACGGTGTAGGGAACGCGGACGAGGACCTGGCAGGGAACCTCGCAAACGACTGTCTGCGGAACGCAACAACCATTTTCGTCCATCACAGTCTCGCAATGAGAAACCCTTTGAGTCTTGGTTTGATACTCATTTTTCCAGCAGGTGATATCCCGGGTCTTCGTCTCGCATTTGTAAACCGGCTTCTTGCAGGTCCGGGTTTCGTCGCGATAACGGCAAACGCGTCTTTCGCAGGTGATTTCCCGGGTCTTTTGAACCGGACGATAGCAGGTCACCTTGCAGGTCTGTCCGGTCGTTGTCTGGGGCGCCGCCGCCGGTTGGTCATAAGAGAAACTCGGTTGGATCGGCTCGGGGGGAGTCGATTGCCCAACCTGAGGCGGCTCCGCGTAGGTGGGAGACAGCGCGTCACCCGGTTCTCCCGCCCAAACCACGGACAAAGGGGCCAGAAAGATTATGAGTGCTTGAAAGATGTGAGTCCTCAACCGCATGGTCCTCTCCTTGTTTCCTGTATCTTGAGCTCAGATCGATCCGTGATCGAGGTCTTCTCCCAACCTCGAAAACCAGGGTCACGCCACCAATCGTTGTTTCGCGTTTCTATGCGGGAAACGCAAAAACATCTCTTAACTTATCATCGGCAAGCCGTTTAAAAAGCTTACCGTAATGAGTATCTTAGCAAAATTCGTCCCCACCTGGCAATCCTAGGATTTCAAAGAGACTCGAATCACCTCGATGAAGAACAGGATGACCAAAAACAGCAGCATCGCGAGTAACGCCGAGGTCACGATCAGAACCGGCGTGGGGGCCCCCGACACTTTTTGGGGCGGAAACGCCCGGATCCATTCTCCAATCAAGTCCTGCCGATCCGAGGCGATCGCGATCTTTGCCAGCTCGAATTTTTTATAAACATCTCGAAATCCCAAGTGAGCGGTCTCGAGAAGGTTGTCGTAGTGGTCCACCATGACTTGGCTCGCATTGAGAATCTCTTCGGCCTCAGCGATCCGGCGCGTACATTCCTCGATCTCCTTGGGCAGTTCCTCGACCGCTCGCCGCAGTCCCGCCACATCGCCCGATATTTCGTCATAGATCCGACGGACATTGGTGTAGACATCGTTGATGATCTGAGACGAGCTGGTGGCGCTATACAATTCGGTCGCCGATCGCCCGGTCCTCGCGGCGACCACATCGAGCATGGCGGGCTCTTCCTCGAGCAACCGTGTCACCGTCAGAACCGGCTCCTCTTCCGCCACGATTTGTCCAAGGACTTTCTGCTTCTCTTCCTTCTGCTCCAAGTCCGCCAAAGCCAGCGCCCAGGAGGTTTGCAGTTGACGCTGCAACATTTCCTGGTTGGTGATGAACCTCGTTTTCTCCTCGATGGGCGCGCTCGCCTTGACCCGGATGGTCTCGTCGCGGATTTGATTCAGGCGATCTTCCGACTCCTGGTATTGGGAGCGATAGAAGCTGAGGGACCTTTCGATATCCTCCTCGAGCAGCCTCCTCGAGATGCTGTCGGCCTGCATCGCGAAGGCGTTGGCCAAGTCCGCCACCAGTTTCGGAGTCCCATCCTCTAAGGCGGGCAGTTCCACACTGATGCGAAGCGAGTTCTCGTTCCGCAAGGGAGTGATCGAAACCGCGTCATCGAATTCCTCGATGTCGAATTCGTAGGGTGCGGCGCCTAGATTGAACTGCTCCAGGATATCTTCGAGGATCTCTTCGCTTTCGAGCGCCGCCGCGAAGGAGTCGAGCTCGATCGCGGTCGTATCGAGACCGACCATTTCGTCTTTGGCCCGAGTTCGTGTGACCAGGATCGTGGAGGAAGCCTCGTACTTGGCGGGGATCATTTCAAGGACGATTCCCGCAAGCACGCCCGCGACAATCCCCACGGCAAGCAAGGGCTTCCATGATCCGGCGGCCACTCTTACAAGGCCCGCGAGGGTGATTTCGCTTTCAGTGGGTGATATCGGTTCGTTCAATGGTCGGCGCCCTCGAGAGTTGGGAGTCTTTCGCCGCCTTTTTCGGGCGGTCGAATCACCCTCGAATCATCATCGTTTCGGATCGTTTTGGTAACCCCAATCGGGGCGGAATTGGGAGCGGTTCAAGGACTGTCGGCGCTGTTCGGGGAATCCTCGAGGCCCACATAGAGCGCCTCCTCCTTCACCTCCACCGGGAACTGAGCCTCCAATTCCTCGAATAGACGGTCTCGGTTTTCCCGCTTTCGCTCCTCCATCATCTTCTGGATCAAAACCCGCTTGGCCGTTTCGAAAGAGACGGTGTCTCCCGGACGGTTTTCGAAGACCAAAAAGAAGGTCGCCCCGACCTTTTCCTCATCGCCAGCCAGTTCGAACACCGGAGAAAGCTCGCCCATGGTCGCGGTCCGAACATGGTCCACCAACTCCGGGTCGAAGTTCACCTTGGTCGTGTCGTAGATGTAGGCGTAACCGACCTGAGCGTCGGGCGCTTCGCTGTGTTCTTTGACAAAGGGGGCCATGAGTTCCGCCTTTTCCTTGGGCGTGGTCGCGGAGGCGATCGAAGCGGCGACCTCGGCGCGGATTCGTTCCAGCTCTTCGACCACTTTTGGAAGCGAGTCAGCCTCCGCTCGCGGCAGATAACGGTCGACATGGTAGACTGCCCAACTCTCCGGGCGGGTGAATGTGGTGTCGCGTTCTTTTTCGTAGGCCGCCATCAATTCCTCTTCGGAGGGAGGAGTCGCGCTCTCCACTTCCCGCGCGACCAACTCGCGGATCATCATCTCCTCGCGAATGAACTTTCGGAATTGCTCCATGAACTCCTCTTTGCCGACCCCCGCCGCTTTCCGTCGCCTCTCGATCTCCTCGGCGCCCATCTTCGCGTAGAGTGTTTGGACCTGCTCTTCCCACGAGGCGTCGTTGACCCATTCCGGGTGTTTAGCCGCCCCCAGAATCAGCAGGCGACGATCGATCATTCGTTTGAGAGTCTCCTTCCGGTTCGCTTTCAGGCGTTCCAATTTCTCCGACTCGGGACCGACTGGGAGGATTTGGTCCTCGTTCTCGCGCGTGAGTTTCAGAACATCGTCCAAATAAAATTTCAGCGGTCCCACCTCGGCGACCATCGGAGAATCAGTGGCGATCATCGCCTCTTGAACGGGAGCTTCCCGCTCGGCGGAGACCTGGACCGCTTCGGTCGTTTGTTTGGTTTCGGGTTCCTCCGCCGGCTTCGAGCATCCGGCGGTCATGAGAATGCCGGCTGCTACCGCGAGCGTGTTAAAGCGGCGTAAAAAGGTGCGCAATGTCTATTTCTCCCCATGGTTATTCTCGTCACTGACCTCCCATTCCACTTGGTCGGGCCAGTAGGTGTTGAAGTACTCGGACACACTCTCTTCCAAGGTTGGCGCGTCTTCGGGTAAGCCTCGATGGTCTGTGTCCTGAAGGGTCCCATCCTGCAAACCCCTGAAGAATGCGCCGTAGGTTTGCTGGTAAACAGCCGCCGCTTGCGCCTGGTCTTCGGGACTGGGGGGATCGAATTTCTTCCCTCCATGCTCTTTCCGGTATTGGTTCGATCCCTGATGCATCCGGTTACCGTAGAGTTCACGGTATCGGGTCTCGCGGATTTGGCGCTCCTCGGGCGACAATTGGTCCATCGGTTTGTACTCAACCTCCAAAGGGACCAATGGTTTGGTCAGGGGCGGCGCGGACTTGTGGGTCAACAACAAGGAGTCCGGATTGACCTCGGCCACAGTGACTTCATTGAACCGGTCCCCTTGCCCAACCACTTCGCATTTTTTGGCGTTCACATCCACGCAAATCGTGGCAAGCGGTCGACCGCCGATCTTCCCCTTGTATTCGACATAAGCGAATTGGCTAGCGTGGAGTTGGAGAAATTCCTCATCTGGATTGATCGCCTCGGTGAACTTTTCAATGGCGGAGTCGTCGCGGAAAATGATCTCGCGATCGGGAAGCCGACGGATCGGCGCCGTGCCGGAGGCATCCGCGGTCTCTTCCTTGCCGGTCTTGACCGGGAGCGGTTCTTCGGCGGGCGATTCAAAGGAATTGGCGAGATCGGCGACCTTGTCCGCCAGAAAACCATGGAGGTCGGGGGAGGGTGAGATGGTGAGAGGCGTCTCGGTGGCCGCGCGCGGGGAGGATTGCTCACGGCCCGCGAAGAAGGTCACTCCCAATACCGCCGCCGCCAAAAAAAGGGTTGCCACAAATAGGATTTTTTTCATGGATAACATGACGATGCGTCATCCATTATCGGCGAAATAGCTTGGAATGAAAGGGAATCCCAATCGTTCCCGCTTCGGAAGCCAAGCTCTTCGCTTACTCTTCCGTCTTCGATCCCGCGTTTTCGGGGGCCCCGGTGTCGCCGTAGACCTCATGCTCCAGCGACTCCCGCTGGGTCTCGATCGTCTCCATAATGTCCTCCGGCGAGCGCTTGAACATTTCGGTGTATCGCTTGTGCGCCTCGCGTTGTTCCTCGGTCAACTCGGAGCTGTCGATCAAGGCTTCTTGAGGAGGATTGGGAGACCGGTTCTCGGCGAATTGGCGGGCGTACTCCAGATACTCGAGACCCGATTCGGCTTGCTCCTTCTTGGAGGGAATCACGACCGTCCGTTGACCGCGTAGGCGTTCGTATTCGCGGCCTTGTTTAATGAATTTGGGCATATAGACCTGGGAATATCGGCGTTGCGCGGCTCGAATCTGCTCGGGAGTCCGGGGAACGGAGGGATCGAGTTTTTCAGGGTACTCCGGGACGTAGAGGAATTCATGGGTGGCATCGGCGAATTGAACCACCGCCTTCTCGGCGTCCAAGTGCACAATTTCCGCGCCTTCGAGTGTGCCGCCGATGGTTAACCAACCGGATTTTCTTTGGGTGTTGGTGTTTTTGAAACGTCCCTGTGGTTCATTGTTAATGACATTCCGGAAGCCCATGTAGAACCAGGGAGCCATCATGTCGAAAAGGATTTCGTCATTACTCTTTGGTCCGTAAAGATCGGCCATCGGGTCCTCGTCGGATTGGGCCACCTCCTCCGACTCGCCCTCCAACGCCTTTTTGATATCGGTGTCCTCGGCGATGAGCCTGGCGATCAGGGTTTTGTTGAGTTCGTTCTCGAGTTTCGGGGGGGTTGGATGGAGTTCGGTGGGTTCAATTTCGGCAAGTCCCCCTTTTTCCTCGGAATCGAAGAGAAAATAGCCTCCCACCGCTAGGAGAACGAGAACTACGAGAGAAATCGCGATCCGCATCGTCAATATCCTTTTTAGGTCGAATTCAGGATTAGCCCATTCATAGCAAAACGGCTTCAAGTCGACAGGTGTAACTCTTTTCGCGCAAAAATGCGAGAGGGCTCTCCGGGGAGAGCCCTCATGATTCTTGCTCTTGTGTTCTTGAGCCTGGTTAGAGGGTCAGACAAGACTCACATTAGAACCTACCTACTATCACTCCTTATCCTTCACAATCTTCTTGAATGTGCTGAAGGGAATGAATTGTGTTTCCGGATCGAACCGCCATCGGAAGATCTTATTACTGCTAGGCGTGTTGTTGTTGTCCGGTTCGTCAACATCGACGTGCGGGAAACCTTCCATGACTTGGAAAACCGCATAGTACAGTTTATCCGGGTCGCCGAATTCATCGCCGCGGAAGGTGACAAGATAGAACCCCCGAAGGAACGCGACATCGGATGTGGTCTGTTCGTTGAAAGCGAAATAAGGAACCAGTTCCTCGATGATATTGGGCGGAATGTCCAACGATGGATCGTCAAAAATGCTATTCAAATACAACGCGAGGCCCGTTTCACCCAGATCCAGAAGATCCGAGGCGGATTGGACCAAATCGACGACGTATGCGGAACTGATCGGATCGGTGACAAAGAAACCCTCTTCCTCAAACAAGTGAGTCAAATAAGTGTGTTGGAAAGCGGGGTCCGCCTGAATTCCCACCGGGTCGAAGAACCTAAATCCAGCCGCACTGATAAGCAGTTCGTCGATACTGTCGCTTTGGCCAATCTGAGTGTCTTGAAGGGCATCCGCGTCTGTCCGGGAGACCAAAAAGCCCCAGGTTGCGAATTCACCACCGGTAATCTCGGCCCTTTGAGTCGCCAAGTCGGTGATTTTCACCTTCAGGTTGAAGGGGAAACGGAAGATCGAGGAAGGAACATTGTTGTCCTCGTCCTCCAGGAACAACTGGAAGACCACGACCGGTTGTCGCCATCCGCCTTCCGGATTCGTGATCGGAGCTTCGATCTCCTCGGTGAATTGCACGAGATACTCGCTATTCCGGCTATCTCCGGAATCCTCCTCGCGCAAGAAAACCGTCCCTTGGCCTTCTCTTTCACGGTCATAGCGAGTTTTATAAAAGTCGCGTTGCACCAGTAAACGGTCGGCTTCGTCGATGTTTCCTTCGACATGGTCGTCATCCCAGATGTTCATGTGCCATCCGCGTCCGTCGCCGATTTCATAGAAAGAAACGAGCTGGTCAAATTCGATGGGTCCGATTGTGAAAATCTCGCCCGCTCCCTCTTCGTTGTCGGTTCCTGGGTCTTCAAGTTCGGTGGGATCGTCGGCGGGACCCACAACTTGGATAGATGGGTTGAGAGTGAAGATCTCCATCGAACCATTGATGATGAATCCATTCTGAACCTGTGGGTCGACGGAAATGCTCAGTGACGCATTTGGAATGCGACAACCATTGACTTTGAAGTAATCGAAGAAGGACTTCCAGTTTTCGGTCAGTTCCCGCTTATCATGACCCTGGGCATCTTCAAAATTATCCGAGTAGAGAGAAATGAGACTCTCCAAATTCTCCGTCGTAATGTAATAGCAAAGGGCATCGAGAAGATCTCCACCACCGCTACCGGTTCCTCCTGGGGAGGTGAACTCAAATCCGGTGCCAATGGTTTCGAGGTCGACAAAGGCGCCGCCGAACTCGCTGACCACAACGTTGCTATTGGCGCCGAGCTTTCTGAAGTCGATCAATTCTCCTGTGCGGAATCCAGGAGGCGGCGGGATTACTCCTGCCTGGATAACCTGAGGACCTGTAAGGACTCCGCTCGAAGAATAGACTTGACCCGCGCGGTCCAAAACCAACACGCCGCGATTACCGGGGACCACCTCGATATCGCGATAGATGTCGCTCCCAGGGAACATGTATGGAATGTCATCTCGGTTGAGGTCTCCGCTCTCATTACCAATCGGCCTAGCGTCGCCGAGAGCGAAAATCCCACCGTAACCATCCAGGATGTAGAATCCTTGTCCACTGGGAGTTAACGCCAAGGCTCGCGCGATATCGAATCCAAAATACGGCTGACCCCCAGGGGCCGGCGCGTCGCCAAGCGGATGTGTGGGTCCGAGGCCATCCAGAATAAGGAGACCTTCTCCTGTTGGCGTCAGTTCCATGTCACGAGCGATATCCATTCCAAAGAGAGGACCTTCGGCAAGATCAAGGCTGTCTGGTGGAACGTTTCCGAGGGCGGTGATGCCACCGAAGCCATCGAGGATGTACATGCCATTCCGGAAGAAATCGGGCTCGAGATCCCTGGCGATGTCCATTCCAAAGTTGACCGAGCCTTGTCCGAAGTTGACAATATTCGAGGTCCGAACGTAGTCCCTCCAGGGATCTGGGTCGCCCTTCAGCGCCACTTGACCGTTGGCCTTGAGGAAGAGAGCGCCGCGATCGTTGGGGGTAAGTTCCACGTCGCGAATGTCGTTGAACGGCTGCCTGTAGTCCGGAATGTTGATATTCGCGATCCCGGATCCGAAGACGTTCCCGATGTTGTCAAACAGGTAGAACTCCTCTGTCTTAAAGCGGTCCCTTTCTTCTTCCGGCAGGATGATGGCGCCATTGCTATAAACCGGCCGTGGCGAATTGATTCCGTCATCCACGATGCCGTAAATGAAAACCTCGGCGTTCGGGTTCGTTAGCAGTTCGCCCGGGAATCGGAAAACGAAGGTTAGATTGCTATCGCCATCATTGTCCAGAATGTTGGTCGTGGTTTGTCCATCCACAAACGGAATTGGCTTTCCATCCACTCCGAAATTGTTGTTGTCGTAATAGAAATCCACCGCAGCGGAGTTATCGGGATCGTCAAAAAGGAAACTGACCTCGAATTCATACTCGATTCGCTCAACATCGGGACCCCCTGGGAACTGCGGTTCGTCGACCACGACCGCTCGGGCCTCTTGAGTGGTCGCGGGCCTGACAAACGAAAGCGTCGGCGGCACGTTGGTGGAGCCCACGCGCATCTGATAGGTGCTGAAATCGCTCGGAGGGTATGTCCCGGGGATGAGATTCTGTTCAACCGGTTGTGGATCTCGGTACGTGCTGTATCCGATTCCATCCGCCGGAATGCGCGCACGGAATGCGTCCCCGGCGGTCGATGCCGGACCCATCCGCAAAGACACGAAGAAGTCGGATCCCTCGAGCGCGGGGATGCGGTTCGAGTTCGGAATTTGGGTCTTATAGAAATAACTGACGGTGCACTGTCCGGCATCAAAGAGGGGCATGAGGTTGTCACCGAAGTCAACAACGACGCCGTTGGGAAGAACATCCACCACCTCGCCCGGGTCGGCAGTCGGAACGCCGGGTTCATCGGTGATGACCGGATGGTCCACCCGGAAAAAGACGGCGTCGCCAAAGATGGATAGTGGATCGTTGACCAAGGCGCCCGCTGTGCGAACCTCTGTCACCTGGGAGGTCAGGTTGGTGTAATTAACCGATAGGCTGCCGTTGGGAAGTTCTTGGACAATCGGATTGGCGACATACCCGGCGAAGGAGGTCGCGGGCAAGAAGTCGTTTCTCTGAAGGAACGCGATGACATCGTCGTTCGGATCCAATTGTCCATTCAACCCGACTGCATCCTCGTCGCCGAAGTCGTCTTCATCGGTTTGACCATCGACGTCATCGTCGGAATCGTTCACAAGCTCTTCGTCCGCCAAACCGTCACCGTCATCGTCCGAAAAGTTGCCTTCGGGCGTGTCATCGTCGACCATGATCTCGAGACCGCGAGAGGGAAAATCGAGAAGGTTGGGGTCGGGACTCGAAAACAGATTGAGCAGTCCGAGGGTTTCGTCCCCGTCATCGGGAATGACATTCAAAATATATTGACGGTCGATTGCATCCACATTTTCGACGGGATCGAGAATGACTTCGATGCTGTCCAGAATGATCCCGGTGTTAAGAATGTCACGGCCGCTATATCCGTCGCTATTCATGGTCGTCAGGGCGCCTTGACGGTAGTCGTTGGCGTCAATGCCGATGGGCGCCAACGGCGCGGCTCCCTCTTCGGAGGTGCCTAAGGTGTTCCCCCGGTTGCTGAGGTCGGAGGGGCTAACCAGATCCTTGAGAGTGAACGAAGGTTTGGGACGAACTTCAACCACCGTTGTGTTGGGTTGAGTTCGCGGGTCGATGCTCCGATACGAACTGCCGTTGACCAAGGAAGAAAACTCCGGACCTCTCGCGAGAACGGTGTCCAAGTCATTCTTGATTTCCACCGAATCCACGGTCATGAAGGGGATAAAAACGTCCAGGGCCTCGACAAGATTGCTGGTTCGCATCGAAACGAACATGTCCGGACCAAACGTGGAATCCTCGGAACGGTCGGTGGATGGAAACGCCAGGATCGGATTGGGCTTGAGGGGGAGAACCGCCTTAAACGCGAAGAGCCCCACTTCATCTCGGTGTTCGAGAACTTGATCGATGGAGGTGAAATCCAAGAGAGCGTGGAGAATCAAATCCTCCAGAATCTGCGTTGGTATTTCCTCTAAGTCGACCACCTCGAATCGTTGTGTCCCATCCAATTCGAGTAGATGGTCACCGTCTAATCCGAAGTTGGGAGCGCCATCGCCCGTGCTTCCGAGCGAGTCATTATCGAAATAGAGGTTAACCCCGCCCGATTTATCGGTCCCGTTGGTAAGTGGCATAAGATCGGTCATTTCCCAGGCGCGTCGGATGTTTTCATCAGGATACCGGAAGAAGGACAGGCCGCCCCAAGGCGCGTTAAATCCTGGTGCGAATTCCACAATGTTGATGAGGTTGAATCCGACAAAAGTCACTTCCACTTTGGACACCCAGTATTGTTCGTTGGGATCCCCGATCAAATTGATTCCAACCACCGGGAAGTCGGTCGAATTTGCATCGATGAGAGAACCCGCCAGCGGGATGAAGCTCGTGAGCGAGATGACATCGCCGGTATAGAGGTCGCGCTCGAAGATGCTCGGTGTGTTTTCATTGAAAAGGTTCACCGTCTGCGGGCCGGCTTCCGTGTTGACACGCAATTCGATGCCATTGGCTGGAATAAAAACTTGGAAGTCATCCCCGTGATGGAGGTTAAGCGAGGGCTGAATCACCACCCAAACGTCGGCCGATGAGTCTTGGACGTTTTGTGCGGGAATAACAAGCGGCGAGTCGGGTGTGAAAGTGACCTCGAAGCCGTTGCTAATTGGAGAGATAACCGGGGACACCGCCATGCGAATCGAATTATCTTGTTCGGCAAAATCCAAACTGGATGGGTCGAAATCGAAAACGCCCGGACTGTTTCCATCATCGTTGAACAACGCGAATCCACTCTCGAGCGCGGTTTCGCCCGCGCCCACTTCGGCGGTGGGTGGCAGGAAGTCGCTCCCATCGCTAT
Source organism: Candidatus Omnitrophota bacterium (assembly GCA_020632575.1). Taxonomy (GTDB): domain Bacteria; phylum Hinthialibacterota; class Hinthialibacteria; order OLB16; family OLB16; genus JACKFH01. The sequence goes on along the minus strand of JACKFH010000003.1, from coordinate 47,303 downwards.
TCAAGCCGCCGTCTCCATCGACATCCCAGAATTGGACACGCAACTTGGTAATCTCGACATTGCCGAATATTTCAGGATCGGTTAGGCCGGCGTTGTGAAGGTCAAAATCGGAGATGGGGATGCCCAGTACAGGTGTTGGACCTTGTGTCGGGAAAATGGGAATCCTCTGTGAAAGCTTCGTGATGACCAGGGTGTAAAAGTAGAGCCCGCCCCCTTGATCATTCAGGTCGCTGATTTCGATGAAGTAGCGGTTGTTTTCCGGCGCGGTGAATGTCACTTCCGCGTCACCGTCCAATCCGGGTGTCTGAGATTCGGTTTCAAAGGGAACCGCTTGGGGGCCCGGTCCATACAGACTGATGACTGGAGTGAGGGCGGCGCCGTCTCGTTGGGCGTAAACTTCCACTTTGTAGATGTCGTCGCGCTTGGCAATGATCGAGTAAAAGTCGGTGTCGCCATCCACCGCTAGGATGTCTTCAACACGAATCACGCCTGAGCCATTCGTGTCCTCGAGGAGCGTCGCGTCTTCCTGGGAGTTGTCCGGTTCAACCTTCAGGACCACACGATTGCCTTCCGAGTCGGTTTCGTTGGGCGCCGATAGGGTCCGTTCTCCGTCGTAGATGGTCTTCATCACCTCGACGTCGACGCCGCCTTTAGTCTGGCCAGCGGCCACCGAAACAATGGTGGCCTTGTCGGTTTGGGAATAGTAAGCGTTGTTATAATACTCGGACCAAAATTCCATGTTCTCCGGTCCGAGGTCCGGGAGACGGTCGATGAGATCGGCGGGGGAGGAGGGTTCCACCCACACCAAGTAGTCGCCGGCTGAAAGCCCTTTGATTTCATACGAGCCGTCGCGGTCGCTGACCGTGCCGACCTGAGGCTGCAAGGTGTTCGCGTCCACAGCCATCACATGGGCGCCTGCCACCGGAGAGACTTGCTTGGTGGACGCCTCGCGCATGGTGATCACACCCTTGATCGAACCCGTGCTTCCGAGCGCCGCCTCTTCGGGGTAGAGCGTGGTGATTCCGGCGACGTCATCCGATGAAAGCAGCCCGTTCTTCCACACCGGCGAATCTTGTAGTGGGAAGGGATACATAATCGCGGTGTCAGCGAATGGTTTGTCCCGGTTGTCCCCGACAATCGCGGCGTCTTCCACCAGAACAAGCGGGTCGGAATAATCGCTCCTAACGAAGGAGACTCCCAGGCCGCAGGCCTCGCCGATTTCGCGCACCACAATTTCTTGAAGGTTGATCTGTGTCGCCACAGTCGGTTGGCTTGGGTAGTGATTGGTTCCGCTCTTCATCCACCGAGTCTTGGGCCCATCGATCAATAGGATGTCCGCCTCGGTGATGCGGCCAAGCAGGCTGGGTTGCGAGGGATTCGATCCGATCACCTGGAAGGTCATGCCCAGCACGCCGGCTTGGGATAGCACCGAATCTTCCCGGAAACCGATCGAGGAAACGCTATCGGATTGGCCGACCTTGATCTGAGCGGTGACGCCCGCTTGGTTAAATTTGATCTTGGAAGTGGGGACATTTGTCCAGACATCGAAGGAGGAGCGGATGATGGGGAATTCTTCCGCGCCGGGAATGTCACTGGTTCCATCGCCCAGGTTGTCGGTCTTAACGACAAACGGGATGCCGGAAGCATACCCCGACAGGTCCCATCTCAAGGGGTAGACCTTTGTGGAACCTTGGGGAAATCCCGCGGAACTGGTTGACTGAACAAAGGCCAACGCCGGTCCCGTCTGGAGCAAAGCGAGGATTAGCGTCCACAACAGAGCGAGCGCTCCGCGGTTGACGGACAGCCAGTGGCTGGGTTTGGTATTCATTAAGACTGAATCCCCCGTTCAAATTTGTTAAACCACACAGTCCTCGGACCGTGTGGCGAGCATTTTTTTCGTGTACCCGATGGAGGGTGGAGCGCTTTTGAGCAACCCTCCGTGTTACTTCTTTTCCTTTAGTTTTGTCGCTTTTTCCTTAACCACTTTCCGAAACTTGGTCAGACTCAGGTTCTTCGTTCCGGAAATCTTCGTCCCCGAATCGGAGGCTGCGTCGATTTCGATTGGCACAGTCTGATTGGTCACATACTCTTCCTCGGTGTCGGGGTGAATTTTGATGCGGAACACCCCTTGTTCCAAACCGGTTGGCACCGCGATGTTGCGGTCTTGGTCGAGAACCAGAAAGACAGCCACTTTCTCGTCCACTTTGAACCGCGGCATCCCGGGAACGAAGGTGGTCAGACCGTCTCCCGCCGGGCCGCCCGGCAGGCAGATCGTGATTTCCTCGCCATCCGCCGCACCGTAAATCGTTTGGAGCACCTGCATCTTGTACAGAGTTTCGGGGTACCTATCGGCGACGTTTTGATGCGAGATGGAGGTCACCTTTCCGACCACCGCCAAGTCGCTGCGTTTGGTCAGGTCGTCGATGTCCATCTTGATCACGCTCGCCGACCAAGCCAAGGTCGGAATGATCAGGAAACCCGCGATAAATGTCCACGCAAATCGTTTCATTATGAATCTCCCCGTTCGCTTCCTTCTAGTCCTCTTCGATCCTCAGATTGGACAAGACTCGCAGCAACATTCGTTGCGGCGTTTTTCTATCATCATCGGCAACTTTTCCGCCCACTGAATCCGTTGTGGTCGGGAAAGATCTGGTTCGACTCCATCTGAGGGCCATATCGAAGAGGTCATTTTCATCCACAACACCGTCCCGGTTGATGTCTCCGGGCTTGAATGGCGCCACCGGCACGGGCGGTTCGCCCAAGGCGCCGGAGCGGTTGTGGTCGTGCTTGAAGAAGGGCCACGGGAAATCGGCTGGGATAAGCGGTTCGACGAACGCGTTGGGTGCTTCGAAGCGGTCGATGTAGCCCTCTTCATTGGTGTAAACCACGTCCGTCTTCTGGTTACCGTCAAGGTCCGCCATCTCGGGCGATCCCAGGATGCTGGCGGGACGGGCCCGTCCGGGCAGGATCGGTTCCTGATGCGTGTCGAACCCTGAAAGCGGGACGAGTTCTCCGGCAACTGGGTCATAGGAGACGCCAAACAGGTTGCCGTTCGTTCCGCTGCCCCCGCCCATCACAATTTCATAGGCGTCATTGCCCGGGTGGGTTTGACCAACGATCGGGGATGATGCGGCGAACGCTCGATTGGTTCCTTGGAAATTCTCCTCGAACAAGAGCACGGTGTCGGGACCCCTGGTGACATCGATGCCCACGAACGCTCCCTCCGTGGCGAATAATACCGCCAACGGGAAATCGGGGGTCGTGCCGAGTCTGGCAACCACCGGAGTGGAGAGCGATCCGAACTCCTGAGCCGGTTCATAGAGCAGTGTGTTGCTGGGATCGGCTCCCGGTATGGCGGACGTTCCATCCCCATGCATCAGATGCAATTGAGTCCGGCCGGGGAGATCGCGATCACGTTCCGAGATGGCGATGAAGATCTCCATCTCGCCGTCGCCATCGATATCCGCCAGCGCGGGGGCGCGAAGCAGCGATTCCGATTGAAGCGCGACATCGTTGATTTGAAAGATGGGAGTTCCAATGCTTCCGGATTGAAGTTCGAACACATAGACCTTCCCTGTGCTGCTGCCGACCACAATCTCCGGCTCAGGATCGGAATCGACGTTGCCGACAGCCGGGGTTCCCAGCACTCCGACTCCGCTCGGCGTGATCGAAGCCACCGCCTGTGGCGCGACATCCTCTAAGTCGCTGAAGATCACCGCCTCAATAATGGAGCTTCCAGACGATGTCGTTGGGCGGCTCACATAAACCACCTCGTGGGCGCCTTCATTCCCCTGGTCCTGAACAAAGGGCGTGCTGAACACACGGTGTCCGGCGGGAATGAAATAGATGTCGTTGACCAGCCCGAACTCCTCGAGGGCTTCTTGAACCGAGTAGGTTCCCGCCCGCACCGCCGAGAGCATCTGCTCGTAGGCCGGTTTGAAGGTCGGGTCGATGGACAGGATCGCGTTGTGTTCGGCGAAGATGGGATTGTCATCGCTGCTCAACGCGTTGGTTCCGAGAATGATTTCGAGGTCGTCATCCCCATCGATGTCGGTCACGGACGGGGCCGTGTCGATGGTGACATCGAGGTCGATTTCATAGGGCGGCCAAGAACGTCCCAGGTGATCCAGAACTCGGAACAACCCGGATTGCGCCACCGCGACCACGTCGAGGTTGGTCGCCGAGGGGACGACATCGTTGATGGCCACTCCCTGGACGAAACGGTCATCCACCGCGTCGCCGATCAAGAACGGCCAGCGCGGGATATCGCCCGCGTCCGAGGATCCAATTTGGAGGGCGTAAGTCGAGTAATCGACAATCTGTTCCTTGCCGTTGTTGTTGAGGAAACCGTAGATGTAATAACGGCCCTGGGGAACGGCGGAGAAATCCCACACAAAGGGGTCGTTAAAGGATTCCAAGCTGTTCGGGTAAGAGGAAGCGTCGATCGATCCAGTCGGCGGTGGCGGAGGGAAGCGGGAGTCCACAGTCAAATTGATGGTTCCGTAATCGATCCCCTCCGTGCCGTTGTTGGCGAAGAACTCGTTTTGGTTCAGAGATCGACTTTCGCTGCCAGTCACCGTGGCGATCAGGTCGCCCTGTTCATCACGGAGCTGATAGGTGTTGTCCCGGTCGAAGTAGAGCGTGATGGTCGATCCGGCCACAAAGTTGTTGGCTTTCCAGAGCAGGTCCACCATTTCTTCCATGGATCCGGGAACCTCCCCGACCGGTCTCTCCGTGAGGGGGTCGACCGCGGCCTCGATCTGCAAGCCGGTTGTGTCCGTCCGGAAATCATCCTCGTCGAAGATGAACACCCCGGGCGAGTGAGTTCCGTAATAGACGATCTCTTCCGGTTCTCCCGGAGCCGGGGCGCGAGGGACATGGTCGGAATAGACGGCCAACACGATGTAGGGAACGTCGAAGATGATCAATCCGCCCTGAACCAGAGGGAGGACATCGATGGTCGATTCGAAGAAACAGGGAGCGGGTCCTTCACAACGATCGAGCGTGATTCCGGAAACCATCAGAAAGGTCCGGTCCTCGCGTGGGGCCGAGAGATTCATCGAATCCGCGACAATTCGTTCTGGGTCCGTAGCGCTCAAGGGATCCGCGCTCAGAATCGACTGGAATTTTTCGAGCGTCTCCATGTAAAGGTCGACCGTCACCTCGTTCTCGCGGTCGGTGTATTGTCCGACCACTTGGTAGGTCGGGAACTGAGCCCGCGCCTCGCCCGCCGCGAACGACAAGCAGATCAGCCCGAGGGTCAGGTTCGTCATTAGGATTCGCATGATATGGATCGATTGTTTCATTCGCTCGTTCAGGCCTCGACTCCCTTAGGGTTGGATCAATTCCAAGACCGGTCTGTTGTTTTCGATGATGATCTTGCCACTTACGGCCACGTTAATCGGATTGTCGTCGTCATCCAGGAACGCGACGATTCGGTAGATTCCATTCGGCACCAGCCTCGCGTCCCAGGTCAGTAGGTCGTTGCCCAACCCGGTGACCGGATCGACGTTCTCGTTGTCGCTGGCGATCGGCTGATCGATGTAGTCGTTCAGCACAAAATCGTCGAGCTCGTCCCCGGGGTTCAACGAGGTCCGCACACCCCGCACCTCGGTGAAGGTGAACCGGGAATCGTTTGGAGAGGACGGGAAGATCTCGCCATCCAACGGGTCGATGACGATCGGGTAGTAGTAAAGCGAGACCGTCGCGTTCGGGCTGTCCTCATCGATGTCGTTCCAACGTAGGAAGATGCTTCCCGGAAGGAGGTTGTCATCGAAGGATGTGGACTGATTGAACCTCGGCAACAGGAAGGAGAGCGTCGGAACATCGCTTCCATCCACGGTGTTGGTCACGGTGACCGAAACATCGTCATAGTAGCCCTCGTACAGGTCGAACGGATCGTCGATTTGAACGATTCCAAATCCCGGGATGTTGAGGGCGCCCGGCGAGGTCGGTTGTTGCGCGGTCCCGCCGCCGCCGAGGGTGGCGTTGATCAGAGGATCGAACTGGTAGGGTTGACGGTTCGGGAAGACCGGTCCGGTCCCTTGGGTGAACCCTGGCATAAATCCAAAGGGCACGCCGACCAGGTACTCGTTGGTGTAGTACAAGGAATCGGTGGACTCGAAAGTCGTCTCGAATCGGATATTGAAGTCGTCGCCCGCGCTGATGGATTTGCTTGTCCGGACGACGATGAAGTAATCGCCGCCAAAGTTCACGCCGACATCATTGACCGGGAGCGTTTCGAAGGGTTCGGGATCCACCGGGTCTCCCTTTCCGGGGGAGCCGGGACCCGGGTTATCGAGCGGATCATGGTCGATCGCGAGCGTGATGTAGGCCTCGAGCCCGACAGGGAACGCGAACTGCTCGCTTCCTGACAAGAAGACCGGCAGGTCGGGGTTGACCACATCCGGATCGAGCGGATCGTCGAATCCGCCGTTGGTGTCGCTGTTGGGCATGTCGCGGAATAGGGCAACGCCGGATAGGCTGGTGTAACGATTGGGGTCGAAGGAGAGCGAGTTGTTCAGGCCTTCATCGGTTAGCCCATCGTTATCGTTGTCGATGCCATCCGGGATAGGGAAGGTCTCGGGGTTGTTGTCATTGTCCTCCCCGGGGTCGAGCGGAATGTTTTGCGTGATCTTTCCGGTCAATGGCTGCAGATCGGTGGGGGTGAAAGCCAAGTCTCCGCCCACGTTTTCGATGCTGAAACTGAGCGTCGAAAGACGCGCTGGAGTCCCGGAAAAAGTCTGGTTTTCGTCGTAGAGGTTGAAGCAAACGAGCGGAATCGAATCGCTGTTCGGGATTGTATCGATATCGGCGGATGGGTCATCGCAGAAGACCGTCGGCGGATTGATGGTGTAGGTGGTTGTGGTCAACTCGGAGCCGACGGAATTGACACCATTGACGAATTGGATGTCGCCCGGACGAATGAACGCGCGGAAGGTGTTTCTCGCGCCCGCCTGCGGGCTGGTCCGAACACACACATACAAATCGTAGCCGCGATTGACGTCGTGGGTGTAAATCGGTTGGTTCGGCGGCTCATAGAAATCGGTGTTCGGGATGGGGATTCCGCCGACCGGCTGGAGGGTGACGTAGTACCCGCCCGCTTGCGCCACAGGATCCTCGGGGTCTTCATTCCATTTGAGCGTCTCGAGGTTGACCTCGACCGGAATGTCCTGGGGATCGAATTCGCCGATCCGTCCTAAGGATTTGTTGTCGAGGTAGAGAGCGACACCGGAATCCGCGTATTCAAGATTGGTGTCCGGATCGGTGTAGATCTCGTCGGTCAAGGGTCGCAGGTCGCCCGCGTTTCCAGTCGGATCGAAGAGACCGCCGTCCAATTGGACGGGATCGAAGTTGATGCGGATCGAGCTCAGAACCGCAAAGGATTCGGTAATGCCCCCGGCTGGGTCGGTGGTCAATCCAAGACTTCCTTCGCTTTGTCCGACTGCGTCGGCCATGTTGATCGCGACAATCGGAGTCGGTTCGCTGCCCGTGTCGAGATAGGGCAAACCGCGGAATCCGCCAGCACGTTCGATGGGGCTCTTGTATCCCATCGCGTCGAACATCTCCATGTGGGCGATCTGTCGTTTGGTGATTTCATAGAGCGCGGGTTTCGCAGGGCGTGTAATGACCGGCTGAGTTTCCGAATCGTACATAGCCTGGAGGGCCGGATATCGTTCGATATACGTTTCCGGATATGTCGGCGTGGGGTAACGAAGGGTGCCGGGATTGAAATTCGAACGAGTGTCGAATTCGAAATTGATGTTGCCCGGCAGGAGCGAAATCTGGTAGTCGAGACCGATCGGCATATTGGCCGGAATGAACACGCCGTAGAAGAAGTCGTACCGGGCATCCGTGTGAATCGGTATGTTGGGACCGAGACCCTGTGTCTCCGGGGTGAATTGCGCGGTGAAATAATAGTGATCCGGGTCTCCAAGAATGATCGTGTTGTTGACCGCTGAGGAGACGATCACATTGGGTTGTCCGGGAAGATCGTCGCCACCCGCCGCCGAACTCGCGCGGACCCCGGGATCGAGGCGCGAATTGTTATTAAAGTCTTCCCACAACGCCGAGCCCGCGAGGAAACCATTCTTCGGGAAACTGGTGCGGAAGATTCTGGGGTCGCCAAAGACTTGGTCCTTAATGTCCTCGTTAAACCCTTCGTCGGTCAGCCCGTCACCGTCATTGTCGATGCCATCGAAAGTGGCGGGGGGCGGAGTCAGGGGGTTGCCATCCTCGCCCTCGGCGTCCAGGTCCTCGTCGATCGGGTAAACGAAACTGGTGTGGTAGGGGTCGCCCTGAGACATGGGGGACGTCCCGGTCCCAATGTACTCGTCCCGGTTCGGGGTGACGTTGTCATTACGACCATCATCATAAGCCCCGTTGTTATTGAAATCGTAAAAGACCGCGTCGATGCCTTCGTCGTATGCGCCGAATCGTCCGCCAGGACGATCCAGGAAGAAGCTATTCACCTCTTCGTCGATGGCCATGATGGCGCCCACGTAATTGACATCCTCGTCGATCAGCCCATCGCCATCGTCATCGATTTCATTGAGAGCTTCCTCGTCGATGCCCTCGTCCACGACTCCGTTTGCGTTGCTATCCAAAGCGTCCGCGAGAATCAGACCAAACGCGGTGGGAGAACCCGCTTCGCCATCTCCGTCCTCGTCGACCCCGCGACTTTGGAGAACCCCAATGCGCATCAGGCTCGCCAAGTAGGAACCTCTCGCGGGATTGGCTTCGGCCATTTTACTCAAGCGAATCCCCACCTCGGGTCGAAAAGTTGTGCCGAATCCTGGGCCCAATCCGGGGGCGACCAGATCACGATAGTACTTCGAAGGGAGGGGAAAGAAGTCGGGGTCGGCGGCCGCGAATTGGGCTCGGTCATCCCAGATGTCTTGGATTTCAAACACGGGATCCCAACCGGGGTTGTAAACGCCCTCGAGGATGTAATCGCCGGTTCTGAAGCCGAGAACACTGGTGGGTTGGGTGCTTTGCGTGAAAGCCACGTTCAAGGCCTGAACGATGTCGACCTCGGTCGCGGACAGGGTCGAACCGTTGACCGCGAGGTTGTCCTCGCTCGCCCGACTGGAGGGAGGCGACAAATCATAGGCAAAGTCGAAGTCGTCGTTGCGTCCGGCAAGTTGCCGATCCCATGGGGTGTCTTCCACAGTCGGCTCGTCGACCAGGCCATCGCCGTCGTTGTCGATGTTGTCCCGAGGAATTTCATGGAGTTCGCCGAGACCTTGAACATCGAAGATCATGGCGTTGGTTGGATCCAAACGAATCCCATACCCGCCCGGCCACCCGCCAGCGAAGTCAAAGGCGAATTGCGCGTAGATCTGCTCTCCCGCGGTTAACACTTCCGGGGTCGGATAAGTTGTCTGTGGAATTCTCGAGTCGGGGTGGAGTCGGCCCACCTGGAAAGGCGCCGCCATTTCAAGCGGGTCATCGGTTTGCTGGCGTTCCCACTCCAAGCGAGGGTAGTTGGGAGGAAATTGAGAAAAGACATTGCTAGTGCCCGCGAACTGGTCAATGGGCGTCCCAATAATCGATCCGTCATCGAATACACCCTCGACTTTTCGGTAGGGGACCTGGTCCGCAATCGCCATCTGAATCTGAATCGTCCCGGTCAGTGTGGTTGGGAACGCGGGCGGGTTGTTGATGTAGGTGTCCGCGTCGATGTCGCACAACTGGGCGACGGGGCCGTCATCGTCGTCGTCGTCGCCAGGGGGGTCCACCGCGGTGCAGGCGGGGAATGGGGTTCTGAGAACCAACCCGCCGCCGTTGTAGTCATAAACCACAAACCGGTCATCGCGCGGGAGGGTGTTGATCATCGGCAATTCGCCACCCTCTAAGCCGAAGGAGGCGAAAACATTGGGTAGCACACCGCCTGAAACGTCCAGATCGGCGGAAAAGGTCGATCCCGAGGGCGCTGCCGGCGAGGGGGAGATCAGAAAATAGAAAATCGAGTTGATCTGGTCGTTGTTCCCCTGAATGACATTGGGGGCGTTCAACTGCGGCTCCTGTGCCAGGGGCGAATCGGTGAGAAGTGTGTAATCTTTTCCGGCGGTCCCGTCGTTTTCCCCGACGAAATAACTGACAATGCCTTCTTCCGGGCTAAGGTTGAAGGTGATCGAGAAACTCGTTGAGTATGGATTCAAACCGTTGTTTGGATCTTTAAGGATATCCGCGATAGGGAGATACGCGATGATGGGGTCTTCATCGGGGGTGTAAATCCCGTACCGGTTGTCGGTCGGATCGTTGAGGTCGCCAATTCGTTGGCTGAGATCGTCCTCGGCCGGGACCGCTGAGGTGCCGTCGGCGTTGACAAAGGATTGCGCGGGATCGCCGACATAGTTCCCGAGACCGTCTCGGGCGATGGCGATGCTGGCGATATCGCGGATCGCCGCGCCCCCTCCGACATTGACGTTCACACGCATCGCCAGGAGTTCCAAGACCGTGTCGTTCGGGGGGGTGGCGGGCGGGTCGTCCTGGGTGTCGCTTTCCACAAGGAACTGGATGAGATCGAGACGGAATATCGGGGTCAGGATCTGTCCGGGTAGCGCCCCTTGTTGAACCGGTTCACTGAGTCCGGTCGCGCGGATGGTGGTGTGGGTTCCCGAATTGCCGAATGTGCCATCCGCGATGTTAGCCTGGGCCAACCGCGGCGCTCCAATGGCAAGAACGATTCCCAACAGGATAATATAAAACAGAGGTTTCGAAGATCTCATAATCCTCCCCAATACTCACTCCCAACCGATCCCAAACGGCCTCGATCGAATCTTCACAGCCACTCCACAACCTGGAGTCGGCTTTTCCACAGCGTTTTGTCTAAGCGAATCACGGCGTTCCGTTGGACACACTCCACGGGTCGCTCGTTCGAAAGATGGGTCATATTCACAGTTGTGCGTCGTACAATTTATCAATCGCATCCGAATAGTGTCAAGGTAAACTACGATTCCCTCCGCCAAGCGCATTCCTCCGCTCGAGTCCTGGTCATAGGGGCGTAGTTCGCCCCATCCGACGATAGGAGTTCGACCGAGAGAGTTTACCATAGCAAATTATCGGCGGACCCGTCCGGGATTTGACCGTTTTCTCCACAAGACATCGATTCGGCCCGCACCCGGCCGAACCCCGGACCGGACATCGAACGCCCCATTCCCGACAAACGCCGAGTGGCGATTCTAGCGCAGGATGAGGGAATAAGGGAACACCATGAGGCGAGAAAGATAAATAGGAGAGTGAGATTAACATAACCCATTGCGCGTGCGATGGTTATATGGTAAAACTTAATGCTTTCTATCATAGGGTTTATCGATCGCGACGATCATCGAACCAGAGGGGTGCGCTCGCGCGCATGGAAAGGGATGGCCGAAATGATGGATCCATTGGCACAAACAAGGGATTTCTTTCGCTTGGAAAGAGACCCTTTCGCTCCAACCGCCGATCCGGAATTCTTCTATTTCACAATCGAATACGAGCGTTGTATTTTCGGACTCAAGCGGTCGATCGACTCCCGCTATGGGATCGTGACCATCCTTGGGAACTACGGCACCGGGAAGACCTCGCTCATGCGCGCGTTGTTGGCGCACATCTCCGCCCATTCGCAGTACTACCAAACCGCGATCCTCTCCTCCCCCAATCCGGCCTGGTCGGCGGAGCACCTGATGGAGGCGATTTGCGAGCAGTTCCGGATCGTGGTTCCCCCCGGCGCGAGCCTGCACCATGGCCAAACCCTGTTCAATCGCTTTCTTTACGATAACCGAAACAAGATCAACACCTTGATCATCGATGACGCTCAAAACCTGGAGAAAAAGGAGCACATCGAGCTCCTGCGCCTGCTCCAAAACATGGAGACGCCCCAACACAAGTTGCTGAACCTGGTTCTGTTCGGACAGCTGGAGCTGATCGACCTGCTCGAGGCGCATCCCAATTTCAAACAACGGATCAATAACGCTTTCCGCCTGAACTCGATGTCCTTCGCGGACATGAAGGAGATGGTCTCTTATCGCCTTAAAAAGGCGGGTTACACACCGGAGGAGGAGGTGTTCGACCAGGAATCTTTGGAGGCGATCTATGAGGAGAGCCGGGGGATCCCGCGCGAAGTGGTGAACATCTGCCGCAATTGTCTGATGATCGCCCACCGAATCGGGCGCGGACGGGTTCAAAAGAGTATCGTGCAGTATGCGATCAACAACACGATGGCGATCGGCGTGTTTCGAGAAAAGGCGCCCATCGCCTAGGAACCGGTGAGAAAAACCGAACATGGCCGAGGGTCCCGGAAAAGGAAATAAAGGCGACAAAGACTTTCATGAAACCGACTATTACGCCAAGTTTCATGAACAAGAGGCCCGTCTGAACCCACCGGACGAAACCTCCGAGGACCCGAGCGGGGAGATCGACGAGGATACGATCCAAGATTTGATGGACGCCACCCTCTCCAAGGCCAAGCCAAGCGAGAGCGCCGGTAACCTGGACACCGATGTCAAGGCGGATTGGCTGGCGGGCGGAGAGAAGGACCCCGATGGTTCGCGTCCCGAAACGGGCCGACGACCACCCGTCGGATTGAGTCCTCAAAAGACGATCCGCCGGACCTCGCACAAAGGGGTGGTGGGCAAAAGAAGGACCCCAAGCCGACGCAAGCGCTGGTGGCAATCCAAGCGCCGGGTGTATGGAGCGCTCAAGTGGGTCTTCTTGATCCTTTTTTTCGCCGGGTTGTTCGGAACCTTCTGGTACACCCAGGTGACGGGACGAAACATCTTGGCGGAGCTCGAGGCCGAAGCCGGCCGGCTTCATGAGACGGGGGATTACGCGGCCGCCCTCGAGAAGTACCAGCAACTTCTGGATAAGGTGAACGCCATCCCGGGATATCCCATGGCGAAACTCCAGTTCTTGATGGGGGCGTCCAACGAGGGGTATTGGAACAAGGGGAGGGGGCCGAGCGAGTCGTTCGAAAAGGCCAACGATCACTACGATCGCGCCATCGAACTCGACCAGGGGGAGATGAAGGTCTACGCGGTCGAGTCGCTTCTCGCGAAATCCGAAATGTTGGTCGCCAAAGCGGGCGCCTCGGACTCACCCGATCCGGCGGATATCGAACGGGCCAAGGATCTCCTCGAGGAGGTTATCGCCGACCGGACCTTCCGCGCCAACCCGATGGTGAACAAGGGGATCCCGTTCCGCAGGCTGGCCGATTTGATCCGCGAGGAGGACCCGGTCCGCGCCATCGACCTGCTGGAACAAGCGCGAAAGAACCAAGGGGACTTGGAAGAGGGGTATGAGAATTTGGAAATCGGACTCATCTATAAGGAGCTTTTGGACGATCCGGACCAGGCGGTCGAGCATTTCGAGCGAGTCCACCAGAACGAGCTCGCCCCCCGCGAAGTGAAACAGTTCGCCGATCAGCAATTGGAGCAGCTCAAATCGACACGACTGGAGCCGCCCGATCTGTACTCGCCCGACATGCTGGACAAGTTTCCGAGGGAGGGGGATCTCCAATGAATCGAAGCAAAACCATCTGGGTGACCTGGCTCGGCATCGCACTGCAAGGCCTTGTCCTGTCGTCGATCGCCTTGGGGCAGGGGACCGAACCCGAGGGATTCGCCGATCAGAAAAACACCGGGCGAGCCGCCGGCGATGTCATCCAACCGTTCGACCGCCTGAATATCCAGGTGAAAAGGGATGAACAGATGAGCGACATCTACACCGTCTCCCCCACCGGGTATGTCAATCTGCCCCTGATCGGCGCGGTCCAAGCCACGGGGAGAACCCCGGCTCAACTTCAAGCCGATTTGACTCAACTGCTCACCGCCTATATCCGCAAACCCGAGGTGACTGTGGAGCTGCTCTCGGTGGATCGTTCCGCGACCAGCGAGGTGGCAGCCTCTCCCGCCCAGGTCGGGGCCTATTCGGTTTACATCACCGGGGCGGTCCAGGAGCCGGGGGTTTATTACCTGCGCGAACCCACCAATCCGTTTCAGTTGATCGTCCGCGCCGGAGGAACCGACAACCTGGTCACCTCGCTTTCTGACAAGGCCGATATCTCCGTCTTTCCCGACCTGAAGAACGTGTCGGTTGTGAGCGACGATGGGTCAGTGAGGGTCCTGGATCTTTCTCAAGTGGGGCAGAGCCAGATGGACCTGGATTATCTCCAACCCGGCGACACGGTCATTGTGCCGGGCTACCGCGCCGGGACTTTTTCGATCTATGGCGAGATCGCTCGGCCCGATGTTTACGAAATCCCACAACCCGTGCTGATCACCGACGCGATCGCTCTGGCGGGGGGAACCTTGAGGTACGGCGATCTCCGACGCATCCACCTGCTCAGGGGAGACGCGAAAAACCCGCAGTCCTTGATTATCAATCTTTCAAAAGTCCAATCGGAAAAAGAGATCAGCATGCTGCCATTGGTCTATCCGGGGGACACCATCTACATCCCTCAGAGTCTTTACGGGAAGTGGGTGGACTTTGTCGAATTCATTCGGGGAAGCAGTCGGGCCTCGGATGATATCGAGAACATACGCGACAATTGGACCAGCCGGGATATTCGTTAGACTGGCTAAAGAAGAGAGGGGTTCGGTTCATTCTCCATGGCGGGCGACAACCACCAAAACCTAACTTTGTGGGATTACTTGCTGGTGTTCACTCGCCAGTGGACGATCGTCGTGGTCTCTGTCGCGCTTGCTTGGGGATGGGCTTATTGGGACTACAAGCCCGCGCAACCCCGGTACTCGAAGGAAGTCGCGATTCGTGTCATCCCGCCAAAATCCCGGGATGTCTTTTTCAAAGATGTCACCAACGTGTTGGGCCGTGAACGAAGCCTGGAAGCCCAAGAGGAATTCCTCAAGTCAAACGAGTTTCTAACTCTGGTCGCTCAGCAAGCGGTCATCGAACAGATGGCCAAGGCGCGTACGGTCGGCGGCTCGGCGATTTGGAACAACCTCGATGTCAGCCTCGAAGCCGCCAAGAATGTGGTCAAGGATTTCGACATCGTCCGGAACGATATCAGCCAGACCATCTCGCTCCGGTTCTCTGGCCCATCGAGGGACCAGGTCGCGGTCATTTCCGAATTGGTTCCGCGCATGTTCTCTCAACTCAACAAATCCCGCGTCAACCGCAAGTATGGCGAAATCCGGAACTTCATCCGTCACAAACTCCGCGATTTTCAAGACCGCGAGAAAGACCTCATGCAAAGCATCTGGACACTGCGGGGGAGCACGAACGCTTATTCCCTCGGCGAGGACGCTCTCCGCATCACCGAAAACACCCTCGCCGACGTTCGACTCAAGAAGGATCTGACCAAGGCCAGCTTGCAGGAATACAAGGAACAACTCGACCGCATCAAGAACGAGAATGTCGGCGAGCTCGATTACACGGAGCAATTGGTTCAGAGACTCCAGACCAAGTTGGTCGACCTCGAGTACCAAAAAGCCCTTCTTCTGAGAGATTACACCGAGTCCCACCCCGAGGTTCAATCGGTCTCCGAGGAAATCGCTCTCACGCGAAGGAGCCTCAATCAAAAGCTCTCTTCGATGATGAAAGACAAACCGACCGACGTTTCCCCTCTCGATTGGTATCGCCTTCAGGTCGATGAAACCTTCAAACTCGAGGTCGAACTTGGAACGCTCGAACGTCGCGAACACGCTCTCGAAGACGCTCTCGACGATTCGATTCAGGAAGCTCGGGCCATCACCAGCTTCCAACAAGAGCTGGCCCGACTGGAATCCGAGCTCAACCTCTTTCGGGAACTCAGGCGTTCCTTCTACAACAAACTGGTCGACCTCGACCTGTCGATCGAGATGGACCGCGAGGAGGGGGGATACGCCGAAGTGGTTCAAGGAATTTCCCTCCCGCCGACGCCACAATCTGTTCCGGGACCTTGGGGGCATTACCTGGTTTGGACCTTCTTTGGGTTGCTTGTCGGGATCGTGTTCGCTTACTTCCTCGACTACAACGACACCTCCATCAAATCGGAGATGGATGTTCGACGGTGGCTTGGATTGCCGCTGCTCTCCTCGATCCCAACCCTTCGAGAGATCCGCAAAAAAACTTTCCGCGAGATCATGCCGGAGTTCGAAATGGGCCGTCAGACAATGGAGTCGTTCCGCACGTTGCGCACTCAGGTCGAGTTCAAGGGAATCGACAAACCGCTCAAAACTCTGCTTGTCACCAGCACACGCCCCAGCGAGGGCAAGACCGCGATCATGACCAACCTCGCGGTCACCTTCGCTCAAAAGGGGGAGCAAACCCTGTTGGTCGACTGCGACCTCCGACGCCCCTCATTGCATCGTCATCTCGACCTGAACCGGAGCCCCGGGCTTTCGAATATCCTTATGGGAGACCTGCCATGGAGGCAGGCGCTTCAGGAAACCGACATGCCCAACCTTTGGGTTCTCACCGCCGGAGACCTGACTGTCAATCCATCGGAGCTTTTAAGCTCTCGGCAGATGCGCGATCTGATCGACGAGTTTTCGATGAACTACGACCGTGTGTTGTTCGACATGTCCTCGGTGCTCGCGGTCACCGACTCGGCTATTCTCGGCTCCGTTGTCGATGGGGTCATTCTAGTGGTCAAGGCCTACAAGACCCCGAGAAGCTATATCCAGCAGGCGATCGAAATCATGCACAACGTCGGCTCCAATATGGTCGGCGTCGTGTTCAACCAAGTCCGCCGTTACGGTTCGGCGTACTATTATTACTACTACTACCACAGCGAAGCGGACTCCGATTCGATGCGTTAAATCGATCGAGTCGCAATCGGTGAGGGTGGTTCGGGAGAAACATTGAGCAATGGGGCTTAAGACCAGTCTCTCCATTCTCCGGTTCGAGTTTCACGCGATGGGAGCGTTTCTCGTCTCGGTCCTATTGCTCGCCTGCATGCTCTATCTCTTTGGATCGTGGCGGCACAGTTACGCGATCCTCGCCTCCTTCGCGATTCTTGTTTTCCTCATCAGTCTGGTTCGAATCGAAGTCGGGTTGGGGCTCCTGGTGATCGGCATGTTGTTCTCTCCCGAAACCGAGGTTGGGATCGGTGTGACACAAGGCGTGCGGCTCCGCGCCGAGGATTTCTTGATTGTGGCTCTCGTCATGGCCTGGGTTGTCCAAAGGGTTCTCTTGGGGGTTCCGCTCAAATCCACTCCCTTGAACTTGCCCATCCTTTTGTTTTTGACCTCCACTGTCCTCTCCACCGTGGGCGGGATCGCGGTCGGTTACTATTTGGACAGGTTCCAAGCTGTCTTTTATATCGGAAAACTGATCGAGTTCTTCGCGGTCTATTTCTTCGCGGTCAATTTCATCAAGGACGAAAAACAAATCTTCTTCCTGTTGACCATCTTTTTCATGGTGGGCCTCGCGGTCAGTCTTTATGGCCTGAGTCAGGTCGGCGAGATCCGCCGCATTTCCGCCCCCTTCGAGGGCGAGACCCCGGAACCCAACACCTTTGGGGGATACCTGATGACCGTCATCGCGCTGGCTATTCCCCTTGCCCTATACACTCCTTATGTCTCTGTCCGAATCGCGCTGTGCGCGGTCGCCTCCACCGCATTTTCGGCTTTGTTGTTCACCCTCTCCAGGGCCTCATTCCTGGGCATGATCGGGATGGCGGTAGTGCTTGGGTTGCTTTCGCGGAGT
The DNA here is from genome assembly GCA_020632575.1 of Candidatus Omnitrophota bacterium. Classification (GTDB taxonomy): domain Bacteria; phylum Hinthialibacterota; class Hinthialibacteria; order OLB16; family OLB16; genus JACKFH01. Next base: position 29,672 of record JACKFH010000003.1, on the reverse strand, counting down.
CGCGTCATTTGGTTTGGCCTTCTCCTCTTTGTGGCCGTTCATCAGTTCATCCTCCCCGAGGAGGTCTTCCAGCGCATCAACTACACTTTCCAGAGCGCCAGCGGAAAGGAAGTGATCCTTCCTTTCACCATTCCCTTTGTGGGGGACACCATTCAAGTCGACACCTCCACTTTCGAACGCATCGATGTCTGGACGAAGGTTCTGCACACTTGGACTCTCGATCCCTACCACTTCTTTTTTGGGTGGGGAGTGACTCGGATGCAAATTCTCGATAGTCAGTTCGCGCGGTTCCTGATCGAGATCGGACTGGTTGGAACCATGCTGTTCGGGTTTGTTCTCTGGACCATATTCCGATCCTCCTACTGGCTCACCCAGAACGCGGAATCCTGGGTGGTGCGGGGGTTCTCGATCGGTTACCTCGCTTGTTTCATTGGGGTGCTGATTCATTCGCTTGGTACTATTACGTTTTACATTGTCCGGATCATGGAGCCCTTTTGGTTCCTAACCGGCATCCTGTTCTGGTGGTATGTGCGAGAGAGGATTCTCTACGAAACCGGCGAGGACCCGGATGAGGTCCAGAAACGCGCGTGGCAACCCGACCTGCCCTGGCGGCAGGTCGATGCGTGAAATTGGGAAAAACGACGCTTTGCCGCACTCTCATGCGACCGTGGGAGCGGCATCTTGTCACGGTCCTCCGGTTCGTGGGAGCGGCATCTTGCCGCGAAAAGCAAGAGCCTGTGGGAATTCGGGCCAAGGATGCCCCTCCTACGGCATGGTCAAAACCGCCTCGAAAAGGCGGCTAAAAAAGTTTAGTCGGGAGCCTATTGGACGATACTCCCACTGTGGGACCCTGATTATCCAAAGGTTGAACGGGCTAGGGGAAAGCGACTGTTCATCTGGAGGGAGAAATGTCGGGGATTATTCGGAACCTTTTTAAGGTTCGCAATTGCAGTTGGTGCCAGAAAGATTTCCTATGGGGGAGATTCCAGGCGCCCGCTAGAATCCTCAAACGCTCAAATGGGGATGGTTATTGTTGCGCGAGATGTTCGCGGGCGCTGGCTCGGCAGATGACCGAGTGCCACGAAATCTCGAAGACCGGCATCTAGCGGACGCACCACTCTTCTTTGGGATTCCCGACCCCGTCAACGGGGTGGGGTGTCGTTGTTTTTATCGGTCCACGTTAGACTGGGAGGATGAAAGAAAAGATCCTCCATGTCGACGCGTTCACTAAGAATCCATTCACCGGAAACCCAGCGGCGGTCTGTTTTCCGAAACAGGACCGCGGCGATGATTGGCTGCAGTCGGTCGCCGCCGAGATGAACCTCTCGGAGACCGCATTTCTTCAGGAAACCGACGACGGTTATCGACTTCGCTGGTTCACTCCCACAGTCGAGGTCGACCTGTGCGGCCATGCCACGCTCGCCAGCGCCCATGTTCTTTTTTCCGAGGGCTGTGTCACCGAAGACTCCATCCGATTTCAGACGCGCAGCGGCGTCCTCACCGCTAAGAAACGGGGATGAATGGATCGAGCTCGACTTTCCGACCCATGTCCTCGAGGACGCGGTTCCTCCTCAGGAACTAATCGACGCACTCGGCATCCATCCGATCGCTTCACGAAAGATTTCCTTCGCCTACCTTCTCGAGGTCGGTTCGGAGGAGGAGGTCCGCGGTCTCGCTCCCGATTTCCGCGCGATGATCGAGGCCACGGATCAAGCCGCGATGGTTACCGCGCGATCCTCAAATGCCGATTACGATTTCGTGTCCCGTTTCTTCGCTCCCTTTGTCGGCATCGATGAAGATCCGGTCACCGGTTCGGCCCACTGCGCCCTGGGCCCCTATTGGATGCAACAGCTTGGAAAGACCGAGTTCCTGGCTCACCAGGCTTCGGATCGGGGCGGCGTAGTCGGCGTTCAGGTTGAAGGGGAGAGAACCAAGCTGAGGGGTCAGGCGGTGACAGTGCTAAGGGGAGAGTTGGGTTGAAAATGCTCCGAGTGAGTTGCGCTTGTGGGTGTCTGCACGCTAGACATTCTTTTCACTCCCTCTCCCTCCAACGAAACTCCCAGGGTGGAATCGCATCCGGGTCGGACCAGAGTCCTCGCCCCTCACGCTTCGCTTCATCCTGTAAATCGCGGTAATCCGTTCGGTCCCGTGCGTGTTTTTCATACCACCATGCGAGCCCCTCCCGCAAAAGTTCCTTGTTGAGGTTTTCCCCATTTAGAAAGACCTCACCGAGAACCCGATCGTATTGATCGACGCCAAGCTTACGCACCTCCACCTGCTCTCCTTGGACCTGCTCACGAATGAAATCGCCCGCCTCCTGGCCATAGGCCTGCTGTCGTTCCGGGCAGTCGATCCCCTGAAGCCGGACTTTCACCTTTTGGCCATCGACTCGGAGGGTCATGGTGTCGCCGTCGGCGACTGTCAGGACTTGTCCGGAGAATCGGTCCTCTGGGGTGATGGATACTTGTTTTTGATCAGGTGAAGATGTGAAAAGTGCGACAACGGAGGAGACCAGAATGATGACCGCGAGGACCAGTCTCTTGAGATTTCTTGGGTTGGGTTTGAACTCGTTCATGGAGGATCGAGGCCGAAGCAGTATCCCGCGGGTAGTTCACCCACCCACTGCGGCGATCCCCTCTTCCACTGTAAACGCACCCGAGTAAACCGCTTTCCCGGTGATGATTCCCTCGATCGAGTCAAGGCCGAGATCGCAAATCGCTTTCAAGTCCTCCAATGAGGAAATCCCGCCCGAGGCGATCAGGTTCAGGGAGGTGGTCTCCGCCATTTTGCGAAGGGACTCGAGGTTCGGGCCAACCATGGCGCCATCGCGGGCGATGTCGGTGAAGATGATCCCGCCCGCGCCGCGGTCCTCGCACTGCTTCGCGAATTCGAAAGCGTCGATACCCGAATCCTCGGTCCAACCCTGAACCGCGACACGCCCATCCTTGGCGTCGATACCGACATACACTCGGCCCGGATAAACCTTCGCCGAATCGATCAACAGATCCGGGTTTCTGATGGCGGCGGTTCCCAGGATGACTCGATCGACTCCGCCGGACAAATACTTTTGCACCTGCTCCAGGCTCCGGACGCCACCGCCGATTTCGATCGGTGTCTCGATTTCGTTGGCGACACGCAGAATGATTTCTTCATTGATCGGATCGCCATTCTTGGCCCCATCCAGATCGACCAGGTGAATGCGTTTGGCGCCGGCGGCTTGAAAGACCTTGGCCTGAGCGACTGGATCGTCGGCGTATTCGGTGACCTGGTTATAATCTCCCTGATAAAGACGGACACACTTTCCGCCCAGGATGTCGATGGCAGGAATTAAAATCATTTCTTAATGGTTGTCCTTGCAGATTTTGACAAAGTTACTGAGGAGCTTGAGTCCCGCTTTTTGACTTTTCTCCGGGTGAAACTGGACAGCGGCCTGGTTTCCCTTGGAGACCGCGCAGCAGAATTCCTCCTCGTAATCGGAGACTCCCGCGACAATTTCCTTATTCTCGGGGACCGGATAGTAGGAGTGAACGAAATAAAAAAAGGACCCGCTGGGAATCCCTTCAAAGAACGGACTCTCTTTCTTCCATTCCACTGAGTTCCATCCGAGATGGGGGACTTTTTTCCCCGGTTTAAATCGACGATTCGGTCCCGCGAAGGCTCCGACTCCCGTCGCGCTAGGGGCCTCCTCACTGGTGTCGAACAACAGTTGAAGCCCGAGGCAAATGCCAAGAAATGGACGCCCCTCGGAGAGATAACGCTTCAGCGGAGCCTCTAAATCCAGCTCGCGAAGTCGAGTCATGGCGGTGTCGAAACTCCCCTGACCCGGGAACACCACCCCCTCGGCGTCCTGGAAATTTCCCGGATCGGCCGATAGCAGTGGGTCTCCCTGGACCGCTTCGAGGCCTCGCACCACACTCCGGAGATTCCCCGCTCCGTAATCGACAATCAGGATCACGTCGGTTTCTCCAGTTTGATCTTTAGCATATCCGGCGTCGCCGATGTCACTCGATTGCGCCCGTTTTGTTTCGATTGATACAGCGCGAGGTCCGCCAACTCGACCAAAATCGCGGGGTCGTGCGCGTCTTTCGGATACTCGGAAACCCCCATGCTGAGAGTGATTGAGCGAGTTGGGTCCTCCTCGACCCAACGCTCTTTCTCGACGCTCTTCCGAATACGATCGGCGATGCGAATGGCTTCCGATTTATCGGTCTGGGGCATGATGATGGCGAACTCCTCGCCCCCATACCGGGCGACCATATCCATTTTACGAACCAATCTCTGCAGCGCCTGACCGACACACCGAAGGACGTGGTCGCCGCGTTGATGACCGAAGGAATCGTTGATCGATTTAAAGTGGTCGATGTCGATAATCAGCAAGCTGACCTCTTGGAAGAACCGGGAGGCCCTGGCGAGCTCGACCTTGAGTTGGTCTTGGAAAGCCCGGTGATTGGCCAACCCGGTGAGACCGTCGGTGATCGCCAAACGCTGGAGCTCGTTGTAGAGCCGGGCGTTTTCGAGTGCGATCGCCGCTTGGTTGGAAAAGATCATCAGCAGGTTTTCATCGTTGGAATTGAAGGGCCGTGTGGAAACGAGTCGGTTCACATTGATGACCCCGAGCAGCCGGCCCTTCGCCTTGAGCGGAACCGAAAGGACCGAGTTGGTGCTGTAGCGCCCCTTCGCGGTGCACTCGAACCGATCGTCCTCCTCAATGTTGGAAATCAGCAACGGCCGTCCCTCCTGGGCCACCCAGCCGGCGATATTCTCGCCCTTACGGATGCGGACCGTTTTGGCGATATCTTCCGGAATTCCCTCGGAGGCGCGGATAAAGAGGTACTCCCCCTCCTCATCGAGAAGCATGATCGAACAGGCGTCCGCGCCGGTGACATCCCGAATCCCGCGCACGATCAGTCTCAGGACCGTGTCCACATCGAACGTCGAGACAATTACGTTCCCGATTTCCTGCGCGGATCGAATGCTCCGAATCTGGTCCTGAAGGTCGGACACCAGGCGAACGTTCAGAAGGGTTCCCGCGGTCTGGATTCCGATCAATGTCAGAAGGTTGAGTTCCTCCTCCTCGAAGATCCCCGACTCTAAGGGGCGTTGCACATTGATCACGCCGAAAGTGTCGATCGAATCGTTAATCGGAACGGAAATAAGGGAGGCGGCCAGCGGCTGCCGTTTCTGGCTAATTTTCAGATAATCCGGGCTTTTCGAGGTGTCCGGGATGAGAAGGGGTTTGCCCTCCGCCCAGACTTTGCCGGCGATTCCCTCTCCCTTTTTGAGGTGCATGGTCTGAATGACATCCTCGTCGACCCCGGTGGATGAGACAATCGAAAGTTGTTCCGAAAGTGGGTCAACCAACATGATGGACACCCGGTCGGCTCCGACCAGGTCCCGAGTCTGTTTGGAGACCAGGTCCATCAGTTCGGCGGTCGAACGCTTGGAATTCATCGCTACGCTCATTTGGGTGAGCGCGCTTAGGTGAGCGTCTTTGCGTTGGATGATTGCTTCTAATTCTTTTGTCATCGTCAACCGTTCCGAGGCGCTGGCCGATTGGGGTTCAAGACGGCGAGGCGGCGCCGATCTGGGAGAAAATCCGCAGTCGGAAAGACATCTTCCCCGAATTCTCTCAGAGCCCAATCCTACTTTCTTCCTTTCCCGTCGACAAGCCAGCGAACCCTGGTCAGGAGTTGTCGATCGGCCCATAATGGCTCTGTCGGGGTTTATCGGGCCGTCGGTACGGAATAAAATCATGATAGGGCGAGTATGAACGACTTCCATCAGTGCGATTTATGTAATCTCAACCGGGCCACTCTGCATATCGACGAGGTCCATGACGGGGACCTTCAGGGTAGCGCGCATCTATGCGACGACTGCTGGTATCGGCTGGGCATCAGAATTCCTCTCGGCAATATTTGGAATCATATTCGGCGTATCAAAGACCAAGGGCTCAGGGATCCGGGGGTCAATCCGAGCAACCCCGACGAATTGACTCTGGAGACCGATGAATTCGAGGAAGACGACCTGGATGAGCTCCTCGATCCGGGAAGTCTGGCGGTGGCCGAACCCGATGAGGAAGTCGAGGACGAGGATCTGTTCGGCGATGTCGAGGACGCTTTGTCGGCCAGCAGCGAAGGCGCCAACCGTCAGGACAACTTAAACCTCGAGAACATGATCGACCGGCTGGATAAGGAAGAGGAATCGCATGAGGAGGATCAGCCGCTCGGGATTCAAGCCGTGCGGATCGGCCGGATTCATCCGACCCTTGTCAGCCTGTTTCCCATTCCGATGCTCAAAAAGCACAAGGCGATTCCGATCAAAATGGAGGAAAGTCGGGTCACTGTCGCGCTTGCGGACCCGTTCGACGTCCTCTCGAAAACGAATATCGAAGTTTATCTCGAACACATGGGGCTTGGCTTTGTCCAAGCCATTGCCAGCGAAACCGAAATTCTCGCCGAGTTGGAAAGACACGCGAATCCGCCCGGCGATATGGATTTGCTCTCATAGAATCATTCATTTTTTTCCCGAGGAAGACCATGGCCGCTATCGACGATGTCATTAAGTACACCGAAAACAATCGCGACAAATTCGAGGAGGAACTTTTCGAATTGCTCCGATTCCCCAGCATCAGTTCCGATCCCGACTCCACTGAGGAAATGAATCGGTGCGCCGAATGGCTGAAGAAGAACTTCGAGTCGTTTGGCCTTTCCGCCGAGATTCTCCCCACCCAAGGTTGGCCGGTCGTGGTGGCTGAAACGGCCAAGAAATCCGATCGACCGACCGTGCTGGTCTATGGTCACTATGACGTTCAACCCGTGGATCCGCTCGAATTGTGGAATTCCCCCCCCTTCGAGCCGCGCCGCGCCGAGAACGGAAATGTTTACGCTCGCGGCGCCACCGATGATAAAGGGCAAGCATTCACCCATGTCAAAGCGGCGGAGGCATGGATGAAGGCGGGGGTCGAGCCACCTGTGAATTTGGTCTTCTTGATCGAGGGGGAAGAGGAAATCGGCAGCCCGAACCTCGAGGACTTCATCCGCGAACATCGGGAACGGTTTCTAGCGGACGCGGTCTTGATTAGCGACACGAGTCAATTCGGTCGCGACCTTCCAGCACTTTGTTACGCGCTCCGAGGCATCACTTACATGGAGTTTATTGTCACTGGCGCCAAAGAGGACCTGCATTCCGGTATGTTCGGAGGCATCGCTCCAAACCCCGCTCATGTTGTCGCGCGTATTCTCGCGGACATGAAAGACCCGAACGGGACCATTCAGATTCCGGGGTTCTATGACGGCGTCAAGGCGCCCGAGGATTGGGAACTGGAGGAGTATGAAAAGCTCCCCTGGGATTTTGAGGAATTGGCGAAGCAGTTGGGTATTTCGAAACTGTCTGGGGAGCGGGAGTATCCCGTGCCGGTCCGGAAATGGTGCCGTCCGACTCTCGACATCAACGGCGTCTACGGCGGATTTGCCGGCAAGGGGGCGAAGACTGTGATTCCCTCGAAGGCGGGCGCGAAGGTCAGTATGAGGTTAGTTCCCGGCCAGGACGCGGAGAGGATCGCGAATCTCTTCGAGGATTTCGTTCGGGAAAGGATTCCCGAGGAATATCAAGTTGAACTGATCAACTACCAAAACTCCCCCGCCACTGTGATACCTGTCGAGCATCCGGCCATGCAAGCGGGCAAGGAGGCGTTCGCGAAAGGATTTGGAAAAGAACCTCTCCTCACCCGGGAAGGAGCCTCGATCCCCGTGGTCTCCTTCTTTGTGGATGAGATGAAGTGCCCCACCGTCCTTTTGGGGTTCGGTCTTCCGGACGATAATCTCCACGCACCCAACGAAAAGTTCCTGTTGGAGGATTTCCACCGTGGCATTAAGACCAGCGCCCATTTCCTGGACGCTTTCGCCCGGATCGAGAAGTAGAGGCGCGGGGCCCCATTGGGGCGTGGGCTTCCTCTTTCTCGGATGTCTCCTTTTCACTGGGTGCGCCTCGTGGAGATTGGGTCAACCTCCAACACCGGTCGAAAACCGGGACTTTGAAACCCTGAATTCCATTGTCAGCGAGGTTCTTTTTGAGAAGGGCACCGACACTTATCGGCTCCCCATGCCCACCGACGCCGAGGGAAAAAACCTTTTCCACAGCGCCATCGAACGCCTCGAGGCGTGGCGGCAAAGAAATCCGGGAAGTTCCGAGGACATTGTCTACTACACCGAGGGACTCTGTTACGAAAAGCTGGGCCAACCCATGAACGCTTTGGAAACGTATCGACTGGTGAAGACGACAGATGCCGATCTGCAAAAAACGGTGGAGGAAAAGATTAGCGGGTTGGAAGATATTCTTAATTACTTCCCTCCGGATCAAATGGGTGTTGGCGGACTTCCACCTCGAGATCAATCCGAGGAGGCGATTGAAGCGTATAAGGGGACCGAGTGGGAGCCGTTGGTTTGGATTCTTGCCGAGAACGAAGCGGTCAACCGCGCTTTAGAAGAGAGAGACTCCACCGGCCAAGTCGCTTCAACCGCCTACAAGGAGGCTTTGGAGGCTCTGATCGTTCGCTTCAGCGATAGTGCTCGTATTTACGAGCACTGGATGCGGCTGGGGCTCTACTACGAGAATGTGGCTCGAGAATGGATCACGGTGGGCGAATATGGTAATAATCCAAAAGCCTGGGAACTTGCCGATAAAGCTTTGCAGAAGGCCTCGGAGATTTATTTGAAGGTCAGTCAGGCCGATGGATTCCCAGAAAAGCGGGAAGCCCAGGCGAGATTGGTGACCCTGGAGGAGCTCTCCAGAAAAGTGGAACGAAACCTGGTTCGATGAAAAAATCTTTTGTTTGGATTCTCCTCATAATCGCCCCCATTGGATTGTCCGCCCAAGAGGATCCCTGGGTGGAGACCGCTGTCCGCGATGCGTTGGTGGGCGCCTTGACGGGAAACCAGGAACGCGTCGCATCCGTTCGTTCGGTCCTCGAGCAGGACAGTCGAGATGAATCCGCTCTGGAAACAGGCGTCGCCGACGATCTCGCGGTCCTTGAAATCCTCGCTGGTACGGGGACCCAAAAGGAAAAGGCCGAGCGAATCCAGGATGTCGCCAACCAATTGAATGATCCGGTGGCGCGAGAAAGATTGCTCGACCTCTCAAAACGCTCCAACGACTACCGTCTCGAACAACTCATCAAAAAGCGGCGGATCAATCGCTACACCGGTGTGATCAACCGCACTTGGCGAGTCACCTCTCAGGTGCTCACGGGTCAGCCCAGCGCCCTCGGGGTCGCTGGGATCGATGTCGCCAAAGCGGTCACCGGGCGATCGGACCCGACGGTGACCGATAAAAAAATTGCTCATTTGGCGAGTCTCCAGGAAAAACGGGGCGAAACCGCAGGCAAGGATCTGGACCGTGCCCGTGAGTTCTATGAACGGATCGAAGAAAAGAAAGACCGCGAGCTGAAGAACGATTGCCTCCGCACTGTCGAACGCGCCGAGAAAGCGGAAGACTGGTGGAGGGTCCGTGAGTTCGCCATTCATGGAACTTCTTTCTGGCCCGAGGAAGAAGCCTTCCAAGAAGCCCTGCTAACCGCCGAGGATCATCTTTTTGGAGAGGTTGTGGACCAGGAGGAAACCGCGCCGCCATTGGAGGACATATCCTCGGAACAGGTGGAAGTGCTGCGGCGAAAGATCGTGAGCGAATCCGAGAAATCCTTCACGCCGACAGCTAGGTCTCGTGAAGAAATTCAGACCGCGGAAGCGAACCGTCGAAATCGAACCTTGGATTACCTTGTTTTTGGGGATACCAGTGTCAGCGACGTTTCCGAGCGGTCGGCCAAGACCGCGATTGTCCATGGCGGAGACGCCCCCGCCGCACTTGCCTTTTTTCAAGCGGCGGAATCTCTGATGCGTGGAGCGACTCTCCTTTTCGGAAACGATCTCGGTGTGGAGGACGCCATTCAGACGTACGCGAAAATCGAAAAAGAGAACCCCGAGGCCCTGAGTCGCAAAGACTACCTGAAGTGGGCGGATCTCTACAGCAAGAAGGATCGTGAAGACAAAGCGATCGAACTCCTTCAAAGCCATGACATCGAGGACGAGGGGCGGATCGAGAAGTACGAAAAACGATGGGCGAAGGGAATTGTGAACCGCTGCCGAGATTTGCCGCCATCCAAGGAGCGGATCCAGGCGCTCGAATACGTCACAACGAGTTTCCCGGATACCTCAGCCGCCCGGGAGGCCGATCAACTGTTGCGTGAGATGCCCAGGACCGATCAATCTCTCATTCGGGTGCAACGCGAGGACTTAAAAGCCTACCGAACGGAGTTGGTCGATGCGGGATTCAATTTACCCATCCAATGGTGGGACGATGAGAAAGGGAACGGGGAGCTTGGCGAGGACTCGCTCTATTGGAACGATGAGGAGGCGGCGATCTGGTATCGGGTGACCTCCAAGAGCCCATGGAGAAAGATCGACCAATCGGACCTCGCGAAGGACCGCATTCGCGCGGTCTTCGTTCAGGTGGAAAATAGAGCGGTGGCAAGGGCGATGAAACAAGACCGCAGTCTGGGGAGACGTTTTCCATTGGAGATTGAGGGGGCTCTGGGAGATGGGTCCTACATCACGCCACAATTGGTTGAATATGACCTCTCGGATCCAGACGATCTTTACTACGAATAGCCCATCCCATCGTCTTCTATTCTACCCTTAGCAATCGCCCTTTCGTTCCCCCGACTGTCGAAAAGGTTCGCCTAGCCGCCGCCCAAAATGGGTCTTCGCCGTTCACTTGATGAATGGGAACCAAGAGGTAATCCACCCCGGTATCTTTCACGATCGTCTTGAGTTGCTGTTGCGGAGTTTTTCCTGCCTCAAAGGCGTCAAGAATCGGGTCAATCGATGTCTTGAGGAAGGTGGGTGGTTGAGTGGTCTCATCGACAGACGGTTCGTTGAGCGGATGAATCGCTTTCAGTCTATAAGGAAAGCCAATTCCGTAGACATAGGCATCCGGCGGAATAATCTTCTCCCACACCTCTCCCTCAGGCTCTCCAACATCCTGGCTCTCGTAGTAATCCCAACGAGCTGCATTGGAAAGAATGGGATAGGGGCTCTCCTTAAAATTCTCGAAGAACGCCTGCCTCTGGCCAATGTAGTTGTAAATCATTACCAAGCAGATGATCCCTTGGACAACAGTCCTCCGGGTCGGGGAAATTGGAGAAAGGAAAAAGACCCGAGTAGTCGCCGCTCCCATATATCCGACCAGAAGGCTCAGCGTCGGCAAGTAGAAGCGACCATCCATATTCCCGGTAAAAACCAAGTAGCAAATGAAAGATAGACAACAGTAAGCAAGACAAACGATATCGGGAAATGGGATATTAATACTTCTCCCCGCCTTTTTTCTGAGAAGAATCCAAAAGAGAAGAAGCAAGATGGCTATGGGAACGAAAAAATATCCCGAGTAGAAGAGGCCCAAGATACGCTCAAAATAGAAGTTCAGGCTGAGGAGGGACATACCCGGCCAAACGGTCAGAAAGAAATTCTCGATGCCACGATCCACGCCAGTCGTAAGGCCAAGGAGGTGGTTGTAGATGGGATAAAGGGGATTGCCTGTGTAGTGGGCGTTTCGAAGAAGCCAAGGCGAGTCCGCTAAGACGATCGCGACTCCAGCCAAGACGACAGATCGGAGGCGATTCATAACGGGGAGCTGTTTTTTGAGCAAATAAGCCAGCGGGAAAAGGAACCAAGGCAGCCCCTGAACCGCAAGCGCTGTGTATTTGGTTCCAAACGCCATTCCCAGAAAGAAGCCCGATAAGATTAAGAACATCCCGGACTTCTCTAATTCCGCTTCGGATAGAGCCTGGTGCCCGAAGTATAGCGAGGCAAAAATCCAGAGGGTGAGAATCATCTCAACATAGGTTGTGGTCATTTCATACGAGACTTTTGGAGTCAGGACCCAGAAAAGGACCGCCCACCAAGCGGAGTTCTGTCCAAATCGGGTGTTCGTCCATCCATAGATTCCGAGGAGGACTCCCACGCCGGCGGTCCAGTGGATCAACTTGGCCAACGTGTCATTCCAGAGAAGGATGCCATAGGAGTAGACCGCCTCGGCGTATTGCGGGATTGCCCACCAGGGATTCTCACGCAGCGGTTCGATGCCACCGCGAATGGCGTACTGTTGGGCAAGACGAAGATGGTAACGAAGCGGGTCGCTTCGAACTTCGGGTGTAAGGGCGCCCAGTAGGGTGTGGACCAGGACAGCCGAAGCGATTAACAAGACAAAGAGACCAAATTTGACTGGACTTTTTGAGTTGCTCACTGCTATGGGGTCTTTTACCCACTCTCGGTTGGCTCCTTTCCAAAGGAAAAATCCAAGCAGAATGACGATCATACCTGTGGAACCGACAATCGATGCGATGGTCAGTCGGTGAAGAAAGAGCAGAAGCGTGGTCTGTAAAGTGAAAACCAGAAAACCGCTAAGAAAAATCTCGAAAGCCGGGCTTTTTATTTTGCCGGGCCATACGGCAAGGAAACCAATGATTCCATAGACCAAGACCAAAATTGGGTAGAGAAGGCAAACTCCCATGTCCGGACTATGCGTGAGGATGGACGGCTTAGGAAGTGCGATGGACCCCTTTCGGTCCCATCAACCAGGAGCGGAAATTGGCCTCTGAATAGATTGTGATTCGCCGGTGGAAAAGAGCCCTAAAAGGTGTTGTGGAAAAACCGTTCCACGACAGTCCTGAACAGGCGCTTGATCCCACTGATTGAAGTCCAGTGGAAAAGTGGAAAAGTCGGATCGCTCTCCCACAAGAAACCCCCAACCGTAAGTCCCATTCAATGAGTCCATTGGGTCACTTTTCAGGTTTTTCACACCACGATGAATATGAATATGACAAAAGAATATTCTATTCTCTTATCACTTAACTCATCAGCGCCGCTTTTTGGCGGGCGAGGATGGCGCCCCCCATGGCTCCGGAATTGTCCCCCAATTCAGCGGCTTCGATCTTCATCAGTTTCCATGCACTCGGAACCACGATAGTTTTTGCGACCTCCCGCGCTTTCGGGAGGATCGCCTCGGGAACCGCCTCCACCAATCCGCCACCGAGGACCACAACATCGGGAGCCAAGAGATTTCCGAGGGATCCGACAATGACCCCGACATACTCGGCAGTTTCGTCCAGAACTCCCTTGACCAGTTTGTCCCCGGCTCTGAAAGCCTCGGCGATCGGGCGGCTCTTGATCTCCTCATTCTTGTCTACCAACGATTTGAGAGAGGAAGAATCCCCCTTTTTGATTTTTTTGATGATTCGATTAACCACACTCGTACGACTGGTGAGACCCTCGACTGTTCCCCTTAAATTTCGAGGGCTCTTAGGGCCATTGTGGTGAATGATCATGTGGCCGACCTCGCCGGCGGTTCCGCTTGTCCCGCGATAAAGCTGCCCTCCGAGAACGATTCCGCCGCCAACCCCCGTCCCAAGAAAGATACCGATGACATTTTGTGCACCATGACCCGCTCCGGCCAGGGCCTCGCCAAGGGTCCCTAGATTTACGTCGTTATCCAGGAAAACAGGAGTGTTTGAGATCTCGCTGATTTTTTCGGCCAGGGGGAAATGATCCCACTCCGGAAGATTGGTCGCTTCGAAGACAATGCCCTGATCCGGATCGAGAGGACCGGGGAAACCGACACCGATCCCCGAGATATCCGAGGCTTGGAGGCCGCCTTTTTCGAGAAGGTCCTCAAGGCAACCTTTGGTCCGTTCGAGAACGAAGTCGGGAGTTCCTTTTTTCGTCTTTTTCTTGGAAATAGCGAGGATATTGTTGCTGGAATCGACCAGAATAGAATATATTTTGGTCCCACCGACATCGATGCCGATCGTGTAAGTCATGAATGGATCCTTCCTCTCATGGTCTTGGAACCCATTTTTTTTAGAGAAGAGTATACCAGAATGGGAGAAGGTCAAGAAACCGGCAATTCATTGACCAGTGGGAAGGATTTTCCAAGAAAATGATGATAGACCCGATAGAATGGAGATATCATAATCTCTTGTTTCTATGATACTTAGATTATTTTTCCTCGCTTCTGAGATAAGTGGTATGAGTTATGCTTAAGAGAGTGTAAGGGACGATTCCCGATAAGGAACTGACGATGATCCAGCATCTGTTTAGAGACAACAAAACGCCGAATGTGTTACTGGCCTCTCTGGAGGGCCACTCGGCGCGTCAGAAGGCCATCGTCAATAATATCGCGAATGTCGACACACCGGGATATCGTCGAATCGATGTGAGTTTCGAGGAAAAGCTGCAACGGGAAGTGGATCGGCTTAGGCCCGAGCGTTCGAGCGATGGAACGATTTCCACGGATTGGGCGGATCGACCGCTCGGCGATTTCTCTCCGGAGGCCTCGATCGACATGACCGCGCCGGTCCGGTTCGATGGCAGCAATGTGCAAATTGACCGAGAGATGGTGGATTTGGCGAAAACAACGGGAAAAATTACGGAACTGACGGAGTTATTTGTCAGGCAACAGCGAGTGATCAAGGCGGCGATATTGGGTCGGAATCAGTAGGTGAAAGGCGGAATTTGAAATGAGTATCGATGTTGCGGCGTCAGGGTTGTTGGCTCAGCGGATTCGAATGGATGTCATCGCCAACAATATCGCGAACGCGCAGACTACCCGCACCGCCGATGGGGGTCCTTATCGGAGGCGAGCCACGATATTCGAGGCGGTTGGTGGATCCACGCACGGTTCGTTCTCGAAACTCCTGGATGACAAGGCGAGAGACAAAATCCTCGGGCAGGGGGTCCAGGTCCGAGAGATCATCGAGCAGCAGGGGGATGAGGCGTTCATTCAGGTTTACGATCCGAGTCACCCGGACGCTGACGAAAACGGAATTGTTCGGAAACCTGACATCCGGATCGCGGATGAAATGACCAATCTCATCGACGCCTCCAGAGCCTATGAGGCCAATGTGAGGGCGCTGTTGGCGGTGCGACAAAGCAACACCAAGACTTTGGAAATTGGCCGAGTCTAGTAAAATAAAAAAACGAACTTTCCCTCTGGAAAAAGAGAATCAGAAAAGGTAGTATAGATCCATGGTGAATCCGGTATCCATAAGTCAAATAGGGACAGGCAGTCCGGATAGCCAATCGGCCAAGGGCGTAGGGAGCCCGGAAGCCGGGGGATCGGTGTCGTTTCGAGACGTTCTCGAAAAGTCCTTGGGGGAAGTCAACAACCTGCAACACATTGCGGAGGAAAAGATTCAAAAGTTCGCGACCGGCGAGGTGACCGACTTAAGGGAAGTCATGGTTGCCGCGGAGGAAGCGAACATGGCTTTTCAATTCACTCTTGAAATCCGCAATAAGATTGTAGAAGCCTACCAGGAAATTTCGCGTCTCCAAGTTTAACGTCCAAACGGTCCCCGCAAGTTGAGCGATTAGAAAAAGAGGTTTAGGGGAATCTCTTTTTCGATCCGAGGGGGAGATGTTCAATGGATTCGATCGTTCGCATTGGGATGCGAAGATTGACAGCCGCCGCGACACAGGTTGAAGCGGTTTGCTATCCGTTCTCGATCCTCCCGGATTCAAACAGCAAGGGGGGAAGGATCGATGACCAACACTGGGCTAGTCATAGCGCATATCTTAGTTTCTGTATTTCTAACTCCACAAAAAGTTGAGTACAAAACGGCCACTGTGGAATACTCGGAGACTCTGGTTCGAGGAGTCTCGGCGAAGACCTCGGATGAGTGGTTCGATTTTCTGCTAACTGAGGGAGTCGCTTTTTCAATTCGCGAAAATGGAAGAGATGTCTATGTCCGCGGAAACGCCATCGACCTCTTAGCGAAGGCGGAGAAGAGAGAGGCGTTGGCGAGCGAGGCCAAGAGAAGTCTCAAGGAGCGGTCCATCGAGAGGCAGGTTCGGGCGATGTGGCCGCAAGTGGAGAAACCTGCTGTCTGCTTCGCTCCCGCCGAGGATGAAAATGGCCGGAACGATGGATTCGATAGTGTCATTGTGATGGCGCGAAACCTTCCCGAGAGTGAAAAACCTTCGCTTCAATCGATGATTCGAAAAGAACTATCCAGCGAGAAAGAACCGAACATTCTCATTTTGGGTTGTGCTCGTAAGACGGAGGGGATGGAAACTTTTTTTAGAACCCAAGACCAGCCCGTCTCTGTCGCGCAAAGGTAGGCTGAATCGAAATGCCCTCCTGGCTGGAACGACTATTTGAGGATATTCGCAACCTCTGGCAAAAACTTCCGACATCCCAGAAGTGGTTGGTGGGCGGTGTTAGCGCCGCCCTGCTTTTGTTGCTCGTTGGGGTCTCGATGACAACCTTTGTCATTCCGAGCAGCGACTACTTCATGGGCGACCTGTCCGCTTCGCAAATGTCCGAAGCGACAAAGTTCCTCGATGAGAACAATGTCACCTACGATATCGGCGAGGATTCCTCGAGCATTTATGTCTATGGCGACGCGGACAAATTGAAATACGAGTACGCCGCGGCGAAAGCGACCAAGACGCTCGGGGGAAATCGGGTGTTGCTCGGTCCGAACTGGAGTCAGACGAAGGAACAATTCGACGAGCTCCGTTTGAGAGCGCTGGAGGAGGAGCTCGCTCAGACCATCGAAAAGGGGGGGAACATCGAATGGGCTCGTGTCCATTTGACCCGACGACAACGAGCGCTATTCCCGAGCGGCGACACCAAAGCGACCGCCTCGGTCAGTATTAAAAGCAAGTCGGGTGGAGAC
Source organism: Candidatus Omnitrophota bacterium (assembly GCA_020632575.1). Lineage (GTDB taxonomy): Bacteria > Hinthialibacterota > Hinthialibacteria > OLB16 > OLB16 > JACKFH01. The sequence goes on along the minus strand of JACKFH010000003.1, from coordinate 12,946 downwards.
ATATCGCGTAATGAGGTGGAGGGGATCCAGTGGTTAGTGGCCAATTCGCTACCCGGCCTGGAACCGGTGAATGTGAAAGTCATCGGCGACCGTAACCAACCCCTGGAGGGTTTTGCCGAAACCAGCGAAAGCGAACAAGTGGCCAACGAGCAGAGGAAAGCGGAGAAGGCGCTTGAGGAAAAGAAGAACGCCATGATCGCGCGGATCCTCGATCCAGTTGTCGGGGGACCTCAAAACTACACAAGTTCGGTGATCCTGGAACTCGATTACGACAAACTTGAAATTGAGGAAACCTTTGTCGACACCGAATCCCCACTGGCTGTCAAAGTTAGGACCGAGGAATCCAGTGAGGAGACCAACCAAACCGGCGGGGTTCCTGGAACCGAATCGAACAACCCCGCCGACCGACTCGGGCAGAATGTCGGGACAGGAACAGAGAGTCAGTCGAGCGAAGAGCTGAGCGAAAAGGAATACCGACCCCGACTGGAACGAAAACAGAGTCGGGTCGTGGCGCCTGGTGCGATTCTCTCGCAACATGTCTCGGTGGTCATCAACGAGCGCGAGGTCTATGAAGACGGAGAAGTGAAATACGAAGCCCGCACACCGGAGCAGCTGGCGAAACTTGAGAACCAACTGAAAGCGGCGGTGGGGCATGTCGACGCGAGCCCGGAGTTTCATTTTGTTCTCAACGAGATGCCCTTCGACACAACCACCACACAGATTGCCGCGGCCGAGGAGAAAAAAGAACTCCTCTTCCGGCAGTTGGAGAGTGGCACCTTCCTGGCATTCGCTGTAATCCTGATCGTCGTCTTCTTCTACTTCCTCAGGAAGGTGTTTGCCGAGGCGGAGGAAGAGGAAGTGGTCGAGGAGGAAGTCCACCTTCCAGAGGGTCCCAGAAGCTTGTCGGAGCTCGGTTTGAAGGAGCTCGGCGATGAGGAAAGCCTTGAGCCTGAAGATCAAAAGAATAAGATGTTAAGAGAGCAGGTCGAGAAATTCGCGGTCGAATCTCCGGAAACGGTCGCTCAAATCGTGAAGAACTGGCTATCGGAGTAAAGCGATATGGTGCGTAGAGGCGGCGATACCGCAGCGAAATTGTCCGGGCGAAGGAAAGCCGCGATCCTGTTGCTGACGCTGGGTCCGGATGTCGCCGCGGCGATCTACAAAAACCTCAGCGATCCGGAGATCGAACAGATCACCGTCGAAATCGCAACCATGGAAAACCTGGATATGGCCAGTGTGAACCAGACAGTGGAGGAGTTCTATCACACCGCCCTGGCTCAGCAGTACATCAGTCAGGGAGGCATTGGAAAAGCACGGGAAATCCTGGAAAAGGCGGTGGGATCGCAGCGAGCGCTCGAGATTATCGGCCGGCTGCAGGGCGCATTGCAGGTCTCACCCTTTGACTTTGTTCGGAGAGTCGAGCCGGAACACCTGCTGTCCTTCATTCAGGGCGAACACCCGCAGACGATCGCTCTGATCCTTTCGCACCTGCCTGCCGAACAGGCGGCTTCGATCATCAGCGCTTTGCCGCCGGAGCAACAGGCGGAAGTGGCGTTGCGAATTGCAACAATGGACCAGACGGCGCCAGAAATCACCCGTGAAGTCGAGCGTGTTTTGGAGCGGAAGATTGCCACTGTCCTTTCGCAAGAGTTCACCATGGTGGGGGGTGTGGAGGCGCTTGCTGAATTGTTGAACCGGGTCGACCGGAGCACCGAACGTTCGATCATGGAGACGATCGAAGCCGAAAACGCCGAATTGGCGGATTCTGTGAAGAAACTGATGTTTGTCTTCGAGGATATCATCCTGCTTGATGACCGCGCGATTCAGCAGGTTCTGAAGGAAGTCGATCAGAAGGAACTCGCCATGGTGATGAAGGGGGCCTCGGAGGAAGTCGCCGAAAAAGTGTTCTCGAACATGTCGGCTCGAGCCGCGGAAATCATCAAGGAAGACATGGAATTCATGGGCCCGGTCCGACTCCGGCAGGTCGAGGAGGCCCAGCAACGGGTGGTCGCGATCATCCGAAGACTCGAGGAATCGGGAGAAATCACCATTACCCGAGGCGAGGAAGATTTGGTCGTCTAAAGTCTATTGGGGTGTCTCGTGTCTGGGTTCACCGATTCGGCTTCATCGCCGAGGAGGGACCGTCCCGCACACACAATTATCATGGATACAGGCAAAAAGGTTTTAAAAATCCCTGTTTTAGCGGAATCCATCCGCGTGGAGGACCCTGCGGGCGTCCAAATGCGCAGGGAAGCCGAGGCGATCGACATCATCGAGGAGGCCAAGGCGCGGTCGCAGCGCATGATGGCCGAGAGTTTCGAAGCGATCCGTCGAGAAAAAGAAGCGATGCTGCGAGAAAAAGAGGCGGCGATCGCGGAACTGGAGAGTGAGCGGGAGAAGATTCTCCGCGAACTAGCCGAGAGGGCCCACAGTGACGCTGAAACAAGGGTTCATGGCGAAATCAAACCTCGGTTGGAGGGTGCGGTCGCGGAATTTGAGGCTTTGGTTCAGGAAACGGAGAAGATTCTAGGCCAGGTGTTGGAAAACCACCGGGATGAAATGGTCGATCTCGCACTGAAAATCGCTCAGTTGGTGGTTGGCGAGGTGGCTCTGGAGAAACGGGACATTGTGGTTCAGACCGCGGTGAAATGTCTGGAGGTTGCGAGAGATCGGCAAGAAATGGTTGTCCGAGTTCATCCCGAAGACCTGCGGATTCTCCAAGAATTCGAAATGACCCTGATTGAAAGGTTTGATGACCTAAAAAAATTGACGATTGAGGAAGATCGAAGGGTCGATCGAGGGGGTGTATGGGTCGAAACCCCCAGCGGATTCATCGATGGTCGCATCCGAACTCAATTGGACGAAATTGTGCGTTCCGTATTGCCCGACTCGCGAAATTCCGGGAACAAGAGGGCCCCCGACTCGGATCGGGAGAAGACGACGGAAGAGAAAGAACCGAATGATTGAATTGAAGGATGTGAGTCTGACTTTCGGTCACCAAGCCATTTTGGAAAGTGTGTCCTGGAAGGTCAATGACGGTGAAAGGGTGGCGATTGTTGGGAAGAATGGCGCGGGAAAGTCGACTCTTCTCAAGATGATGGCCGGGGCGATTCGGCCCGATGAGGGGGAGGTCTCGATTACCGGGAAAAACACGGTGGGTTATCTCGAGCAGGATGTGACCCTTAAACCGGGACGGACAGTTTGGGAGGAAGCGCTCGAGGGAAAGGACGAAATCCTCTCTCTGGAGAGAGAAATGCGCAGGTATGAGGAGATCCTCTCTAGTCTCGAAGCCGATTCCTCGGATTTGGAAAGACGTTTGAACCGCTACTCCCAATTGCAGCATGAATTCGAGGAAAAGGGCGGGTACAAGGCCGAAAGCGAAGCGGGAGCGATCCTGTCGGGTCTCGGATTCACGAAGGACCGCTGGGAAGAACCGACCGAGAATTTTAGTGGTGGCTGGCAGGTGCGGTTGCATCTTGCGAAATTGCTGCTGCGAATGCCCGATATCCTGCTGCTGGATGAACCGACCAACTATCTGGATCTCGAAAACATCCAGTGGGTGGAGAGTTTTATCAAGGATTACCCGGGTTCGGTGGTGCTGGTTAGCCATGATCGAACCCTGATGAACAATGTGGTCAACCGGGTTTCGGAGATCGCGATGCGGACCATCTCGGACTACAAGGGGAACTACGATTCGTACCTGGAGGAAAGAGAGCGACGGTACGAAGTCCTCGAGAATGCCGCAAAAAACCAGCAAAAAAAGATCCGGCAGACCGAACGATTCATCGAGCGATTCAAGGCGAAATCGACAAAGGCCTCTCAGGCCAGGAGCCGGATGAAGCAGCTCGAGAAGATGGAGATTATCGAAACGCCCCGTGAGGACGCCACCATTCGGGTCATCCTCCCGAAGGTTCCGAGAAGCGGAAAGGAGGTGGTCCGAATCAAAGAGGTTTCGCGTACATACAATGGTCGAACGGTGTTCGAACCGTACACCGCCACCTTCTATCGTGGCGACCGGATTGCCTTGGTGGGGGAGAATGGCGCGGGAAAGTCGACCTTGATGCGGATTATCGCCGGGAAGGACGAGGGGTTTGAGGGAAAGGTGGAGGTCGGGGCCTCGGTGTTCCCAAGGTATTTCGCCCAGGATCAAATCGGCGAGCTATCTCCGGAAGCAAGCGTTCTGGCGGAGGCCGAGGCGGAAGCGCCGCCTGAGTGGGTCCCGCGGGTCCGGGATTTCCTGGGTTCTTTTCTCTTTCGAGGCGACGATGTCTTCAAAAAGACAGCCGTCTTGTCGGGCGGAGAAAAGAGCCGACTCTGCTTGTCTAAAATCTTGTGTGGCACCGCGAACCTGTTGCTGTTGGATGAGCCGACCAACCACCTGGACCTGATCACGAAGGAACGTTTGCTCGCCGCTTTAGATAAGTACGAAGGGACCATCGTCTTTGTCTCCCACGACCGCCATTTCCTCCGGGGGTTGGCGACTCGGATTGTCGAGATTCAAGAGGGCGTGGTCAACGACTACCCATGGGGATATGACGATTACGTTTGGTGGAAAGAAGAGAATGAAGAGGAGTTGAAGTCGAGATGATCGAGGCTCCCCGCATCGACTGGGATCTTTTTCGACATCGTGTCGAGACCTGCAACCCGATTCTCCAGAACGGACGGGTGGAGGAGATCATTGGTCTGGTCATTGAATCCCGGGGCCCGGCGGGGAGTGTCGGTGACCTATGCGAGATCAAGCCTCGGGGGAATGGGGAAAGGACGCCAGCGGAGATCGTTGGCTTTCGGCGCGGGAAGACTTTGTTAATGCCGCTTGGAGAGGTCTCTGGGATTTCACCGGGAGATGAGGTGATCTCGCGGGGCGACTTGAACCAAGTTGCCGTCGGCGAAAGTCTTTTGGGTCGAGTCGTGGATGGATTGGGGGTCCCCATGGATGGCCATGGACCGATCCTGGCCCGGGACCGGGTTCCGATTCTGAATACTCCAACCGAGGCGATGCAGAGGCGGCGAGTGACGGAGGTCCTTCCGACAGGAGTCAAAGCCATCGATGGTTTAGTGACACTGGGCGAGGGGCAACGAATGGGGATCTTCGCGGGAAGCGGTGTCGGCAAAAGCACCCTCTTGGGCATGATTGCGAAGTTTACGCAGGCGGATGTGAACGTAGTGGCATTGGTCGGGGAACGTTCCCGTGAAGTCCGAGAGTTTATCGAACGGGACCTCGGGGAGGAAGGTTTGGCCCGGACCGTGGTGGTTGTCGCCACCAGTGACCGATCTTCTCTGGTTCGAATTCGCGCGGCCCTGCGTGCCATGGCGGTCGCGGAATGGTTCCGGGATCGAGGAAATAAAGTGATGTTCATGATGGATTCTGTCACGCGTCTTGCGATGGCCCAGCGTGAGGTGGGCTTGGCGATTGGCGAGCCTCCCACGACCCGCGGCTACACTCCATCCGTTTTCACACTCCTCCCGAAATTCCTGGAGCGGTGCGGCACAAGCGCGGGGGAGGGCAGCATCACGGGTTTGATCACGGTTTTAGTCGAGGGGGATGACTTGAATGAGCCAATCAGTGACGCAGTCCGCGGTATCCTCGATGGCCACATTGTTTTGACGAGGAGACTGGCCGACCGCAATCATTTTCCCTCGATCGATGTTCTTCGCAGCATTTCTCGTGTCGCCAACGATATCACGGATGGGCGCCAACAGGCTGCGGCCGCGATGGTTCGGAGTCGAATGGCGAGCTATGAGGAGATGGAGGACCTGATCAACCTCGGCGCGTACCGACAAGGGACGAATCCCGAAGTGGATGATGCCATCGCCGCAAAGCCAAAGATCGATCAATACACGAAACAATCTCGGGAACAAGGGTTTGATTTTGGGCAGGTTCGGAAACAATTGGTTGAGTTGGTCGGAGGGAAAAGTGAGGCTGAAAAATGAGGAAATTCGATTTTCGGCTTGAACGTCTTCTGAGGCTGCGGAACCACCTCGAAAGGTTGGGGAGGATCGAGCTCCTTCAGGAGGAGGGCCGACTTGCGGAATGGGTGGATGGGAAGGAATTCCTGGAACAAGAGTTGTCCGACACCTCTGAATCGCTTGCGCCCAAACGGGGTGCACGCTGGAAAGGGCGTGAGCAGGGGGAGCGCGTTCATTACTATGAGCGAGTCGAGTCCTTGTTAAGCGCCACTCGGCAAGAGCTGGAAAAGCAAGAAGAAAAAGTGAGCGAATCTCGAAAGAGATTGGTTGAACGGTCTCGAAACAAGCGAACTGTGGAAGCGTTGAAAGAGCGCCAGTGGGATACATGGCGTCAAGAGGCGGAGCGGGAAGAGTTGGCGGAGTTGGATGAGATCGGGCAACGGAAACGAGAGTGGGGTTCGGAGCGTGGGAGCGTCATGGTGACAGCGCTTCTCCTTATTCTGACAATCGGCCTCGGTTATCTCTGTTTTTCCACGTGGAACAGTTGGATCCGGAGTGGGGATGTGGGGCAACCGATTTTACGTGCGCCATTCGACCGACTCGCACAGAATCGTGTGGAGGAGCAGCTCCTTACCTTCCAGAATGACCAGCGTGTTCGCCGGCAGAAATTGGAAAGACAGCTCCTGGAATCGCGGGGTGAGGAGGGAGAGGTCGTTACGCAGACGCGTGAGCGGGAGGGTTTTCAGCGCACCCTGGATCGAATCCGGCAAAAGGAAGAAGAACTTCGTCGAAAGGAGGATGAAATCAAATCGAGGCAGGCCGCTCTGGATCAGAGTCAACGGGATCTGCAGGCCGAAATCCGAAGGAACAACAACTTACTGAACCGCATCTCCAGCACACTTGCAGAACTTCAAGAACTTGAAGAACGAAGGAACCGGGAGATTAGTGAAGACAGGAAGAATCGTGTGGAAGAGTTGGCGCAAATGGTTCGAAATCAAAAACCATCGGATGCGGCGACCCTGCTACTCGCTGTAGCCTTTCCGGATCCCCTGAATCCGCAGGCTCCTCCCTTTCCGCCGGATGAAAGTTTCGAGGGACCGGACCTTGTAATGGACGTGCTATTGCAGGTCCCAAGTGTTAACCGGGCAGAGATCATGAACAAAATGGTGCGCGAGAATGCGGAGCAGTCCGCCCTACTTTTTGATATGATGGACAACCCGAAGACAGGCCTCGAAGAAGGCGGAGAGACCACCACCCCCTAGTCCCCGCCAAACACCGTTCCACGTGGAACAACCAGCCACTTATCCACAGTTTCAACACAATCTTGTCAAAATACTCGAAAGGCCCTAACTTACCCTGCCTTTGGCTGGGAGGAGAGGTTCCCGTTGAGTGAAGAAACCCCAGAACATTCACAGACTCGGATTATCGCTGTCGCTAACCAAAAAGGGGGGGTCGGAAAGACCACCACAGTGATCAATCTCGGGGCCAATTTGGCCACTTCCGAGAAGCGCACGCTGGTAATCGATCTAGATCCGCAGTGCAATGCATCCAGCGGACTCGGGTTTGAACCGACCGAGGAGCCGACTCTCCTCGAGGTTCTGCTTGAGGAGGCGGATCAGCCGACAATCCTTTCATTCGAGACCATCCCCGGATTGGATGTCATCACCGGAAGTCCCGACTTGGTGGGAGCGGAAAAACTCCTCCCACAGGCCGGCTCGGATCCACTGCAAGCTGTCAATCGGATGATCCAGAAGCTTCCAAACCAGGAAAACCCTTACGAATACATTTTTCTCGATTGTCCTCCCTCATTGGGGATGCTCACATTGAACGCCTTTTCCGCCGCAACCCACTTGATGATCCCGGTGCAGGCGGAATATTTTGCGTTGGAAGGGTTGACCAGTATCATGGAGTCTCTCCAAGTGGCGCAGGCCCGGATGAATGAGGACCTGAATCTGTATGGTATACTGATCACCATGATGGATCTCCGAACCAACCTTTCCAGACAGGTGGAGGCGGAAATCCGAAATCACTATGGGAATAAAGTTTTTCGCACCACCATTCCCAGAAATGTCCGTCTGAGTGAGGCGCCCAGCCACGCTTTGCCGGTGACTCTCTACGATTTCTGGTCGAGTGGGGCGAAAGCTTATATGGAATTGACAAAGGAGATTCTGCGAAATGGCTCGTAAGGGACTGGGAAGGGGACTGTCCACTTTGCTAGGGGACGAGAAAAAGAATGAGGAAGGGGCAGCGGTAGAACCGGCCGTAGCCGCACCTACGGTTGAAGATCGGGAAGGGACCCAATCGACGGGACCATCCTCTCTTCCAATCCATTTGATTGACCCCAATCCTTACCAACCGCGAGTTGAGATGGATCAAGAGGGTATCGAAGAATTGACCCAGTCGGTCCGAAACCATGGTATCCTGGAACCCCTCCTGGTGCGACGGCATCCCTCCGATCCAGAGCGATTCCAGCTCATCGCCGGCGAGCGCCGCCTGCGGGCGGCCAAAGGCGCCGAACTGGAAAAGGTCCCAGCGCTTGTTCGAGACTCGAAAGATCTCGAAATGATGGAAATCGCCATTGTTGAGAATGTCCAGCGTGAAAACCTCAACCCGATCGAAGAAGCGGAGGGGTATCGTCGCCTCATTGACGCGTCCATCGAAGCGGGGGAGGGACTCAATCAGGAAACGCTGGCAAAGAAGGTAGGTAAGAACCGAACCACCATCGCGAACCTCTTTCGTCTGCTCGATCTTCCCGACTATGTCCAGGAGACGATTCGAAGCGGAGTCCTCTCGCAGGGACACGGGAAGATTCTGGCCGGATTGGATGGCAATCGATGCAAGTCAGCGTGGAATTTTGTCCTGAAAGAAGGGGCCTCCGTTCGCGCTCTGGAGAAATTCCTCAAATCCAAAAAAGAGAAATCGGAAGAAGGTTCTGAGCGCGAGGTCAAAACAGAAGAGGCGCCGGACCCAAACGACCCAACATCTATCCATCTACGTAGCATCGAAGAGGCGCTCCGGGAGCGTTTTCGCGCCAAAGTAAAAGTCAGTCAAAAAAAGGATCAATCCGGAACCATTCAGATCAACTATTACAACAACGAGGAACTTTCGCGCATCCTCGAATCGGTGGACGTGGAACTCTGATAATTAAATGGCTAATATCTTCGCGAAAAAATACACACGAGAAAAGATCCAAAACTACACGGGTAGTCTGCGCCAGATCGGAGGGATCACCCGTTCCCAATTGTCCGAAGGGCCGGGGAAGGGCGTGGAGATCGCCACCCTGCGCACCGGCTCGGGTTTCGACCTCACCCTTTTGATGGATCGAGGGATGGATATATCCACCGCCAGCTATCGCGGCGTCCCCCTCAACTGGTCCTCCCCGAGCGGCGACGCTCACCCCAACCGATTCGACCCCCATGGCCTTGGCTGGTTGCGCACCTTCCCGGGGGGTCTTCTTGTGACCTGCGGCTTAAGGCAAACCGGCTCTCCCTGCGAGGATGAAGGGGAAGCACTCGGTCTGCACGGTCGATACACCTCGCTTCCCGCCGAACGGATTTCCCACACGGAGGGATGGGAGGGAGACGATTATGTGATGCGGATTTCCGGGGAAATGAGAGAGGCGGTCATCTTCGGGGAGAACCTGGTCCTTCGTCGTGAATACCGGGCCATTTTGGGGGAACCCCGAATCACCCTCACCGACACGGTGACCAACGAGGGATCGTCTCCTTCGCCCCACATGATTCTTTACCACTGCAACTTCGGTTTTCCCTTGCTTTCGCCCGGGACTGAACTATCAACCCCTCATGCCCAGATTGAACCCAGGAATCCCGACCTCGAAGACCCTGAGGGCCCGCTCCGATTCAGCGACCCGATTTCAGGATACCAAGAACGCGTTTACTACCACCTTATGGAACCAAACGCCGAGGGCTATGTGTCGGTTCGACTCAAAAACCCATCCATAGATGGCGGCCTCACCTTCACCTTGGAATACCGCCACGATCAACTCCCGCACTTCACTCAGTGGAAGATGATGGGCAAGCGAGATTACGTCTGCGGTTTGGAACCCGGCAATGCCCGAGTCGAAGGACGCGCCAAGGAGCGTGAGGCGGGCCGTTTGGTGACTCTGCAGCCGGGGGAGACGCGACGCTATGATCTCCAATTTTCCGTCCATCCATAAACCTTCACCGACTCATCCATCAGCGATTAGAAAAACAATTCTTGCATATGCAATGCCGCATAGATCGTGCAAGCCATCCAAACCAGACAAAGTGAAATCGAAACCCCAAGGAAAGGCCAAGCCTTCCTTACACGAATTCCTTCACAAATGAGCGCGGCCAATCCGACTCCCAGCGGTATCACGATCAAACGAAACATCGGAAAGTGGCTAAAGTAGTTGAGCGGCAATAAAGCTGATGCGAGGGGCCAGATGAAACAAGCAATGAACATTTGGAAAATATCGTAGAAGCTGATTCCGAAGGAGGCAGTATGACTCGCGGAAGCCATCTCGACCCACGTATAGACAATGTAGGCGAAAAAGATTCCCACATTTAGGAGATAGGTTCCTCCCCAAATCTTCAGGTGGAAACGTAGATTCTCTGGCATCGCCGATATTTTGTGACGCGGCCCGCCCCCCGCTTCTGGAACCACGTTGTGTGTTCCATTCATGCACCTCAGAGCGTGGGCGCCCGCCAAAGCCCATAGCAGTCCAATGTTCACGAAGATCAATGGACCAAGGGCTGAAAATGCTTGGAGCAACATGGGAGCAACAAAGGCAAACGCCAAAAACCAAAGCAACGCTTTTCCACTCTTTGCGATGCAGAGAACACCTTTGGGACCCGCTCCCAAGGAAAATCCCAGAACGAACCCGAAGACAGGGAAGTCCAGAATCGAGATATCATAGAGGAACCAATCGATTGGTCCCCCTTCGTTCTCCAGCATTGCTTGGATCACCTGGATTGCACACCAGGACCCAGCTAGGGTGAAAACCAAAGAGAGGACCGCGCATGTCACCCATGTGCGGAAGAAATCACCGAGCCTTTGCTGGGCCGGGAACACAGACCCAACACCAACACCCCACAAGAAACTCCCTAAAATTAAAAAGCGATAGGGATTCTCTTCAAACAAGGAGTAAGGTGGATAGTGATTGTTGAGGCTCGAAAAGATCATGAAAATAACAGGTGTGCTCACCGCGGGGACGAGCCAATGACGATGTGCAAAAAAAATCTGAACGAGTTTCGGTGTGAAAGAGTTCGGGGGATGGGTCGATGCGTCGGGGCCTGCGGCTACGCGATCCATGGAAATCACCTCGCAGATTGAAAGAGGAAGAATTATACCACAGATTGTTCCTCGGGTTCCAATATCAGGCGACCCAACGGCTCACCCGGGCGAGTCCTAATCCACACGATGACCAACATTCATGCTACGATAAAGAAGCATGACTGGTCTCATCTCCCTCTTCATTATTCTGTTTCTTTCCATCCTGATTACTCGTGTTGCGACTGTGGCGTTAATTCGCACGGGTCTCTCCAAGGAATCGGCGCGGTTCCAGGCGCGGTCCGCCTTTTCCGGAGTCGGATTCACGACCACCGAAGCCGAGCGAGTCGTGAGCCATCCGGTGAGACGACGAATCGTGATGCTGCTCATGCTCCTTGGAAACGCGGGCATCGTCTCGGCCTTCGCCTCCTTATTCATGACTTTCATCAACCGGGACGATCATGGAATCCCCTATCCCCTCCGGTTTGCTGTTCTCTTTGCGGGAGTCGCCATCCTTTGGATCGGAGCTAGCAGCCAATGGGTTGATCGCTGGCTCTCCAGAATGATCGACAAAGCTTTGCACCGGTGGACCGATCTGGAGATCCGTGATTATGCCGCCCTCCTTCGGGTTTCCGGCGACTACCAAATCACCGAAATGATGGTCGAGGATGAGGATTGGATTGTGGGGAAATCGCTTTCGGACACCTCGCTCCGGAATGAGGGAATCATTGTGATTGGGATCCAGCGGCCCGATGGCAAGTATGTTGGCGCCCCAACCGGCGCCTCAAAGATTAACTCGGGAGATGTCCTCATCCTTTATGGACGGGACGAACAACTCGCCGAACTCGACAACCGACAGTTCGGCTTCGCGGGAGACATCGCCCACGGGAAAGCGGTTTCCGAGCAAGAGAAGGTGGTCGAGGAGCAGGAACAGGAAGAATCACAAAGAGGAGAACAACCCTAAACATGCAAAAAAGGAGCTGCTAAGCAATCACTCCTTTTCGCAGAACATCTCCGGCAACCGATTGATCAGCGCTGCCTGATATCCCGCGCCGAAACCGTTATCGATATTCACCACCGACACCCCAGAGGCGCATGTGTTCAGCATCCCAAGAAGCGCCGCCACCCCTCCGAAACTTGCGCCATAGCCGACGCTGGTCGGAACTGCGATTACCGGAACGGAGACCAACCCGCCGACGACGCTTGGCAGGGCCCCTTCCATTCCCGCCGCGACAATGACCACGCGCGCTTTGGAGAGGGCCTCGCCCTCGGAGAGGATCCGATGAATTCCCGCCACGCCGGCGTCATTAATTCGGTGAACCGCTCCGCCCATTAGATCGGCCGTGATTGCGGCCTCCTCGGCAACCGCTAAGTCCGAGGTGCCCGCGCAAACAACCAGGATATTGCCGGTGCGGGTTTCCTCGACACGACGGTCCAGTGTGACACATAGACTTAGGGGGAAATATGTCGCCTCGGGTTGTTCTTTTAAAAGTGCTTCCGCGCAATCGGGGGCCACCCGAGTGGCGAGGACCCGGTCGCTACGTTCCGCGAGTTTGCCGAATATGGCCACGGTTTGCTCGATGGTTTTTCCGCCCGCAAAGATGACCTCAGGAAAACCGGTGCGAATGGACCGATGATGGTCGATGCGCGCGAAATCCAGATCCTCAAACGGAAATCCCTTCAAAAGCTGGAGCGCCGCGTCGATGTCGAGCGTGCCGTTACGGACCTCCTCGAGGGCCTTGACCAATCGTTCCCGGTCCATGCTGTCCGATCAGCCCCCCATCGC
>JACKFH010000029.1 GCA_020632575.1 Candidatus Omnitrophota bacterium | reverse complement strand
GAAGCGAAACCCTCGACCACACCGTCTCCACCGGCGAGAAGTTCTGGGCGGTGGTCCGTCTCAAGGCGGTTAATGCCGAAACCGACGCCGCCCTCCACGGCATCGAATGGATTTTCGAAAAGCGAGCCTATTGATGAGCAAGAAAAAATTTTCGTCCTCACTCGAAAAACGTCTCTTCGCGATCGAGGAGAAGCTGGAATCGGGCTTGCGCGAAATGGCGGAATCGATCCGGGCGATCAAACTGAGACAGGTCCGGACCGAGATGGCGCTGGCCGGGTTGCTCTTCTTGTGCGGCGCTCTCGCCAAAGCGGTCATCGATTTCTGGGTGAGCGGAGGCGCCTCCACCCCATGATTGTCGCCAACCAAAAAGTCTCCGAACACGTCTACTACTCCGAAGTCCGCTGCCGCTGCGACCGTCGGGGACGAAGGCTTTGCGATGGGGGTCACATCCGCCGCGAGGTCCTCGACCTCTTCGAGCTCATCCGCGCCCGCTGCTCCGAACGACTCGGAAGGGACTGCCCGGTCCAAATTCTCAGCGGAGTCCGATGTCGTCTCTATAACATCCTGGTCGGCGGCGCCTCCAAATCTCAGCACATCTGTGGAATGGCCCTCGACCTGAAGACCCCCGAGGGAATCGGCGTCGAAGAGTTTTACTCGATCTGCGAAGAGGAGGTCGGAGACGGCGGCCTGGGCCGGTACGACTGGGGAGCCCACATCGATGTTTGCACCGACCCGCCGAGAAGGAGGTGGATCGGATGAGGTTTTCGATCTCGATTCCAATGCGAGTGGTCAAAAGAATTCTTCGGAAGCTGAAGAGGATTTTGAATCGAAACTGACAAGAACGAAAGGAAAAACACCATGCCCAACACCCCCACCTCCAAATGGAACAGCCGCAAGTTCGCGGCGCTGATCGTCACTATCCTCACCAACCTGTTGCTCTGGATGAATGTCGACGACCAAACCGCGCAGACCTTTTCGACCGCCACGGTCAACGCGGTCTCCCTCGGGTATATCATCATCCAAGGATGGGTGGACGCTCGTGGCCAGTAAGATTGTCGTCCCCAAATTTCCCTTCTGGGGAAGGCTGCTCGAACTCCTTGTTGAGGTCGTCGAAGCGGCGGAAAAGATGAGCGGGCTCACCGACGGGAGATCGAAAAAGTTGTACGCGCTCGATCTGGTCGACCGGTGGTATCGCGATTTCGGGCTCGATATCCCGTATGTCCCGCGCTTCGTCGAACGGCGTATTCTCCGCAAGCTCGCCTCGGATCTGATCGACGCGGTCGTTGCTTTCACTAAAGGAGCGAAGACGAGGGGGACCCGATGATCATCCCAAAGATCCTTGTCGACGATCTCTCGGGAAACCGCGTTTGGGAGACGACTCGACCAAGGCGTGTCGACATCTTCGCCCCTTTCGGCGCCATGGACGCCGAAGCGAAGATCACTCTCCATACCGAAGCCACCGCTCCGGCTCTGAGCGTTGGCGCCGGGTTGGAGATTCATTTGAACGACACGCTGAAATTTCATGGAGAGATTTCGGAATTGCGGACACACTCCGCCGATTCGCCGCTGACTATTCGTGCGACAAGACGACCCGAGCGGATGTATCGCGGCGACATCCGGAAACTCTATGAGGACGCGACTCCCACCGAGATCCTCGCTGATATCTTCGGTATCCTGACCGGCCCGCTTCCAACGTATTCGGGATCACCGGCATCCACCCGAAATATCGACCGTCTCGACTTCCAGGGAATTCCCCTCTTCTACGCGGTGGACCTCCTCGCGAAACTCGCGGGCAACTGGTTGTGGTGGATCGATTGGGAGGGGGAACTCCATTTCATTCCGCCGGGCACCGCGGCGGAGCATGTCTGGTATTTCGACCCGGACCGGATGGTGCTTAATCCCTGGTTGGTCGACCGCTCCATCAAGAACCTCTTTTTCTTTCAAGGTGGTGTGAATGAGGGAGCCGAGTTCGTCCGCTTCTTCGAGGATTTTTCCAGTCGCGACCGGTTTGGTGAGGTGGAGGAACGACTTTACGCGCGTTCCATCAGCACCGAACAACCCTTCGAGTACCTGAAACAGGCGGTTCTGGAGGAATCCCCCTGGCCGTCCAACTATCGTTCGGTCGATCGTTATGACGAAACCATCGACGCTTTCTTCGGCGAGAGATTTGAACTGCGCGGGAATCCGCTCATCCCACTCGATGCCGACCAGGTTTATCGGATCGCGGCTGAAGAAATCACGTGGACTGAGGATTCTTTCCGGACGCGATACCATCTGGCCGAGGGCCTCGAATCCGCCTCGCGGTACACTCGTTATCTGGATCACGATCCTCTTGGAACGAGCTTTGTCTCCGCCCATCTCGGGGCCTTCACCCTCGACCTCTCCGCGCTCGACTCGGAGGCGCATCTCGATCCATGAACAACCTTCAAGAAAAGGTCTGCGACTTCCTCTTTCGCAAACGGCTTTCCAGCACCGAGACCGCGAAGCGTTTGGGGATCAGTCACAAAGAAGTCATGCAGCTCGCGGTCCCGACGGAATCCAAGGATGTTTCGCCGATGCCTGAAACCGGGATACCGAGGGATCGTGGCGAGCAGATCGAAATCATCCGCCGCCGTGTCCGCGAGGCGCTTATCGACCGTCTCGACGAGTTCCCGCCAGCGTCACTGGTTAGGCTTTGGCAACTGATCGAGGATCCGAAACTGCTGCTTCCGATAGAGAGCGCCGAAAAAGACCCTTTCGAGGTTTCCGCGGAGACAAAAGAAAAGATCTTCGCGTTGCTCGACGCGGAATTGAAGGAGAACTGAGGAATCGCTACTCGACCGGAACCTGGATCTTCATGGTGGTCCCGGCGTTCGAACTCTCCTCGATTTCAATGCCTCCGCCAAGTTGTTCCATGAGGTTGCGGACAATGTGAAGACCGAGACCGATGCCCAAACTTTTGGTGCTGAACAGGGGTTCGAAGACCTTTTCCCGAAGATCCTCGGGAATTCCGGTTCCCGTGTCGACAATCCGGATGATTGCCGTATTTTGGTCCGCGAGGCAAGTTTCCATCCGGATGGAGGAGGGTCGATTCGGGTCCGAGGCGGTCCCGTTCGTGACCGCCTGCGCGGCATTGTTCAGCAGGTTGACCAAACACCTTCGAAACCGTTCGACATCGAGCAGCGCCGCTCGGTCGCCGACTCCGGGGTGGTATTCGAAATCGACGCCATCTGGAAAGGAAAACTCCCGAGCAGCCTCCTCGAGGAACGCGTCCAACCTGACCCGCGATCGATCGGCCGATTGGTTTCGCACAAAATCCAGGAGCTCGTCGATGATTCGGTCGCACCGTTTGAGGTTCCGATCGATCCGATCCAACGGTCTGTCGAGACCGTCTATTCCCGCACCCCGAACTCGCTCCCCGACGGTGTAGAAACTTCCCCGAATGGTTCCGAGGGGGTTCCTCAATTCATGGCTGATCGTGGCCATCACTTGGCCGATGGCCGCCAACCTCTCCTGCTTCGCCAATTCCCGCTGGACTTTCTCCAGGGCCCTTGTGCGTTCTCGAATGAGTTCTTCGAGATCTTCTCGGTGGCGCCTGAGTTCGTCCTCGATCCGTTTCTTTTCGGTGACATCTTGCACCAGGGAGAATATAGAGACCACGGACTCCGACTCATCCAGTAAGACGGAGTTGTGCCATTCGCATTGGAGGATCTCTCCATCCTTTCGAAGATTCCGACTCAGGATCGTTTTCGATCGAACTCTTCCGCTGGTGAGTCCCTTGGCGACCTCGCTAATCTCCTTCATATCGTTTGGATGCACGAGGGGAAGTTCGCTCCAGTGTTTTCCCATCGCCTCCTCGAGGGTCCACCCGAAAATTTCAGACGATTTCCGGGACCATTGAGTCACCCTGAAATCGGCGTCCCAACCGATCACGCCCAGGGGGGAGTTATCGATGTGGAGGTCCAGAAGTCGGTGCGCCCGCCGATGCTCCTCCTCGGCCGTCTTCTTCTCTGAAACGTCGATTCCCATTCCGATCAGAAGGTCTTCCCCACGGAGGTGAACGAGATCGCCGGTGAAGAAATAAGGGCGTGAATTTCCATCCTTGGCCACAAACTCGCATTCGAGTGTGGCGGCCTCTCCCCGAAAAATCTTTTCCATCGCCTCTCGAAGAGCGGGCAGGTCCTCCGGCCGAAAGAAAGCAACGTTTTCGATCCACTCCATTTCCTCGGAATCGTACCCGGTCACCTCCTCGAATCGTCGGTTCCATCGAACGAATCGACCGTTCGGTCGAATCAGATAAAAAACCCCGGGCAGACTCTCGAGCAGCGAATCGGAAAACGCCTTCTCCTCGACCAATCGCCGATTGGCCTCCAGAAGTTCCTTGGTTCGCTCTTCGATCTTCCCCTCGAGACGCAGGTTCATTTGTCGCAGGGAATCTCGAGCCGCTGTCAACTCCTTCTCGATCTCCTTGGCGCGGGTGACATCTTTCCCGATCCCTTCGATTGAAATGACATTCCCTTCGGAGTCGACAACCGGGCGTTCCTGGATTTCAATCACGCGAGATCTTCCATCCTCGCGGAGGATTTGAATCTCGAAAGGCTCCGGTCTCTCTCCCCCGCGACAAATCGTCTCCGCCTCATTCCCCTTTCGGATACTTTCGGGAAGGTCGAGAAACCGACGCCAATTCCCGCCGATCATCTCCTCGATCGGCCGATCGAACACATGGCTGACCGACGGGCTCAAGTACTCGAAATGGCCATCCGCCGATTTCGAGTAGATGAAATAGTCCTGTTGAAGGCCCTCGACCAATCGACGGTACTTGTCCTCGCTCTGGATTTTCTCGCGGCGGTAATAGTCGCTCGAGATTTTTAAGCTCATCATCACGATCACCGCGAGGAAACCGTATTCCGACCAAGTGACCGGTACGATCCTCGGGGTCATCGCCATCGCCACGTCATGAGTGACCGTTCCGAAAAACAATAGGAGAGCAACCCCAAGAACATAGGCCGAGATCCCCGCCCCCCGTCGGCGAAAGCGGAAACAGGCCGCCAAGTCATAGAGGATGTTCAGAAGGTAAGAGGCCGAGAACAGGTAGATTCCCGAACCCCGTTCAAAACTCGTGATCATTCGGATCGTGTTGCCGGAGGCAAGCCGATAATCCGAAACCGCGTTGACCTCACGGAAGAGGAGGGTGTATTCCGAAAACAGGTTCCATGCGAACGCCAGAAGATGAACTCCGCTTAGGAAGACCAAGATCCCAATCGGACGCCATGCCGTGTATAAGGCCACGAACCAGAGGAAACAAAGAAAGAAAACTTGACCAACGCCCACTAGAATCCGCAGATAGAAGACTGCTTCCTCGACATCCGCCGCCCGGTAGAAATGGCTGGAGGACCACCCCGCCATCGCGATCAAAAAACACATGGCCGAAAAGATGCCATGAATCCGTTCTGTGGGATTTTTAGTAAAAATCAGAAGATGGTTCAGGCCCGAGTAAACACAGATACCGACCACTATGTAGGGGATAAGGACCGGCAACGGCAACGTCGAGAGCATAGGATCCATAGGAGCTGAGCCGATTTTCTTAGTTTCTAACGATCCCATGCCACGATGGGGTCAGGTTACAAACGCACTGTCAACTTTAGTTGATATTTCTTCGATTTACAACAAAAGAGGAAAAAGGAGACGAGAGGAATGAATCCCCCATTTCGACGAATTTGCCTGGAATACTCAGAAAAACCTGACCGATTCGCGAAAATGGTTCTCGGATTCCACCTCGCTCCTGTTCAGCGGGAATGGACGGCGAACTTCCTCGGAAATCGATTCTTCCATGCCGCTCCCCGCGATCATGGGAAGTCGACCCTCTACTCTTACTTGCTCCCCCTCTGGGAGATGGTTCGCAACCCGGATATACGCATCCTCTTAGTCGGGAAGACGCTCGATCTCGCGATCCGGTTTGTGATGTCCCTTCGACAAGAAATCGAAACAAATCTCCGCATCCGCTCTCTTTATGGAAATCTCAAACCCGATAAACCGAGGGCTTGGAACCGTGAGGCGCTTTTTCTCGAACGCGAACGGAACATCCGCGAGCCGACTGTGCGGGCGCTTGGGTTGTACGGGTCCTGCGCGGGGCTCCGCGCCGATCTGATTGTGGCCGATGACATCATCGACAGCGAAACCTGTTTTTTCAAAAACCAACGCGACCGGGTTCATCAGTGGTTCCTTTCCGAACTGACTCCCGTTCTCGAATCCGGCGGGCGGATGATCGTGGTTGGAACCAGGAAACACCACGATGACCTCTACTCCCGCCTGATCGCCAACCCCGCGTATGAACACCGAATCGACCGCGCGATCCTCGATGAAAAGCGAAAGCAAGTTCTCATGCCCGAGCGATGGACCTACGAACGCTTGGTCGCCGATCGCGAGGAGATCGGCACGGTCCTCTTCAACCGCGAGAAACAGAACGAAGTCATCGACGAGGCCACGGCCCTTTTCCGCCGCGAGTGGTTGGAGGCCTGCCTCGATTCCACCCAATCCCTCGGCCCCGTCCCGGAAGGGGCCGCCTTCATTGTACAGGGCATCGACCTCGCCTCGGTCAGCGACCCCAACCGGGCCTTTGAAAAGGACACGGACTACAGCGTGGTCATCACCCTTGCCGTTTTGCCGGAGGATCGAGTGCAGGTGATCGATATCTGGATGGACCGCGGTCTGACCCCCGACCGCCTCCTTTCGGAGTTGGTCGACCAAACCAACCGTCACCATCCGCGCATGGTCCTCATCGAAAACAACGCCTTCCAACACTGGGTTGAACAAGAATTGAAAGACTGTATCCCATGGGCCCTTGAGGGCCACACCACCGGTCGCTCGAACAAGTCCTCGTTCACCGAGGGCGTCCCCTCTCTTGCCGCCCTCTTCGAGAGGCGCAAGGTGCTCCTCCCCTGCGGCGACGATCGCAGCCGCAATCTCTGCGGTCAGTTGATCGACCAATTCCACGGTCTCGGTTTCGAGAAACACGACGATTTGGCGATGGCGTTTTGGTTCGCGGTGACCGCGGCGAGGAAGGTGGCGGGAGACCCGACGGCGCCGAGACTCCGGGGGCCGTTGGTGAGGCGGTTTTGATTCATTGGCACCACGAACCAAAACCCCTCCCCCCGACCCCCTCCCCGCTTGCGGGGAGGGGGAGGATGTTCCCCCTCTCCAAAAGGTGGAGAGGGGGTTAGGGGGAGAGGTTCCAGACAATTCTTTTATTGACCCCGCCGCGCAAAAGTCCTAACTTCCTTTCGTTATGAGGGGTAACCGTCCTTGATTGGGTTGGTTTGTTTTTCCACACCAAGAAAGGAGGCATTCCCAATGTCTTCTCGGCTCCAGTTTCTCTCCGCGTTGGCGGCTGTTACACTCTGTTTTCAGCTTGGAAATTCGGTTTTTGCGCAAGCACCGACGCAAAATCTATTCGAAACCACCGGAACCATCCCCGCACAGTCCGGTCAATTTTCAGGTGGCTCCCGTCAGACTGTCGATTACGGTCCGATCTCGGTCCCGCGTTCAGGCAGGTTGACTTTCATCGTCACCTCCACTCCGAATGTGCGCCAAGAGGTCCAGAACATCGAGCGCCACGACTCGACTGTTCAGACCATCACCTTCAACGGGCAAGAAATCAGCCTTCGCCCCGATTACCCGGAATGCAACGCCTTTGGCAGCAATCCCGCCATCTGCACCTCGGTTTGGGACCCGCCGACTTCCGGAAGTCTGTCCATCGAATTGTTGGGTCCGGCGACATACAACACCTTTGGCGAGTTCAGCGGTCACGCCGCTCAGAACTACACACTGACCGTCAACTTCCAACCCGGGCCCGATATCACCAATGTCGTTCCTGACGAAGGATCGCTTGGCGGATGGGAAACGGTCACCGTCAACGGTAATTACTTCGAAGAAGACTCGGTGGTCCTATTCGGAGGCGTCGCGGCAACGGACACCGTGGTGCTCAGTCCGACTCAGATCGTCTGTAAAACCCCGCCTTGTATTGCGGGAGCCACTGATGTGACTGTCCTGGCGCCCGACCCGATTGAGGCGCGATGGAACTATGGAAGGCCTTGGGGAGTTTTCACAACCTTGCCGGGTGGATTCACTTACACCGCGGCCAAGACTCGCGGCCCGGCTCAATCCACTGAGCGACTCCTGGGAACCTATTCCGGCTTTTTTGAAGAGCAGGCCAATGTCAACGCCGACCCGGAATCCAAGCAGCAGTTCGAGGATTTCAATTTCAATATCCCCGGGGCTGGCCGATTACGATGGGAGGCCTGGGCCTTCATTCCCATCACCAGTCCGGTCTTTGGCGGACCGGGAGACGAACTCAATTTCGAAGCCTTTAACGACAGCACGGCGGTGCGTGGTTTTCGGCGTGGTGATGGGAATTTGGCGGGGACGAATGTGACTTGCACCAGCCTGACCTATTTTTACGCCCCGGTGATTTGCAACAGCACTCGAATCGTCGATGTCACTGGCTCCGGAGCGGGAGAATTCACAGTCTCCGGTCCCGCGCGCATCAGCGCCAACTTCAACGATTTCTTGAGCGCCCCCTTCCAGGATTGGTCACTCGCTCTCTACTTTGCCGACCAACCGGTGGTCGATTCCGTCTCACCCGATACGGGTCCGCCGGCGGGTGGAACTTCAGTGACCATCGCGGGAGCCCATTTTGGTTCCGGGGCTCGTGTCTATTTCGGGGAAGAGGAGGCGAACAATGTGGCCGTCCTCGATTCCAACACGATCACCTGCAATGCCCCGATGGCAGACCCAGGCTCGGTCGATGTCTCGGTGGAACTGTTCACCAACCTGCGGGGGACATTGAAGGATGGCTTCGTTTATGGCGAACTGACTCCCACGGAAACCCGGACTCCGACACCCTCGAACACTCCAACGGCGACAAGCACTCCGACGCCGACCTTGAGTCCGACTGCGACCCCCTCGATGGAGCCTCCTCCGACCTTCAATGTCGATCCCGTGGATGACGATATCGTCAACGAGGAGGATTTGTTGGTGATCATCATTTCGATTCGTGGGAACGATGTCGATCCGGAGATTCTTTTTCAGCTCTCGAATCTTTGGAAAGACTTGATCGGGTCCTAGAACTTGTTGGGGGGATGGTTCGCGCCGATCCGGTAGGCGGTTCCGCTTGCGAGTACGGCGACCATTGCGATTTTTCTGTTCGTGGTATTACCGCCAATGTCGGCGGTGTCGAGCCGGATGTTGCACACGGCGTTGAATCCGAGTGCCAACGCTTCCTGTTTCATTCGGAGAATGGCCTCCCGGCGCGCGCGCATCACCAAGGTTTCATAACTGCCGACACGTCCGCCTACGATTTTTCTCAAACCGGCGAGGAAGGATTTCAGATAATCCGTCGCGATGACAACCTCCCCGGAGACGAGGATCCCCTGAGGTTCGTTTCCCACAAGACCGGGAAAGGTTTTAAGGTCGCTCACCGCCATGTGAGCGGTTTCCATTTCGCGACGGTGGAGGTCTCGGAGATGACGAATCTCGGTGGTTTTTCCGACAAAGATTCCCAAACTCATGAGAAAGAGAAATGGAACGACATAGACCAAGATCGGGACCAGTTCCGGAGTCATTTTCGAAGTCTCCTAGAACTCGTCCTCGGTCTCCGCGATCACCGCGGTGCCGTAGGCATAGAGTTCGGCGGCGCCCTGAGTGACCGCGCTGGTGCTGAACCGAACATTGACCACCGCGTTGGCGCCCAACTGCTCGGCCTCTCCGAGCATTCTCGAGAGAGCCTCGCGACGCGCCTCGGTCAAGAGTTCGGTGTACCCCTTCAACTCACCGCCGACAAGGTTTTTGAACCCCGCCATGATGTCGCGCCCCATGTGTTTGGAGCGGACTGTGTTCCCCTGAACGATTCCGCGGACCTGAACGATTCGCATCCCGGGGATGGTTTCGGTGTTGACAACGATCATTCGGCAATCCTGACCTTTCGGACCTCAACGCTTTCGAGCGGTCGGCAAGGATCCTTTGACCGATATCGGTTGTCAAGCAAATTCTCGACTGACCATTCTGGACGACGCCTCGGTCCCGCGCAAACGGGTCGGTCCCTGGGACCGACCCGTTTGCTTGAGGGGTGTCATTGAATGGTTTCGGTCACAAACGGAACCGACGACGTTTGCCCAAGGCAAGAACGCCGGCGCCCACAAGAGCGACTGTCGAGGGTTCGGGGACCTCGTTTTCGCAGGCCTCGATCTTACACTCGGCGAGATCGTTGCCGCATTCCATGGCCCAGGTGATCTGCAGGGATTGAGTCAATCCGGTCCCGCCGGCGCAGGACCCATCCTCACAAACATCCAGTCCGATAGCCGCAAGGTCCACCCAGTAGAAATATTCGTTGTAGTTCCAGCCGTCGTTGTAGTGGAAACCGCTCGAACCGGAGACCTTGGTCAAGTAGTTCATGATCAGCGTTGGGTAGTTGTTCATGTTGTCGGAATTGTTCCCATCGCTGGGAGTGTTGGTCGGATAGGTCTCGTAGGTTCCAGTGGCGAAATTCGAACCAATATACAGTTTACCGTCATAGACGGTTTCCCAGGGACCATCGTTCGGATCGCTGGTTCGGTCGCCGCTGTGATCGGTCGTCCCGATGCCGTAGACCGTCCCGTTGCCGGTTTGGAACATTCCTCCGACATTCAAATACAGGTCGCCCGGCGAGAACCAGGTCCGGTTGTCATAACTGTCTCCGCCGCGAGCGCCCCCGATCGGGAAACCGGTTTTGACCGAGACATACAACTTGCCATTCTCGATCGCGTGTCCGATTTTGTAGACCTCGAAGAGATTTCCGCCCGCCGCGTCGTTATAGGGATCGAGGCACCAGCTATAGTCCTTGTCCCACCAGGGATCGGGGTTGTTGTAATGGTTTGCTTCAGCCCGATCCAATCCGATGCAACCAAAAAACAAGAAAGCCATAAAAGCCGTACAATACCACTTCATTTCAATGTTCCTCCAAAGTAGAGATTAGCGTTCTGCGTTGGAAAGACACTTAAAACCTGTCTCTAGGACTTTTGAGAGAGGAGGAGGGAAGGAAAAGACTTCCCCCTTCGATTGAAACCATTCAATTTACGGAACACAAAAAAATTAATATCAAAAAAAGGGTTTAGAGCCAGAGCCGTATGCAAGCAGATTTCCAAAGCATACCTTAAATTACCATCGGGAGGGTTCGGAGTCAATAATTTAAGCGTCTAGTTTGGGATTTTCTTTGTTATTTTAGGAGAAATTCATTCCCCACCTCCAGTCCAACCGATCCCTTTTCTTTCTTTTTCTTTCTTTTCCGACATTCAAGGGGGTTTCCTTTCGCGTGGATATGAGATTTCATTCCCTTCAGGACCCGCGAAACTTAGATAGTGGATGCGCCGCGCCCATGCGATTAGAGCGGCAGACAATGTTGACACTGGGTTCTAGGTAAACCTATCCTTTAGGTGGAGGATTATACACTCGGATGAACTCACTCAATCGCCTGATGAATTATCGAAAGACCCAAAAACAGGGGTTTACCTTGATCGAGATGCTTGTTGTGATCGGGGTCATTCTGATCCTGGTCGGCATCGCTGTCCCGAATTTTCTCAACGCGGTCAAGCGAGCCAAGTTCGCTCAGGGACAGACCCAGATCATGACTTACGAGGCGGCGGTCGCCGAGTACATGACCGACACGCGCAAGAAAATCCCCAGCGGCTCTCAGAATGTCTACTACGCCCTCTCCGGATTGGCCCCCTTCAACGCCAAGAAGTCCCGCCGTTACAATCCTCCTTACCGGGATTTCGACACAGGCGAGATCGGGCGACACACACCGGGCAGCGGGGATGATTGGACCGGGTACACCGAAAACCCAATCGATGTGAAAGCCTATGGCTCCACCTCTACCAGCCCAGTGGATCAGAGTTCGATGAACCTGGATATCGGCAAGGACGATCTCCAAATTCCCGGAGTCAACTACGAGCCGATCATCGATCCGTGGGGACGGCCCGTTCTGTACATTTCGCCGACCGACCTTCGAAAAGTCTTTAACAAGGAGGCGTCTCCCTGGCGTCAGTTTATCGCGATAAGCGACGAGACCGCGTTCAACGATTACGGCGAATGGAACAATGTCCCGTATGGTCTCGAGACTGGCCAGTTTTGGTCGGCCGGACCCGATGGGATCACCTGCGCCGAGGATGACACCAACTTCGGCATGACCCAGCCCGGCAACCTCGATTGGGCCGATAGCTATGACAACGATTACGACAACTTGGTCGACGCCTCCGATTGGGAAGGCGACCAGCGATCCGGGAACGACACCACGTTCGCCGAGGACGATATCAACAACTGGTAAGATTTACGGGCCGTCATTCCCGAATTCTTCCCCGTCATTCCTTCGGCTTTACCCGTCATTCCCGCGAAGGCGGGAATCTAGAGCCGATGCCAAGGAGGCCCCCTGGATTCCCGCCTGCGCGAGAATGACGGGTTCGAAAGTCCCGTTCCCTTAGCCGGCGGACGACCCCAAACCCCCGTTCTCGACCGGGACCCCGAACGACAATCAGAATCCTCCAAGAAACTAATTCTTGGAGGATTTTTTTATGAGCCACCCACTCCCCCTACTCGGTGAAAGTCCCGCAATCCAGCGCGTTCGCGAACGGATTCGGACTGCGGCGAAAACCTCTCACGCCATCCTAATCACCGGTCCCAGCGGTTCCGGCAAACAGGCCGCGGCCGAATGGATCCACCAACACTCCGCTCGTTCCAGTCAACGGTTCGTGGAGGCCAACACCGCCTGCTGGAACAACCTGGCCACCCTTCAATCGACTCTCTTCGGACATGAAAAGGGCTCCTTCACCGGGGCGGGGAATCGTCGCAAGGGGCTCTTCGAACAAGCGGATCGGGGAACGCTTTTTCTCGATGAAATCGGTGAACTCGGATTGGAGGCGCAACCCATGCTTCTGAAAGCGCTCGACCGGGGAATGATCGAACCGCTCGGCGCCGACCGCTCCCGCCGCGTCGACGTTCGTCTTGTGGTTGCGACCAACCGCGATCTTGAAGAAGAGGTCCGCGAGAACCGTTTTCGTCAGGATCTCATGGCGCGGATCTCCCCCCTCCAAATACGAATGCCCTCACTTTCCGAACGAATCGAAGACCTCGAAGCTTTATGGAACGCCATCTGTCGGAAACATGGGATCGAGGTTCCCATCCCGGAAGACTTAGCCGAGGAGGCAACCTGCGGGGATTATCCGGATAACCTGCGAGGACTCGAAAGAAGAGCCATCGAGATCTCAGTGTGGGGAGACCAGTAATCGGCGTCTTCGACGCTCAATGATCTAGCGGTTAAACGGAACGGTAGGCAGTTCCCCCTCTCCGCAGCGCGGGGAGGGGGCTAGGGGGAGGGGTTTCACCCCACCAACTTCAAAAACCGCTCATACGCCGCGTCCCAATCCTCATCGCCATCCGGCTTGAATTCACGGATCTCGAACGACCGCTTGATGATCTCACGGCCAGCCCAGAGGTCCTCGACCTCGTTCATCGCCACCGCCTGGGTCACCAGATTGCCGCTGGCGGTCGCCTCGGTCGGGCCGACCAGGACAGGAATCCCCAGGACGTCGGCGATCATCTGGTTGAGCAATTCGTTCTTTCCGCCGCCGCCGACAATATGCAGCACTTCGATGGTCTCGCCGCCATTGAGGGATTCAATCTTCTCCAGAACCTGCCGGTATCGGAGCGCGAGGCTTTCGAGAATGCAACGGGCGATTTCGCCAATCTCCTTCGGAATGGGTTGGTTGGTCTCTTTGCAGTAGGCCTGAATGCGCCCCACCATGTCCCCCGGGGCAAAGAATCGGGGATCGTCGGGGTGGATCAACGAAGCGAAGGGTTCGGCCTCTCCCGCCAATCCGGCGATTTCCGAATAACCCACCGAGTTTCCTCCCGCCTCCCAGGTGCGACGGCACTCCTGGAGAATCCAGAGGCCCATGATATTTTTGAGGAAACGAACCGTCCCCTCAGCCCCGCCTTCGTTCGTGAAATCCTCTTTTCTCGCCTCTTCGGACAGAATCGGTTCGGGAATTTCGATTCCCAAGAGAGACCAAGTCCCCGAGGAGAGGTAAGCCCATTTGGATCCTTTCTCGGCGGGAACCGCCGCCACCGCCGCGCCGGTGTCATGGGAAAGCGAGGCGATAATGGGGAAGTTACGGAACCTCGGCTCCAGGCGAAGGACCTCCGCCACTTCCTCGTCGATGGTTCCGATCCGGGTTCCCGAGGGGACCACCTCTGGAAATTTTTCGATGTCGTACCCCAACTCTTGGATCAGGTCTCTGGCCCAATCCCGCTGGGTGGCGTCGTAAAGATGCGTGGTCGAGGCCAGAGAGGATTCGATCACCTGCGCGCCGCAAAGGTGGTAATGAACCAGATCGGCGATGGTCAGGAACTGGCTGGCGGCCCCCCATTGGGGATCGTTGGCCGAGTCCAGGGATTCGACCTGAAAGAGGGTGTCGAACTTGAGGAGCTGCAGACCGGTGATCCCGTAGATCTTCTCCTCCGGGACTTTTTGAAACACAAGGTCGCTCATCCCCTCGGTGCGCTTATCGCGGTAATGGACCGGATTTCCCAGGAGGTGCCCCCTTGAATCGATCAATCCGAAGTCCACTCCCCAACTATCGCAGGAAACCCCCGCCGGTGGAGTGTTGTAACGGCGGATGAACTTGCCGAGGGCCTCCAGGATTTCCGAGAAGATCCTCGGAAAGTCCCAATGAAGCGTTCCCCTCAAGTGGACCGGCCGATTCTCGAAACGGTGGATCTCCTCGAGTTTCAGTTTCCCATCGGAAAAGATGCCGGCCAGCGCACGCCCGCTTTCCGCCCCGAGATCGAATGCCAGGTAGATTTGATTCATGGTCGAGTTCCTTTGTTTAAAAACCTACGGAGATGGTAGCCATTGCCCATTCGCTTTCAATCCTCCCTCGAATCCTCCTCCGGAGTCATCAAGAATCCGACCTTTTCCCCATCGATCTCGCCGACTCCAATGATTTGCCCCCGGTTGTTGATGTCGGTGGCGACAATGATTCGGTCAAAATTCGAATTGTCGGAGATGAACCAATCCAGATTGTAATATTGGCCGCGCTCCCACAATAAAGCCGTTGAATACCTCGTGGGCCACCGACTCCCGAGCGACCGCACTAGGTTGAAATTTCCCTTATCCCTCAATTTCATGAAGATCCAATCACCGATCGAGTTGAGGTAGGGCTCTCCAGGGACATAACCCACGATCTGATCGCGATCATTGATCGAAGTGGGAAAGTAGGACTTTGAAACGAGATGCGTTTGATCGGTTGGTTGATGGAAGCCATCCTCGCGACTCCAGATGAAAGGAATGATGCTGCCTTTTTCCAGCCAACCCCCAACCACCCGCCCATTCGAATTTATGCCTGTGACGATCGGGGAAAGGTGTGTGTGTATCTCAACTTCTTTGACCGCTTTTCCATTGCTCCACAGGACCATACGAGGCGGTGCGTGATGCGAGGTCCCCACTGCGGTTCCATCCGCGTTGATCGCGGACAAAGTGAATTTGGGTTCGACCGAGGCGGTTAGGTCGATCAGGTCACCTGTCGCGTCCCAGATCGAACATCCAATAAGGGAGTTGGGTCTCCCCACTGCATCACCGTCTTCGCTGGTGGCGACCGGGGAGAAATTAGTCTGAGTGGCTTCTAACACCAGGCCATTCGAGGTTTGGAACCGAACAGCGTAATTACCGGTCGGATTGTTCGGGTCGTTGTGGACGGCGTCGATCTGTCCCTGATCGTTGAGACCAACAGGCATGACCGAGCCGAGGGAGATCCAATCCCCAGAGGGTTTCCTCAGGTACGCGGATTTCTCGCTCATCCCGATAATGGCGCCCGAGTTATTGATCCTGGTCGGGGAAAAAGGGACCTTCCCCTCGTCGATCCAAAGCGCCTCAATTCGATACCGTCTCGGCAAATCATCGGGTCGCCCGTCGTCGTGGAAAACGAAGAACCCAGCGACAATCAAGAGAAGGGTAAGGGCAAGGAAGATTGCTTTCTTCTTCATGTTGGATCCATGGTTGGGATCAATGGCCTCTGGGGGAGGGCCGGTGTGGAGGCTACGAAAAATCTTTGAGTCGCTCCAGCGCCTCTTCCATTTTCGAGAGATCGATTTCGTGGCAAGTGAACCCCTCGCCAATGCCTTTCAGCAGGGTTACCGCGAGCTCGCCGCCGAGGTGTTGACGGAACTCCTCGATCCCCTCGAACAGATCCTCGTGGCGGTCCATGACCGGGTGGTGGAGGGAGAATCCCATGTCCTTCAAGCATTGGCAGGCCCGAATCGCCGAGTCCATCCCGAGATGTCCGGCTGTGGCCGAATACAGAGTGTCCAAGGCGACGCCGGTCGCGACCGCCTCCCCATGGAGGACAGAGAAGTCGCTCATTTGTTCGATTTTGTGCGCCGACCAATGACCGAAATCGAGAGGGCGCGCCACCGTGCGTTCGAAAGGGTCGCCCCCCTCGACAATATGTCGAAAGTGAAGTTCCGCCGAGCGGTGGACGATCGGCATCAAAAGATCGTGATCGCGTTCCATGACACGACCGGCGATTTTTTCTACCTCGTCATAAAAGGGTCCATCCTTAATCAGCGCCACCTTCACCGCCTCGCTGAAACCCGCGCGCCAATCTCGATCCGAGAGGGTGGTCAGATATTTCTCGTCATTTAAGACGGCGATGGGAACATCGAAAGCCCCAAGAAAATTCTTCTTCCCGAACTTGTTGATCCCGTTCTTGACTCCGATCCCGGAATCGCCTTGGGAAAGGGTGGTGGTCGGAAACCGGATGAGTCGAACCCCCCGATGAGAAGTCGAGGCGGCGTAGCCCGCGACATCGAGCAGCGCCCCTCCCCCCATCGCGACCACATACGATTGACGGCAGATCCCCTCATCGTTGATCGCTTGCAACAATGCTTCATAAGCCCGCGAGCTGTTTTTGGAGGCCTCTCCACCCGGTAGTTCCAAAATCTTGGTCAAGGTGAAGCGATCGGCGTGGGCGGCCTGATACTCCCTTATCCGTTCCTCCAAATCGGGCCAGCAGGTGGAAAGCGATTGGTCCAGAACGAAAAGGGCTCGGGTCGGTCCGTCCGGTTTGGGCTCGATCAGATTCGAAAGTGTGACATTCTCCGCGGAAAGGAAGTCGCTACCAAAATAGACCCGGTGCAGAGTTCCCACAGTGATCGGCGCCTCGAGGCGATCGACACCCAGTCTAGCGGCAATCGGCTGAGAAGAACTCATTCACCCAATCTATTCCTTTCGCGTATCGTGGTTCGGGGGAGGGTGCATCGATTGAAGATTCGCACAGGCGACACGGAGGGTTCCGTCGGACGGTCGCTTCCACCACTTCCATTTCTCATTCTTGTGGAGTTGGCCGAGGGTGTCAATCGCCGCGATTTTGGCCGGTTTTATTCCTGGAAAGAATGGGAATAAGACGGATCGTGCCAGCGATCCTCGGGGGCCACCTTCGCGATCACCACAATTCCCTCTTCCGTCACAAAATAATTCTCCCGGTCTTTCTCGAGGTCGAACCCAATGGTCTCTCCATCCGGGATTTTCGCGTACTTGTCGATGATTGCCCGACGGATCTTGGCGCCTCGGCCGATCTCCACATCGTGCATCACAATGGAATCGTGAATCTCGCTATAACTATGAACAAAGACCCCCGGCGAAAGGATGCTGTTACGGACCACACCCCCCGAGATGATGCAACCATCCGAGATGAGCGAATCGTAGGCGGTGCCTCGTCGCATCTCCCACTCCTGGTCGAACACAAACTTGGCCGGCGGGTTGTGAAAATTGGCGGTCCGGATATGCCACTCCGGATTGTACAGGTCGAACACCGGCGAAACGCTGCGCAGGTCCATGTTCGCCTCGTAAAAAGCCGCGATGGTTCCGACATCCCGCCAGTAACCCTTTTCGCGATCCGGCTGTCCGGGCACATGGTTGGATGAAAAATCGTAGGCGAAAACCTTATGCGTATCGATGATCTTGGGGATGATGTCCTTCCCGAAATCATGCGAACTTTTCGGATTATGGTGGTCCTCGACGATCATCTTGACCAAAGGTTCGGTCTCGAAAACATAGTTTCCCATCGAGGCGAGCGCCATTTCGGGGTTCCCCGGGATCGGTTTCGGGTTGGCGGGTTTCTCCTCCCACCCGATGATTCTCCAATCCTCGTCCACCTCGATCACCCCGAACGAAGTGGCCTGATCGATCGGCACGGGGATCGCCGAGATGGTCACATCCGATTCTTTTTCGCAGTGGTAGGCCAACTTCTCCCGGACATCCATCTTGTAGATATGATCCCCCCCGAAGACCGCGAGCCGAACCGGGTCCTCGTCATAGACGAGGTTCAAATTCTGATAGATCGCGTCGGCGGTCCCTTGATACCACCGTTCGCCGGTCGCCATCTGAGCCGGCACCGGGTCGACATACTGCCCGTACGCTCGATTCATGTGCCAGGCGTCGTGGAGATGCTTGTTTAGGGAGTTCGATTTGAACTGGGTCAGAATCTTGATCTTGAAAAGCCCCGAGTTGACCAGGTTGCTTAACACAAAATCGATGATCCGGTACTTGCCTCCGAATGTGACCGCCGGTTTCGCGCGGATGCTTGTCAGGGGTTCCAGCCGGCTGCCGCGCCCGCCCGCGAGAACCATCACCAGGGTTTGGTTCAGATCGAGAGCCATGGTCACTCCTCTCCTAACAGTGTTCGGTACAATCTCTCGTACCTTTTCGCCGAGGCGTCCCAGGAAAAATCGCAGGCCATGCCCCGTTTCATCAGAGCCTCCCACGCCGTCTTATCGCGGTACACCGAAATGGCCCGCTCCACCGCGTGCAGCAGTTCCTTCCCCTCGGCTTTATTGAAAACGAAACCGTATCCGTCTTTCTGAGCTTCGTTGAAATCCCGAATCGTATCGGCCAGCCCCCCGGTCATTCGAACGATGGGAACGGTCCCATACTTAAGACTATACAGCTGCGCCAATCCACAGGGCTCGAACCTCGATGGCATCAGAAACATGTCGACTCCCGCCTGGATGCCGTGCGCGAGAGCCTCGTCGAGCCCGATCCTGACCCGCAGACTATCGGGGAAACGTTCTTGAAGTCTCTGGAATTGGCGTTCGATTTCGGGATCGCCGGAACCCAGGATCACGAATTGCACCTCGCCTCGGAGGAGCAGATCCTCGAGAATCTCCGCGATCAGATCCAATCCCTTCTGACGGTCAAACCGGCCGATGGAACCGAGCAAGGGTATCTCGGGATTCGTCGGCAGATCGAGTTCCTTCTGAAGCGCCGCCTTGCATTGGGCTTTCCCGGAAAGATTGTCCCGCGAATAGTTGGCGGGGATCAGGGAATCCGTTTCCGGGTTCCACAGATCGTAATCGACGCCGTTCAAAATGCCGTGGAGACGGTCCCGGACCGAGGCCACGACACTCTCCAACCCGCAACCGTATTCCGGAGTCATGATCTCCGCCGCGTATCGCTCGCTCACCGTGGTGACGGCGTCGGAGTAAACGAGACCCGATTTCATCAAGTTCAAATCGCCATAGTATTCGACCCCATCGGGTGTGAAGAGGTTCCAGGAAAGACCGGTGGTCTCGAACTGATCCCTGGGGAAGAATCCCTGGAAGGCGATATTGTGGGTCGTGAAGACCGACCTCACACCGCCCGCGACTTTCAGAATCGAATCGAAATCGGAACGCAAATAAGCCGGTAGGAGCGCGGCCTGCCAGTCATGACAATGCAGAATGTCGGGAACAAACTCATCGGACCGCATGAGTTCCAGCACGGCCCGGCAAAAGAACACGAACCGCTCGAGATTGTCCGGGTAGTCTCTCCCGTTTTCCCCGTAAAGCCCGTTTCGGTTGTAGTAGTGATCGTTGGTGACGAGGTAGACCTGACAATTCGATCCCGGCAGCACGGCTCGATGGATCCACCCAGTGCGCTCCTGGCCGGAAATCGGGGTCAAAAGCGGGAGATCGATGGGTTCGGTCTTGATTCCCCCCCGATCGACCATCAAGTATTTCGGAAGGATCAGGGCGACCTCATGCCCCCGTTTGTCCAATGCCTTGGAGAGGGAACTCGTAACATCCGCCAATCCCCCCGTTTTCGCGAAGGGCGAGGCTTCCGCGCTTGCCATGAGTATTCGCAAAGGTGTTTCTCCTTCCTGTCATCCCCCGCCCGCCGGGTCCGTTCGAGAAAACTCCGCGATAAATGGAACGACTTCTTCCCTATTGGACCGAGATTGTCACACTGTCCACCTGTCTCGGGGTCTACGATATCAATCTTGACGATCCGAAGCAACGATAGGGGACAGGCGCAACCAGGGTTGTCCGAATGCTCGCAACCAGAGGGGAAATTTCAGGATTTCGATCGAATCTGAATAGATTTCCCGCGCGATTCGTGCTAAATCTTTTCCCTGCGCTCCATTTGGAAACGCATCGAGGCGAATCGTCTTTCTGGGGGAGGATGTATGCTCAAGGAAATTGCAAGAGGCAATCGGTTCGCTATCCGTTGCCCGAAATGGGCCTTATCGGGAATCGTCGGGCTTTTCGCGATTTTCACCTTTCAAGGGGCGGGTCATGCCTTGCTCCCGTCGATTCTCGATTTCACCGATCTCGAGGTGTCCGCCACCGCCGATCCGAACCCCCCCGTCGCGGGAGGGCCGCTTGTTTATGTGGTGACGGTGACCAACAACGGGCCATTCGCCTCGAACACCGAACTAACCACCACTCTCCCTGGATCCAGCAACGCGATTCTTAAGCAGGTGACCACAAGCAAAGGGACCTACACCATCGTCGGAAACACGGTCACTTGCGACCTGGGCCAGTTGCCGGATGGAGGAGTCGAGTACGCCACCTTCGAAATGCGAGTGGCGCCATCGGCCGTGGAACCCTTTCAGTTCCAGTCGACGGTTGAGGCCACCGCTCTGCTTGTCGGCGAGTTGGATCCGAGCAACAACACGGTCGCCACCACCATTATGACACCCCTCACCGCCGCGGACATGGCGGTCGAGGTGACCACCATCCCCGAATGCGGACTTGTCGGAGACAACCTGACCTATGTGGTGAAGGTGAGGAACCTCGGCCAGGCGGACGCTCTGAATGTGACTCTTCAGGATTTTCTCCCAGCCGGATCGATCATCTCCGCGGGAAGCATCGAGTCGACAACTCACGGCAGCGGATGCACTCCCTTCGGAACCTTTGTCAACTGCTCGCTCGGAACCATGCCGGGAGGGGATGTCGCTTGCGTGACCATGACAATCGATGTCCCCATGAGCGCCACCATGGAACTCGTGTTGGACACCTCGGTCTCCACCTCCTCGATGGAGGGAGACACCACCAACAACATGGTCCGAACCGTCGTTCCCCTCTGCGAATTCATCGACATGAGCGTCGATGTATTCGACATCTATGACCCGATTGTGGCGGGAACCACTCAGACTTACCAAGTCATCGCGTGTAACCAGGGTTTGGATGACGCCTCGGATGTGATCCTGGACTTTGTTTTACCGGATGGCTTAACTCTCGTTTCCGCCACCTCGACCATGGGGGTCTGCACTCCGACGCTGACTTCGGTCTCCTGCAATGTTGGGACTCTCGGCGGGATACTCAACAATCGGCTTATTTCCAAGGCGACTCTGACAGTGGAGGCTTTTGTCTCTCCCAGTGTGACCGGGACAGTCATCGCCCACGCCACTGTCACTGTAAGCGACGATGAGACTCTCTTGGACAACAACTCCGAGCCGGAAACGACTTTGGTTCGGGCGATGGCGGATCTCGAGGTGTTAAAAACCGATCAAATCGATCCGATCCAACCCGGACAGATGCAGACCTACGAATTGAAATCGACCAACTACGGTCCCTCCGACGCGACCGGCGTCCGTTTGGTGGATCTACTCCCGGGTGGGGTTATGGTGGTCTCCGCGACCTCCAACCTCGGGTCCTGTCAAATCTATCCGGGATCGGTTGAATGCCAAGCCGCCGTTCTTCCCGCCGGACAGGTGTTGATCGCCTACCTTGGCGTTGTGGTCGATGTGACCGCTATCGAGGACCTCGAGAACATCGCTTTCACCGAATCGCTCGTTCGCGATCCGAATCATCAAAACAATGTCATTCAAGTCACCACCGGTCTGGTCACCCCCACGCCGACCTTTACCAACACCCCAACGAACACACCGACTGAGACCTTCACTTTCACTCCCACAAGCACCTTCACTCCGACGAACACGATGGTTCCGACCAACACTTTTACACCCACCTTCACCCCGACCGACACGCCAACGCAAACATTCACTCCGACCGCGACCCCGACCAACACGGCGACGAACACGAGCACTCCGACATTCACCGAAACGCCGACACCGACCGCCACTTCCACTAGCACGGCAACCGAGACTCCGACTTTCACGGAAACTCCAACCGACACTCCGACCGCCACTTTCACCAGCACGTCCACCGCGACCTTCACCCCGACTAACACCCCGACCGATACCTTCACTCCGACTCAGACGCCCACCCCGACCAACACCCGACGCCTCTGCACGGATGGGCTGTATCTTCTGGACATCCTGGGAGGACGACACACCCTCGGTAATCCGATTCCGATATCCGGACCTCTCTTCTTCGGTTCCCCGATCGCCCGCGATATGGAGCACGCTCGACCGCCCGGTTTCGAGAGAACCCCAAATGGCGGCAACGACCTCGTGGTGCTCGACTCGCAAGGCGTGGCCCATTTCGTCCAATTCCCGGTGGTCATTCCGCAACAATTCTTCTTCACTCCCACTCCGGAGTTTCCGATGGGCCGCGCGGTCGATCTCGAAATGTCCGCCGATAGCCAGGGTTTCTATGTTCTGACTGACTTCGGAGGAATTTATCGGGCAGGTACGGCCAAGCCTCCGCTCACCGACCCCCAATTGCCGAACCAGGAACTCCCGGCCATGCTCGGTTTCGATGTTCCGATACCTCCCGAATCAAGGCCGCCCGACCTGCCCAACCCGGGCGGAGCGACCCTACGCGCCGTGGGATTTGTCGTGATTCACACCGGGGAGGGGAACGTTCCGGATGGCTTCATCGTCCTCGACTCTCAGGGCGGCTTCCACCAGCTCGCCGCCGATGGCGGCGCGGTTCCGCCAGGGACCTATTCCGGAACCGACGCCAACGATCCGAAACGATTGCTCGATCCCGGGATTTACATGAGCCCCTTCTTCGAGGGACTCGACATCGCTCGCGATATCGAGTTGCACCCGACCCAACAAGGCGTGATCGTTTTTGATGGATGGGGGGGCATCCACCCCGTTCCGGTGAACGAACCGGAGAATCCGGTCTACTTCGCGAACAACCGAATTTCGCCGGAGGATTCCACCCCGATTTTCAATGTGGGACTGCCTTACATTGTGACCGGGTTCGACGATCCCGCCACCGAGGTGGATGAGGGGGACGCCGAAACGTATGGCATCGACGCGGCATCCATCTTCACCGATCTCGTCTTCTGCCTGGAGGGGGATGGCTTTTATACCCTAGACAAATTCGGCGGCATCTTCGCGTTTGGAAGCACTCGAGCGGATGCGAACAATGTGACCCCGAACTTCACCAACGCGCCCTTCTTTTATCCGGCGCAAAACGCGGTGGATTTGGAGACCATCCCCGAGCCTGAGGACAAGGAAGGACAATGATGCGAAGGGTTTGGCCGATTGCTCTCCTCGCCGTCTTTGGGGTCCAGACCGGTTTGGCCGAAAAGCCCAAACCCACCCTCGAAAATCGGGGTTGGACCTCGCTTTTCAATGGCGAAGACCTCTCCGGGTGGCGAGTGATCGGGGATGGAAAGGTGACCGTTGAGGATGGCGCGATGGTGATCGAGGATGGACCCAGCAAGGAGTACAGCTGGGTGATCTCCGAGAAGTCCTACGATAATTTCGTTTTCCATGTTCGATTCAAGAGGGAAAGAGGGAACAGCGGCATCCAATTCCGCAGTCAACAGGATGGAGGAATGGTGGTCGGGTATCAGGCGGACATCGATTTCGACAGCGACTGGATCACCGGTCACCTTTACGAACAGGATGGACGCGGGTCGCTCGCCAAAGCCCCCGAAGGCTTGGTGGAAATGCTGCCGACCGAGGAATGGATCGACTATGAAATCGTCGCGGCGGGGGATCGGATCCAGCTCTTCATGAACGGCATCCCGACAGTCGACATCGAGGATCCCGAAGGCGCCAAATCGGGTCATTTCGCTTTCCAGATCCACTCCGGCGATGGGTGCAAGGTGCGTTGGAAGGACATCCGAATCCTCCCGCTCGAGAAATGGGAGAGTTCCCAGGCTCTGTTCGACGGTTCCGACCTGGAGGCGGGTTGGTACCCGGTCGGTGACGAGAAATGGACAGTGCAAGATGACGCGATCCGTGGGCAGACCCAAACAGGGAAATACGGTTGGTTAGTCGGGGATCGGGAATACAGCGACTTCATCCTGACTTTCCGTTATCGCTGGAAAAGCGGGAACAGCGGGGTCCAGTTCCGCAGTTGGTTGGTGGGTGGGGAGGAGATGCATGGCTACCAGGCCGATATCGATCCCTCGATCCCGCGCATGACGGGATCTCTTTACGATGAGCACGAACGAGGGACGCTCGAAAAGGGAGGGGAATTCATCGATCCGGATTATGAGCTCGGACGTTGGCATCACTACGAGATCAGCGCGATCGGCGACGATATCCGGCTCTATCATGACGGCGCCTTGTCCGTCCATTTCAAGGAGACCGTCGCCGAAAGGATTCGCAAGGGGATCATCGCCCTCCAAGTTCATTCGGCGCCCCTCGACAGTCCGGTGGACATCGAATGGAAAGATATTCAACTCATCAATCTCGAACCCCCAAGCCCCTGGGAATGAACTCCCAACGAAACCATCAGGGATAGAGCGGCGCCTCCATGTTCGGATTTAGAAAATGGCGTCGCAAGCGAATCCGGAACCGCCCCTTCCCAAAGGAGTGGTTGGACATCTTGGAGGAGAATGTCCCTTATTACGCCCTCCTTTCGCCCGAGGAGCAGAAGGAACTTCAGGGACACATCCAAGTTTTACTTCACGAGAAATATTTCGAGGGGTGCGGAGGACTTGAACTCACAGATGAGATTCGAGTGACAGTCGCCGCCCAAGCGGCCATCCTGCTCCTCAATCGGGAGACCGATTACTACCCCGACCTGGTGACCATCCTCATTTATCCCCACATGTATGTGGTTGAGAACTACGACATGTTCGAGGATGGAACCACCCATGAGGATCCTCAGGTTCGGCTTGGCGAGTCATGGATGGAGGGGATTGTGGTTCTCTCCTGGGACGATGTGAAACACGGATCGGGGGATATCCATGATGGGCAAAACGTCGTGTTGCATGAATTCGCCCATCAGCTCGATGGGGAGTCGGGTTGGACCGAGGGGGCGCCGCATCTGAAGACTCGGGCTCAGTACACCGCCTGGGCGAGAGTCATGAGACGAGAATACAACCGTTTGATCGCCGATCTCAGGAACCGTCGGCCAAACCTCTTCGGCAGCTACGCCGCCACCAACCCGGCGGAGTTTTTCGCGGTGCTGACCGAATGTTTCTTCGAGAAGCCGAAGAAACTCAAAAAGAAGCATCCCGAACTGTATGAAATCCTTCAGGAGTTTTACAACCAAGACCCCGCGAATCGGGTCTGATCCCCCCATCTCCCAGGCGACCTCAAAGCGCCTCTTCCCCACGCTCCCCGGTCCGGATTCGGACGCACTCATCGACCGGCACGACAAAGATCTTTCCATCTCCAATATCGCCGGTCT
Organism: Candidatus Omnitrophota bacterium; assembly: GCA_020632575.1. Lineage (GTDB taxonomy): Bacteria > Hinthialibacterota > Hinthialibacteria > OLB16 > OLB16 > JACKFH01. Next base: position 24,200 of record JACKFH010000029.1, on the reverse strand, counting down.
TCGAGGCGCTTTCGATCGCGGCCACTGTCTGATCCACCTTCTCGTCCGGCAGAGCGATCTCCAAACGAATCTTGGGAAGGAGGTCGACCACGTACTCTTTTCCGCGGAAGACTTCCGTGTGCCCTTTCTGGCGTCCATGTCCTCGGACCTCGGTCACAGTCAGACCATGGATGCCCAACCCCTCGAGGGATTTCCGGACCTCCTCAAGTCGGCTCGGTCGAATCACTGCGGTAATCAACTTCATGCCATTTGACTCCTTTGGTAGTCCGAGCCTCCATCCCGCGAGCTCGGTGAAATATTCCTGAATCTCTTATTCAATCGTTCACCGCCACAGCGAATGACACACCCCTTAAAGGGTGTTTGAAGAGCGCCGAAGCGAGTGTCAATGCCGTGGGAGCGGCTTCCAGCCGCGATAACCGGATCTTCGGAATCCATCGGGTTTCCCTCCCTTTCGCGGCTAGAAGCCGCTCCCACGGATAATCCCGGATTCACTTTTCAAACACCCTCTTAGAGGGTGTAGCCGCTTTCCCCATGGATGTTCACGTCCAACCCGCTTACTTCGGTGTCGGGATCGACTCGAAGACCGATCCAGGCGTCCAAAATCTTGAGCAGGATCAAACTCACCACGAACGAATAGACAATGGTGACCCCCGCGCCGAGCGCCTGGAGGCCAATCAGTTTCCCACGGCTCATCCCATCCGCCAATTCCATGGCGAACACGCCGGTCAGTATCGCTCCGACTGTTCCTCCGACTCCATGCACCCCGAAAGCGTCCAGGGAGTCGTCATACCCGAACGATTCTTTCTTCGAAACGAACCAGTAGCAAACGCAACTTGTGATCGCTCCCAAAAGAATGGCGCTTCCAGGGGAGACGAACCCAGCCGCGGGGGTGATCCCGACCAGTCCAGCTACCGCTCCGGTCGCCACGCCCAACATGGTCGGTTTGCCTCGGAAGAACCACTCCACCACCAACCAGGTGAACGCCGCGGTGGCGGCCGCCAAGTGCGTGGTGGTGAATGCGAGCACCGCGACCCCATCCGAGGCCAGCGCGCTGCCGCCATTGAAGCCGAACCAACCGAACCAAAGAATGCCCGCGCCAAGCACACACCAGGGCAGGTTGTGCGGCATCATGGGAGTCTTCGGATACCCCTCGCGCTTGCCGATGATTAGCGCGGCGGCCAAGGCGGCGACACCCGAACTGATATGGACCACCGTACCCCCCGCGAAATCCAGGACCTTCATTCCTCCGAGCCACCCGCCGCCCCAGACCCAATGACATACCGGGCTGTAGACCAGAGTCGACCAGAGCACGATGAAGAGGAGGTAAGCGCTGAATTTCATCCGTTCGGCGAAGGCGCCCGCGATCAGCGCCGGAGTGATGATCGCGAACATCCCCTGGTAGGTGGCGAAGAGAAGTTGGGGGATGGCGAGATCCGGATGTGGGCTGTCCCAGGCGACGCCTTTCATGAAGAGGTGGTCGAGATTTCCTATGACGCTGCCGATATCGCCGCCGAAGGCGAGTGTGTATCCCCAGAGAAACCAAACGATGGGGATGACCGCCATGGCCGCGAAGCTGTGCATCATGGTGGATAGGACATTCTTGGACCGGACCAAGCCGCCATAAAAGAGGGCGAGCCCGGGAGTCATGAACAATACCAGCGCCGCCGAGGCCAGCATCCACGCGGTGTCGCTCGAACTGATTTCAGACGAGGATTCCTGGGCGAACGCGGCGGTTGTGAAACAACAAAGTAAAATCGGAATGAGGCCGAGGGTGTTTCGGCAAAACTGTCTCCACATATCTCCACTCCACACAACGAAGAATTGAATCCACAAGTTCAACTGACAGGAGGTAAGGATGGGGCAACTTCGAAGATTAGGCAACCGGGAAATAGGGTGGGTCGATTTGACTTGAGAGTGGAATGATCGCTTGGAGATACTTTTTGAATGCCCGTCTATTTCCACCATGCCCTAGCCATTATAGAGCTTCAGCTCAGGAACCACTGACCCGATATGGTCGAAGTCTCGGTCGTTGTGTAGCAACCAAATGTCTTTCTCGATCGCCAATTGGGCGATTAGACAATCGATGGAACTCCGAACGGTCACCCCTTTCCTTCGGCACTGTAGAAAGAGGTATGCCGCTTTCCGGTGAAAGGACTTTGAATCTTCATAGTCTATGAATATCTGAACATCCAAATACTCCCGAAGACGCTGGAAGGACCGGTCATCTTTGGCCCCTTGAAGCACCTCGAGGTAGATGTATGGAGTCAACGCAACATCCTCGTTGTTGTCGATTATTTTCTTGAACAAGTCGATCTTAGGGTGAGATTTCTCAGTAAGGAAATCGATCCAGATGGAGGTGTCGACCAAGATCACCGGTCTTAACGACCCTCTCTCAGTTTCTTGTAATCGTAGTCGGGATCGATCTCAACGGTCCCAGGGAGGTCACGAAGGTCGTGGGTCGAACGCTGGATCAATTGCTGAAGCGCGTAGTTCAGCACGGCTTCCCTGTCGCGAATACCGGTCCGCCGCAGCGCCTCGTCCAATAGGCTTTCGTCGATATTGTATTCGCCAATCATTCTGACACTCCCATCGTTTCGGCCCTGCAACCCACCTCTAAAGTCTATCACAAAGGATTCTCGAATGAAAAAGGAAAAAATTACCCCTCCTCGAGTCGATTCTGCCGATCGAATGGCGCCCCCTTTGGAATCAGCGGAGCCAGCATCAGGCAGGAGACAAACATGAGCCCCACCGAGTAGTCGCTCGCCGTCTGGATCGAATCGGTCGAGGCGATGATATAGCCGGCCACCGGGGCCAGCACGCCGCGAATGCCATTGAAGAAGGTGTGCATCGCCATGTACTTCGCGGTCTCTGAGGGAATCGCGAACTTGGTCACCCACAAATTCCAGGAGATAGTCCCTCCCGCGAACGAGACCCCGAGAAGGACCGACCCGAAGGCCAACATCGGAATGCTTGTCGCGTGAAAATAAACCAACATGTACAACCCGAAAAAGATATTGATCACGATGCGCAGCACGATGAAGTTCATGCGGTCGAATAACCATCCCATCGGAATCACCAAGAGGATTTTGACCAGCTCCGGGATCGCCCCCACAATCAGCGCCACCATCCCCGGATTCAGCGACAGGCCATACCGGTCCTGAGTCACATACTCCAGCCGCTGGGGAATCATCATCAGGTTCGCGAACCCGAATACGGACCAGACAAAAAGGATGTAGCAGAAGGCGCGGTCCTTCGCCAGAATCGAGAAGTAGTTGAATGGATTCGGAAACGATTGCCTCGGCGTTTTATCGGAGGGGATCCGGAGGATCGCGAACGACCCGCAAAAGACCAACGCGGCGATGATTTGATAGAGGGTGCGATACCTCTCCATGCCGCCATCCAAATAGAGCCCCCCGAGCCGAACCATCAGGATGCTCCCGACCGAGGCGACCAGCACGCTGAATCCAAAAGCCTGCCCACGGTTCTCGCGCCGGTAGTTTTCCCGGTAGATCTGGGTCATCAGCGGGAAACGAATCATGAACAGGACATGCCCAATAAAAGCAAGGAAGGCAAAGGTGATTCCATCCTGGGCCAGACTCGCCGCTACGAAACAGACCGAGGAGAGAAAGACTGGAATCGCCGCCTCGACATTCCGCCTGCCGATCAGACAATGCGCGTAGGTCGCGTACAGAAACGAGATCCCCATCCCGACCGAGGTTCCGGAGGCGATCAACGCCTTGTACCCATCGGGGAGACGGAAAAACTCGATCGCCACCAAGAGCGCAAAGGTGGTGTGCAGGGTGTTCCCGGTCCCATCGCAGACCCCGCGCACCAAGTCCCACTGAAAGGTCTTTTGCCCTTTCGGCGACATCCGGTTCCAAAGATTGGCGAAATAAACTCGGTGATACATAGGCCGAGTATCGGGGAGATGCCGATTCGAGAACAGGTGGCGGGAAATGCCCCTGCCCATTTGAATCATGGAAGCCCGTGGAGAATCATGGGAGCAATGGAAGCGGCGAAAATCCAAGATTTTCGTCCAGGCTTTCTTCCATGACCTCCATCCCCTCCATGGGCTTCCATGATTCAAACCTGCTCAGCCGCCAAAATCCAAACCCACCACTAGGCGCCCCCTCGACGATTCGGATACCATTCGGTATCCCATGGAGCAATCCCAGAGGCATCGTCGAATTTCATGAAAAGCGCAGTCGAGGAAAAGAAAACTTATCGCCTGAACCAGTACCTCGCCCGATGCGGCGTGGCCAGCCGTCGCAAGGCGGAGGAATTGATCCTGGGGGGAGAGGTCACCGTCAACGGCAAACTCGCCGATCACCCGGGGATCCAGGTGACCCCCTACGAGGACACGGTCCGTCTGCGTGGGAAATTGGTGGCGCTGACCCCCGACATCACGCTCATCATGCACAAGCCGAAAGGGGTTCTCTGCTCGCGCGATGACGGCACCGGCCGGAAAACGGTCTTCGATCTGCTCCCCAAAAAATATGTCCAGGCCGGCATTCAATCGATCGGTCGGCTCGATTTCGATTCCTCGGGGCTCATGATCCTGACCAACCGGGGCGAACTCCACCAACGCATGGAGCACCCCTCTGGGCGGGTCTTCCGAGTTTATCAGGTGAAAGCCCGCGGCATCATGAACCACGAACGCAAGGAGGGTCTCCTCAAGGGGGTCCGTCTCCGTGAGGGGATCGCCAAGGCCGAGCGCATCGAGGTCGAAAAAATCTCCAGCGACATCAGCCGGTTCAAACTCACCCTCGCCGAGGGGAAAAACCGAGAGGTGCGAAGGATGTGTGAGCAGGTGGGGATCGAGGTGCTCGATCTCAAGCGCATCCAATACGGCCAGATTTTCCTCGGCCCCCTGCCCAGCGGAAAATTCCGCGAACCCTTCATGGAGGAGAAATCCTTCTTCGAAAAAATCCTCCGCAAGCCGAAGAAGAAATCCCCTCGCGCGCCCAATCCGAAGAGAGGGACCAAGAAGAGATGAACGTCCCGTTTCAGGTCGTTCATCCCTATGCCCTCCTCCTCTTACTCATCCTCCCCTTCTTTGTCTGGCGCTGGAGCCGTCTGCGCGATCTGGGCCCTTTCCGTCGCTGGATGGCTCTGATTCTCCGACTCGTGGTCGCTCTCTTTCTAATCCTTTCGATCGCCCGAATTCAGTTTCAATCGACCACCGACTTGCTCTCGGTTATCTTCGCCCTCGATCTCTCCGAAAGCGTCCCGGCGCCTCAGAAGGAGCAAGCCTTCAACTCGGTCCGCGACTCGATCGACGAGATGGGCCGACGCGACATGGCGGGGATCGTGGTCTTCGGTAAGGACGCGGTCCTCGACACCCCGGCGCAACCTTTCCTCGAATGGGATCGTCCCTCCTCCCTTTTCCGCGATGACGCCACCAACCTCGCCGCCGGGCTTCGGCTCGGTCTGGCCGCCTTCCCGGTCGAATCCCAAAAACGCATCGTCCTCTTCTCCGATGGCAACGAGAACCGTGGGACTGTCCTCGAAGAGGCCCGACGGCTCGCGGGGATGGGCATCCCGGTCGATGTCGTCCCACTCGAATACCAGACCGAGGAGGAGGTCTATGTCGAAAAGATCGTCTATCCCAACCGGGTGAACGAGGAGGAGCCGATCGATGTCGAACTCTATGTGAACTCGCGGGTGGACACCCCGGCCCACCTTCGCCTGTTTGTCCAGGATGAACTGATCCGCGATCAACCGGTCGAACTCAAAGCGGGGAAGAACAAATTCACTGTCCCCTCCCTCGAACTCCCTGTCACCAAACTCTACAAACTCGAGGTCCGGGTCGAGGCCGAGGCCGACACCAGCATCGAAAACAACCGCGCCACCGGTTTTGTCTCGGTCACCGGCAAACCCAATATTCTGCTCGTCGAGGGGGATTACGACACGAATCCCAACGCCGCCGAGGAGTTTGTCGCTCAGATCCAATCCGAGGGGATCGATGTCCAACGGATCGCTCCCGACCAGGTTCCCATCGATCAATCCCTCTTCCTCTCCTATGACGCCATCATCCTTTCCAACGTGAACGCCGCCGATCTCTCCGAGGACCAGATGAACATGATCGAACGACTCGTCCATGATATCGGCATCGGTCTGGTCATGGTGGGCGGGGAGGAATCTTTCGGCGCGGGAGGGTATCGCGGGACCCCCATCGAAAAAGCGCTGCCGGTGAGCACCGAGATCCGCGAGAAAAAAATCATCCCCAGCGGCGCGTTGGTGGTGGTCCTTCACACCTGCGAGATCCCCAATGGCAACAACCTGATGCGTCAGGTGGCGATCGAATCGATCCGTGTTCTCGACCCTCATGATGAGGTGGGCATGCTCGACTACGACTACCGCTACAACGGCGTTCATTGGATTTTCGATCTGGAAAAGAAAGGGGATGGCCGCCGTCAGGTCGCGCTGATCAAACGGGCCAGCCCCGGGGACATGCCCGATTTCGGTTCCGCCATGAAACTCGGGTTCAACAGCCTCAAACTCTCGACCAGCAACCTCCGCCACATGGTCATCCTCTCCGATGGCGATCCCCAACCACCCAGCCGCAACCTCCTCGCCGATTTCAAGGACAATGGCATCACCGTGTCGACCGTACTCATCGGCGGTCACGGCGGTAATTTCCTTCAGGTCATGACCGAGATCGCCAAGACCACAGGCGGGCGGTTCTATGATGTCAAAAACGCCAACAAGATCCCCCGCATCTTCGCCCGCGAAGCGGCGACCATCAAACGCAACCTGATTGTCGAGGAGGCCTTTCAGCCCATTCAGGTGGCCGACACCGAATTGACCGAAAGTTTCGACCCCTCTGGATATCCCGCTTTGTTGGGCTATGTCCTGACCTCTTCCAAAGCCGGGGCCGAAACTCCGCTGCTGACTCATCAGGAGGACCCGCTCCTCGCCCATTGGCGTTACGGTCTCGGAAAATCGGTCGCGTTCACCAGCGATTTCAAACCGAAGTGGGCGCCGAACTGGATCGAGTGGGATGGTTACGGTCAGTTCTGGGCGCAGGCCATTCGGTGGGTGGCGCGAAAAGAGTTGAGCGGAAACTACCAGGTGTCGACCTACCAGGAGGAGGGGAAGGGACGCATCGTGGTCGATGCGTTCAACGATAACAACGAGGCGCTCAATTACCTCACCTTTAATGGCAAGGTCCTCACTCCGGATCAAGGGACGATTCCTGTCCGATTGGTCCAGACCGACCTGGGTCGTTATGAGGCCGAGTTCGACCTGGACACCGAGGGGACCTATCTGGTGAATCTTTTCGACGAATCGGACGAAGGGGATTCCGGAACATTGACCACGGCGCTGTCGGTCCCTTACTCGCCGGAGTACATGAACGATCGGTCGAACACCCGATTGCTCAAACAGATCGCCGAGGTCACCCAGGGTCGTTACGAACCCGAAATCGCCTCTTTCTTCGACCACAGTCTGGTCGCCCACGCCAAACCCTTTCCGCTCTGGCCCTGGCTGGTGGGGCTGGCGATCGTTCTTTTCTGGTTCGATGTCTTTGTGCGGAGGGTCCTTCTCGACATGGGAGACATCCGCAACGGGTTGGCTTATGTTGGAAGGCGCCTCCGCCCGCGCCGTCGCACGACAGAGGAGAGCGCCTCGACCATGGAGGCGCTCAAACGAACCAAAGAGGCGAGCCACCGTCCGGGCAAAGGCAAGGCGATCGAGCGCGAGGCGCCGATCATCCCCGAGCGGAAGTTCGATTTCGACGCGCTCGAAAAGAAGAAAGCCGAGGGAGTCAGCCTCGAAAAACCCGAGGGCCGCAAAGCCGCCCCCAGCAAACGCGAGCCGACCGACGCGGGACAAGATCGACCCGCCGGCGGCTCGACCACCGACCGTTTGCTGGATCTCAAGCGGAAGATGAACAAGAAAAAGGAAGACGATTCGTAGCCGGCAACTCACTTGCCGAGATTCTTATCGCCGTGGGAGCGACTTTTCTCATGCCGTGGGAGCGATTCTCTCTCATGCCGTGGGAGCGGCTTCCAGCCGCGAATGGGAGGAGAAAAGTGAGACCATCAGCCCCCGTGGCCAGCGCGGCTGGAAGCCGCTCCCACGGCGGGTCAAAGAAGCGAACCAGGAGGATAGGACCATGGAAGAACAAGCCGCCGCGAAAGCCGCCGAGTTCAAGAAAAGATTTCACCAAATCGAGGAGGAGATCGCCAAAGTCATTGTCGGTCACCACGATATTGTGGAGGGAGTGCTGACCTGTTTCTTCGCGGGCGGTCACGCTCTTCTCGAGGGGGTTCCCGGTCTGGGCAAGACCCTCCTCATCAAGACTCTCTCGGAGGTTACCCACCTCGATTTCTCCCGCATCCAGTTCACCCCCGACCTGATGCCCGCCGACATCATCGGCACCGATATGGTGTCGGTTAACGAACACGGTCACCGTGAATTCAAATTCGAACAGGGGCCCGTGTTCGCTAATCTCCTCCTCGCCGATGAGATCAACCGCGCGACTCCGAAGACCCAGTCCGCTCTCCTCGAGGCGATGCAGGAGAAGAGCGTGACAGTCGGCGGCAATCGGTATGCCCTCGACGAACCCTTCCTGGTGATGGCGACCCAGAACCCGCTCGAGATGGAGGGAACCTATCCACTTCCCGAGGCCCAGCTCGACCGCTTCTTCTTCAAACTCTTGCTCAAATACCCGGGGCGAGAGGAACTCCAAACCATCCTCAGCCGCACCACCACCACCGAGATCCCTCAACCCGAACGGGTGATCGCCGCCGCCGAGATCCTCCAACTTCGAACCACTGTCAAAGAGGTTCCGGTCGCCCCGCATGTCTATGACTACGCGGTTCGTCTGGTGCTCGCCTCCCACCCCGGCAGCGAGTTCGCGGTCCCCACAGTCAACCAGTTCGTTCGAGTCGGAAGTTCTCCCCGGGGGGCGCAAGTGCTCATCCTCGGCGCGAAGATCCGAGCGCTTCTGAACGACCGCTTCAATGTCAGTTTCGACGACATCTCGAAAATGGCCCACCCCGGCCTCCGCCACCGCCTCATCCTCAACTTCGAGGGCGAAGCCGAGGGCGTCACCCCGGATCAAGTCATCGACGAGATCGTGGAGAAGACGCCGAAGTCGATGGAGGTCGCGGCGTAAATTCTTTGAATCACGGAAGGTCGCGGAGGGTGTCGGAAGAGGACGGCAAGGCATGGTGCTGTGTCGTGACTCCGTCTCGACACAAGTGGGTGACGGACTCCCGTCCGCTGGGAGTGGATCTTTACCGAGATTCTCTACGGCGCTCACCGATAATTCCGCTATAATTACCCACACGAACTCCCATTCGGGTGCGGATCATGCGATCGATTCTTGAAGTCTACCTTGATGACCTGCTCGAAAAGTCCGGTTTCCAGGAGCCGGAGACATCGAAACTGCGCGAGGATCTTTCCGGCAAATGGAAGTCTCAAGTCGAGGCGATGGTCGAGCGAGGGATCGATCCAGAAGAGGCGGAGTTCCAAGTCTTTCGCCACTTCGTTCCGAGCATTCATTCCATGCTTCGGTATAGTTGGAGCCCGCAGGTCCGATCCTATCTTCTCGGACTTGTGGGGATGAACCTTTGCTTTATCCTCTTTGTCGTTGCCGCGATTTGGACCATCGGATATGAGAGCGAGGGACACAGGATTGAGACAATTCTGTTCTCGCTCAGCCTTGGAGGATGGGTCCTCGCTCTGATCTGTGAAGAAACCTTGGACACCGTTCGGGTCGAGGATGGATCCCGAATCGTTCGCCGTCTCCTTTTCAAAAAGAAAATCCTACCAATCGCGCACCTTCGGAGAATTGCGGCCCGCCGATCCAGTCTTCTCTTTTTCGAAAAGCATGTGATTGAAGCGGACACCAATCGAATCGCACTGGATTGGAACTCAAAGGGCCAAGAATCCGTCCTCGCCCTCCTCGAATCCCTCAAGCCCGAGGTGTTCGTCCGAGAATCGAAGCCCGTTTCCAAGAAACAGGTTTTCCGTTTCATTTTCCTCTCATTCGGTCTCCTCGCGGCGGGGTGTTATCTTATCGCGTTCCCGGATCTTTGGAGGATGCGGGGCATTTCGTATTTCCTTCTCGTCGCCCTCCCCCTCGGAGCGATCGTATCCGTCGCTGAGGTTTTTCATCACAGGAACAGCGCGAAGGCGGCGCTCGTTTGGTTTCGCTTGGCATTGCTGACTCCGATCTTCCTTTTCCCTTTCGCAATCATGATGGGACGGTTCGATCTTTTCCAATGGATTTCCCTTTTGTGGCTTGTGTTCTTTGTCCAAATGATCTTGAGCCTTGTTTGGTTGGGAAGGACATCCGGACTTGTGAAGGTGTCCATTGTCCTTTTGATTTGTGGCGTGCTTGCGTATTTCTTCATTCCGCCGGTTTGGACCGGTGTGAAGGAAGTTTGGGCGACCAACTCGGACTTTACCGATCCCTTTACCTGGGTGGGACAAGGCGCGGACAAAATCGCGGTCATTGAGGGCCGGTATGACAGACCCTCCAAACTGGAGATCTATTCGACTGAAGGCGTCGAGATGGAAATGGACCTGGGGCTAAAGAGATACGAATTCCTCCCAGCTTATTCGGATGACATCCTTGCGGTTAAGAAAAGCGATTGGCGCGTGTCCGGTTCGAGCGAGGAAATACTCCTTTGTGACATCAACAACGGAAAACTCGAGATCCTTCCATTCGATCCCCAAAAGATTTCCTTGTTCTACTCGAGTCTTTTTAAAACTCCTTTCTGGTCTCCAGATCGGGATTCTCTCCTCCTCAACGAGGTCACAAGAGATGCCAGCGGCGAAGGGACATACACGCTGGCGGTCGGTAATCGGCGAACAGGCGAGATTCAGAAATTCGAGGGGCTTGAAAGATTTTTTACGGGGGACTGGCTTGGAGAGGAAGAGATCCGAGCCGTTACCGTCAAGAACTACAATCGACGCACCTCTGCTGCTACCGATGAGTATTACGTCCGTTTGCACCATCTGGACGCGCAATCTGGCAGTCATGAGGTGATCGCCGACTATCCGCTAAGCGCGTCCATGTATTGCTGGCCGGTTCCCGGGGGTGAATACGCGTTGGTCGTTGCTCCAGCCTCCAAGGAGAGCGCCGATCAGTCGGCAACCACCTACCTCTGGCAATTGATCGATGATTACAGGATTCCACTCCCACCAAAGTCGGAAGCGTATGGTGGGAGACGTTACTCCTTCTTCCCCTACGCTTGGTCCGTATCGGCAAAGAGGTTGGTTTACTTGGCGGACATTGAGGGGGATCCACACGTCACAGTGGTCGATCCCTTTGGATTCAAGGCAACACTTCCACTGGAGGAGGGTCAGTTGATTGGAAGTTTTTCAATTTCACCGGATGGGGAACATGTCATTTTCGATTCTTATTTTCCCAATGATTACCACCTGCAATCCATGGTCCAAATCCACCACTGGAAGGTCGGCGAAGACGTCGCCGAGAAAGTGAGTGTCACCAATCTCGACTTTAGCTTCCTTTTCGATTTGTTCGATCCCGAGAAACCACCCATGATTCTGGGTTTCCTTCCCAGCAACGTTCAGTGGTCGCCGGATTCAACGAAATTCGCCACGTGGGGAATGATGGAGGCGGAGGGTCTTTCAAGCAGGCTTTGGGTGTATCATCTCGGTGGAGGCTGATCTCATGGGCCGTCGCATCTACAACTTCTTTTTCAACACTGATATGCCGATGTGGCGATATGTCGTCCGGTCGGGTGTGATCAGCCTGATCCCATCGATGGTGGTTTCCTTTTTTCTTGCGCAAACAGGGGTCATGACAGAGGAGAATGCGCCGGATCTGGAGGTTGGCGGACCCTTGGCCATCTTCATCGGGATCGTGATTTTCTCCCCGGTCATCGAGACCTTTCTGATGGCCTCCGGCATCTGGCTGCTTTCGTTCATCACCCAACGGCCCCTACGACTGGCGCTGCTATCCGCGATTCTTTGGGCGGCGCTCCATTCCCTCCTTTCGCCTCCATGGGGGATCGGGATTCTCTGGCCCTTCTTTGTCTTTTCTTGCGCCTATTTGGCGTGGAGAAAGAAAACATGGTGGCGGGCGATTTGGGTGACCATCTGCATCCACGCTTTCCAGAATTTCTTTCCGGGGTTGGCGGTGATTTTTGCGACCACCTAAAGCGCCGGGATGAATCGTGATTAGACTTCGCTTGGGGAAATTTACCGAATCGGTGGAACAAACCCCACTTTCTTATACACCTTCGAAACAGTCCTTCGGGATCGCTTGATCGCCTCCTCGGCCCCCTTTTGGATAATCCCTTCGAGGACCTTTTTATCCTCGCGGATCGCTTTGTATTTCTCTTGAATGGGACGGAGGAAATCGACCACAACCTCACCCAGGTCGGTTTTAAATTCGGCGTAGCCCTTCCCCTCGTATTTCGAAACAATCTCCTCGATCGGTTCGCCGGTGATGCCATTGTAGATACGGATCAGGTTGGCCAGTCCCGGACGGCTCTCATCGTAAGCGACTGTCGCTTCCGAGTCGGTCACCGCCCGTTTGATCTTGTTGCGCGCTTCGTCGAGGTTGTCCAAGAGCGAGATATAACTCTTCGGGTTCGGGTCCGACTTCGACATTTTCGAGGTCGGGTCCTGAAGGCTCATGATCCGAGCGCCGGAGGGCGGGATGTAGGGTTCGGGAACCTTGAAGGTTTCGCCATAGGCCTCGTTGAACCGACCGGCGATCTCACGGGTTAGTTCGAGGTGTTGTTTTTGATCCGCTCCCACAGGAACGAGGTCGGCCTGATAGAGGAGAATGTCCGCGGCCATGAGGATTGGGTAGGTGAAGAGTCCGGCATTGATATTGGTGTGGTGCTTTTTCGACTTGTCCTTGAACTGGGTCATCCGGTTCAACTCGCCCATGTAGGTGTAGCAGTTGAGCACCCAGGCGAGTTCCGCGTGGGAGGGGACATGAGACTGAATAAAGATGGTGCTCTCCTCGGGGTCGATCCCGCAGGCGACATACAGCGCGACAAAATCGTAGCAACGCTTTCGCAGTTCGGCCGGGTTCTGTCGCACCGTGATCGCGTGCATATCGACCAACATGAAGAGGCAGTCGTACTCGTATTGGAGCGAGACCCAACTCTTGAGGGCTCCCAAGTAATGGCCGATCATCAACTCCCCGGAGGGTTGAATCCCGGAAAGGATGATCGGTTTCTGTTCGGTTTTCTTTTCTTCAGTCATTGATTCCCATCGTTTTTGTACAAAATATTCAGGGGCCGATGATGCCCTGATCGGAGAAGATGTGGAAGGTGGGGAAGGGAAGTGAGTGGGGATTGCCTACTTCAGACCGAGGAGACCCTCTCGTAGCGAATCGGAAACCGGATTCTCTCCAAGCCAAATCCCGAAATAAAGGCGTGCGAATTCAGGCGAAGGGACTACACCTAAGAATTTGCCATTCAACTCCAGTGTGGTTCCAATTGTGGGGTGATAAGTGAGCGCGTAGCGGTCCCCTTTCTCAACATCGCGGTAAAACGAATGCATTCGGCCAATCTCATTCGAGTATCGTCTCAGCGTCGACTCGGAGTGTTGATTTCGCAGCGTTTTCATAGCCGCCTCGATGAACCGTTCTCTGGAGATGTCCATCAGGTACTCGATCTCTAACCGAAGCGGGCGATCGGGGGGTTGCAGGGAGGTCAATCTCGGATCGGAGGGACCATACAAGGCGGCCACTCCAACCTTGAATAGGAGAGCGTACTTCCCGAGCGCAACCCCTTTCAGATTGAGGTCTTCCCCCGCAACCCTAACCTTGGTGTCGAAAGCAACACCCTCATAGACATACGTATTTCCCCTCGCCGGATCGCCAATACCCATCGCGATGGAAAAACCGATTAGAACAAAGATGACAGGTCGCATTGTCTCACTCCTAAACGTTCAAAACGTTCAGGGGAACGGAGGGGTAACTGCGCCCTTTCAAACTTACGGGGGGACTCCAGGGATTCCAGCGGCTCGATGAGACCTTTCAGTCCTCCTGTTTTCCATCCGCCAAAGCCAACCGTTCCTTGGCGAGGAGAAGGGCCTGGTGGAGCTTCTTTTCCAGCAGGTCACGGGGCGGGAGTTCGGTCAGGTACTCGGCGACTCGAATCCCCGATTTCTCCAATTCGAGAAGTTCCACATGTTCGCTGGATTTGCCGGCGCACAAGATCAACCCGATGGGCGACCCCTCTCCCGGTTGACGCTCGTATCGATCCAACCATCGCAGATAGAGTTCCAGCTGCCCCTTATCGGCTGCTTTGAATTTGTCGAGTTTGAGCTCGATCGCCACCAATCGGGCCAGCCTTCGATGATAGAAAAGCAGGTCGAGGTAGTAATCCTCGTTGTCGACTGTGATCCGCTTCTGGCGGCCCACAAAGGCGAAGTCGGTCCCCACCTCCAGGAGGAAACTCTCCAACTCCCGAAGGATGGCGCTCTCGATGTCCTTTTCGTTGTGGGTGTCGGCGAGACCTAGGAAATCGAGGAAGTAGGGGTCTTTGAAAACCAAGTCGGGAGTGAGTTGGTCCTCCTCCCGAAGTTGATCCAATTCTTTCTGAGCGACTTCCTCAGGCTTTTTGGCGATAGCGGTCCGCTCGAAAAGCATCCCACGGATTTTGGCCCTGAGAGTCCGAGTTGACCACCGCTCAACTCGACACATTTCGGCGTAAAAGTCCCTTTTCAAGGAATCTTCAATATAGATGAGATCTCGAAAGTGGGTCCAGCTCAATTGTCTACTCAGTGAGTAGACAATCTCAGATTCAGGGAAGACCTCGGCAAATCTCACCATGTGGAATAGATTGGGACGGCTGAACCCCTTGCCAAAGTCTGGTTCCAATTGTTGGCTCACTGTGTCAACAATTCTCTTCCCATATTCTGCTCGCGTCTCTTGGAGCAAGTCCTTGCGGATGCGATTCCCAATTTGCCAATAGAGTTGCGTCATCTCCGCGTTAACCTGAGTCGCGACCCGCTCTCTGGAGGATTCGATCAATCCGCGCAGGTCTTTGAGTAGGCTCTTGGGCATTCCCTCCTTAGCCGGACTGGACCTTGATTTGGGTTTCTTAGCCGTCACGGTCCGACTTGTGTTCATTGTTCAATGCCTCCATATAGATTTCTTCCCAAATGTCGGCAGACTCTCCCTCAAAGAAGAAACTTCCTTCAACATCCTTAACCCAGAAAAAGGAAAAGCCGATAGCCAAGTGAACCTGGAAGGATGTTCCATCCTTCACCCGCACGACTGCTGGGTATCCCCCTTTGGAAACGTAGGTCGCAGGATCGTATTTGAGGTCTCCGAGAATCTCCCGCAACCTGTCCATGTCAATCTCGTGGTGGTCCGCGTTTCGCAGTTCCTCGCTTGAATGCCAAATTTTGTTGTCCTTGACGTCACAAATGGTGACTGAATCAATTTGATTCACTCGATTCAGGAACTCGGAAGGGGCCAAGGGTTTGCGACACCCCTGTGGAAAGAATAAAAGAAGGCCGAGGAATGAGAGCCAAAGGAACCGCATAATGGAGAGAACCTACCACAAAAATCGTAGAGAATCACAGATTTTTTTGTCGATGACAAAAATTGTTCGGCTCACACATCCAATGCTACGACAATAAGCCTATCCTCTCTCCGGAAGAACCCCCAACTCCGCCAGAGGGACCCTCACAAACTCCCGCTCCCACATCCTCGGATGGGGAATCTGGAGGTGGTCTTCTTTGAGGTTGAGGTCCCCATAGATGAGAATATCCAAATCGAGGGTGCGGTTCTGATAGCCGGGGGATTGCGACTTGGGCTTTCGTTCTCGTCCATGGTCCCGCTCGATTTGGAGAAGATGATCGAGCAGTTCCCGAGGCGCTAGCTTGGTCCTGATTTCAACCACCCCGTTGAGGAAATCTTTCCCCCCCTCAATGCCGACCGCCGGGTTTTCATACCAACTTGAGGTGCGAAGAGTCTCAGTTCGGGGCAGGGAGCCGATGGCGCGGACAGCGCTTTCCAGAGTCGCTTCCCGGTCACCGAGATTCGACCCCAAACCGATATATACGATTTCTCCTAAGTCCGTCTCCTCATTCCTCATCGGCGGCGGGTGAAACGAGCGGGTGACGCTGCTTCTCGGCGATTCGGACCGCGGCGCCCACGAAATCGCGGAAGAGCGGTTGTGGACGAAGAGGCCTGGAAGTGAACTCGGGGTGGAACTGGACCCCCACAAACCAGGGGTGGTCCGGGACTTCGACAATCTCGACCAGCTTGCCATCGGGAGAAGTTCCTGCGATTCGGAGTCCCGCATCCTCCAACTTCTCGCGGTACTTGTTGTTGAACTCGTAACGGTGACGGTGTCGTTCGGACATATCGGGAACGCCGTAAGCCTTGTGCGCCTTCGTGCCGGGGACCAGGTGACAGTGGTAGGCCCCCAGTCGCATGGTCCCGCCCATGTCCTCGATCTTCATCTGCTCCTCGAGGAGAGAGATGACCGGGTGGGGTGTCTCGGGATTGATCTCGGTGCTGTTCGCATTCTCGAGACTGGCCAGATGTCTGGCCACTTCGATGGTGGCGCATTGCATGCCCAGACAGATGCCGAAGAAGGGGATTTCGTTCTCGCGGGCGTATCGAATGACATCGATCTTCCCCTCGATTCCACGCGTTCCAAACCCGCCGGGGATCAGGACGCCGTGGATGCCATGCATCAGTTCGGTGCACCCCTTCTCCTCGACCTCTTCGGCGTTGATTTTTACAATCTCCACCTTGTACCGATGCGCCGCCCCGCCATGCAGCAGAGCCTCATAAATGCTCCGGTAGGCGTCCTGAAGTTCGGAGTACTTTCCGACCACTGCGATCCGAACCGTTCCCTCGGGTTGAATCACGCGCTGGACAAAATCCTCCCAACGAGACATATCGAGGGGGCTTCCCTGGAGTTTGAGTTTCTCCATCACAATTCGATCGATCCCCTCCTTGCTGTAGGCCAAGGGGATTTCATAGATGGTGGTGGTGACATCCTGCGCGGAGAGAACCGCCCCCGGTTCGACATTGCAGAAGAGCGAAAGTTTGTTCTTCATGTCCTCGTCGATTGGGCGATCGCAGCGGCACAGGAGGATATCGGGTTGGATGCCGATCTCGCGCAGCTTCATCACGCTATGCTGGGTCGGCTTGGTCTTGAGCTCATCCGCGGCGGGGACATGCGGGATCAGAGTGACATGGATAAAAAGGACATTCTCGTCGCCCTCCTCATGGGCGAACTGTCGGATGGCCTCGAGGAAGGGGATCGACTCGATGTCGCCAACCGTGCCGCCGATTTCGCAGATCTGAACATCCGCTCCCGTGTTTTCGGCGAGCGTCCGGACTCTGGATTTGATCTCGTCGGTGACATGCGGGATGACCTGAACTGTCTTGCCGAGGTAACCGCCGCGCCTCTCGCGAC
Organism: Candidatus Omnitrophota bacterium; assembly: GCA_020632575.1. Lineage (GTDB taxonomy): Bacteria > Hinthialibacterota > Hinthialibacteria > OLB16 > OLB16 > JACKFH01. The sequence continues at coordinate 6,810 of JACKFH010000029.1, read as the reverse complement.
GAATGACCGACTCGTAGATCTGCCCGGTCGAAACGCTGTTTAGGCGGGATACCTCGGAGTGGGTGAAGCGTTCATAGTAACCCAGGTCGAGATCGGTCTCAGCGCCATCGTCGGTGACATAAACCTCACCGTGTTGGTAAGGGCTCATGGTCCCCGGATCCACATTGAGGTAAGGGTCGAATTTCTGAAGAGTGACTGATAGGCCCCGCCCCTCCAGCAAAGTACCGACTGTTGCCGCCGCCACCCCTTTTCCCAAAGACGAACAGACTCCCCCTGTGACAAAGATGAATTTGGTCATGCGATATCCCCTCTCTGATCTTCAATCCCACCACCTGTAGCCTATAGATCACAGGTGGACATGTTTCTCGCTCAACAGTTTTTCCATCTTGGCGGCGTCCTCCTCGGTGTCGACTCCGAATGAACGGTATCGTGTGATGGAAACGCGAATCGGTATCCCATTCTCCAACGCGCGGAGTTGCTCCAGTCTTTCAATCTTTTCCAGCCGCCCGGGCGGGAGGCTGACAAATTCTTTGAGCGCCGCGGGAGTGTAAGCGTAAATCCCCACATGCAAATAAAACTCATCCTGATCGCCATCTCGACCGTAAGGGATGGGCGCCCTGGAAAAATACAGGGCGTTGAATCGATCGTCGAAAACAACCTTCACCTTCGAGGGGTCTTGCGCCTCTTCCGGCGAAAGCGGATGGCAGAGGGTCGCCATCTTCGGGGGGTCCGGCGGTCTGAACAGCCCGACCAGTTGGTCGATCGCCGCCGGATCGATACGCGGTTCATCCCCTTGTAGGTTTACCACAACGTCCGGTTTTCCATCCCCAAGCGCTTCCGCGATCCGGTCGGTTCCACTGGGTTGGGTCGGGGAGGTCATCACCGCTTGGCAGCCGAACTTCTCGGCAGCCTCGATAATCCTCTCATCATCCGTGGCGATGATCACTTTTTCAACGGTTGAGGCTCGCTTGGCGCCTTCGTAAACCCATTGAATCATTGGTTTTCCGGCAAGAGGGAGGAGGGCTTTACCGGGTAAGCGTTTGGAATCGTAACGTGCTGGAATAATGCACCAGGCAGACAAACCCGTTTCCTCCCCAGGGTGAATTCCCCTGGGACTGCTTTATAGAAGGCTTGGGTGGAAAACGCAAGACGGGAGGCTTTCGAAATTGCGATGCCACCCGCTTGATTGCTCTTCCTCCAAATCATACGAGAATATTTGGAAAACAGGACGCGGATTGCACCTTGATGAAATGTCGAATATGACATAAAATCATCTTCTATGAACCTCAATCATAAGCCATTGGTCTGGCTTGCGGGAGAGATCAAGACGCCGCCGTTTGGTCGATCGGCGAGAATCGAAGCGGGGTATTTATTGAGACTGCTTCAGGCAGGCGAGAACCTGGGGATGCCGCGCTCCAGGCCAATGCCTTCCATCGGCGCGCGATGTCATGAACTTCGGGTTCCCGACGAGGACGTGACTTGGAGAATCATTTATCGAATCGACCTGGATGCGATAGTCATAGCGGAAGTCTTCGAGAAGAAAACTCAGCGGACGCCTCAGAAAGTTATTGAAAGCTGCCAATCACGGTTTCGATCTTACGACGAAATTAACGAGGAGTAAGGATTCAATGGACAAAAAAAAGGCGAAGAAACTCGAAATGCGAGGTTGGAAAATTGGCGATGCCTCGGATTTCCTCGGACTGACCCAGGAGGAATCGGTCTATGTCGATCTCAAGGTGGCGCTCGCACTGAAACTTCGAGACCAGAGGAAAAGGAAACGTTTGACCCAAACTGCGCTTGCCCAGGCGATTGGGTCTAGCCAATCCAGGATTGCTAAGATGGAGGCGGGCGATCCGACGGTCAGTCTCGATTTACTGGTCAAATCTCTGCTCACGCTTGGACTTACCGGAAAAGAGATTGGTGAGACGCTCATCGGAGGAAAGAATGGGTGATCTTTCGATGCAGAATTCGGAATGGTTTGATTGAATAGACCGGAATACCAAAGCGTCGTTGGTTTTGGCGCTCCCTGTGTTCATGAACACCGTTTTTCGGAAGTTTTTAGATTACGGCCTCACTGACTTTGGAGTCCAAGTCACGGCTATCCTCCTGATTCCATTCGCCGTAGGTTCGATCTGGTATGCGAGCAAATCCAAAAGCAAGTTTTTCTTTGTGGCCATCTTGGCAACCGTTGGTTTTTGGCTCTTTGCGAAGTTCATGGGATTCGTGTTGGTAGTATTGATGGAAATCTTCGGATTCTCGATTTTACCGATTCCGGGAAGCCACCTGGATTAAAACAGTTCTATACCAGGGCTGGTTAGTAAAGAGCCGATCTGAAAACGAAACTCAGTCAGCTTACAAATTACATCGCCACCCGCTCGATGGTCGACCCGCTGAAGATCGCGAGCATCCGCAGGTCCGAAACGAGCGAATTGAACTGGGCCCGGGCCAGCTCGACTTTGTCCATGTCGGATTTCCGGGTGGAGAGCAACAGCTGCGGTTGAGTTTCCCGGCAGGGGCCGAACATCCCCGTGCATATCGGGAGGGAACGGATATAAAAGATCCGATTGAGGATTTGCGCGACCGATTTTTCCAGTGGCTCCCAGCTCTCCTGGATTCGGATTTCAGGGGGGCGGATCGAGAGTTTTCTCCATTTGCCGTGACGTTTAAATGTTTTTTCGACCTTGAGGAGTTCCGCTTCGAGATGGAGGAGGTTGACCATTTCACTCACCTTCTTTCCAATGAGCCAAATCGCCAAAATAGAATTCTGGTTCGAGTATATTATATTACCGCCTCGGGGGGACTGGAAGATCCGCCAAAGGAAACATGGCCTCGGATCCCCTTGCGATGTGGTAGAATCCCCCAACTCCAAGTCAATTTTTTGGAAAGGTCGTGAGATGACACCCTCCTCAAATCGTCAGGACTTTGGCGAATTCGATTCACCCCTATTTCGGCAGGCCGTGGCGCAGTTCGACGCTGTCCAGGAGCGAACAGGGATCGACCCCGGAGCGCTCGAACGACTTCGATTCCCTAAGAGGACCGCGATTGTTACCGTGCCGGTTAAGATGGATAACGGCGAAACCCGAGTCTTTTTCGGTTATCGAGTGCAACACTCGCTCACTAGCGGCCCTGGGAAAGGAGGACTGAGGTACCACCCCAGAGTCAATCTCGGCGAGGTGTCCGGTCTGGCGCTGCTGATGGGTTGGAAATGCGGATTGATCGGCCTCCCCTTCGGCGGGGCCAAGGGCGGGGTTAACTGCGACCCGACAGAACTCTCCCAGCGAGAGTTGGAGAAAATTACCCGACGGTTCACGATGGAAATGATCCCATTCATCGGGCCGGATATCGATGTCATGGCCCCGGATATGGGGACCGATGAACAGGTGATGGCCTGGATCTATGACACCTACTCGATGCAGGTCGGGTACAACGTGCCGAGGATTGTCACCGGGAAGAGTGTCGAACTTTCCGGAACCAAGGGGCGTCGCGAGGCGACGGGCCGTGGCGTGGTCTACTGCATCGAAGAGGCCGCCGCCCGACTGAACATCCCACTTAACTCGAGTCGCGCAGTGGTCCAGGGTTTCGGGAATGTGGGATCGGTGACCACACAAGAAATCGCGCTGCGAGGAACCAGGGTGGTCGCTGTTAGCGATGTCCGTGGGGCGGTTTATAACCCGAATGGGTTGGACATCGCCAAACTGACCAACCATGTTCGATCCACAGGGAGCGTCCAGGGGTTCGCCGAAAGCGAACCGATCGACCCGGAGGAGATGCTCCTGCTCGAGTGCGAATTTCTGGTCCCCGCGGCCTTAGAGAGAGTGGTTCACAAAGACAATGCCGGTCATCTCCGATGTCGGGTCCTCGCCGAGGCGGCCAATGGTCCCACCACAGTTGAAGCGGACCGAATTCTCAAGGAGAACGACGGCGTTCTGGTCATACCGGATATCCTCTGCAATGCGGGCGGGGTGACTGTCAGTTATTTCGAGTGGGTCCAGGACATCCAGATGTTTTTCTGGGACGAGGAGGAGGTCAATCAACGTCTGAAACGGATCATGTCGGACACCTTCAGGGCCTGCTACGATGTCTCAATCGCGGAAAAGACCGACTTGCGAACCGCCGCATTGACGCTAGGAATCCGCCGCGTGGCCAGCAGGAAGGCGATGCGTGGGTTGTTTCCTTGAACCCTTCCGCTCTATCGGAGTGTCGGGTCAGACGGGAATTCAGCACGAAGATTTGTTTTTTGCATTCCATTTCGAGCGTGCGGCGGGGTGTCCGCTGATTAGTAAAAGGAAACCGAATGCGTCATACCCGCGGAGGCGGGTATCCAGGGTCGGGGCTCACCCCCTGGATTCCTGCCTTCGCAGGAATGACACGGATCAGACTTTCCGGCAGTTTCAAATCGTTTTCTTAGGAGAGCATTGGAGAGAATGTTGGAATGTTGGAATGTTGGTCTAGGATGAGCAAGTCGTTAATAGTTAATCAAAGGTGAATAAAAACCAAGTTTTTTTCCTCTCTTCTTTTCCTTCTTTCTTTAATTTTCTGGTAATCCGACCCCTTTTTTATTGAAGAATTCGCTGGCACATGGATTGCAATCAGGTTGGGGGTCTGGGGGATCGTTTACCCCCGCTTTGCTTTGTTTTTCTTTGGTCAATTCTAATCCAATTCTTAGAGAAAGTGAGAGAGGGAAGATGAAATTTCTTGGTTTGTTGTTAGTTGCTTTTGTAACGCTGACCACGGTGGCGGCTCAGGCCACCAGGATGTCCCATGTCGAGGATTCGGTGGACGACAATGGGAATGGGACCTGGACCTACAGTTACACGGTCTTCAACGATTCCGAACCGGCGTCATTGCCGTCGTTCGAGGAGGGAGTCATTGACGGCCCCAATCTGGAGGAAATCGATCCGACACCTGGGGTCGAGTTCATTATCCGCGACTGGGAGCTTCCTTACTTCGAGGATTCCGGGATTGATATTTCCCAGATTCTTTCCCCCACAGGGTGGTCGGTCTCGATTGAGACGATTGGAGTCGCGAACGCGGCGACCGGTTGGGAGGGAGTCGCCAATTGGCAGGACCCCAACGACCCCTTCTACTTCGGCGACAACAGCCCGTTCACCCACCTGACTCAGGTCATTCACTGGTACGTGACCAATATGGAGGATGTCATCAATCCCACCTACGGGATCTATCCGCTGAACTCCCGTTCCGGTTTCGGTTTTGTCGCTTCGTACGATCGCACCAACGCTCCTTATCAGGCCTCTTGGTTCGAACTCCCGGTCCAGACCGGCGACCCCGCGTTCCCATTGGGCGGAGTCCCCGGCTCCCCGATGGCGACTCAACCCGTTCCGGAACCCGCCTCGCTCACCCTTCTCGGGCTGGGGGCGGTTGGATTGGTCGGGAGAACCGCCCGTCGCACCCAAAAATAAATCGGTCGGAGATATCGGCCCCGGATTCACGATCTGTTATTCGCCAAGCGCCGCCCTCCCGGGCGGCGCTTTCATTCCCCTTCCCAAATCCTTTCAAGCGGCTTGAGACCGACGAGTCATCGAGGGACAATTCCTCATGAACTCGCCGAGATCCATTTTCCACCAATGGCTGTGGGAACCCGCACCGCTCGCGATCTTTGTGACCATCTTTCTCGTGGCTCCAATTCTTCTCACTATCGCTCTTTATCTCCGCATCGGCGCCTATTCCCTCTTCTGCCTCTTCTTCATGTTGATCGGATTCGGATCGTGGATCACCTATGGCATCGTGGGTAAGAAGGTTCGAGCCTTGGAGAGGGAACTCGCCACCGAAGAAAACCACCCGGTGCAAGGCCTGATCGTCAACGGTTTCATTCAATCGCCCGGGATCATCCTCCTCGGAGAAAATGAGATCGCGCTCCATCCCATCGTCGGCGACCGGGTGACCGTCTCTCTCGATGAAATCGAGTCGTTCAGGGAGCGAAATTATTTCAATGGCAGCCTGCTGATTTTCAAGACTGGATTTCGCCTCCGAGTTCCGAACCATAAACGATTGGGATTCGCGATCCCAAAATCCCAGGCGGGGCCTTTTCGGTTGGCGCTATGGGAGGCGCAAAAGGAGAATCAAGGGAAGAGGTGAAACTGGATCGTTGGATAGGATTGTTAACGCGCCCCCAAATGCCAATCGTATGAGAACCTAAAACAGGACTTCCCATCGGCGCTCCCGTTTTTGAGCAACATCAAGAGATCGATGGCATCGACTCGACTGTTCCGATCGAGGTCGAAATCTGAAACGGGCGTTATCACCGCAGTCGGAGTCATCGTCAGCGTCCCCGTTGGAGTCGGGGTGGGAGTGGGCGATTCGCCCGGGGATTCGCAGTTATTCGGCCCTCCCGTGAATCCCATATCATTGAGAGCCTCCCCCTGGCCCGGAGGTCTGCAGCCATCGTAGAAGGCCATATCCGGATTTCCCGCATCGATACAAGGACTATTCGGGTGAAGGTTGAAGTCACCCATGTCCGGATCGATGAAGAGCGGAACCGCGTCTAGAACGCTTTCCCCCTCATACCCTCCGCGAACACAAGAGAATTCCACCACTGGGCCTTCCCCCGTTTCAACAACAATCTCGTCGGTTGAATTCCATACAATGCAGTTTACCAACTTGGGCGAAGACCCAAAGATCATGAATCCGGAGCCACCGTTTGTCGCTATGTTGTCTGCAAGGGTACAGTTGTTGAACATCGGATGGTCGGAGCCGTTGGTGAACACCGCGCCCCCGGTCTCCATCGCCAAGTTTGTGGCGATGAGGCAGTTGACGAGTGTCGGGTTGGATTTATCAATATAGAATCCTCCC
>JACKFH010000028.1 GCA_020632575.1 Candidatus Omnitrophota bacterium | reverse complement strand
GGACCTCGCCGCCCTCATTCCTGAACGATGAAGCATTCGGAAGAAAGAGTTCTATCCTGGTTCGAATCGAAGGGTTGGGCTCCCTTCGAATTTCAATGTGAGACTTGGCGGGCGATCGCCGAGGGCAAGAGCGGCTTGCTCCACGCCTCCACCGGGACCGGGAAAACCATGGCGGTGTGGCTGGGACTCCTCGGCAAGTGGTTGGACCAAGATCAGACGGTGTGGGATCTGAATCACTTAAAAGTTCTCTGGATCACTCCGTTAAAAGCCCTGGCAAAAGATACGTGTAAGAACCTCACTGAACCCTGCGTTTATCTCGAAGTTCCCTGGTCGGTCGATGTGCGAACCGGCGACACCAACTCTTATTCCAAGAAGAAACAACTCGAATGTTTCCCGACCTGCCTGATCACCACTCCGGAATCGCTCTCCCTCCTCCTCTCTTATCCCGAAACGGAAAAGAAATTTGCGCATCTCGAGGCCATCGTTGTCGACGAATGGCACGAGCTCCTCTCCACCAAGCGGGGAACGCAAACCGAGCTGGCTCTGGCCAAATTGCGTGTGTGGAAACCGGATCTCCAGGTCTGGGGACTTTCGGCCACTCTCGGAAATCTGAAGCAAGCGGGTCAAGCCCTTCAAGGTCCGGCGGATGATCGGCCTTTCGCGTTCATCCAAGGAGAGATTCCGAAGAGAACCGAGGTGGTCACCCTGATTCCTGAGAAGATCGACCGCCTCCCCTACGCCGGACACCTCGGTCTCAAAATGTTGCCCGAGGTAATCGAAACGATTGAATCCGCCGGGACGACCCTCCTCTTCACGAACACTCGGTCCCAATCGGAACTCTGGTATCAGGGCCTTTTGGAACAGAAGCCGGAATGGGCCGGAGAGGTGGCGCTCCACCATGGCTCCATCGACCGCGAAAGCCGTAAATGGGTCGAGACCGAACTCGCCCGGGGCAGTCTCCGCTGTGTGGTCTGCACCTCCAGCCTCGATCTGGGTATCGACTTCTCCCCGGTCGAACAAGTTATCCAAGTCGGCAGCCCCAAAGGTGTCGCACGATTTCTCCAACGCGCCGGAAGATCCGGGCACCAACCGGGGAGCGTTTCGAGAATTGTGTGCGTTCCCTCCCATGCGTTCGAACTCGTTGAGTTCGCCGCCGCGAAGAGAGCGGTCGATGAGAGAAACCTCGAGAGCAGGGAGCCGCTAGAAAAACCGCTGGATGTTCTCGCCCAGCACCTGGTCACCCTCGCCGCCGGTTCGGGATTCGATTCCAATTATCTGCTTGAGGAGGTGCGGTCGACTTGGGCCTATCGAAACCTTACGGATGAAGAATGGGGCTGGGTCCTCGCCTTTATCACCACGGGGAGCAAGACACTGGAGCGATACCCCGAATACTCGAAAGTCGAAAGGAAGGGACACCAATATCGCTTGGTCGACCGCCGTAAAGCGCGGATGCACCGGATGTCCATCGGAACCATCGCCAGCGACGCCTCGATCAAACTGAAATATCTGAAAGGGGGATCTCTCGGCACGGTCGAAGAAGCTTTTGCCTCACGCTTAAAGCCGGGGGACGCCTTCTTCTTTGCGGGCCGCTGTTTGGAGTTCGTTCGTGTCAAAGACATGACCGCTTATGTGCGAAAGTCGAGGACCCGGGAAGCGACTGTCCCCCGATGGATGGGTGGGCGCATGCCCCTATCCACCCAGCTTGCGGAGACTGTTAGGGAGATGTTGGGAGAAGGCGACCTGAAGGATTCTCCGGAGATGAACGCGGTCGAAACGATCATTGATCTCCAAAGATCCGTCTCTCATCTTCCGAATTCACACGAGATCTTGATCGAGCAAACGAAGAGTCGCGAAGGACATCACCTTTTTCTCTACCCCTTCGAGGGACTCCTTGTGCATGAGGGTCTCTCGGTCCTCATCGCTCATCGCATGACTCAGCGACTGGAATGCTCGATCACCTCGACCGCGAACGACTACGGGATCGAACTCCTCTCCTCGAAACCCCTCGACTTCGTTGAGGCGGAATGGCGCGAGTTCTTTCGATCCGATCGCTTGTTGGAGGACATCGTCGCGAGCCTCAACCTCGGCGAACTCGCCAGACGAAAATTCCGAGAGGTGGCCCGAGTCGCGGGGCTGGTTTTCTCGGGCTACCCCGGGCAGCCAAAGACGCACCGTCAACTTCAGGTCTCCAGCACACTCCTCTACGAGGTTTTTCAAAAGCACGATCCGGAGAACCTTCTGCTCGAACAAGCGAAGCGGGAAGTTTTGGAATCCCAATTGGAGATCAGTCGGATCAAGCAGTGTTTGGATAGAATGGGTCAACAGGAAATTGTTATGACTTCTCCTAAGCGGTTCACCCCGCTCGCCTTCCCGCTGTGGGCCGAGCGGATTCGAGCGCAGGTGTCCTCCGAGAAATGGTTGGACCGAGTTCAAAGGATGGCAATTCAGATAAAGAAGGCAACGAATGGAAGGGCCAAGCGGAATGCTCCGAATCGAGTGGTGCGGAAATCACTTTCGATTGCTTCCTGAACGCGCCGCCCTTTGGGAAGAGAGATCGATTTTCCTTATCGCGGACCCTCATTTTGGAAAGGAAGACTCCTTTCGTGCAAATGGGATCGCAATTCCCGCCGGTGGATTGAAACAGGACCTTGATCGGCTTGGCAAAGTCATTCACCGGGAGAGACCCTCCGGCTTGATGATCCTTGGAGATTTTTTCCACACGAAGAAGAGTCAGTCGGATGAAACCCTGTCCCTTCTAAGAGGATGGCGAAACGATTTTGGTCACATCGATATCACTCTCCTTCGAGGAAACCATGATATCCACTCGGGCTGTCCACCCAAGGACTTGGGAATCGTCGACGCGGGCGACTCACTCGAAATCGGGAGTTTTCAACTCAGACACGAAGCCACCCCCGATGAGAAGATTCCGACAATTTGCGGCCATATCCACCCAGTTGTCAAACTAATAGACCCGACCGGCGTGAAGATGCGTCTCCCCTGTTTCTGGCAGTCTTCCAACCGATTGGTCCTCCCCTCATTCGGCGGTTTCACTGGTGGGTTTGAGACTTCTCCCGTTGGTAACGACAGGGTTTATGTGATCGGAGAAGGAGAGGTGATCGAAATTTTGTGATTGAGCAAGGAAATGAGTTCGAGTAGGATCGTCCGAGCGTCATCGCTTGGAGGCCCCAATGCGTGTCAACGGCAAGAAATCCGGATTCACCCTGATCGAACTTCTCATCGTGATCGCCATTATCCTCATCCTGATCGCGATCGCGCTCCCCAATTTTCTGGAGGCGAGACTTCGGGCGACAGTGACACAGGTCCAAGCCGAGATTCGGACAGTCGGCATCGCTTTGGAATCCTACGCGGTCGACTGGAAATCGGCCTACCCTCACCTCGCCGGAAAAATTGTAATCAACGCGGGCCAACACAATCGCGGAGGCGTCCACTTACTCTATAACCTGACCACCCCTCACGAGTACCTCGACAGTAACACGATTGCGAAAGGGGACCCGTTTCTGAACAGCTACGAAAGAGACCCGATATCCGGCGATCTCCTCTCCGGTCCCGCGAATCACCATTACAGTTATGGCTATGTCAATATTGGCCTTTACCGTGAGGAAAGCGGTGTGGCCAATATCTTTAAAACACGAGTTCCTTACACCGTGTTCTCGCTGGGGCCCGACAAAACGAAGGGCCCCGATCCCCGAAATGGGTCAAGCTGGTTGAACAGCCAATATGGGGATCCACCACCGCCCCCTTGGTTCGACCCACGTTTTCAGGCTTGGCAGTACAGCCCGACCAACGGCAGTCGCTCGGGGGGCGACATCCTCCGTTTCCCGTAGTCCGATTCATTCGCCTCCTCCCAAATTTCCGACGTTTTCGATACCCTTAAGGAACCGGACATTCCCGGAAAGGTGGGAGTAATGATTGAAATCGATCCCCTCATGGGACTGCGCATGATCAACGATGGCTCCGTGTCATTGCTAAGCACTCGTCGGGAAGGAAAAACCAATGTGTCCACAGTCTCCTGGCAGATGCCTCTTTCGCAGGATCCGCCCATGTTGGGGATATCGTTGACGCCGAGCTGTTTATCGAACGAACTCCTGCGCGAATCGGGCGAGTTTGTCCTCTCGATTCCGGACGCTTCCCTAATCGCGGAGACTCACTACTGCGGAACCCATCGAGGGGACTCCGAGGACAAGGTCCGTTCCATGCAGTTCCGAACAATGAGAGCGCGAAAGGTCATCCCACTTTTGGTAACCAACTGCATCGGTCATTTGGAATGCGCGGTGCGGGATGTCTATCCATTCGGCGACCGTCTCTTTTACGCCTCGAGAGTGGTCGCCGCATTGGTGGAGGAAGACTACTTCGACAACGGCTGGAACGAGAACGCTCAGACGTTACATCACTTGGGTGGGGATCGCTACAAAACCGGAGGCGGAATCCTCGATGCCAAAAAATGGCCGCTGCCCCAGCAGATGCCGAATCTGCCACCGTTGTTTTGAGACTCCCGCATTAACCGCAACTAAAAAACCCCGTGAGCCGGATCCGACCCACGGGGTTTTTCTGTTTAGATTAACCGCTTCTTTTTGTTACCGCTTTTTCTTCGCGGTCTTTTTCTTGGCCGCTTTTTTCACAGTCTTCTTGGCGGCCTTGGCCTTCTTCGCCACTTTCTTGGAGGCCTTGGTCACCTTTTTCTTCGCAGTCTTCTTCTTGGCTGCCGCTTTCTTGGCGGTTTTCTTTGCCGCCTTCTTGACCGCCTTTTTCTTAGCCGCCGCTTTCTTGGTTGCCTTCTTTGCAGCCTTCTTGGCCGCCTTCTTTGCGACCTTGGCTTTCTTGGCGGTCTTCTTTGCCGCTTTCTTCACCGACTTCTTGGCGGTTTTTTTCGCGGACTTGGTTTTGGCTGCGGCTTTTTTGGCGGTCTTCTTCGCGGTTTTCTTCACTGTCTTCTTAGCGGATTTGTTGGCCGCCTTCTCGGCCTCCGCCTCCTCGATCGCGGCTTGCGCGGCGGCGAGTCTCGCGACAGGGACTCGGAAGGGACTGCAGCTCACATAGTTGAGACCGACTCGATGGCAGAATTTCACACTCTGGGGATCGCCGCCATGCTCGCCGCAGATTCCCAGCTTGATCCCCGGATTCGTGCTCCGGCCCTTCTCGATCGCCATCTCGACCAGCTGACCGACACCGGACTGATCCAAAGTCGCGAATGGGTTGTTGGCGAAGATCTCCGCCTCGGTGTAGGGCATGAGGAAAGCGCCCATGTCATCGCGGCTGATACCGAGCGCCGTCTGAGTCAGGTCGTTCGTGCCGAAGGAGAAAAACTCGGCGGTCTGAGCGATCTCATCCGCAGTCAGAGCGCCACGGGGGATTTCGATCATGGTCCCGACCAAGTAATCGATCTTCACCTTCTTCTCGGCCATCACCTCATCGGCGACACGGCGCACGATTTCGGTTTGAAGATCGAGCTCCTTCTTGAAACCGACCAGCGGGATCATCACCTCGGGTTTCACCTTCTTGCCTTTGGCGAGAACCTCCGCCGCGGCTTCGAAGATGGCTCGGGCCTGCATCTCGGTGATCTCCGGATAGGCGATGCCCAAACGGCAACCGCGATGACCAAGCATCGGATTGAACTCGTGCAGCGACTCGACCCGGTGCGCGATCTTCTCCACACTGATCCCCAACTTCTGGGCGAGTTCTTCCTGCTGATCGCGAGTGTGCGGCAGGAATTCGTGCAGAGGCGGATCGAGCAAACGAATCGTGGCGGGCAGGCCATCCAAAGCCTCGAAAATCCCCGCGAAATCCTCGCGCTGATAAGGCAGCAATTTCGAGAGGGCGTGACGACGACTCGCCTCGTTGTCGGCGAGAATCATCTCTCGCATGGAGTCGATGCGGTCACCCTCGAAGAACATATGCTCGGTGCGGGTGAGACCGATTCCCTTCGCGCCGAACGCCACCGCGTTTCGGGTTTGCTCCGGCGTGTCGGCGTTGGTGCGAACATCCATCCGCGTGACTTTCGAACACCACTCCATGAGTTGGTTGTAGTGTTTGAATTTCTCGCTTGATCTGGCTCTCTCGTCTCCCTCGAGCATCCCGGTGATGATTTCGGAAGGAGCGGTCTTGAGCTTCCCGCCGTAAACCTTGCCGGAGGTTCCATCGATGCTCATGTAGTCGCCCTCATGGAACACTTGTCCGGCCACCGTGATCGTCTTTTGCGTGTAGTCAATCTCGAGAGCGGAAGCGCCGCAGATGCAAACCTTACCCATTTGGCGAGCGACAAGCGCAGCGTGCGAGGAAACCCCGCCCTTCGCGGTGAGGATGCCAACCGCCGCAATCATGCCTCGAAGATCTTCGGGGCTCGTTTCGTTGCGGACCAGCAACACTTCCTCGCCTTTGGCTTCGGCGGCGGCGGCGCGGTCGGCGTTGAGGTAGATCTTCCCGGACGCCGCACCAGGTCCCGCCGGCAACCCGGAGGCGATCGGCGTGGCGGCTTCCACATCCTTGAGGTCGAAGATCGGCGCGAGCAACTGATCGAGCTGATCGGCTGGGTTGCGCTGGATCGCGGTCTTCCAGTTGATCAGTCCCTCTTCCACCATGTCCATCGAGAATTTCAGCGCGGCCGCCGCGGTGCGTTTGCCGTTGCGAGTTTGCAGCATGAACAATTTGCCCTGCTGGATGGTGAACTCGACATCCTGAACGTCCTTGAAATGTTTTTCGAGGATCGCCCGGACATTGAGAAGCTCTTTATAGGCTTGCGGCAACTCATTCGCCAACTGCGCCACCGGCTCGGGGGTGCGTACACCGGCGACCACATCCTCACCCTGAGCGTTGACCAGGAACTCGCCATAAAACTCGTTTGTTCCGTTGGCGGGATTGCGGGTGAACGCCACGCCGGAGCCCGAGTCGGAGCCGGTGTTTCCATAGACCATCGCTTGAACATTGACCGCGGTGCCCCACTCGGCCGGGATGCCGTACTTGCGGCGATAGACGATCGCACGGTCGTTCATCCAGGATCCGAATACCGCGCCTGCCGCTCCCTGGAGTTGCTCCCAAGGATCTTCAGGGAAGCTGTGCCCTGTCCGTTCCTTGACGAGATCTTTGAACCGCTTGACCAATTCTTTCTGATCGGCTGCGGTTAGTTCGCTGTCCAGGATGTCTCTGCCGTACGCCTGATGTTTGTATCCCTCAATGACCACTTCGAAGGGTTCGTGATCCTCACCCTCCCGTTTCTGCACACCGAGCACGACGTCTCCGTACATCTGCATGAAGCGACGATAGCAGTCCCATGCGAACCGTTCGTTGTTGGTCGCGTTCACCAGCGCGAGAACTGTTTCGTCATTGAGACCAAGGTTGAGAATGGTGTCCATCATGCCGGGCATGGAATCGCGAGCGCCGGAACGAACTGCCACGAGCAGGGGCATTCCCTTCGTGTCTCCGAATTTGCATCCCATGATTTTTTCCATCGTGGCGATGCCGTCCTTGATCTGCTTTTGAAGATCCGACGGGTAACTTCTGTTGTTCTTGTAATAGTAAGTGCAAACTTCGGTGGTGATCGTGAACCCTGGCGGGACCGGCAACCCGATGCGACTCATCTCGGCGAGGTTGGCGCCTTTGCCGCCAAGCAGGGGTTTCATCTGACCATTGCCATCGGCCTTTCCTCCCCCGAATTTGTAGACATATTTCTGTGCCATCGTTAATTCCTCCTGAATTGGCATTCTTTCTCTCGATCTGCTCAAACAGAAAGACTCCGCACTCTTGTTTCCATGAGCCGACGGTGGATTCTTCCGGTTCTCAACTCCAGCCGAGAAGATGATGTATAGAGATTTTTTACCTTCGCAAGTTTTTCCCAAAGCCCGGAAAGGCAAGGGGAAATTTTAAACCACTCCTTTCCCTCACACAAGGAGTTGACGGCCCTGAGTTCAATAGGATTGCGATCAAATCGCCTAGAAGGGTGGCGTGCTCGGATCTTCTATTCACACCCTGTCCACAGATTTCATTAAAAGCTTCCCTTCTTGCCCAGAAGGTGATATTATGTGCAGTGACATGATGGATCTGATCCTCTCTTCTTCCAGACCCCTGGCGATAAGCGCCCCCAGATTTCGCACGGGCCGCTTATTCCTTCGATTCTTCGAATATCTTCAGGATGGTGGGGAGATTTACTGCTTGGATACGGGAAATTGCTTCGACCCCTACCCCCTGGCCAAAATGGCGCGGTCGAGAGGATTGAGCGCGGAAACAGTCCTGGGAAACATCCGGGTTTCCCGGGCGGCGACCTGCCATCAAATCGTCTCGGTGGTCGAGGAGATGATCCTCCCTTTGGCCGAGGAGCCGGAGGGAAAAATCGTCCTCGTGCTCGCGATCGACAGCCTGTTCATGGACGAGGATATCCCATTGTTCGAGCGTCGCTATCTGTTCGACCGAATCCTCGATGGAATTCTCCAGGTCTCGGAGTCGCTGGGGTGTCTGATCACTTACAACCGGGGGCTGGAACAGGAGCGCGGAGGGCGGGTGTGGTATGGGGCGCTGGCGGGGCGGTGTCGGGTGCGGAGAGGACCATTCCCCGCTTTTGAGACGCGAGTGAAGAGCGAAGGAAGACTGTCCCTACCGGAACCTTCAATGAGTGTCATTCCGACGCCAGGAGGAATCTGATGGGAGATGAAACTTTGAATATAAGAATACGCCGCCTAATGGGAGTGGAGTCCGTTTCAACGGACGGCTCTTTGCGTAGCGGCGCGGTTTTAACCCGTCGCGAACCCGGTCGTTTTCCGAATCTTTGAATCAAACCGACAAAGACTTCGGAACCGATTTCACCCCGCCACGGAATCAATTCCGTGGCTACACAGAGAGGCGTCCGTTGAAACGGACTCAATGTCGATTGAGGTGGTGCGTGCGATCGAGGTTGGAACACACGACAGATTCCTCCTCACGTCGGAATGACACGGATGGAAGTTGGAACGGAAAAGATTCAAAGGGGATGGGAGCGGCCAACATGAAGGAGAGAACCGATGGGGCGAACCATCCCAACCTTTACACGTTACCTCGAAGAGGAGATGTCGACCTGGCGGGATTTCCGTCGCGCGCTCGGCAAGGAGGATCGTGTCGTCTTCGACCGCCTCTTCCGGCTCGCCAAGCGTCACATCGCGGAGGCCTCGCACGCCAAACGGCCGATCCCTTTCGACGCTCTAGTGATGTGCATCTTGCTGGAACAGGAGAAAGAGATCGAACGATTGAGAGAGCGGTTGGACTCGATGCCGAAGACAATGCCGGTGGTGACCGTGCAGGAACTTTTGCAGGTGTTTTAGCCCATTGAATCATGGAATCGCATGGAAGAGATGGAAGACATGGAAAATCGAATCGCGAAGCGATTCGCCCGCTTCCACTCCTTCCACGGTTTCCACGGAATTCCATGATTCAAACAAGAGTAACCCCATGCCCGAACAAACCGGATGGCTTTTCGATTATTACCCGATGGGGCCGGAGATGGTCTTTTGGCTGATCCCGGATGGAGGCGAGGACCGTCTGCGGCTGGTGAGCCCCTACGCGCCGAGTTGTTATGTCGAGACGAGGGACCCAAAAAAACTCGATCGGTTTCTTGTGTCACTCTCGAAAACCACGGCGTTCGTCCCCGTCGGGAAAACGGAGCGGAAAGATTTTTGGACCGGCAAGGATCGCGAACTCTTCGAACTGAAAGTGGTCAACCTCGACCGGGCTTATCAAGAGATCAACCAACTCTATCGCAAACACCCGGACCTCTCTTATTACGACTGCGACATCCCTTTCGAACAGTTCTTTGGATACAAACACAACCTCTTTCCGAGTGTCCGCTGCCGTTTCCGTTACGAGGGAGAGAACCTCCTGGAGTGCGAACCGCTCGAAGAGACCGGCGACACGAATTACCCCGCGATGCCGCTGAGGGTGGCGCAGCTGCATGGCGAGGCTTACCTCGACCCTCGCCGCGCCTCGCTTCATTACCTCGCGCTTCAGATGGGGGACGCGATGATCGAGTGGGAGACCGATGATCTCTCCGATCTCTTTCATTCCCTCAACGCCTACCTCGACGATTGGGACCCGGATCTCATTTGGACCACTGGCGGCGACAGTCTGCTGATGCCCTGCCTCTTTCATCTCGCCGGAAGATTGAACATCCCTCTTCATCTCGACCGGGAATTGAACATCCGACGCAAGATCAGTCTGGAGGGGCGGTCCTATGTCTCCTATGGCCGCATCGTTTATCGCGACCCGGATTACCCGCTTTGGGGGCGGTGGCACATCGACCACCGCAACTGTTTCCTCGACCACGAATCGGATCTGGATGGCCTCATCGAAGCCTCGCGGGTGAGCCGTCTGCCGGTGCAGAGGATGGCGCGACGTTCGATCGGAACCGGCATCTCCTCGGTGCAGATGGCCTATGTCTCCCAGCGCGGTTACCCGATCCCCTGGAAGAAATCGCAACCTGAGGGTTGGAAGACCGGGATGCAACTGATTGTCGCGGATCGGGGCGGGATGACCTACATGCCGAAACCGGGCGCTTACGAAAACGTGGTCGAACTCGATTTCATCTCGATGTACCCCTCCATCATGACCAACTTCAATATCTCGCCCGAGACGATCGACTGCGCCTGTTGCCCAGATGCGGAATATCGAGTGCCGGAGTTGGGATACCGGGTTTGCGAGAAACGGAAAGGGATGATATCTGGGTCGCTCATTGCCATCCTCGAAAAGCGGATCGAATACAAACAAAAAATGCGGGCTGCCACCGACCCGCGCGAGTACAAGCGCTACAAGAATTTGCAAACCGCTCTCAAGTGGCTACTGGTCTGTTGCTTCGGGTATCTCGGTTACAAGAACGCCCGCTTCGGACGGATCGAGGCGCACGAATCCATCTGCGCTATCTCTCGCGAGATGCTTTTAAGGACCCGCGAACTCTGCGAGGAAAAGGATTTCTCCGTGATTCATTCGCTGGTCGATTGTGTCTGGCTCCATCTGAATGGACAAACCCACGACGAGGTCGATTCCCTCTGCCGAGAGATCGAAAAGGAAACCGATCTCCCGATCGGCATCGAGGGATATTACTCCTGGTTGGTCTTCCTCCCCTCGACCCGGCATGAGGATCTCCCGGTGCCTGCACGGTATTACGGGCGGTTCGAGGATGGATCTCTGAAATACCGCGGCATCGAGATCCGTCGCGGGGATCAGGCCCCCTTTGTGCAGATCGTGCAGGGGGAGATGCTCGACATGCTTTCCAAGGCGGAATCCCTATCGGCTGTTCGAGCGATGGAGCCGGAGCTGCGGGTTTTGATCCAGGAGGCTGACCAACGGTTGGTCGAACGTCAGGTCGAACTGCAGGATCTCCTTCTCAAACGAAAACTCTCCCGCACCGCCGAGGAGTATAAGAGCAACGCCATGAGCGCCACCGCCGCCAGGCAATCGGCGCGCATCGGAAAGAACCTGATCGGCGGTCAGGATGTCCATTTCATCGTGGTCGACCAAAAAGCGGGGAACCCCGACGAGCGGGTCAAGATTGTCGAACTGCTGCGTCAGGAGACCGACTTCGATGTCGAGTTCTATCGGGAGCAGCTGCGACGGGCGGTGAGCACATTACTCGATCCGATTTTTGGGAAGGGGCGGTTTGGCGTTTGAATCATGGAATCCCGTGGAATTCATGGAAAGAATGGAAACCAGGCAAATCGCTGCGCGATTTGATTTTCCATGTCTTCCGTTCCTTCCATGGGATTCCATGATTCAAACAAACCCTACTCCAGCCCCTCCTCCTTTGGATCCACCTTCTTCCTCGCCAGGTTCTTCTCCTCCTCTTTTTTCTTGTCGATCTCCTTCTTGGTCGGAGGGGGCATTGGTTTTCGAATCTTCTGAATGGGATGTTTTTTCTTTTTCATGGTTTTTCCAAAAAACAAAGGGGTGCGGATGGGAGTCTAGACGTTTCGGATCGATGCTGCAAAATGCGAAGACTTATTGCTTTGGAGGTCTTCGTCTCTCATGAATCCCACGGCCAATCGTTCCCTTATCGTTTCTTGTCTCCTATTCGCGGTCGCACTGGTAGCCTGCCCGTTTTTGCAAAACGTGTCGACAGCGGAATCGGCAATCGCCACAAATGTTCTCGAGGTTCTTCCCCCGAACGCCAAAACCACGGACCGTCGTGTCACCGACATCAAAACTCTGAGAACCCCGCAGGATTTCAAAGCCCCCAACTCTTTCGATGAATGGAAGAACCGGAAAGAGCAACTCCGCGAAAAGATCCTGGTCGCCACCGGACTCTGGCCCATGCCAGAGATCGGCGACCTTCACGCCGAGGTCTACGAAAAGAAGGAACACGAGGATTACACCGTCGAAAAGGTCCTCCTTCGCACCTATCCCGGATACTACGCCACCGGCAATCTCTATCGCCCCGTCCAAAAAGGGGACGAAATCAAACAATACCCGGGCCTGCTGCTCCCGCATGGGCACTGGGAAAAGGGGCGTCTCGAGGATTCGGACCGCGCCTCTGTCCCCCGTCGCGCCGTCACCTTCGCCAAGCAGGGTTATGTGGCCTTCACCTACGATATGGTCGGTTACGCCGACAACCGGGAACTCCTCCCGCACGATGTCGGAGGTGGAAGGGAAAGTTTGTGGGGGATCACGCCACCCAACATCCAAACCCTGACCAGTCTTCGCGCGCTCGATTTCATCCAATCTCTCGAGGATGTCGACCCCGAAAGAATCGGAGTCACCGGCGCCTCGGGAGGCGGGACTCAAACTTTCTTCCTTTACGGGATCGATGATCGGGTCAAAGTCGCCGCCCCGGTGAACATGATCTCCAGCACTATGCAGGGTGGGTGTGTCTGCGAGAACGCCCCGGGATTGAGAATCGACACGAACAATATGGAGATCGGGGCGCTGATGGCGCCCCGCCCCTTGTTGATGGTTTCCGCATCCGGAGACTGGACCCGGCTAACTCCCGAAAAAGAATTCCCCGCGGTCCGGAGCGTCTACTGGTTATACGGTGTCCCACAACGAGTCGAGGAACACCAGCAAGACATGGGGCACAACTACAACATCGTTTCCCGCAATTGGGTCTACGATCACTTCCGTCGCTTCTTCTATCCCAACCGTCCGCCTCAGGATTTTGTCGAGGACCCGAACCTGGTCATCGACGCCACCGAGGATCTGAAAGTCTTCAGCCGTCGAGAGAAACCCAGCGATGTCCTCGAACCCGAAGCATTGTTCGCCAGCCTGAGGAAGAGTTTCGAGGAGCAACTTTGGAAGACCCTCCAATCCGGAGTTGAGAATTTCGAGGACACCTATGGGGAAGCGTACCGTCTCACCCTGGCGGTCTCGGAACCCGATCCCAAAGCCATCTCCACAGACAAGATGGAAAAGGTCCAAGTCGCCGGACACGAGGTTGAAAAATTTTTGCTCAAGGACAGCAAGACGGGTCAGGTCCTCCCGGCCAATCTTTGGATGCCTGACGCGACCACCGGGGTCAAAACGAACCCGACTCTGATGGTCAATGAAAAAGGCAAAGCGGCCCTGGTGACCGCCTCCGGAACCCTTTCGGCCAGCCTCGAAAATGCTCTTAAAGCCGGAAGCCCGGTTCTCTCCATCGATGTATTGGCCACTGGCGAATTTCTGAAGGACGCCTCTTCGACCACCCGCGACAAGAAGGTCGACCAGTTTCCGACCTATAATCTGATGGACACCGAATGCCGGATCCAGGATGTTCTCTTGGGCGAGACCTATCTGAGAGAACGATTCGGTAAACCAGCCGATATGGTCGGTTCCGGAGAAGCGGGAGCCTGGGTTCTTCTGGCGCATGGCCTCGCGAAGAGCAGCCACTCCACCAAGGCCGACCTATCCGGCCTCGATTTCACGGGTGACAAGGCTTTCCTCAAAGAACTCTTTATCCCGAACCTTCGGAGGTATGGTGACTTTGTCACCTCCATCGTCCTCGGCCGCGACCGTCCTGTGTCCATCACGGGGGTCTCCGACGAGTCCATGTCCCAAAGGCTTGCAAAGGCTGAGGATTCTGTAAAATAAGGGGTTGCGGGGAGGGCAGAATCATGGAATCCCGTGGAAAGCGCGGAAAGAATGGAAAGCGGACAAATCGCTTCGCGATTTGATTTTCCATGTCTTCCATCCCTTCCATGGGTTTCCATGATTCAAACGAGTCCCATTAACTTCCGAACCAGATGCCATCCACAAACTTCGACATCATCGTCATAGGGGCCGGTCACGCCGGTCTTGAAGCGGCCCTAGCCGGGGCGCGCATGGGGCTGGAGGTGGGCCTGTTCACCTTTGACAAAACAAAGGTGGCCCAGATGTCCTGCAACCCCGCAATCGGAGGCGTCGCCAAGGGGCAACTCGCCCGTGAGGTCGACGCCTTAGGCGGGGCGATGGGTCTGATCATCGACCGCGCGATGATCCATTTCCGGATGCTGAACCGGTCCAAAGGTCCCGCTGTGCAAAGTCCGAGGGCTCAGGCGGACCGCGCCCACTACGCCAAGTTCGCGGGCGAAGTAGTCGAAGCGACTCCTGGACTGACCTTGATCGAAGGCGAAGTTGCTCATCTAGAATTAGATAAAGACCCCACCGCCGAATCCGGATATCGAGTGGTCGGTATTGGCCTCAAAGATGGCCGTGAGTTCGGCTGCCGCGCCGCGATCCTGACAACAGGAACCTTCTTGAAAGGGTTGATGCACGAAGGCGAACGGAAATCGGTCGGCGGCCGTGTCGGGGATCAGTCCTCCGAACACCTCTCCGACTCCATTGCCAGGATAGGCCTGCGCATGGGGCGCCTGAAAACTGGAACCCCACCTCGCCTCCACCGGGAAACGATCCATTGGGACGAACTCGAAATCCAAGAGAGCGAACCCCTCACTTACAAATTCTCCTATTGGCAAAGCGAGGGATACTCCCCCCTGATCAAGGAAGGGTTGCCTTGCCACATCACTTACACGACGGACAAGACCCATGAAGTAATTGCCAACAACTTTCATCGCTCGCCGCTCTTCTCCGGTGAGATTCAAGGAGTCGGACCGAGATATTGCCCCTCCATTGAGGACAAAGTCAAAAGATTTTCCGACAAGCCTCGCCATCAAATCTTTCTCGAGCCGGATGGACTCGATGTGGTCGAGGTTTATCCAAATGGCGTATCCACCTCCCTCCCCGCCGAGGTGCAAATAGCATTCCTCAGGACTGTTCCCGGTTTGGAAGAAGTAGAAATGGTCCGTCCGGGATATGCGGTCGAATACGACTATGTCGACCCGACTCAACTGCTTCCCACTCTGTCGATCAAATCAACTCCCAATTTGTTTCTGGCGGGGCAGATCAACGGCACCAGCGGCTACGAAGAGGCGGCGGGCCAAGGGTTGATCGCCGGAGTCAATGCCGCCCTTTGGCTGCAGGGCCGGGACCCTTTCATCCTCGGGCGGGATGAGGCTTACATCGGAGTCCTCGTGGATGATCTCGTGACTCGTGGCGCCACCGAACCCTACCGAATGTTCACCAGCCGCGCCGAGTACCGCCTCTTGCTCCGTCAGGACAACGCCGACCTCCGCTTGACTCCCCGAGCCGCGGAAATCGGATTGGTGGGTCGAATCCACGGAGATCGATTGAAGGGTCTCCTCGGAGAGATCGATGGCGAAACGCAAAGGCTGCATTCCACGCGAATCTCCCCCAGTAAGCGAGTGCGGGAGAAAGTCGAATCGGTCAGCCGGGGTGAATTTAAAAAGCCCTCCTCCCTTTCCGAAGTTCTTGAAAGAAGCGGCATCAATTATGCCCACCTTCAGGAGATTGAATTGGAGGCTCGTCGAAACGGCGATGAGGCGCTCCCCACCCAAACCCTGGTGCACCCGCGAGTCGCCGAGCAGGTGGAGATTTCCGTCAAATACCGAGGATACCTAGACCGCCAGATCAGGCAGATCCACGAGCAGAAACGACTCGAATCTCAGGCTATTCCCATTAACCTCGACTATCTGACTCTTGAAGGGATGCGAAATGAGGCACGGCAAAAACTCAGTTTGGTCCGACCCCTTACCCTAGGCCAAGCCTCCCGGGTCGAGGGGGTCTCGCCGGCCGACATCGCGGTTTTGATGGCTTTCGTTAAACGTTTTGAACGAAATGGAGCCCACCCATCCCAAGCGAGCGGGAACGACCTCAAGCAGTAACCCCTGACACACCTAAATGGATTGATACCGAACAAACCCTTCACTAAAATTGTGGAAGGTTGGTGATCATGATGAGTTGTTTAGAAAGGTTCATGAATGGAAGGCTACGCCCCCCGTGTGTTCAATGGGATTCTGCTTGCGTCCCTGCTTTTTCTCTCCTCTCCGGCGATTTCCCAGGACACTTTATTCGGCGACGAAAACATCCTCGCTGGAGGTTTCACAGCAGTTGAGCCAGTGGCTGTCCACGCGGCAGACCTCGATGGCGACAGCGACCTGGACATCTTAGTCAGCCAGTTCTACTCGAATTTCCTCGGAGCCCAGGTCATGTGGCTGGAGAACGACGGCCAAGACGACCCGTTCTTCACCCCCCACATCATCGACGACAACGAACCCTCCGGCGAATCCGGAATCGCCATCGACGTCGATAAAGACGGCGATCTCGACGCGGTCGTGGTCATCGCGGGTCAGATCAATTGGTATGAGAACGATGGGGGACTTCCTCCCGTGTTCGCGAAACGAGTTCTCTCATCCGTGCCTGGAAGGGCGAAATCTCTCGACTTGGTCGATTTCGACAAAGATGGCGATGACGATTTTGTCTCGGTCGGATCCGGCGTCTATTGGTACGAGAACATCGATGGAGGAACGGTCACCGAGCACCTGATCAGCCCTCTATCGGGTGTCGACCTCCATTGTGTCGATATCGATAGAGATGGCGACCTCGACGTTTCAGTGATTGGAACGGCGACTTGGTGGTTGGAGAATGATGGAAGTTTCTCCTTCACTCAGCATGTCGCCTTTAACTCAGGCGGTCTTTCGGTTCAGTGTGGCGATTTCAATGGCGACATGGAGGTCGATATCGCGATCGGAAACCCGGATAACACCTTCTGGATCGCGAACGCCGGCAATGAAACCTTCGCAAATCAATTCATCTTCGGATTCGGGTCGAACAATCTGCAAGCCATCGATCTCAACGAGGACGGGGCCATGGACCTGCTGGCCGCGGGCGAGGGGAGAGAGGCGGACTCCAGTTGGTATCGAAACGATGGAACTGGAAATTTCTCACGTCAGTATCTCAACTCCGGGGGCGATTACCCGCGAGGCATTTTCGGAACCGACCTTGATGGGGACGGCGATTTGGACGTGATCTCGACTCGAAGCGGGTTTTGCCACGGCCAGGGTTGCCAAGCCGGTGAAATTACCTGGGAAGAGAGCAGTGGCGGTTCATCCCCGACATTCGCCCCGCACACCATCACCACTTCCCTACTCCGTTTAAACGAGACCATCGGCGTGGATATCGAGGGGGATGGCGACGGGGATGTGGTCACCGCTGAAAGCGGGAGACTTTACCTGCACAAAAACAACGGTTCGAAACCACCAGGATTCCGACCGATCTACATTTCCTCGCGAACCGGCGGCCAACCCTTCTTCCCAGCGGATCTCAACAACGATTCGAATGTCGATCTGGTGACCTCGGATGGGTTCAACGTCCGTTGGTTTGTCAACTTCGGAACCGATGTTTTCACCGACCGATTCATCGGCAGCGCCGCCGGATTCGCATCCGACATGGAAGTCGCCGCCGCCTTGATCGATAGCGACACGAACCTGGATGTTCTTGCCGGAGGATCGGGATTGACCTGGTTCAAGAACGGGGGTGGGGCTTTCCCCTCTTTCAATCGGGTCGTGTTGGATAGTGTCCAAGCCACATCCCTGGCTCCCGGCGATCTCGATGGCGACAACGACACCGATATTGCCACGGTCACCGCCGATCTCGACCGCGTTTCCCTTTTTCAGAATTCCGGGAACGGCGCATTCTCCAAACTGATTGTCAGTTCTCCCACCATCGACGGCCCCAAACAAGTTGGATCGGCCGATCTGGATGACGATGGCGACACCGATTTATTCTCCGCCTCGGACCGGGACGGTAAGGTGGTGTGGTACGAGAACGACGGGAATACGCCGCCATCCTTCACCTTGCACACCGAGTTGAGTTCTCCCTCGGCCGGCGTCGTTTCAGTGGACGCCGGGGATTTCGATGGAGATGGCCGACTCGATCTGGTTTCCGCTTCAAGAGACACCGATCGAATCACTTGGTTCCAGAACGACGGCGCGACCCCTCCCGGATTCACCGACCGAAATCTGGACACCAACCTCGACGGTCCCGCCTCGGTCCATGCGGCCGATGTCGATAACGATGGGAAGACGGACATCCTGGTCGCGGCCGAAAAGAGCAACTCGATCTTCCTCCTGAAGAACCTCGGCGGGACAGTCCCTGTCTTTCAACAAACGCTCATCGACAACCAAGCCTCGAAAACTTATTCCGTTTCGAGTGGCGACATCAACGGAGACGGACATTTGGATATTCTGTCCACCGCCGAAGTCAGCGACACGGTCGCGTGGTATGAGAATTCGGGAACCGTCCCAGCGACTTTCACCAAGAGAATTATCAGCAGCGCTGTGAACGGAGCCCATGCTTTGGACGCCGCGGATTTCGATGGCGATGGCGATTTGGATGTGGTCTCAACCTCAAAGTTCGACGGATTCGTGTATTGGCACGAAAACCTGGGTGGGTCTCCCCCCTCTTTCCAGGATCACGCGGTGACTTCATCCGTCAGAACTCCGCTCTCGGTTCACGCCATGGATATCGATGGCGATGGCGACATCGACCTGACCTCCGCCTCCGAAGCCGACCACAAAATCGCCTGGTATGAAAACGACGGCGCCAATCCGCCGACATTTATCGCGCATGTCGTTTCCACCGCCGCCGAGGACGCGCAATGGGTTCACGCGGACGATGTCGATGGCGACGGGAGCATCGATCTCCTATCCGCGACTTATGGGGACGATGGGATCTCCTGGTACGAAAACTCGGGGAGTGAAAGTTTCACCGAACACGAGATTGTCTTTAACTACATCAACAACCCTCGCAAGGTCCGGGTCGCGGATATGGACGGGGATAATGACACCGACATGGTGGTGATGACCCCCCGCAAGGTGGTTCTCCTCCAGAATGACGGTAACCCGGTTCCGAGTTTCAACGCCTCGGTCATCGCCGACGCTCTCGAGCTTGCTCCAACCGAGGCCGGCTTGTCTTTCCATCTCGTTTACCCCTGGTCACGGCTCAGACTAGGTGACGTCAACAAGGACGGACATGTCGATGTTTTCGTGCCGGGTTATTCCGAGATTAGCGGCATCTATTGGTTCGAGAACAATGGGGATCCCAATCCGGGATTCACAACTCGTGTGATCGATACGAAGACCGACTACGCTAACGCACTGGATTTGGTCGACCTCGATGGCGACGACGATTTGGATTTGGTTTGGGCCACCTCGGAGAACCCCGACCGGGTCGCTTGGCGTGAGAACTATTACGGCATGGTCCCCACCCCCTCCTTCACGCCAACCCCGACCAACACCTACACGCCGAGCAACACCCCCACCTTCACGGAGACTCCGACCAACACCTCAACCAATCCTCCGACTCTCACGGATACGCCGACATTCACACAGACTCCAACCCCAACTCCGACAGTCACGAACACCCCCACCGAGGTGGTCTACAACAAATCGGACCTCAATCTCGACCGTCATGTGAATACATTCGATCTGTTCATTCTCGCGTTGGATTGGCATCGAGTCGCCGAAAAGGAAATCGGAAATTTTCTTCTGAAGATCGAAACCGAAGAGGATCTCGAGTCGATCACAGTGGAGGGTTCGGGCCGGTTCGATGTGGTCCGGGAGGGCAAGTATTGGGCGCCCGCCACGGACGATCCCGACCTACTCCCCAACATGTTCCAGAATGTGAACCTGTATCCCTTCCACCCGGAGTTCTTCACCTCGGTCTTTCCCGAGCGCTTCGCCGGACAGGACACCCTCGCGCTGATCCTTCGAGATTCGCCACGAGACTACTTCGCGGGGGCGATCTTCGAATTTCGCACCGTGGATGGAGGAACGGTCTACGGGTTCGATTCGGTTGCCGATTACCTGGACACCTCCGAATTGCTGACTCAAGAAGAGGTCGCCCAACTCTACGACATCCTCTCTCAGAACTTCCAACTGCGACCGTTCGCCTACGCGCCCGTCCACCCCTTGGCGGTGGAGGTCGCAAGCAATTGGGAGGATGCCTCGTTCCCGGTCTACCTCCCGGGAGCAACTATCGAAAAAACCTACGAGGCCTTAACAGTCGGAACCAACTATGGCCGGGTCCGCCTATTGACCGTCCCCGAACTCGAGGAGGCGAACGCCAACGGGACGATCAGTTGGCAGGATATCTTGGTCCTCGATGTCACCCCCTTCGATATCGAGGGAGTCCAGGCGGCGGTTATCACCGGATCCCCGCAAGGAGAACTCTCCCATGTCGCCCTACGCACAGCGAGGCGCGGAACTCCCAACGCTTTCATCGCCAATCCCCATGAAGTGTTCGCGCCCTACGAAAACCAACTCATCCGCCTCACTCTCGATGAAAACGAGTATTCGATCGACCCCAATGTGACCCTTCAACAAGCTCAAGCCTGGTGGGACGAGAATCGCCCATCGGTCCCGAACCCATTGCCGCCAAACTTGGAGTACACCGAATTCGACAATGTCTTGGATATGAACATTTCGGATTCATCCGATCTGGTTGGAAAATTCGGAGGCAAAGTGGCTGGACTAGCGAGAATGTATTCATTCCTGCCCGCCGAAAACCAGATCCCCGCCTTCGGGATTCCCTTCCACTACTATCATGAGTTCATGACCGCCAACACATTGACCATCCGCGAGGGCGAGGACTTTGTCACAGTCACCTTTCAGGAGTATCTGGAGTCCCTCCTGGAGGACCCAGTGTTCCAAGGCGATCCGGAGTATCGCGCTTCACGTCTCGAGGGTTTCCGAAACATCATCGAAAACCGAAGCGTGGTCGATCCCAATTTGGTCACCGCTCTAATTTCGAGAATTGAGCAGGTGTATGGCTCCACCTCCACCATGGTGCGTTTCCGCTCCTCCTCCAATTCGGAGGACGCGCTCATCTTCAACGGGGCGGGGCTTTACGATTCGACCTCGGTCTGTCCCGAGGACACGTTGGATGGAGACGAACTCGGGCCCTCGCACTGTTTTTCCGGTCAAGACGACGAGAGAACGATCGAGCGGGCCCTCAGGAAGGTCTGGGCGAGTCTCTGGAATTTCCGCGCTTTCGAGGAGAGGGAGTATTATCAGATTCCGCAAGCCGAGGCCGCGATGGCCATCCTTGTCTCGCTCGCCTTTCCGGATGAAGCCTCCAACGGGGTCGCGTTCACCGGCGATCCGATCGCGGGGTCGGACGCGGGTTATGTCATCAATGTTCAAATCGGAGATTTCAGCACCGTCCAACCCGATCCTGGAATCCTGCCGGAACTCGACATCCTCAAGGTGGAAAACGGACAAGTGACCGAAATCAACCGGTCGAGGCAATCCACACTTTTGCCGGAGGGAGAATTTGTCCTCTCCGATGAACAATTACATCGACTCGGAGCGACCATGGCGATTGTGGACGCGAGCATGCCGATCGATCTCGAAGGCCACACCCGCGACGAGGTTCTGTTCGATATGGAATTCAAGTTCACCCAATCGGGAGATATGATTTTCAAACAGATTCGACCGTTCCTCCGATCGAATTTCCAACCGGTCATTCCGAAGTTGAACAACATACGATCGGATATCGACCAAAACGGATTGGTCGATTCCCGGGACCTTCACCTGTTCCTTGGAGATCGAGGGGATGTCCTCGAGGAGGAGACCGATTTCAAGTAAGTTCGCTTATTCGAACGGACTCGTTTTCTTGGTCGGGAGTTGCATGTAAAACTGCTCGCCAAGGTAGATCTGGCGGACCCATTCGTTGTTGATCAACTCCTCGGCGTTGCCCTGCGCTCCGACCACGCCTTTGTTGATGATGTAGGCCCGGTCGGTCACCGCCAAGGTTTCTCGCACCGTGTGATCGGTGATCAGAATTCCGAGTCCAAGTTGGTCCCGCAAGAGCTGGATGTGCTTCTGGATATCCTCGACCGCGATCGGGTCCACTCCCGCGAAGGGTTCGTCGAGAAGAATAAAGGTGGGATTGGAGGCGATCGCTCTGGCCATTTCGAGACGGCGCTTCTCGCCGCCGGAAAGAGTGGCGGCAGTCTGTTCGGCGTTTCCCTCGATGCCAAGCTGCTCCAGGAGCTGGTAAGCGCGAACCCTCCCAGTCCGGCCGGTTATCCCCTGGACCTGCAAGACCGCGCGGACATTATCCAGAACCGTCATCCCCCGAAAAATCGAGGGCTCCTGCGAAAGGTATCCCAAACCCGCCCGGCATCGTCGGTACATTGGCCATCGGGTTACATTCTTCCCATCAATGAGAATCCGGCCGGAATTCGGTTTGATCAGTCCGACAATCATCCGGAACGTGGTTGTCTTCCCCGCCCCATTCGGGCCCAGAAGTCCAATGATTTCGCCCGGACGCACCTCCAGACTGACATCATCGACCACGCGATTGCCTTTATACGCTTTGGATAGGTTGATTGCTTGAAGAAGGTTCATACGGTTTCAATAATCAAGGAATCTCATCATAACGTTTTTTGGACTGTGGGGGTACTCCAATGCTGGCCAAGGACAACCCGTCCTCTTACGAAGGGTCTCAAAAAAAACCTCGTTGAAAAAGCTCAAACGCGATCCGCATCCCTCCGTAGAGAAAAAAACTCGCCGCTCCAAACACCCAAAATAAACGAAACCACCGGTCATGACGATCAATCCACAGTAGAACTTTCACCTTTCGCCCCGCGGGAATGAAAAGAGAACTCGCCTGGATGGCGAGAAATGCGAAGGCGACCGGGGCAAAGAGATGAAGTTGAACGGCTCGGATGGGATGGCCCCGCCAGAGCTGGCTGATCCCCCGGGTCATCCCGCAGCCCGGACAATCGAGCCCCGTGAATTGATGAAAGACACAGAGGCGGACACCGAACCCCTCGGCCGGCATAACAAGCGCGATAAGGAGAAAGATCAGACAAATCAACGACCACCTGGGGTTCCCCCAAAGACTTGCCGAGGGACCCAGCTCCACCCCCGTCTCCGGTTGCAGGGTTCGAAGCCACGAGTCGGCTTTCTTCAGCCATGCCAGCGCGGGCCGCGGGAGAAAATAGTGGGGTTCACTCATGAGATCGTTCGATCAGTTCTTCGCGCAGCTGCTCGATCTGCTGGCGAGCTTCCCGCATCCCGGGGCCGGTCGCCTCGAGCAAAGGAATCATTCGTTCGACCTGATAGCGAAGTTTCGTCCGGGGATCCGCGGCATTGTGAACGCGAACATGTTGCTCCGAAAAGATATTCCCTTCGCGGTAGATAAAATCCTGAAACCGCTGGAAAACGATGTCCTCGAAGCCGATGTCGATCAGGTCCTGCTGCAGCCTTTGAAAGCGTTTGGGACAGTTCTCGGGATACTCTCCGCGCTCGATCCTCTTCCGCAACTTCTTGAGGTCCGCCAACCGCGAATCGGATTTCGATACGATTTTTTCGATCTCCACTCCCATCCGGTCGATTTCTTGAATCATGTTGGGAATATCCGGCCTCCGACGTTCCTCGTAGGCTTTGGCGACAATCTCGAAGATGGGAATGGGGTCGCCCAGATAACCTTCGAGCACCTTTTCAAAGGGCTCCTCACGAGTCCCCCGGATGCTCGCGCCTCGAGCGGTTGAATTGATCACATTCAGTTGGTGCTTGTGCAGAGTGTATTCGAGATTGTTCTGGATGTTCCTAAACATCTGAGTCGTCTGGACCTCGCCACCCCCAATCGCGGGAACCATGATTTTCTTCCCGGTTTCCGCGAGTCCGGGGCGCACCGGATAGATGGTCCCCTCCGCGTGGGTTCGGTCGGGCATGATGGATAGGTCCTGTCCGATGAGCACGATGGGATCGCAACCCAGGATGTGCGCGGCGCCGATGGTGGTGATGGCCACGCTGTTCCCGCGAAAAAGATACTCTTCCTCGAGTCGCAGGGAATCCGAAAGCCAAGAAAGAATTTTCGATTTCTCACCCGATCCGGTTTCGAATTCCCCGAAGAAGGAGGGGCCCTTGAAGAGATCCCACACCAACGGCGGCGCTCCGCTTGTCGCTATCAGGATGTCCGTATCGCGAGGCGTCCGGTTGGCGAAGTGCAGGAGAGTCGCCTCTTTCTGATCGACCGACACCACAAAATGACGGTCGATGTCGCGATCGGCCACCACTCGAAACGAGGTGTCCACGACGAATATGAGAGCACGGTCCTTCACCTCGTTGAGCAGGTGAACATTTTCATCCAGCGATGGTCCCGCCGAAACCACAATCGCCGGAACCCCTTTGAAACGACCGCGAAGTTGGCGCAGGGACGCCGCTTCGGCCTTGCGCGGAGCATTGCGAAGGAAATGAATCGCCCAGTTTCGAGCCGAGGATATCGCCTCTTTCCGCATCCCTCTGATTTCATAGATTCGGGGATAGAAGTGATTGAGAAATTCCTTTTTGTGGTCCTCGTAGGCAAGCCGCATTCCCGGCTCGACAAAGGGCTCCCAGTTGACCGGCTGGTAGTACATCTGCTGAGTGCGCGTGTCGACAAACTCGCCCGCCGCTTCATAAGCCGATTTGCCAACCACCCAGTCGAGGCGATCATGAGTGAAGAGTCCGGCCAAGTTGCGAACATGCATCGCGGCCATGAGACGGTCCACCGAGGGCTCCCAAATCATGAGTCGTCCGGAAGTCCTTTCGAGGATCGACTCGAGGTGAAAACCGAGTCCCAATCCGATCACCATGTTGGCGCACTCGGTGAAAAGACAGTTCCAACTTTGCGCCTCGACCACATCCTTCCAGGGGTTGGAGGTGAGAGGAGAAAGTCCGATCCGCTTTTGGTCTTTGACAATGGCCAAATGGGGAAAGCCCTCGGCGCCGATTCCGATTTGATAGGCCTCCTCGGGGGAGGGATTCGCGATGCGGTCTTCAATCAGAGACGCGATATCGGGTCGCGCCTTCGTGAGAACCTCGAGGTTTTCACGAAACAGGATTTCCAAAAGGTTTCCCTCGGATGGCTTTTTCAGCACTCCGCCCTGGGTGACCAACTCTTCGCCGTTCAATTTAAGCGCTCGATCGATTGGAAACTTCGGGGCTGGTAGACTGGGCGGCTTTTTCCGTATGGTTTCCACCGCCTCAGCCAAAGAGACTTCTCTTCTTTTTCCGGAGTTCGGCATGTCATCCGAAGTGATGAGGGTCGCCTCCAAAAGCCATTCCGAGGTCGCTTCGGAAAAAGTGTAAAAACGACGCTTCGACTGACGCATCTGTTCCGCCAGACCGACCCCCTCGAAATCGAGCGGATCCTCGGGTCTTTCCGGATGGAGGCCCAACAACAAAATGTCCGAACACCCCAGGCGATGGGCGAGATCGATGAGTGTCCCAGCGGAGTGGACCTGCCGGATCAGGGTTCCCTTGTTCTTGAGCATCCCCAGGGTCGACACCTTCGGATATATCTGATCCCGTTGGGGAGGGGTCTCGGTCCGAAAAATGACTGTGTCGGGAGGTAGAGGATTGGAGCAGGCCGCCGCCGCTTCGGCGAAAATCTGCTGGTTGGGTAGAATCTCGCCATGAAAGGAGTCTCCGACACCCAACACAAAGCCATCCACCAATTCGTTCAACTCCGGCGAGACATTCCCGCGAGACAAAACCACTCTATTCTCTGGATTTCCACGCCGAAGATATTCGCATTCAACCTCGGAAAGATTCGCCCCCCCGACAATTACCCCTGTCAGTCCCTTGAAGACCCCCGCAAGCGCCT
Organism: Candidatus Omnitrophota bacterium; assembly: GCA_020632575.1. Taxonomy (GTDB): domain Bacteria; phylum Hinthialibacterota; class Hinthialibacteria; order OLB16; family OLB16; genus JACKFH01. The sequence goes on along the minus strand of JACKFH010000028.1, from coordinate 25,613 downwards.
TGACTCCGGTCAGAGTGATCCCCCACTCCCAATCCTCCCGCATCCCAGGCGAGTGGGGGAACTTCGAATCGAGGACGCTCTTGATTCCGGAAAAACGATCCTCTTTGATGTGGAGCCAATTGAAATAGTCGGCCAGAAATTCGGGGGCGCTTCTTAGAAAATACGGGTTCAAAAAGAACCCGACCTGATCCCCTTCCTTCGGGTCGAATCCCTCCATCCACTCCTGGGTCCAGAGCGCGGCATAATACCCGTCCTCGGGGGTCCAAACCGAAACGCGCGGGTTCTCGATCATTCCGGAGAGGTCGTATGTGGCGCAGGCGACCGCCAACTGATCGATATGCGGTTCGATCACCGCGAGCTTTTTAACCTTGGGATTTAGATCCGCCAGTTCCCGATGGATGTGCCCGGCGCCGAAACCCAGCAGGATGGCGTGTGTGAGATGAGAGTCTTGAAATCTTTGGAACCAGGCGATGTGCGATTCAACAGGATTCACGGGATCGTCCAAGCCGATCAGTTGTCCGCCCTTTCGAAACCCAATCAGACAAGGCCCCCCATTCGCCGAGGGGATGGTGGTGAATCGCGACTTCGAGAGATCGGTTTGACCGAGTCGGTGAGTTTTTTCCGGTTCTTTCTTTTGGAGGAGCTCCCGGTTTTTCTCATACCGGGATCGAGTTTCGGAATCCATCTTTTCACGGATTCCATTCTTCGACAGAGGTTTCCCAAACAGAGATGACATGAACGGATTCTCTCAGGAGTTGGGGGTCAAGGCAACGGACTCCTCACATCTCACAATGTGAAAGAACCGATGGAACTAAAGTTTCTTGAGAATGACCTCGATCCGGTCCTTCAGATAACCGATGTCATTCTCGATTTGGTCAAGCCTTTGGGTGGTCTCTTCCATGTAACCGATGATCTGATCGATTTTTCGGGACTGACTTTCCAAGAGCGCGGATTGTTCTTTGGGAGCCTCGGGATCGTTCGTGGGTTCGGGCGTGGGAGCGTCCGCTCCGGGCGTGCGGTAACGATGAAAGATCTTTTTGGCGTCCTCACGGGTCAGCCCGCTGCGGCTCTTGAGGACCCAATTATAGAGGCCGTCGAGGTATTGATTCACTTCCATCAGAGCTGCCGCGGTTTCACTCATCGTTCCGTTCCATAACCTGTTTTCAGAGATTCCCTCATTCACTAAATGATCGGCTGCTTCCTCTCCGCACTTGAATGGTCTCCCGGTTGTTTCAGCCGCCCCGATCAGTGTATCGGATTTGTTCAAGTGGACCTAGGATTTTCCCGCAACCACTTTTCGATGGTCGATTTTAGATCCGAAGGTTGAATCGGCTTGGCCAGGTAATCGTCCATGCCCGCATCCAGACACCGTTCCCGGTCCCCCTTCATGGCGTGAGCGGTGAGCGCGACGATGGGAATTCTCCAGTCGGCGGCCTCCTCGACCCTTCGTATCTCCCGAGTGGCCTCATAACCATCCATTCCGGGCATCTGACAATCCATTAGGATCAAGTCGAATTCGGCGTTCGCGAAGCGATCCAACGCGCTTTGCCCATCTCCGGCGAGTTCGCAGTCGTACCCGAATTTCTCAAGCAATTTGAGGGAGAGCTTTTGATTGATCGGGTTGTCCTCCACCAACAGGATCCTTGGAGGTCGACTCCATTCGGCGAGGATGTCCGAACTCGATTCGGCCTGAAGGTGGGCTGGCAGTTTTTGCGATTCCCCCAGAGCCGAAGTCAGAGCCAAAAGGAGTCTCTTTCGAAAGATGGGTTTCGCCAGGTGGATGTGGCGAGAGGATTCCTCGCGGTAAATCTGGACCGCTTCTTTCCGCGAAACCAAGTCGACCAGACTGATATCGCGAAATTCGGGGCGTCCCTCGATCTCTCGCAATAACCCGTTGACTCCCTCCGGAACCCTCTTTGTCTCACAAAACAGGACATCGTAAGAGGGCGAGGCCAGCGCTCCGGAGCGGCAAGCGTCGAGAAACGATTCGATTTCCGACATCTCCTCGCATTCGAATCCCATTCTCTCCAATTCGACACAAAGTGAGGAGCGGATGCGATCGTTGGGCTCCACCACCACCGCCCGACGGCCCGGGAAGCGGATTTCCTCAACTTCATCGGTGGCGTCCTTCGCCGCTTCGAATGGCACACTGGCCCAAAAGTTGGACCCGACCCCCTCCTGGCTTCGGACCCCCACCTCCCCTCCCATCATGGAGACAATCTTCTTGCAGATGGCCAGCCCCAATCCCGTTCCCCCATAACGCCTCGACGTGGAGGCGTCCACCTGCGAGAACGATTGGAAAAGGACATCCAAGCGCTCCTGCGGGATTCCGATCCCCTCGTCGGTGACCTCCAAGCGAACCGGAATTCGACCATGACGATCTCCATCGCGGGCGACCTCCACAAAAATGGTCCCTTCGCTGGAAAATTTCACCGCGTTGTTCAAATAGTTGAGGAGGACCTGTCGAATCCGAGTCGGATCGCCAATCAGTCGCGAGGGAATGCTCGGATCCATCCGGTAGCCGATATCCAGGTTCTTCGAGATTGCGAGTTCGCACACGAGTTCCACGGATTCCTCGACGACCTGGCGAAGGTCGAAAGGAATCGATTCCATTTCCAATTTGCCAGCCTCGATTTTCGAATAGTCCAGGATGTCATTGAGGATGCCGAGCAATCCCTCCGCCGACCTCTGGACTGTCTCCGTATAGTCCCTTTGGACCGCGCTGAGACTGGTGTCGAGCAACAGATCGGTCATTCCAAGAATGCCGTTCATGGGAGTCCGAATCTCGTGGCTCATCGCCGCCAGAAATTCGCTCTTCGCTTTCTTGGCCGAACGCGCCTCCTCGAGGGCGATTTCAAGCGCCACATTCTGCTTCTCGTTCTCCTGCACAAAGGACATCAACCGTGTGACCGCTTCTTTGTGCGGGGTGTTGTCGGAAAGGTAGCCGATCAGACTACAGACTTGGCCGTCCTCGTCGTAATTGGGTCTCCCCTTCTCGAAGACCCATCGGATCTCACCCTCGCTGTGGAGAAGACGATATTCGATTTCATACGGACGTCGATCTCGGATCGATCGGCGAAGAGCCAGCTCTCGCGCCACTCGATCCTCGGGATGAACAATGTCCAGTAGAGATTTTCCGGCGGGCCCGAGAAACGATTCCTGCGTGTAGCCTGTCACTTCCTCGATCCGGTCGCTGATAAACTCCAGACTCGAATTCTCGTCGGGCAGAGTTCGAAAAACCACTCCGGGGAGATTGGCCACCAAGTTCTCGAAATTCTCGCGAGTCTCTTTGAAATCCCGCTCCGCTCTTTTTCGATTCTCAACTTGTGTTCGCAATTCGGAGTTTCGTGAGATCACCTGCTTACGGAGGTTGTAAGACCAAGCCAGACTTCCGGTTAGAGCGAACAGACAAAGGGATAGAAAAACCCCAAGTACCGATATCGCGGGGCTAATGCCGCCCTCTCCGAGAAATCCATTTACCGAAATCAACGTCTGGGGCATCGGATGGTTTTGTGACAAGGATTGGACAAGAGGGTGAACGCCGCCAGTGGGACGAGAAGCGATAGACGAAGGGGGCGCCTCGGTCGCTAGTGCGAGCGGGATGTGGATCAGGATGGTCGCCGAAAGCCCGATGAGAGACCTGGACGCCCCGAAACGGTGACACGAGATGAGAAACGTTCGCAAGCGTCGCATCCTTTCGACCTCGAAACGCATCGATTCCTTGGAGTTCGAGGAGTTTTGGGCAGCCTCCCTTAATTATCCTATTTTGTTATTCAGGGTGAGTCAACCTTCCGATGCTATATTCTCTATTTTTCCATATTATACCACCTTGGTGACATCGAATGGACGGGGGGATGGAGAGATTGGATCGGAAAGGCCGGGGCAGTTATCGACTGCCCCGACCTTTCCAGGATTTTGACGAAAAACTATTTAAAAAACCTGCCCAAACAGACCGCGACGGGTCGACCGGACGCGTTTCCGGGCTGTCCCATAGACTTTGGGGAGCTGGTAAGGATCCCGGCGGGGACGTTCCAACCAAGCCCTGGCTTCCTCGTCATCCAGGATGGTTTCCTGATCCGGGTCCCAATTGATCTTGCGCCCCAGACGAATGGCGATGTTAGCCAGATGGCAGACAGTCACCGAGCGGTGGCCGATCTCAACACGGCAAATGGGATCCTCACGGGTCTTCACACACTCGAGGAAGTTCCCTTGGTGGTTGTCGCTCTTGTAGAGGTGGAGATCGTTGGATTTCAGTTCGATATCCTTGATGTCTTCGGGGGTCGATTTGATCTCGCTCCGGCTCACAAAGATTTCGCCCTTGGTTCCGGTGAATTTAATGCCGTTGTCGCCCGTGCTGTGACAGATCACCGGTGCGGCATCCTTGTATTCGAACCGTATGTCGAAGGTGATCGCGGTGTCGTAACCGCCCGGCTCGGGGAAAGTCGCGGTCCCCTCGGCGGAGATCGGACCGGTCTCTTCGGTCCCATTTCCCCACTGAGCGATGTCGTTATGGTGCGCGCCCCAGTCGGTCAGTTTCCCGCCGGAGTAAGCGTACCACCAGCGGAACTCGTAATGGCATCGGGTGACCCGATAAGGAACCATCGGCGCCTGTCCGAGCCAGCGATCCCAATCGAGTCCCGGGGGGACGCCCACATTGGGGTCATGCCCGCCAGTGGGGCCCTCGCCGATATAAGTGTCGATCTGCTTCAGGTCGCCGATGTAGCCGTTGCGGACGAGTTCGCAGGCGTGACGGAATTTCCAGTCGGAGCGTTGCTGGCTGCCGGTCTGGAAAACCCGGCCGGCGTTGCGCACCGCCTTCACACACTGCTTGCCCTCATCGATGGTCAGTGTCAGCGGTTTCTCGCAGTAGATATCCTTGCCGGCCTGGGCCGAATCGATGATCGCCGCGGCGTGCCAGTGGTCGGGAGTCGCGATCACCACGGCGTCGATGTCGCTGCGATCGAGGACATGACGGTAATCGTTGAAGGTGGGGGTTCCCTCCCCGATCTCTTTGACAAAATTCCAGCGCCGGCCCGCGTCCACATCCGCGGCGGCGACATAATGAGCCTGGGGGTGTCTCCTGAAATCGTTGAGAAGCTGCCCCGCGCGGCTCCCAAAGGCGACAAAACCGAGAGCGATTCGATCGTTCGCGGCGACCGCCCCGCCACGACCGAGTGTGGCCGCGGAGATAACCAGGGGCGCGGTTCCGGCCTTGATCATCGTCTTCATGAAATCGCGACGGCCGGTTTCTTGTGTGATTGCCATTTTCAACCTCCTGAGAATGTTACGAAATAAGAACCAAAGTGCGAGAATGGTAACCGATTCGGGTGGGACTGACTACCATTCGGCGGAGGAGCAGAAGGCCTCACCCCGCGCCGGAGACCTTCCCCTGCTTGCCAAGCGGAATCGTCCCGTCGTATGTGTCAATCGCGTTGTCGTAGGTGATGTCGATGGGGTAGGTATGATGCGAATCATTCAACCGGCAGAACGATTTTCAACCGCTCGCCCGCCGCTTTTTCAAGGTGGAGATCGTTAGTCCAGAACTCGTCGCAACCGCCTTCGATGGCGAAGGCGAGGTGGAGAGCGTCGGGCGTTTTGAGATTCGATTCCGCGCGCAAGAGCGCCGCAGTGTCGAAAACGGTGGGTGACGGCGCAATTCTTATCAGGGAAGGACGGAGAAAAAATCGATCATAGAGATCCAAAAGCCTACCGTCTTTGGATTTCAAAGGCCCCACTCGCGCCTCCAGTCGCGTCAAGTCGGAAAAGCAGAACTCGAAACCCTCTTCCATCTTGGTCTTCATGAGTTCTCGGACCGACTCGCGAATTCTCGGGGCTCCTTCGATAAGGTAGATCAGGATGCAACTGTCGAGATACGCTCTGCCCATCCGCGATTAGTCCCAACTGTTCCGTTCTTCTTGAATATACCGATCGATTGCCTCCTTGGATCTCGGTTCGATTCCGGCCCGGTCCAGATCATCCAAGAATTGCCTTAAATCCTCCTGCCCATTCCCGACAGGCCCTTCTTCCACCAAAACAATGACTTCGGCCGGACCCTCGGAGACACCTTCCGGCAGGGAGAGATGCAGCGATCGATCGCTATTGATATGACCTTCCAGTTTGATGGCGCGCATGGTTTTGTCCTCTTGGGCTCAGTTTATCCCAAGGAAGATCCAATGGGGAGGCTGCTTCCCTCAAATGAAATCACCCCGCCCCAAACGCAACTGTCCAGAAGGACTCTCACAATTCCTGGTTAGCGAGAGTCGGCTCGATGGTTTCGCTTCCAACGACTCGTTGGGCATAGAGGAGGCAGGCCAGGATATCTTCGCGCTCCAGCCAATCGTAACCTTCGAGAATCGTTTCGATGGAATCCTCCGCCGCAAGCATGCCCAGCACATGCTCGACCGCCAACCGTCGCCCTCGGATGATCGGTTTGCCTCCGAAGATATCGGGGTTGAATGTGATCCGGTTTAGTAAGTCCATTCGCTCCATCATCGACTCCCTTTCCTTTCATCATAGCAGGTGGCGAGTCCTCAGAGAAAGGTTGCATGAACAATTTCTCGCCGCGTCTCACCCCGCCCCGGAAACCTTCCCCCAATCCTGGAGCAGAATCAGCAGGTCGTCCGCGTCGATGCTAAACCCTATTCAGTTGTTTTGTCTCGAAGCCATCGATCCTCCCTAGACCTCAAAACCTGACACTCATAATCACCAAAAACCCTCGCAACGGTATGGAAGGCGGAAGGGAATCTCTGATCAATGACTGTGGCCCATAAATCCGAATCAGCGAAATGGTAGGCGTCAATCAGAAGGAGTACTATTGGGTGGCCAATACTCTCCAGTTTTACGGCTTTTTTCGATAGGGCCTCGAAAGTGAACTGCTTCAGTTCCGAACCGATCTGGTATTCCCGCTTCGGAGGCGTCGGAGTCACAATGGATTGAATGTAATTCTTCTCGGTCGGAATTCTTTGGATTCTCCAATGTCTGCCTCGGTATCCTTGCCAAACTATTGCAGACTCCTTCCGATGGCTTGCTGAGGTTTCGACAAAATTGAGTATATTCTCCTTGATTTGATGTTGGATGACGTTGAAACCTGAAATGGGAAATACTTGAACAACGTAACCTCCATCCAAGAATCCCTTTTCCTTTGCCTCGAACTCAATTCCGGCGATGAATTTGCGAAGGCTTTCGATCGCTTGCCGAACACTGATGGTAATGTTTCCAACATCAATGGCTTCCATCAGCTGGGTGATTTCAACCGCGAATCTTGAGTCTTCGACTTCGAGCCAAAAGTCTGGTGGCTCATCTCCGGGGCTCCATGAGACATCACCCATGCCTTTCGAGTCCAAGTATCGTTGCAAGGACTTTCGGGCAAATTGTTCGTCGGCTCTCATGTCAGAAAGAGACCCTACGCCAAAGCGCCGCCACGGCAAGAGGTGGTTACGATGTCGGAGATAGCGGATTCTTCACATTTTGGGCGTAAACTGTCGTCTCATTGCAATTGTCGTTGCATTCTATCAGGGATGAGTGACATGATACCTCTGGGGTGTCTAATTCGTGAAAGGTGGATTTGAAATGAACGCGAACGATCTCCTCTCGGAAGCAATCGCTCTACCCATCGAGGAGCGGGCGGTGTTGATTGACCGGCTTATGAGGAGCCTGAATCCGACCGAACCCGAGTTGGATCGCAAGTGGATCGAGGTGGCAAAGAAGAGGCGTGAGGAGATCGAGTCGGGTGAGGTCAAACCGGTGCCGGGCGAGGAAGTTTTTAAAAGAGTCTGGGATCGGTTCGCCAAGCCGGAATGAATTTCGCTTTTCATCCCAAAGCCGAGCACGAGTTTTACGAGGCGATTGCCTTCTATGAAGAGGCCAGAGATTCGCTCGGTTTCGACTTCGCTTCGGAGGTTTACCAATCGATTTCTTCGATCTGCAACTATCCCAAGGCCTGGCCGGTTGTCTCCGATGACATCCGTCGGTGTCTGATCAATCGTTTCCCCTACGGAATCCTCTATTCCGAAAGCGAAGACGAGATCTTCATCTACTCGGTGATGCACCTGCGCCGAGATCCGGATTATTGGAAGGGGAGAATTTAGTCGGCGCGCCCGACACCTTCCCCCAATCCTCCAGCAGAATCAGCAGGTCGTCCGCGTTAATGGTCCCATCGAGGTTGATGTCGGTGGCATAGGTGGGGGTTGCGGTTGGCGTACTGCTTGCTGTCGGAGTCGCGGTGGGGGGATCGCCCGCCCAGGGGGGATGGAAGAGTCGAAAGACGGTGTCGCGTTGTATTTGTTCGCCTCGGCAATTCAATCCGGGATCGAAAGATTCCGAGTACCATGCGACCCCGGCGAAGGTTTGATCGGCGGCGCACTTGATGGTGTGCTCGCCCCTGTTTAAATCGTTCTCCTCCAGGCTGCTCACATAGAAAGTCGGGGACATCGGGTTTTGATCCGTATCGTAGAACCGAGCGACCGGAGCCCCATCCCCACCATTTCTCCAGGCGACAAACAGATAGCCTTCACCCGGATGCGCGTACACATCCATTGCGGTCGCATCTGTGAAATCTGGTGAGTCGATTAGATCGTCATCTACTTGAAGCACATCAATTACAGAGGCGTCATCAAGAAGGTCGGGGACTTCAACAACCACCACACATGGGTGGTACTTCCCGGATTGGTCCAAGCCCCGAACGGCGAGGTAGGCGAGTGGACCACCCGCAGCCACCGCTCGTTCTTCCCCACCTGGTTCCAGCGACACGATTCCGGGTGGAAGTGGCGCTCCAGAGAGGTAGTCGCCCAAGTTCTTCACGACAACACCGTCTTCATCGAATACCGTGGCGGTGTTCACAGCCGTCCTGACGACGAACCAAGGGTGGATCAAGGATATTGCTTCTTTACTGACAATTCCTGAAGCCACACTCTGCCTAGCCGGGGCATGCCTCCCTTCAAAGGGGTAAGCAAAGCTGTCAACCACCACATCACCATATTCGCCAAAGATGGTGATCACCACAATCGGTTCACCTGGATTAGAGAATCCAAATACGGCTCCTGGGTCACCACCCGTCTGGTCTTCGGTGACGACCACTGCCTCGTCGAAGAACCCATCGATACCGCAGGATCGACTCGCCCCTGTTCCAGGTATTCTCGACGCGTGGTTTTCAATCGTTCCAGGTGGGATCGACTGTCCAGCTATCGCGTTTATCCGAGCCTGCAACTGGACAAGGTGCATGTGTCCGTTTGAATTGACGTAGGATGTCGCGCTGATTGCATCTGTCGGAGAGATGATTTCATCGAATTCGGTCATCCTAAACGCTGAGAAGCTGAACGGGGATAGACTACTTGAGGAACGATACGAGCCGCCCGCGACAGCGGAACCGAAACCTTCAGTATCGGTTGGACCTTCGACTACAGCAGCAAGAAAACCCTGGGGGTCTTCATGATCGTGCAAATCCAGCAGTATGCCATCCGCCCGAATCGTTGTCGTTCCTAAAATGGGATGGGATATATAGGCGAACTGTATGGGTCCGCAGGGAGAGATGGCGTCATGCCCAACGATATCGACAGATGGGAAGGCTCTTCCTTTCAACCGCGCACTCATATCCAAAGAGTTGAACCCATTACCCCCCACCTCGTAATTCGGCCAAGGTTTAATTTCATCTGTCAGCGGAAAGACATCAGCCGATTCGAGGTCCATCTGAGCGAGGGCGATGGTGGGGAGGATGCCGAGAAGGAGGAGGGCCTGGGAGAGGCGCATGGTAGGGGGATTTCAGGATAGGTATGGGGTGGGGAATAGGGGGAGATTCGTAGAAATGTTGCTTTGGATTTCATTTTCGCATAAACATGACTGATTAAGTTTCGGGAACGCTCGATAGCGCGCTCAAGCAGGCTGGTTTGAAACCGAGAGGAGAACAGAGTTGAAATACACAGTCATTCTCGAAGAAGGGGAGACCAGTTTTGGGGCTTTTGTTCCCGATCTCCCTGGGTGTATCGCCGTGGGTGAATCGCGACAGGAGACACCCGCCCTGATCAAGGACGCCATCGAGTTCCATCTGGAAGGACTCAGAGAGGATGGTGCAAAGATCCCCGCCCCGCACTGCACGATCGAAACGGTGGATGTCGAGAGCACGGTCGGATAAACCCGCGGAGAGTTCATGGGGAAGCCGTTCACATAAGTTTCGTAACCCCGCCCCCCCCTAACCAACTCAGCGCTCCCCCTCCTGTGTTTCCAGCAACCCCAAACACAAATCCAAACGGTCGGTCAGGATGTAATCCACATCGGCGGCGATCAGAGCGCGGATATCCTCTTCGTTGTTGCCATGGAAGAAGTTGACCTGGACTCCGTGGTCGTGGAGACGTTGGACTGTCTCCTTTAGGTTCTCTTTGGAGCCGAGGAGTTGGATGAACTCGCAGCCCAGCTCGATGGTCTGCTCGGCGTAGCTCGTGTGCGGGGCGGTCTGACGGCTCATGTTGCAGATCAGGATGTCGGGAGCGATCTCCTTCGCGGCCTCGGCCTGCTCGATCGTAGCGGCCAGGAAACAGTGGTCGAGCCGATCCAACTCTTTCACCACCCGAGCCGCGGCGGCGCCCACCTCGGGTCCCCCCTTCAGGTGACAGTTGCAGAGGATGTCGTGCGGGATGATTTCCAACACCTCTTCGAAGGTGGGGATGGGTGTCCGTTCGAACTTCTCGGAGTGCCAAGCGCCAGCGTCGAACTGTTTGATCTCATCCAGGGTGTAATCTCCAACCTTCCCTTCCTGTCCCGTGGTTCGCTTGAGAGTCAGATCGTGCATGAGAACCAGCCTCCCATCCTTGGTGAGCTGGAGATCGAACTCGATTTGGGCGGCGCCCTTCTCCACAGCCGACTGGATGGCGGGCAGGGTGTTCTCCGGCGCGGCTTCGGTGTCCCCGCGATGGGCGCAGGCAAAAGTCTCCGCCTGGGCCGGACTCAACCCCATGGGTTCGGGAGAAATCAGGAGCCCAACCAGGAATGTTACCGCAATGAAAACCCTTAACTCATTGAATAGACTCAACATAGAACCACTTCCTCCCATTCCGATGGTAACCCCATTCCAGGGCGATTCGTTTGCCTTGAGAAATTTAGTCGGTGTTATTGACAGAAGGCAAGGACCGTCATTAACCTTCCCGGCTTATTCGAGGGTATTGGGGGAAGATACTTAATCGAAATGAAACCTTCGGGCCAGCGCTCGAAAGGTGGGAGTGATAGCACGATGCCATTGACGAAGAAACAACTGACTGAGCTGAAAGAGCTCCTCCTTCAGGAAAAAGCCAACCTGATGGGGATCAAGTGGAACCCGGAAACCGACGCCGGTTTTGGCGGCGATTTGGTCGACCAGTCCACGGGCCTGACCGAGCAGGAACTCCGCCTGGAATTGGCCGAACACGACCGCGAGCGGCTCCTCGAGGTGGAAGAGGCTCTCAAGCGCCACGACGAGGGAACCTATGGAATTTGCCTGGAATCCGGGGAAGAGATCCCGTACGCTCGCCTGAAAGCGGTCCCCACCGCCAAATACACCATTCAGTGTCAGGAAATGCTCGAACGTCGCCGGTTCATCCGCGACTAAAATCCACGGGACGAGTCCCAATCCATGAATTTGGTTCTTATCGGATATCGAGGCACAGGGAAAACCGCGGTGGCGGAGACCCTGGCTGGCGATCTTAACCTTCGCCACGTCGGGATGGACGCGGAACTCGTCTCTCGGTTTGGGAGGGGCGTGCCCGAGTTTGTCGAGGAGAATGGCTGGGACGCTTTCCGCGATGAGGAATCCAAACTCGCCAGGGAACTGGGGCTCGAGGACAATCTCCTGATCGACTGTGGGGGCGGGATCATCGTCCGCGACGCCAATATCGAGGCTTTACGCGAGAATGGCCGAGTCGTTTGGTTGAAGGCTTCGGTTGAAACGATCGCGAACCGGATCCAAGGGGACGATCAACGGCCCTCGCTCACAGGAACCAAATCGTTCATCGACGAAATCCAGGAAGTCCTCGAGGTCAGAATCCCCCTCTACGAGAAAGCCTCCGACTTCGCGGTCGACACCGATGGAAGAACGCTCGAGGAAGTGACCCGGGAAATACGAGATTGGTGGCTCGGCGGAGACAAGGGTTGATCATCCGTTCGATCCCCGGTCGATCGTTCAAACAAACCAAATCGACCTGTAGCTTAGGAAATCTTTAAACCCCACCTTGAGATAAGCCGCCCGAGCGGGCAGGTTCCTGGTCTGGACACGAAGCACAATCGATTCGCAGGACTCAAAAGTCTTTCGACACATGGCCGCCAAACATCGCGTGGCGACTCCCTTGTTGCGATGTTCGGGAGGCACCCACACCCCCTGGATCTGCCCCGCTTTCGGCAAACGGGCGCTCAAATACGCCTGAAACAAGATCTCGCCATTCTCGGCCAGAATGAAATAGCGATTCTTTTCGATGAGGTCCGACTTGCTTCTAACCAGCCGATCGAATTCATCTTCGCGCGTGTCGATGCCGATCTCCTCCCGCATGGCATGGGCCGAGCCCTCGGCAATCATCTTGGCCTCCTCGGGTCTCGCGTATCTCAGTTCCGACTCATCCAAAGCGACAAGATCGTCCGGGTTCAGGATCATCCCCTGTTCGGGAAAGTCGACACGGATCTTCTTCCATCGAGGAGAGAGATCGACCAAACAGGTGTGTAATCCGACCGCGGTCTCTTCATTCGCAATGATCCGAGTGGTTCTCAGAGTTGCGGTGTTTAGCAAACGCGCGAACTGGGAAATCGTTTGGGGGTCGGTTCGACTCAGGACCACCAAACCGGTCACATCCTGATAGAGGACCTGGGGGTAGGGGTCCATCGCTCGATAAAAATTCCCCCAATTCATTTGCTGCAAACCCTTGAGGGTGTAATCGTGGAGGAGCCCAAGCAGATAGGCGTTCTCGTGAGGATGAATCTCGAGATCCCGGATCAGATCCGTCTCCTCACGCACCGAGACCGGCCGAAGTTTCGGGGGCTGGGATTTACGGGCGAACATCGGCTGTCGCTTTCATCTCGAGCCAATCGACCAACGCTTCGGCGATTGCGCTCTTCCCCTGAAAGGGGCCTTCCCAGGATTTCTCGCGTGGATCGAGCAGGTAGGCCTGATGCCTCTCAGGATTCTGAAAAGGAGAAGAATTCGCGATCACCAAATCGCAGTCGGTTTTGTCGCCCATTGATTGGGCGGATTGACGAAGAATGTCGGGGTCCTCGGTTGTCTCCAGCTTGAATCCAACCAACATGGAATGGGGAAATAACGACCGAAACTGTTCGATGATTTTCGGAGTCTTTCGGAGGGGGAGAGAAAACTCGTCCCGATCCGACGGGATTTTCGCCTCGGAGGGGGACTCGGGAACAAAATCGAGAACCGCCATCGCATGAATCCATGCGAAGAAGGGTCGCGCCCTCTCATCCGATAGGACCTTCAATTGCGACTGAAGATCCTCGATGGTTTGAATGGAGTGGAATCCGACGCTTGGATCCGTGGGATGCGCCCCGCCCTTCCCCATGATCAGATCCACCTCCGCACCTCGCCGAACAAGCGACTCGGAGATTCGGCAGCCAAGGACTCCCGAGGAGGCGTTCGCCAAGTATCTCACCGGGTCAATCCACGCCCGCGTGGGGCCGGCGGTGACCCCAATTCTCTTCCCTTTCAGTGAGGACTCCGTCTCTCCTCCCATCCCTTCGACTGCCGGACCGTTACAGGTCGAACAGACCCGGATCCAATTTGGGATTAACTTGGATGTTCCACCAAATCACTTCGTTGACCAGGGTTTGTCCCTCGAACTGTTGGCGACGGACAATCAGGTGGTCTTGATTGACCCAAATCTTGTCCTCCGTAATGCTCGATCTGGGATCTTTCCAGTGGGCCAAAAGCACATGGCACGGCTGGTTATTGTAATTCTCGTCGGGCAACCTTTCCATCGCCCAACCGTTCTTTGCGGCGATCAGCCACTCGGCAATGACAGAACCCCAGTCGGCCTCATAAAACTTACGGCCCCTCAGGTTGGTCACTCGCTCGTCATTTTCATCCAGTGTGACCGCGACGACTCCGAGAATGCCGCCTTTCTTGGCGCGAATCTTCTCTTCGGCGGTCCGAACGATGACGGAACCCTTCTTGGGACCATCCAGGACTTCCATTCGAACCTTGTGCGGTCGTTGAAAGGAAAAGTCCAGCTTTTTCTTGTCCACTTCTTGGCCGAGGCGGTTCAAGGACTGCATCTGGCAGGAATAATCGTAAACTGATTTCCATTTGGTCTTCAGGTTCTCCAGAATGGGCGCGACACCCTGGTCTTGAGAATAGATCGGCGTACACAGGATGAGGATCAGGAGAAGAGGGAGGTGTTTCTTAGTCATTAGCGAGAAACCGCCTTTCCAAAAATGAGTGTTCGCCATTTTAGAAAGGTCTCCAAGGGAGAGTCAACCAAGAGAACCCTCCTACCCCGCTAGAATGTCGAGGACGATTCTCATTTCACCCGACAGTTGCTATAGTTTCAAGTAAGAGTGCTGAACATTTGGAACGCCAATTCCCTAAATCCGTAGACTGTAATTCCAGTCCGTTTTCCAACTGTCGCGCCACCTAACCCTCAATAAATGGGAGAGATAGAAGTGTCTCGTTCGAAGTTAGAAGAAATCAAAGAAGGAAGTCGATACCTCCGCGGGACGATTTCCGAGGAAATCGCCGCCGGAGGCGATACATTCGAAAAATCCACCACGCAACTCCTGAAGTTCCATGGAACCTACCAAGAGGACGACCGCGATTTGCGCAAGGAGATGAAGGAGAAGGGTCTGGGTCGGTATTACATCTTCATGGTCCGGACCGCCATCCCGGGCGGCGCCCTCACCCCGGAGCAATATTTGACCGAGGACGAACTCGGAACCGAGTTCGGAAACAACTCCATCCGAATCACCAGCCGTCAGGGATTCCAGTTGCACAGCGTTCGAAAGGACAACCTCAAGGAGTGCATCCGTCGGATCAACGAATCGGGACGGTCGACATGCGGCGCCTGCGGTGACGTGGTCCGGAACATCATGGCCACCCCGCTGCCCTACAAGTCCCCCGTCTATGACGATGTGCAAGCCCTCGCTCAAGAGCTGCGCCAGAATTTTGTCGCCAAGAGCACCGCCTACCATGAGATCTGGATGAACGGAGAGAAAGTCGAAGAGTCCGTCCCCTCGGAGGAGGTCGAACCGATTTATGGCAAGGTCTACCTCCCCAGGAAATTCAAGATGGGGATCATGGTCCCGCCCCGCAACGATATCGACATCCTCACCCATGACCTCGGGTTCATTCCACATTTCCCCAATGGAGAGGTGGAGGGATACACCCTCTATGTGGGAGGCGGGTTCGGTATGACTCACGGAAAGGACGACACCTACCCAACCCTCTCGCAGCCGTTGATGTATGTCCCCCGAGACAAAACAGTCCAAGCCGCCATCGCGATCGTGACCGCGCAAAGGGATTACGGCAACCGTGAGAACCGCAAACGCGCCAGGTTGCGCTATCTTTTGGAGGAGAAAGGTCTCGAATGGTTCCGAACCGAGGTCGAATCTCGTCTCGATTTCAAACCGGAGGACCCCAAGCCAATCGACCTGGGAACCGTCTCGGATCCGTATGGCTGGTTCGAGCAAGGGGATGGAAAACTGTTTTGCTCGGTTTGGGTCCAGGATGGTCGGATCAAGGACACGGGAACGGTGAACTATAAATCGGGTTTTCGGGAGATCGTGGAGACTTTCCGCTGCCCGATTCGTTTGACCCCCAATTGCAGCATCATCTTCCATGACCTCGATCCCGCGAGAAAAGACGAGTTCGACGCGATCCTCGCCAAGCATGGCATCCCTCACGCCGATGACTTCACCGAGGCTCGGAAACTTTCAATGGCCTGTGTCGCGCTCCCCACCTGCGGGCTCGCTCTCGCCGAAAGCGAGAGAGCCTTGCCGGGAGTGATGGACCAAATCGATGCGATCCTCAAACGCGAGGGACTCGAGGACGAACCGATTCTGATTCGAATGACCGGATGCCCGAACGGATGTGCGAGACCCTACAACGCGGACATCGGATTCGTGGGTCGCGGCCCCGAAAGATACGCCCTGTTCGTCGGCGGATCGTTCCGCGGGGAACGACTCGGAGTCCTGTGGAAACACACCGTCACAACCGACGAGATTCCTGGAGTCGTGGAAGAACTCTTGAGAGAGTTCAAGGAGAACCGAAAGCCGAGCGAACCCTTCTCGGATTACTGGGTCCGCGCTCATGGGGGTTACGAAACCCCGCGGCCCGAACAATTCCATCAGGCTTGGGAAAGCATCCAAGGGCAGCCGGTGAGCTGAAGGGTCGCCAAGAGTTCAGTTTCCGGATAGACCGCGCGGCCGGTTGAGGCGCCTCCATTTGGGGATGTCGATCCTTACCGCCACCGCGTTCGGATCCTCCGAGAGCGTTTCGACAAGCGGGTTCACCTTCCCCACGCTGACACCTCCATAAGAGTGCCAAACGATGGAGGGCCATTGGCTTGATCCCGGACGAATGACCTCTCCATTCCCGCTTTTTACGGCAGGCGCGTAGGGGTAGGGGTCCGATTTGAGACTGTCAGCCTTGCCGAATCGAAGTTCGATTTGGTCCAGCCAGACAGGCGACACCCGAAAGATCACCTCCTCGGCCTGTGTCAACTCGATAAGGTTCCGGATCTCCCAGATTTGGCTTTCCGCTCCCGGTCGATCGAGCAGGCCTCGATCGCCGGTCGGCTCGACATAGAACTCGCGGTCGCGTTGACGATAGACAACGCCATTCGCCACCTTTTTCCGGTCGGCGAAGAGTTCCTCGAGGATTTGATTTTGCGGATGCGATTTCTCGGCCGTGGCGGTCCGAGAATCGGAGAGGTCCTCCAACAGTCGGTCCTCCGAGGCCAGTTTCGATTCCTCGTTCGATTCCCCATTCGCCTCCGGGTCCGTTTTTTGGGGGATCCAACGGAAGGCCGGAAATCCTTCCGCTCCGATAAAGACGATCCCCACTCGACTCGCTTTTTCGTACCCGAGTTCATTGATGAA
Source organism: Candidatus Omnitrophota bacterium (assembly GCA_020632575.1). Taxonomy (GTDB): domain Bacteria; phylum Hinthialibacterota; class Hinthialibacteria; order OLB16; family OLB16; genus JACKFH01. The sequence continues at coordinate 8,561 of JACKFH010000028.1, read as the reverse complement.
ATCGGAAATCGTGGTTTGACGGACCGAAGGATCCTCGAAGGTGTCGAACCGATTCCGCATTCGCCTGTCCCAGCTCTCGACCTTTTCGTATTCCGCGTCGCTTAGGAGCCACTCGCCGTTTTGGTAAAGCAGGTGGATCAGACTCCAGGGAGAATAACGTTCAAAAACATCGTCGGCATTCAGAGACTGTCGATCCAGGCTAACCACTCGGTAATCCGGTTTCCGTTCTTTCGCCGGTTCAAGAGTCACTCCCGTGATCGGTTCTTCCGCGCTGGTCTTGTCCATCGGTTCAAAGCGACGAGCCCTTTCATCCAATCCAACAACGTCTGTCATCTCCGAAGGATCGAACGAACCTTTTCCCTCCCGCCACTGGATTGAAACGGACTTCAGGATGGGCGCTCTCTTCAAGCGATACCACTCGGGGCCGGTGGGGACTCCTCGCAAAACGCCATTCCAGACACCTGTCGCCACCCCATGGCCCTCGCGGAGTTTCTCCCGCATTTCCGAAACCTCCCAACCCCCAGCGTCTTCGGGAACCTCAACGCCAAACCAAAGTCCTTTTCTCCCTTGAAATGAAAGTCCTCTCCCCGATGAAGTCCCCCCTTCCGAACACCGCTCCCAAGCGACGCTTGAAAGGTTGTCGAACTCCCAAGTGAAGGATTGCCCCTCGAGGTCTCCCTCCAATCGATCCCGCACCAACTGGTGAACCGATTCGAGGTCGAGCGGAGATGAAGCGGTCGAGCTGGAAGCGGTCGGTGAAGGGCGAACGCTTGGGGAAGGATTCGCGGTGGGCGAATTCAAAACACGGGTTGGGAGACCGACTGGCGCTGAATCGGGCGGGACGGAGCCAGGGTCGGCGACCGTAATTTGTCCTCCGGTTTGGGAAGGAAGATAGTAGTCTGGATTTATGTAGAAGTCGGTCAGGAACGCGAGCGCGGCGAGGGAGACTCCCAAGAAGAAAACCCACTTCAGGATTCTCAAGATCTTCGTTCCTTTCTCTTTGGCTCTTGAATCAAGGGTAAGAAATTCCGCCCGAGATCGTCAATTCTTTGAATCGAAGAACGAGAGAATCGCGAAGCGTTCGAGACCTATCCTCGAATCCACGCCGAGAAATAGAGAATCCAGATCACAAGAAGGTAGACAGTCAGCAGCCCCCACCCCATGGGAATCACCCAGGACCGAGGTTTGATCGAACCATCGTCGTCTTCCTCCAGGATCTCGTCGATTTGGGTCTTTTCCTGCTTCGGTTTCGCCGCCGGTTTTGGCGCTCTGTGCGGCGTATCGACTTGCGGATCGGTCACCTTCACCGACTGCTGACGCCAATCCTCCTCGACATCGAGACCGGAGGGCGATGCCGAAGGTTTTGGGCGTGGGGATGGTTTTTCCGGCGCGGGAGGAAGTTTTTGTTTCGCCTGCTGGATCCAATTCTCCAGGTTCGGATAGTTCGGATTCAGCACCTTGAGTTTCAACCAGGACTCGATCGCCTTTTTGGGTTCGTTCTTCTTGAAGTGAATCCCGCCGATCCCAAAAAGGGCCTCTTGGTTGTTCGGTTGAGTCTCATGGATCCGATGAAACAGCGACAGGGCGCCATCCAGATCTCCTCGCTGGGCGAGGTTTCGGGCGTCCTCGATGCTGGGACCGGTCCCTTTGTGGGTTCGCATTTCCGATCCGGAGGCGGAGGGCTGGGGCGCCGGAGGCGAGGGTTGGGGGGGTGCGGGTTTGGGTTGTGGAGCGGCGGGTTTTCCGCCGGAGGCGGGGTTTTCGGCGCCGCACCAGGCGCAGGTCTTTTGGTCGATATCGACCTCGGCTCCACAGTTCTTACAATTCGGCATCGAACTCCCTCTGGTTTGTCGAGAGCGCAATCATATCCAATTCCGATTCGAACTGGAACAACCACGACCCATCAAAGTCGCTTGCCAGGATGGTGTCAGCCCTTGCCCCCGTTTTTCCCGGAGTGCTCGCGCTCCTCGGTGGCTTCCTCCACTTGGTCGGCGCCCGGATCTTTGTCCTCGCCATTTTGCTTCGGACTGGATTCGACCTCGGATTCGCTCGCTTCGGAACCCCCTTGATGAACGACTTTCGCCAGATAAGTCTCATAATCCCAATTCGGGGAATTTTCCTCGTCATGGCAACGCACGCACGAGGATTCCTCGGTCGAGTGGATTTCGGCGCCGGGATAGGGAACGGTGCGATGCGGGCCGCCCGGACCGTGGCACTCCTCACATCCGACCGATTGTAGTTCTCTGGGGGTCATCCTCCAGGGACGAACATCCTTGCCGGCCTCCCCGGTCACATGACAGACAACACACTCGAGTTTGTATTGGTTCTGCCGTTTCCGCAGAGAATCCATCGAATGAGCGTGCGCGGTTCCCAACCACTGCTCCCATTCAGGCATGTGGCACAGGCCGCAGATAGGAGACCCCACATACGCCTGAGGAAATGCGCTGAGGTCGAGCGCTCTTTCGATCGCGGCCCCGATACACAGCTCCAAGTGGACTTTCCAATCGGCATCGTTCTCATCGATCCGGAAACGTGGAACACCGGCCATGTCGAAGATGACAATTTGAAAAGCGACATGGTTGTCCAGTTGTTTCTTGATCTCGCCGCTGTTCTGAGCCCATATCCAATCGTAACCATAGCGTTGGGCGACCGGCGCGAGAGCCTCCTTATCCCCAGCGGACGAGACCGCGACCACGGTAAACCCCTCGTCTTTGAAGGTTTGAAAACTCTTGTCGACCCCGGGAAGTTTCATCGTGCACTTGCCGCAGGTCGGTTTGAGAAACACCACCGCCACCGCCTGGCCCAGAAGGTCCTCACCGGGGATTTCGGTTCCGTCGATCGTTTGGATCTTAATCTCCTCGATCGTGGGGAAACCCTCGGGCGGCAGAACCTCCACGGGAAGTTCGTTTTCTCTTCCGGCCCAAACCGGTCCAAAGCAAAACATCAGAGACATCAAAAAAATGGCGACTCGAGAAACAGACATGGGGGAAACTCACCTCTCTGCCCAGACCCTTCGGGCGGTCTGGTTTTTCGGAACCCTCTCCCTCCAGCGTCGTCGAAATCAGACTGGATTCCTGGGGGAGAGCCTTGGCATATACCGGGAATTCTACCGAATGAAACCTTGACGGCAAGCGCACCGAACTTGGAGTCGAGAGTGACGGCCTCTGGCTGTGGAGTTCATGAGACGACCCCACGCTTCGGGATTGGCGCTAACGCGGTTCAAGGCGTTCGCGGCTCAGGTTTCGTCACCGAGCGGCTCGACATTGGCCAATTCTTCTTCTTCGTCCTCATCCTCGAACTTGTACCCCGGTCCTCCCACAAGCCCTGAGGCCGGGGGTTTGAAGATGTAGCCGAGGCTTCTCACTGTCTTGATGGTGTAATCGAGGTGTCCGAGTTTCTGACGAAGCCGGCGCACATGGGTGTCCACCGTGCGAGTGTCGACCTCGTCCTCGGACAAACCCCAGACTTGGTTCAATAGAACCTCGCGCGTTTGGACGCGGTCCTTCCGACGGATAAGATAAACCAGCAGCTTAAACTCGGTGGGAGTCAGGTCCACGATTTCTCCTGAAAGACGAACCTGGTGTTTGGCGGTGTTGATGGTCAAATCGGCTATTTGAATGACCTCCGAGGTGTCATCGGGCGGGTTCATCCTTCGCAGGATCGCCTTGACTCTCAAGATCAACTCTCGAGTGTTGAACGGTTTGACCACGTAATCGTCGCAACCGAGTTCGAACCCGATCACCCGATCGACCTCACTTGCTTTGGCGGACAGGATTATGATCGGGATATGATCGGTCTCGGGCTGCCGTTTTAGGGTTTTGCAGACTTCACGGCCATCGATGCCTGGAAGCATGAGGTCCAGGATGATCAAATCCGGTCGCGTTTCGGAGGCCAATTTCAGGGCGTCCTGACCGGTGAGAGCGGTTGCCACCTTGAAGTTTTCCTCGAGCAAATTGTACTCGAGGAGACGGACAATGTCTCGCTCGTCATCAACTACTAATATTGTTTCTCGCATGGATCCAGCTCCACTTCTTCGTTCTGATTATCCTGGATCCGTCAACTCGCGACGGAACGAGGATGAAACTTGCGATGTATATCCCTTAAACGCCCCAACTCCACCTGAGTGTAAATCTGGGTCGTGGAAATATCCGAATGCCCCAATAGCTCCTGAACCACACGGAGGTCGGCCCCTCCCTCGAGCAGATGCGTGGCGAAACTATGCCGGAGATCGTGAGGAGAGGGAGCGACTCGAAGCCCTTTTTCTAGGGCATAATAACGTAAGCGAGCGAATACGGTCTTCCGCGAAAGGGTTCCCCCTCTTTTTCCGAGGAACACCGCCCTCGATCGCCCATCGGAGTCGAGATCCGGTCTCGCTTTCTCCAGATATTCGGTAAGCGCTCGCTTGGCTCGGTCATGGATGGGAACGACACGCTCCTTTTTCCCTTTCCCCTCCACAAGGAGGTAGCCAGCGGCCAAATGGATGTTTTCGCTTCGGAGATTGCAGACCTCGGAGACACGGAGCCCGCATGCATAAATGAGTTCGAAAACCGCGCGATCCCTTAATCCGATCGGCGTCTCTTTCGAGGGCGCGGCAAGGATTTCAGTCACATCGTCTTTTGAAAGGGGATGGGGAAGCGGGCGACGGAGGCGGGGACGCTCAACGCTTTGACTCACATCCCGGTCGATCTCTCGCTCCTGGTGCAAGAATTTGAAAAAGCTCCTTAGCGAGGAGAGAGAACGCGCCACCGAGGAAAGCCTTTTCCCCCGATTGCATTGGTCCTCGAGGAACCCGATCAGATCGAGGCTTCGAACTTGCTTCCATTCGATCTTTTCATTTTCAACAAACCGGAAAGTACAGAAGTTGCGGATGTCCGTCGCGTAAGCCTGACATGTCTTTTCGCTCATTCCCCGCTCGGCGCGAAGGTGATCGACAAACAGCTGAATCCAATGCCTATCCATCTTTGGTCCGTTATTTCGGGTAAAATGGCTGGCGAATCAATGAAATCTTTAGGAATAATTCCCCAACCCCCTTTATTTTAGACTTCAAGTCACTTGCCTGTCAATTGACCTTAACGGATTCGTTAAAGAATAACCAACATTAGAGTCGAATAGTCACGAAATTCTGACATATCACTGGGTCATTTCCGGGCCCGAACTCAGGACAAATCGGGTAGCGCGACCCAATCGCCCTTGGATTTCAGGGCCGCATCGATAAAAGCCATCATTTCCAGCGTGGTCTCCAAGGGAACCGGGGGTTTGGCGCCTTTGAAGAATTCAATGATGCTCTTCACAAGCGGAACATAGATGTCACTCAAATTGCAAACGGTTGCAACTGTTTCTTTTGTGCCGTGGACCACAAACCCGTAGTCATGGCGAGTCAGGCGAGTTCCCGTGTAGGTGGAGGTTCGGCCATCTTTCCACCGCGCCACCACCGTGTCAGCCTTTTCGTCACTGACCGCGAGGAGAGACTCGCAACCGGCGCCCATCAACGTATAAAGGATTTCAACACCATGGATTCCATACCAATACAGCCCAGGATTGGTCGGTTCATGAGAAGCGGGGGAGAAAACATGAACGCGTTCGATCTCGCCCACCCGCTCCGGCGAGTCTTTGATGCTTCGGACATCCGGAATCATTCGGAGCGAGGAGGAACTGAAGAGACGGGTCTTTTTTTCCTTCGCGATTCGAACGATTTCTTTGGCGTCCTCGAGACTCGCGGTGAAAGGTTTGTCGATGAAACAGGGTAGGCCCGCCTCGGCGACTGGACGGTATTCCGGCAGGTGGCGGCGACCATCGACGCTTTCCAGAAGGATCGCATCCGATTCTTCGCAAACCTCCTCAACCGTTTCCACCATCTTCACCCCGAAATTGTCCCGCAGTTCTTGAGTGTAACCCTCGACTCGACTCACACTCGACTGCACATCCTCGCTAAAAGTGGGGCAGGCCACCACCACCCGAGCGTCCGGTATGAAATGTGGACTTTCGGGATCGTTCAACATTTTGGTGAACGCGACTGTGTGCGAGGTGTCGAGGCCGATCATTCCCACCTTGATTTCTTCCGCCATCGTCAATCTCCTTCAATTCGATTCTCGGCTGGCCGGTAATAAGAACTTTCGATGGTCCCCCACCGCTGGTTTCCCTATTCGTCCGAGGCCTTAATTTGGCAAGAATAGTTTCTTCTTATCCAAGTTGCAAAGGACCCCGGGGGGGCAATCTCGGATAGGGACCCCCAGTATTGAGTCGGTCGGGTAGGGTGACTGTCAATGGGGAATTCAGTTAGGATACGACCATGAACAAGTTTGTGGTTTTCCTCGGCATCCCACTCATTTTGACCGCCTCAATGGCATGGGGGCAAGCGATCGAACCTCGCCCCGTTGCGCCGCGTCAGCCCGAGGGTCAAATCTCCCTGGAGGTCCAGGAGTACCAGCGTCTTCCCAAATCGGGGCCGGTGGCGAAACGCTTGTCGGCCTTTCAATCGTTTGTGGACAGGTATCCAGGAACTCAACTCAGTCTGCGGGTCATCCGTGACGCCGCCATCTTCTTCATCCTTCAGGACACCGGGAACGATCTGGAATCTCTCGGAGAATGCGTTCAGTGGATGGGGAAACACCTCGAATCTCCTGCTTTCGAATGGGCGCGGTATCGCCAAGCCTCCGACAGCCTCATCCTGGACCGGATCGAGACTCATGTGCTCTATGCCAGAGTTCTGGCAAGTTACGCCGACGCGATCAGCATGGGAGGCGCCGCGGAACGAAGCGCTGGCGTGTACAACCGAGCGCTGACCGTGCTGAATGAAGCCCAGACGGAGTGGGATAACCATCCAAACTTTTACCGGTTGAGATCAGATTTGGCCGAAGGCATCGATTTCACTCGGGCTTGGTGTCTTCATGGAAAAGGCAATTACCGTGACGCGCTTCGAGGATACACGAATTTCCTGGACCGCTTTCCCAGTTCGGACTTCGTCCCCGCGGCATTATGGAACGCCTCTCAATGTCTTCAGGTTCTGGACCCGAGCGGCAGCCAACAGAGGATGTCTTTCTACCACCAACGACTTGAGGAGGAGTTTCCGGGAAGTCCGGAGACCGCCATGCTTCGTTCTTTGCGGAATTCCCGCTGAACCATTATGTCGCCCCCTCCCCTTCTCCAAAGGGCATTGTTTCCGTGCATCCTTTTCGCCCTAGTCGGCCTAACATTTGGCGCCGTGCGAGCCCAAGGGGAAGTGATCGATTTCTCCTACAAGACGCTCGACACCAGAATTGGACAAAAATTCCTCATCGCCTTCTGGCAAGATCCCGATCTCTCGCAGCTCGGTTTCACTTACGAAAGCTTCCGCGAAAAACTCAGGCGCTTCACCAGGGAACTGGAATCGGAATTGAGGGAGCCGTTGATCGAGGCCGGTTTTGGCGACATTCAGATCTCCATCATCGATGACTACGACTCCTTGGTGGATGAGCGCAATCTCGGACGGTTCCACCTGCTCCACTGCGACCCGGCGGTCTACCTGCTCCCCCGATACGAGTCCCTGGAACCTTATCCCTACACGGTCCTCCTAGAGGAAGCGGACCGGGAGGAATCGACATCCTCCAACGCCGTCATCTGGGTCAAGAAAGATTCGCCCATCCAATCCCCACGAGATTTAATCAACGAGAAAATCGTTTCGGTGCACCCCTCCTCACTCTTCGGCGGGGCGCTTCAGCGAGCGTGGCTTTGGGATAGTCCCTTTGGCGCGTTGCGCGATGGTCGGGAGTACGCCTCGGTCCAATCAGGCGCTGTTTCGGAGGGAGTGCTGCGATTGGTGACAAGCCTGGGGACGGAGGACCCCGTGGAGGCGGCCTTCCTTCCTCGGGAAGGGATCGGGTTCCAGGTTGCGGCGCAGATGCTTGGCCTGAAGAGAGTCGAAGATATCCCGATTCGGACCCTCGAAATCCCCTCGAGTGAATTCCCCCTTCCCGGCAACCCACTGCTCATCGACCGAAACCTGCTGGAGAAATTTCCCGACCTGGGCGAGCAGATTCGACAGTTCTTCATCGAGCAGAAACTTCCCTGGGATTGGATCTCCCCCCAAGAAGCCGATTTCTCCTCCCTCGAGGATCGTCTCTCGCCGTTATTGTTCAAGGATGGGAACTCCCCATGAGATCGCCCATTCGCCCTCAGGTGATCGGATTTTGCCTATTCACGATTTGGGCCTTTGGCACTGTCTACATCTTCTTCCAGATGAGACAGGAGGCCATGGAACGGTTTCGGAGCGAGGCGAAATCGAAGAAAATCGGATTCACCGAGGGATGGATCCTCTACCCCGACAACTTCAGCCGGGATTTCCTGTTTCGAACCATGCGCGACGAGTATTTCGAGGGCCTGTCCGACGGACGAGTCGTGCTCACCTGGATCGATCCAACCCGTGATGAGGAGATTATTCTGTGGATACATGGCGGTCCGCGCGCCATCGGGAACCAAACCTTGATTGGCGAGCCTCTCGATCGCCTCGGCATGGAGAATCGGATTTCTTACGACATCAAACCCTTGGATGAGGACCAAACGGTCAAAGGACGGCTCCACTTCGA
>JACKFH010000027.1 GCA_020632575.1 Candidatus Omnitrophota bacterium | reverse complement strand
TCCCAAACGAATTTCGGATCACGTTGAAAGGCTGGGGGTGTGGCGACTTCCTCGGGGCGAAAGTTCTTCCAGATCCCCTCGGCGCCACGGAAGGTCGGAATGCCGCTTGCAACAGAAACGCCCGCTCCGGTCAGGACCGTGATGGAGCGGGCGTTGGCGATCTTTTCGGCAACCGATCGGATTCGGTTTTCGAGATCCATTCGCTTGGTCTTAGTCGAGCAGACTCTTTCCGGCAATCAGCGTGTCCAGTTCTTTTGTGAGAAGACTCTTGAGATCGGGCGGCAGACCGATGTGCACATTCTCGATCACGCCGTTCTTGCCAATGATAACGGTCTGCGGAATCGGGCCGACTTGGTAGGTGGTGGCGGCCAATCGAGTCATGTCGAGTCCTACCGGCAGATCAACCTCTTTGTTCTCGAGAAATGAGGTGATCATATCTTGGGGCTCGCCTAAGTTGACAGCGAGGAGAACCACTCCCTTGTCCTTATATTCCTTGGCCACCTCGGCCAGTGTCGGCAAAGCGGAAACACAAGGACCGCATCGCATGCTCCAGAAATCCAACACAATCACCTTGTCGCCAAGGTTCTCGGAAAGATCGAACTCGGTGCCATCGAGTTTGGTCAGCGAAAAGGTCGGGGCTTTTTTTCCAAGCAGCGCATGCGGCGGACCGGCTTGGATCATGGCGAACAGGGTGTCCTTCTTGAAAGTGTCCTCGGGAGGGGTGAAGGCGAACACACTGGGATCGATCGGCTGATTGACCTTCCAATCGTCGAACGAAAATGAAATCTCAACCTGGATTCCGGGGACTCGGTACGAAAGCCTCTCCTCCATCATTTTCGTATCAGGTACAATCGCGCGAACGACCGGTTGATCGCCTTCTTGAATGTACAATTGGAAACCGGGACCCTCTCGGAAGACTTCGAGGTGGTGGCATTTAACTCCATCCTTTTCCTCGATCCCATGGTAGGCAATCTTGGAAGCGTCACCGACAAGGCCCGCCGAAACATCCTCGGTGAACAGGAAACCGTGATAAGGGGTTTGCCCGATCACATTGGCGACCAGGCTTCCGGCCATCGATGAGAAATCATCAGGAACGGCTTCCTTGGCGATCGACCGATAATTCTCGAGGTAAGAGGTCAATTCCTTTCCATCGGAAATGATGACCGTTTTGGGTGAATCTCCGGTTAGACGGAACGCGAACTTGTTCGGTCTTTCCAGGGCCACGGTGGCGTGCGAAACGCTCTTATTCTGAAGCCCTTGGGCGCTGGCGTCGGTGATCCAAGTGGTGGAGACCTGATAGGACTTGGCGCTCTCAAGATAGTCCGCCATCTTGTTGAGGACATCCTGGGCTTTGGGGTCGATTTCCGCGCCGAACGCGGCGGGGGCGATAAGCAGAAGGCCGAGGAGAGAAGCGGTCGGCCTTTTCCATAGCGGGGTTCGTTGCATAAATGTTGCTCCTTTAATCAGTATCGGGGCTTGGCCCTCCTTACCCCTTCAGGTTCGGAAAAGACCAATGGTTATTCAGGTGGATTCGAGTTCTCGGCGGGAATCCTCTTATGATTGGCGATATCCCGCAAGACCGGTGTAAGTATACAGGGACGCCAATCCTTTTGTTTTACACCAACGAAAACGAATTCAACCTTTGCGGTGTAACGAAACCTTCAACCACAAAACCATGAAAATCGATCGATAGATCTCCTTGCTGTTGATCTTCGACTTACCTAATAGCCGGTCTCGGAACAGGATTGGCTTTTCCACGATCCTCGCGCCGACCAACCAGGACCGGTACAGGAGCTCCACCAAAAAGGAATATCCCTCCGAGCGGATCTCATCGAGGTCGAGTTTTTCCACAATCTCTCTTCGATAGCACCGAAAGCCGGAGGTCGAATCGGTGACAGGGATCCGGAGAATGGATCGGACATAGTGGTTGGCGAACCGTGAAAGCGCCATCCGGTAAACCGGCCAATTGATGGTGCCCCCATCGGCGCAATATCTCGAGCCGATAACCACATCCGCATTCTGGGTCCCCTCGACCAATGCGGGAATGGCGCTGGGATCGTGCGAAAAATCGGCGTCCATGCCGACGATCAATTCGGCTCCCCCGGAGAGCGCGGTGCGAAAACCATCCAATACCGCGTGGCCGTAGCCCCGTTCGCCGGTTCTCCTCAAAACTCGAGCGCGGGGGTCGTCCATCGAATCGATCAGGTCGGCTGTCCCATCCGGCGATTGATCGTCGACGACCAAAACCTGGAGGTCGAGATCCAGGGATAAGATCGCCCGGAGGAGTTTTTGGATGTTCTCGGCCTCATTGTAGGTCGGAACGATCACCCAAATCTTGGCGGTTTCACTCAACTCGGCAGTCCTCAACTCAGCCCACACCATAACCGACAGCGACACCCACCTGGGCGGCCATCATCAGAAGGTACATGTGTTTCCAGGAAACATGGTTTTCATCCACCGCGAGACTCTCCGGCTTGCGAAGGATCAGGTAACAGATATAGACCCCCCACGAGGCGAGGAATAGACCCAAGCCGATAAGGAAAGGTCGGTTGCCGGTCAGGTGGCCATCGTAAGCCAACCAGGAGAGCAGCAGGAACGGCAACACAAAGAAAGGGCTGATGATCCACGCGCTCTTTTCCACACCGTAAAGGATGGGAAGCGTTCGACAGCCACCCGCCCGGTCTCCCTCCATGTCCGAATAATCCTTGGTGGTGGCGGCGCCCAGGACATAAAGGCCAAAGATGGAGCCGATCCACCAGGGCTCCCAATCGAGAACGGTGGCGACCGCGGACCAGCCGGCGACTTTCAAAAGACACCCGCGCGGGATGGCGATCGTCAGGTTCGCAAGCATCCCAAGGCGCTTCGTCCGAAAGGGAGGCCCCGAATAAGCGTAGGTTAAAAAGGTGGTTACAACCACGATGACAAAGAATTCGAAATTGACGAGAAGCGAAAGCGCCAATGTCAGGACGTAACAAACGATGGTGAAGATCCAGGCCGTGCGCATCGAGAGCCGACCCGAAGGGAGCGGGCGATCCGGTTTGTTGAGACGGTCGATGTCGAGGTCGTAGATTTGGTTAAGAGCGTTGGAAGCCGCGTTCAGACACGCGGCGGAAAAGGCTCCGATAAGGACCTTGGCAAGGACGGCCGCAAAAGGCGTGTCGACCGGAGGCCTTGCTTCGAAGGCAATGAATCCAGCAGTGATATAACCGACCAAGGGAGGCAATAAAGTGAACGGCCTCGAAAAACGGACGAGCTCCGAAACGAGTGAGGTAGAGGGGTGAGCGGCCGTGTCAGTCATCGGTTTCCCAGAGGTCGAAGAAATGGAATCGATCCGAGGCGGTATTATATTTGAGTCCGCAGGCGTGGTCGAACCATCGGGGCAAGACGAAATGTCGACCGATCCGTTTCTGACCGTCGAGGCGACGGTAGGTGCGGTCGTGTTTATGACCTTGGATGCAAACGTCCATCCCCTCATCGACGAGATCTTCGAGATAGGGCCAGAAGGGTTCGGTCTTCCAGAACGCCTTTTTCCGTTTGACCTCATGGGTCAGGTTGATCAGCATGTTGACGATGCGTTCCTTGTTGGCCGTCCCTAGAGAGTGAAACATCCTCATGGGAAAGGGTTGACGGATGGTTCCATGAAGCAGGTGGTACCCATGGTCCTTTTTCAGAAGATTGTCGCCATGGCAAATAAAGAATTTGCGATCGCCGAGCGTCCTCCAAATCCCCTCCAGATGGATCGGAAAAGAAAGATCGAGGTCGACAAAACTGAGCGCGAAGTCCCGATTCCCAACGATGTATTCCATCGGACCGACCTCCGCGACGTACCGGTTCAGCATAGCCAGGATTCGGTCGCCATAACGTTGGGCGAGTTGAGGGTCGCGGTACCAAATATTGAAAATGTCGCCGACCAGAAAGAGTTTGTCACAGCCCATCCGGGGAAGCGATTCGAACAGAAAACGTTCGAAACAGTCGATTCTGTCCGATACCAGATGATCGAGGTGGAGATCGGAGGCGAATACAATAGTCCCACGGGTCGGTTTGGCGTTCATTCGGTCCTTGGCGTTCACAGTTTCTTGGCGAAATTCTTTGAAAATTTTCCGGCGATCCTACTTCGAAATGGGGTTTTGCCCACCCCCTTTCCCTATCGAGGGAAACTCACTCGGCGCTCCATGGAAGTGGGAGGTCTCCATTTTTCTTAAAACCCCTAAACATGGTCGGTCCTTTCCGCTTATAATCAACGGTGGGGACTCTTTGGCCGCGGGAAAATGTGTCGTATTACGGCAAAGAGTGATAGAATTTGGGAGAAACCATGTTTGAGCATCGAAGGGGAGTCGGCGTTCTTCTCCTCATCCTTCTTTTTATTCCCATTCGTTCCACCGAATGCGCGGTTGTCAGTCTGCTCGGTGGCAATGTCTATTCTTCCCTGGAGATTATCCAGTATGACGGAGCCAAAGGGACAGTCGCGATCGAGAAGAGCGGTAAGAGAGTCGATATTCAATCCTCCGAAATCGCCACAGTCGATCTTGACCAACGGTTAGGAATCCTGACCCTACGTGGAGGGGACGTTTACGCGGGTCTCGAAATTGTCCAATTCGATTTTCCCAAGGATCGATTGACAGTCCGGCGAGGGAACAAGACTTTGAATCTCCCCTTATCCGACATCGCTTCGGTGGAGATGGTCCGTGAGACAGTTCCCATGGAGGAATCGCAAGCATCCTCCGTGAATCCGAAAGAAGCGGAAACCTCAACCGCTCCTCCGAAAGTTGAGGGCGCAACCGCCTCGCAACCCTGGGAGGAGCAAGGTTTGTATTCAAATCTTCCCAACGATTTTGGAAAGAAAAAAACAACCACCGCTTCCGAGGCGGCTAAGGGCGATGGCTACACCGCTCGATGGAAGACCGAATCCGGCAAGAGCGAACCTTCCGCCAAAAAATCGGAGGATCCGAAAAAGTCTCGAACCGCTGTGACGGGTCGTGTAAGCAGTCGAGGAGAAGGAACGGTCTCGAAACGTGAGACCGCCCGAGATCGTCGTCAGGATCGACAGACCTCTTCCCGACAATCAAGCCGTGAGCGACACGGCGAAAACGATCGAGATTCGAGATCCCGAAGTCGACTATTCGACTCGGGGAGACAAGACAACTCCAACGAAACCGAATTCGGAGCGGGTCGGTGAGGACCCTAAGGGAAAGGACCTGAACCATGATGAGAGTATGCGGCCAATTGATGATAGCGCTGACCGCCTTTGCGTATCTGCCCATGTGTGTCCAGGCTGCGGTGGTCACTCTTCGTGACGGCAGCGTATATCGGGGTATTGATGTGAAGCGCTACGAGGGATCCGATCAACGATTCGCGGTCGACCGGGGGGGTTCGCTCATACGAGTGCGCTCGAGCGAAGTCGAATCGATTGAATTCAATGCCGCATTCGGACTCGTCACCCTCAGCGACGGTAGCGTCTATTCGGGAATCGACATCCTAGAGTTCGATGGAAATCGCGATCGGTTCACCGTTCGCCGGGAGGACTCGACAGTAAACGTTCAAGCCTCCGAAGTCGCGGATATTGAGTTCAACACAGCCCTTGGCGACGGTGCGGTTCCGGTCCCAATCGCGGTTCCAGTGGTTCCCACCGAGATCACCCCAGCGGCTAGTTCGGAGGCGGAGGATTTCGACGAGGGGGAATCGAATTCGGAATCCGAGGCGGTCGAGGCGCCCAAGAAAGTCTCCGACGAGGAGAAGGCGAGGATTGCCGAGCGACTTCGATCCGGCGGCGCCAACGTTCAACCCGGCAACCCCTCCAGTCCTTCCGAATGGGAGATCGCGATCGATTCGCCCACCGAGGAGGCTCCGAAAAGAAAGGTCACCGCCTCGGGGTGGGGCGAGGAGGCTCTCTATTCCAACCTTCCCGACGATTTTGGAGTGGTCAAAATCGCTCCCCAAAGCGAGGAAAAAGAGACCAAGGGTTATGTCCCTCGATGGAAAGATGGCGACTCGAAGACCAAGGGTTCCTCAAGAGTGAAAAGCAAATCCGATGATAACGATTCGGGGAAGTCTCGAACCGCCAGGACTGTTTCCTCGCATCGCTCCTCCTCCCGTTCGCGCTCCTCCAGCAGGGATAGCGGAGAATCGGATCGCGCCTTGGCAAACGCGGACGATAGCAGCCGAAGCTCTTCGCGAGATCGCCGGTCATCGCGGAGCCGTAGCTCTTCTCGAAGTGGAAGCAGCCGTGACCGCAACGACAGCCGGGGCGGAAGCCGGTTCAGCAATTTCGGAAGCCGAAGCGGCGGCGGATATGGAGGGGGAAGCAGTTATGGCGGGAGCGGGTATGGCGGGCGCGGCGGGTATGGTGGGAGCAGTTATGGTGGAGGATATGGCGGGGGTTCGTCCTACGGTCGCTCCTCTTACGGCGGTTCGTATGGCGGCGGCTCTTACGGTGGGAGTTATGGTGGTTCCTCTTATGGCGGCTCGTCTTATGGCGGGTATAGCCGATACTAATTCGCACGGCTAAGCAGTGCGCAGTAAGAACCATCCGTTTCGACTTCGGATTGATCATCCTCGGTGTCGGAGAAGAGCCAAGCGGGCGACTTGATCTCTCGAACGAGATTCCATTCCTTCGAATGCTTGCTTAAGAACCGACGCACCGTCTCTTCGTTTTCTTCCAAGGTCAATGTGCATGTCGAGAAGACAAGGCGGCCTCCGGGTCTAACCAGCCTCGACGCGTTCTCGAGGAGAGAGAGTCCCTTCTTGGCGAGTTCCTCAACATCGCTCGGCTTGAGGCGATAGCGCAGGTCCACCTTCCGACGTAAGGTTCCCAATCCCGTGCAGGGCGCATCGACCAGGACCGCGTCGGCTGACTGATTTGCTTCCTCCCAACCCCGTGTCAGGTCGCGGCAGACCGTTTCAACCCAATCGAACCCACACCGTGAAAGGTTTTCCGACACTTGTTTCAAGCGGTTCACATTGGAATCCACTGAGACCAGCTTCCCCTGAGACTCGAGGAGGTCGGCGATCTGCAGCGTCTTGCCGCCGGGCGCCGAGCAGAGATCGTAAACTGTTTCGCCTGGTTTCGGCTCGAGGAGTTTCACCGCCTGTCGGGCGGCGGGATCCTGAACGTAAGCTTGTCCACTCCGGATGACTCCGAGTTCAGCCACGGGCAAACCACCTTCCCAGGTCACCGTTTCCCCATCGGTTTTCGCTTCTCCCTCGCCAATCGCCTCCAAGAGTCTTCGAATGGCTTTGGCCTCTCTCTCGGAACGCGATGGGGTCGGGGCTTGGGGAAAATGGCTTGTAATGGGGGCAAGATGGAGTCGGGGCGGCGTGTTGTTGTGGCGCAGCCAAGCCTCGGCCCGATCCTTGCCGAAAAGATGGTTAGCCCAATCGATCAACCAATCGGGATGAGAAGTTTGGATCGCCACCTGTCTTGGGTCCCGCTCGATATCGGCCTCCAGCGCGTCCCGTCGTCCCGGGAATCTTCGAAGGATAGCGTTGACCAGACCCTTGATCGGCCCCATCGAGATCGCGTCGCAAAGCCGGACCGATTCATCGACGACAGCGTGAGCAGGGATGCGGTCGAGGAAGGCCAACTGAAACAGGCCCAATCGAAGAGCGTCCACAATCGACTCGGGAAGGCTCCCTATCCCTTTCGAGGACATGCGGTCGATCCAGAAATCGAGGCGGTAAAGATTTCTCAGAACCCCATACACCAATTGATGGGAAAGCGCCCGGTCCTCGCGAGAAAGACGGGAAGAGTCCGCGTAATCGTGAAGGATCTCATCGATGAATTTTTGCCCTTTGCGAAAGTCCTGGAGCGTCCTGAAGGCGACCCAGCGCGCGGGGGTGACTCGTATGTTGAGTTTGGGTGTTCTTTTACGGTTCATCTTTTTCCTGAAGCGGCGATAATAGCACCCGCGCCGATGAAAAGAGAAACCGTTCGACCGAGTGAGTTCCAGAATTCGAGAAGAGGAGTGATTCGATGAATCCGGGGTGGCTCCATCGAAATCGTACTCTCCTGCCTTTCTTCATCGCCCTGACCGCCTTGATTGTCCTGAATGGCGCCTCCTGGTGGGCCTACCGAATCGCCTCCTCGGAACTCCGCGACAACTTTCGGCGCAATGTCACCTCGCTCTCCGAATTCCTCGCGCGTCAGGTGGAGATCGCTTACCAGGAAGATTTGGAGAAAAACCTTTTGTTCCTAGAAAACTCCCCGGAATCGGCGGCTGGGATTGAGGAACTGGTGCCGGATTTCGAAAATTGGCTAACTTCCCTTCCAAAAACCTTTCTCAAAGATCTCGCCCCCAAAGAGATGGCGAACCCCCTGTTTCACGATTTGTATCTATTGGGATCGAAAGGGGGCGTGCTCCAAACCTGGAGCGGGGAGTTGGCATTGGACGCCACTTCCGAGATCTCCGCCGGTATGTGGAATATTCACCCCCTCTTCTCGGGCGACCGCCAAGCCATCATTGGATCGCTGACAAGTTCGGACACCGTGGTGACCGATGAGGAGCTCGCGGCGAGCGGTTTCTTTCTGACCTGCTACTCGCCGATTGTCTTCAACAACCGATGCCGAGGGTTGGTGGGCGTTCGGGCCAACATCCTTTTCGCGGATAGGTTGGCGAAGATGCGACGGGGTTTGATCTTGGCAGCGGCGATTGGCTCCATCCTGATCGCCCTGCTAACTGCAATGTTCTACGCGGTTCTCGGACGACTCGATCGAATGCAAGCGAGAATGGAGCAGAGAGAACGGTTGGCTCAACTCGGCCAGATGGTTTCCATTGTCGCCCATGAAATCCGCAACCCGCTCGGCATCATCGAACAGACCTCGGATCTGATTCGACGAAAATACTCCAAAGACGAACCGGATCCGCTTTTGGGATATATTTCCGAAGAGGTCGACCGATTAAACCGATTGGTCAACCGTTTTCTCGACTTTGCCAGACCCTCATCGGATCAGGCAGCGGAGGCGAGGGGCGAACGGAGCTGCGATCTTGCTCGGGAGATTGAGGAGATTCATGGCCTGTTGCTCCCCCAGGCCGACTCGAAATCCATCGAGTTCGCCATCGAGGTGGAAGAAGGACTCTCCCAGGTCCGGAACATCGACCGGGAGGGGATGAAGCAAATTCTATTAAACCTGATCTTGAACGCCTTTGACGCAACGCCCCCGGGTGGGTCGGTTCGGGTCGTGGCTCGAAGCGAGACTGGGGGGGTGATCCTGCGAGTCATTGACGAAGGGGACGGGATGACTCCGGAACAACTCAAAAAGGCGACCGATCCCTTCTACACCACCAAGGAAAAAGGGAGCGGTCTGGGTCTCGCCCTGGTCGCCAAAATGGTCGAAGAGGCGGGAGCCACCCTGGAAATTGGCTCCTCTCCCGGCGAAGGTTCCTGTTTCACAATATCCTTTGATAACTGATTTTACCTACGCTAACCTAATAAATTTCTTAAACTTTCCTGGCTTCAGCCGAAAACCTCAATAGGGGCATGGCATTTCAATCCTAGATTGTGATCGTGGGGTCGATTCGAATGAGCCAGCAAAAGATCAAAGAACAAAAGAACTTAATCGAAAACGTCATCGATTGGGCCAAAAAGTGCCTGGAAGCGCTCCGTTTCCAAAAGGCATGGCAAAGGGGCGAGGTCCCCGACGAGGAGATGGCCGGTCCGATTCGGACCACCGAGGAAGAACAAAAGCTGGTTGAGGAGATCTTCAACCCCAGTTCGACCTTCCCCTCCAAGAATCGAGCGAAATCCGGTTTTGACATTCACTCGATCCAAATCGAGGTTTACGGACCCAAGAAGGTTCAAAAGGAATTGCCATTCGAAACCCACGCCAAGGTGGAGGTGGAACTGACCACCGAAGAAATCGAGGCTCAACTCACCGCGGAGGAATCGGTGAAATCCCTCCTCCCCGTGGAGGCGCCACCCACCCTGAACCCGACTCCCAACCCCTCGGCGCCCAGAACGGAGGAAACCCCCAAGGAACCCGCGCTGCCTCCCGCTCCCCAGAATGTGGAAGAAGAGAAATCTACGGAGAATGGGATGGCCGAGGAACCTGAGATCGAATCCACTCCGAAGAAGACGATCAATAACAAGCCGCACCTGTTGGTGATCGACGATTACGAACCCCTTTTGAACATGCTTTCGCGTTCGCTCAGAGCCGCCGGCTACGAGCCCATCTGCGCCCATGATGGGGTCGAGGGAATTGTGAAACTCCATGAATTCGCGGTGGATTTGATCATCACGGATGTCCAGATGCCGAAACTCGACGGTTTCGACATGAGCAAGATGCTGAATGTCCGCGAGGAAACGCGCGATATCCCGGTCATCTTTCTGACCGAGGTGTTGGACGAGCAGACCAAGACAATTTCCAAACGGCTCGGCGCGGCGGACACGATCATCAAACCCTTCACCATGGACACCCTGCTCGAGAGTGTGAAAACCGTGCTCGCCATACACCAAGCGGTCGAAAAAGCCAAAGAGCTCGAACCCGCCGCGGTCTCCTAAAAAGCATACAAACTCTTTCCAACCTCTTTCCTCTGTGGTCCGGACACCCAGTCTCCGGGCCACACTGGTGTTAGGGGATTGCCCCATGACACCTTCAACTCCAAATCCTCCGCATTATCTTTCAAGCCAAATCTTCCATTGACAGGGTCAAGCTGCGAAACAGATTCCCCGAACCCCTCAAGGAATCTGTTTGAGCAAGATCTCCTTGAACTGGACCTTCATCGGGGGGCCGGATCGGAGTTGGAGGGCGAGGATGCCAGAGGGGTCGAATTCTTTTTCGTCGTTGTCGATGAATTCGGCGGTGACATGGCCGTTGATCTTCAGGATCATGTGGCGGCCACGGGCGGAGATGTGATAGTCGTTCCATTCGCCGGGCTTCCTGAGGCTAATCGGTTCGGAAACCTTCGTGCAAGTGCGGGTCCCATCGGTGTCCACCACCGTCTTATGGCCATTGGGAACCATCAGCGTTTCGCGCCCGGTGTACTCGTCCGCGAGAGCTCCGCACCAGGCGCCTCCGGGGAGAATGTCCGCCTGATATCCGACACCCATGCCGTCCGAACCGATTCGGCTGCGAAACTGGATTCCCGAGTTTCCTTTGTTGTCGGCCAGTCTGAATTTCGCTTTCAACTCGAAGTCGGCGACATCGCCGCCTTGCCACACCAGGAATTGGTTGAGGGTGCAGGGATTTTGCTCGGTCGACTGCGCGGTGATGGCGCCCTCCTCGACCGACCAGTAACTCATGTCGGGGGCCTTCCAACCCTCGAGAGTTTCCCCATCGAATAGTGACTTAAACCCCTCGTCTTCACCGGAGGCGGTCGCCCCGGAGAGGAGAATCAATGTCAGGGTGCAAAGGAGTCGTTTCATGGAGTGGCCTTTCATAAATGGTGCGAGCGTTTCTGGGACCGAATGCTACTCTGGACAATATAGTCCCGCGGCCAGGGGACGGACAAGTCTTCATCCGGGCTCGCCCCCTTCAAGCCGAACCCTTTCCCCTCCACAATCCCACCATGCATAACTTAGTCACGGGTGGCACTGGATATTTTGGCGGACGTTTGGTTGAGGGGCTCCTCGACCGAGGGGAGACGGTGCGCGCGATTCGACGGATGACCAGCGATGTCTCACGTTTGTCGGGAGCAGTCGAGCTGATGCAAGGAGATGTCACCGATCCGGCCAGCCTCGCTCGGGCGATGGAGGACTGCGATCGGGTCTTCCACACCGCCGCTCTGGTGAAGACCTGGGATCCGGATCCCGAAGCCTTCCACCGGATCAATGTGGAGGGTGCCAGAAACGTTGCGCTCGCCGCGAAGAGCGCCGGCATCCCTCTGATCTACACCTCCTCCTTCTTTGCCCTTGGGCCAACCGGAGAGCATCCGGTGGATGAGGATCACAGCCGTCCGGCGCCCAACTATTTCACCGAATACGAAAAAACCAAAACCGAGGCGGATCAAATGATCCGGAAGATGAACGAGGAGGAGGGTCTCGGCGCCATCATTCTTTATCCGGGGGTCATCTATGGCCCGGGTCCGCTCACCCAGGGCAATCATGTCTCACAACTTGTGCGAGATTTCTTGCGTCACAAGGTGCCCGGAGTGCCAGGAAACGGAAGCCAACGATGGACCTACTCTCACATCGAGGATGTGGTGGAGGGACACCTGCTCGCGGCCGAAAAAGCCCCCCGCGGATCACGTTATATCCTCGGCGGGCCGATCGCCACATTGGATGAAACTTTTGCCATCCTTGCCGAGGCGACCGGACAAAAGCCGCCCCGGTTTCATTTGCCCATCGGTCTGCTCAAGGGTTTCGGGTGGATCGGCGAGATGGCCGGGCATATCACCGGCAAAGCCCCCGAGGTGACCCGAGGAGTGGCCGAGACTTATCGCCATCATTGGGCCTTCAGCTCGAAGCGCGCGGAAACCGAGTTGGGATACGCCACGAAAGATTTGAAACTGGGTTTGACGGAAGTGGTCGATTATTTGAAGGCCTTTTCGAAATGAAGCCCCACAGAGCGCTCCGCGTTCCGTGGGGCTTCTAGCAACACTCGAATCTCCACCCGTCATCATTTGACGGACGGTCCTGCTATCCTCTACCGCTTAAAGAGCCATCGCGATCTATTGAAATCAATCACTCATGGCCCTTTCCCGCAAAGTGGATCGTCATGCAATCGGTGGCCTGAACCTCGAGGCCGTCGTTCTGGTTAGCGAAAACAGTCACGTCGACTTCGGCATCCTCCGAAAGCGCCTCCAGACCCAGCGCCTCGACAACATCTTCCTGTGAAAAATGCAGGACCAGATCCGGGTAACCATCCGGACCGGTTCCACAGTCGCAAACCGATTCGCCCGGCCCGGACACATCCGCGACCGAGGGCGACTTCACCGGGAAGGCCACCCCATTGATATTGATCGAGGCCACATCGATGTCGGCGACATCGAGTTCGGGCGAGCCCAGAATAGCCATCGGGATCTTGCCCTTGTTCTGCTTGTTCACCGTGAACTGGTTCGGGCAATCGCCGGGTTTGATATCGAGAATCGCCAGCTTGCGAATCGCCACAATGAACACCTGGTTCAATGTGACGCCATCGCCACGATCCAGTTTCCGGTTGAAAGCGATCCACTGACCGTCCGGGGAAACACAGAGCGCGTCGGGCGGAATCCCGGGATAAAGAGTCGGATCGGTGATT
Organism: Candidatus Omnitrophota bacterium; assembly: GCA_020632575.1. GTDB lineage: Bacteria > Hinthialibacterota > Hinthialibacteria > OLB16 > OLB16 > JACKFH01. Next base: position 39,577 of record JACKFH010000027.1, on the reverse strand, counting down.
CTTACCGATTCCCCGAAGGCGGGGTCTCCCTCGATGACATTGGTCATCCAGATCGAGTTGTCCGAGATGCAGTAAAGATAAGCTCCCGACGGATCCCACCATGGCTTAGAGGCGGAGCTCGCCAGGGTGGTGACTTGGATCGGGTCGCCGCCGAGCGGAGAGACGATCCAGACCTGACCGCCACGCGTGAACGCGATCCATTTGCCATCCAAACTGCACCGGATAATACCGCCACAGTTGCTATCGCTGTAGGTCAACCGACGCTGGACCGTGCCGGCTGGCGGCATCGGGAAAGTGGTCTCCGTCCCTTCGAGGGGGCCATCCGGTCCCGCGACCGTGATGTCCTCAGGGATGTCCGCAATGTAGACCTCATTGCGAGTTCCCCCTGACTCGGTCACTGTCCGCCCAATGAAGGCGCGCGCCCGTTGCCATGTGCCGTCCGGTTTTTGATAACCGTACTCGCCGACCCAGGAATCGTCGGATCCTTGGTATATGTCATCGCTGCCCGGAACGATCTCGCCGACAGGCTTCACTTTGACCACTAAGACCGTGAAGTTGCCGTTCTGGTTTCCCAGCGCACTGTCCACGTTGACCGGCAGACCCAGTTTGGTTACGCCGATGGTTCGCAGGTTTGTGCCCAGGCTCTCCATGATCTGGTCGTTGTAGGTGAATCCGACCCATTCCCCGTCGCCGCTTGGCTCGTGACGGTGCGATCCGCCTCGAAGGGCGCCGGGAGTGAAGGGCGGGGTCACGTCTCGCGCGTCGGTGACATAGTAACCATAGCTGCCCACGGACCCATCGGTCGGAGTCACCATCGCTCCGAACCGTGCGGTTCCACCATATTGGATTCCATCAAGGCCTCGGATGGCGACTACTGCGTCGCCATAAGGAAAGAAGCTCACTGCTCCCGTGCCCGGACCAAAGCCATTCAATGGGATTACGTTCGGAGCGGTGTACATGACGATGATACTCTGCGTGTCGATGTTGACCTTTTCGAGGGTCAACGTGTTGCCAATTCCGCCGAAATCGCCAAACGCCCTGGTGTCATAGCCCACCCATTTGCAGTCGGGGGACCAGTTGAGGTTGTTGTCGAGCTGGTGATTCCTGTCGGTGTCGAATGTAAGTTGTCTTTCCTCCCACCAGGATTGGGCGGATTGAGGGAATAGAAAAGCAAAGACTAGAACAACGAAACAAAGCCTTCTCATGGTTTTCTCCTTCAGATGAACGAATACGAATTGGAAAACTTCATTCCGCATGGAGCGGCGGACTCTTTCCGGAGGTGCGGGGTGTGGGACGGAGAAGGCTATTAAGCCTGGTTCCCCCTCCATGATGGGCGGAGGCGCCGGACAGCCCGCCGAGGTAGCGGTCCCGACTTTTTCAAGCAAGAGGAGGTGGACTCCTTGCTTGGGGTCTTTTCCCTTTTGAGGTTGTTCGGACGGCGATATTTGCCTTGATGACCGAGAATGGATTACTACGGATGGATTGTTGAAACTGGCCTTTGTCCATCCCGCCGCCTCCGGCTGATTAGGCCCTTTTGAGCAATCACAAAAATCCGAACCAAGAGACTCACAATTTCAGGCGAGGTCATTCGAAGGGAGGGAGAGAACTAGCCTCTCGGGCAGTGCTCTTGCTCCACCTCGGGACAGTGGGGCGCATAGATTAGGTGCGGTGCGCGCCAAGAAGGTAATCTAGAACCCCAATGCGAGATGTCAAGTGAATTTGAACTTCCTCTGACACTTTTTTTGCATCGACAAGCGGGCCGAGTGCCCTTTCCACGGCGAGATCTCCCGCCGCTATTGAGCTTCTTGGGCGCAAAGGATCTTCCTCTTCCTTGAGGCAGCGCACGATTGCGACTATCGTATCCGGCGCTTGCATTGATTGAGTATGGAGGCCCCGATGCTTAAAAAACTTTTCCTTGGCGTTAGCGCCATTTCTATCTTGTTTCTCCATTTGGGCTGCGGGGGGAACGGTCCCGCTCCCGAAGAGAATTCATCCAGGAAGTTTGGGGTCGTCTATCAAACTCTCAACAATCCCTTCTTTGTCGATCTGAACAATGGGTTGAAAGAGGTGATTGCGGCGCATGGGGATGAGCTGATCACCCTCGACTCCCAGTTCAACAGCCTCAAACAGAAGAACGACATTTCCGATCTCATCCTCCAGGGGGCCGACGCCATCTTTATCAACCCGGTCAACTGGGAGGGGATAAAGGGGAGCCTGATCCAGGCCAAGGAGAAGGGGATTCCGTGCATCATTGTCGATGCTCCGGTGAAGGACGAGGACTTGGTCCTCTGCCAGGTCGCCTCCGACAATGTCGAGGCGGGGCGGCTTGCCGCTCGTGCACTGGCCGAGGTTCAACCCGAGTCGAAGGTGGTCATCCTCCATCTTTCGGTGAACAAGGCCTGTATTGACCGGGTCGACGGTTTTAAGGAAGAGGCGGCCAAGCACCCGGGCATCGAGATTCTCGATATCCAGGAAGGGGAGGGCACTCGCGAAGGGGCGAGACCGGTCATGCGCGATCTCATCGGACGGTTCCCCGAACTCAACGCGGTCTTCCCCATCAACGACCCCAGCGCCCTGGGGGCCATCTCCGCTCTTGAGTCGGCGGGCAAATTGGATGAGGTGACGGTCGTCACAGTTGATGGCTCTAAAGAAGGGATCGCTGCGATCAAGGCGGGTAAACTTCATTCGACCTCCGCCCAGTTTCCGAAAGAGATCGGGAAGGCCGCCGCCGAGCAGGCTTACAAGCACATCAATGGCGAGGAGGTTCCCAAGAATGTGGTCATCCCGGTCGAATTGGTCACCGCCAAGAACGCCGATGATTTTCTAAGCGAGGGCGAGAGCGGATCGTGAGCCAGCTCCGCAAGATGGGCCCACTGCTGGCATCGGTGGTCGGTCTGCTCATTCTGTTTCGGATCTGGGTTCCGAACTTCCTGGCGGTCGAGAACCTGATCGACCTGACCCAACAAATTTCGGTCAACGCCATCCTCGCCCTGGGGATGACTCTCACCATCCTGATCGGCGGCATCGATCTCTCGGTCGGCGCGGTGGTCGCACTCGTCGGAACCAGCGCGGTCTTCACGCTCACGGTCTTGGAGGGTTCGGTCTCGGGAGGCGGGCAATTCACGCTTGGCATTCTCGCGGGATTAGGCGCCGCGATGGGAATCGGTCTATTCAACGGACTCTCCGCCGCTAAGACCCGGATGCCGCCCTTCATCATCACACTCGCCACGATGCAGATCGCACGGGGACTGGCGCTTCGATTCAACCAGGGACGCCCCATGATTGTCCCCGATTCGCAGACCGCCTTCCTCGCGATCGGGAACGGCCGCTTCTGGGGGATCGTTCCCTATCCGGTTCTGATCATGCTGATCCTCTTCGCAATCGGCGCGGTGATCTTGCATGGAACCCTGTTCGGCCGTCATCTCTACGCCATCGGCGGGAACCGTCTCGCCGCCCAACTCTCAGGTGTCCCGGTCGTGCGACGGGAGACCGTGGTCTATATCCTCTGTGCTTTAATGGCTGGGGTCGCGGGCCTCATCCATGCCTCCCAGCTCTACTCCGCTGAACCGGCCTCGGGCGAGGGTTTCGAGCTCGACGCCATCGCGGCGGTGGTGGTTGGCGGCACCAGTTTCACCGGCGGCATCGGCACGGTCCACGGCACCCTCATCGGCGCCATCATCATCGGCATCCTCGACAAGGGCCTCAACCAAGCGGGCGTCCATTTCTCGCTCCAGTATGTAGTGAAGGGGTTGGTGATACTGGGGGCTGTGTATCTGGATGTGGTGAGAAGGCGTTGAGGAGGTAGAAGTTATCCAACCTCCATCTTTTGTCGCATCGCATCGACAGATTTTGTCGTTACTGAACCACATTCATTCGGTGAATCTCGTATTTCCTGGGATTTCCTCAGTTTTTCCGCATTGATTATTCCACTCCTTCCTGGCACGGACCATGCGTCTTAGTCGGATGGGTAGGGAGGTGGGTTCAGTGGAGATGATAGAAGCCCATACAGAAAACGAGAAAGCCGCGAGGTCGCTCTTGATCGCGAAGACCGCGTTTTGGTTGGGGGTGATCAATACACCGATTATTCCGTACACCGGTATTACCGGTTTTTATCTTGCCTGGAACCATCCTGCGGGCGCTTGGTTCGTAGCCTATCTTTCAAGTTGTTTTTTTCAAAGTGCTTTCGGGATCACATTCCTTATCCAATCAGGTTTGCTAAAGAATCGGAAATTGACCTTCGTTCTGCTAGGAGTTGGGCAAGGTTTTCTACTTCCAGCAGCATTCTTCTTGAGCTCTCTCATGACGACCGAAAAATATCCCCTCGGAGTGTGCACATGCTTTTTCTTTGTCGTTGAATTTATAGTTGGCTTTGCCATTGCTCTGAAGGCGGGCGCGATTCATCGGTCCTTCGTGAATCCGATCTACTTCTTGGGAGTGGGAATCTGGGGTGTCTCCGTGCCATTCATACTGCTCTGGATTTGCTGCCTTGCCGGTTGCGTCCTACGCGTATTCGAAGTCTTGTTTTGATTGATCAAATTAGGAGATCAATCCACGTTTTATGGTCTTGAATGGAGGTTCGAACTGGATGAGCCAGGATGAAAGACTTAACGAGTTCACAATCGGTGGAAGGGATGGGCGGAAGAGGTCCGGAAGTAATACCCAAAGTCTCGTGGTCTTCTTTCTTCTCACGTTGATATGCCTGCCACTGGTCTGGTCCGGCGCCTTAGTCGGTGGGTTCCTCTGGTTCTCCTACAAGGTCTACAATCCGATTGCCTCATTCATCGACATCTTCGAATCGGTTCAATTCTTGGTCGCGGCGGCTACGACTGCTTTGATCCTCGTGTTTCCGGCTTATGCGATTTTCGACTGGAGGAAACACGGCGAAACTGGTTTGGGTGTTGCCCGGAAGTGGTTGATTGCGGTCGCCGTTCTTACGGTCCTTAACCTGTTCTTCTTGCCTGGTCTGAGTCTGACCGTTCGGGAGGTTTATGATGCGACAAGATGATGAGGATATCGTGCTGGTCCCTCCGGCTAACGCGAAGAATCTGCCGAAGCCGGTCAATTTTCCCTCCTTCACTCTCGTCCTTTGGATTCTCGACGGATTCTGTTTTGTGGTTTCCTTTTTCATTTCAGTTGGATACGTGTCGACCACAGAATCCGCCCCTTGGTATTTCGAGTGGATGATGATCGGTTCATTTTTCTTGGGAATTGGACTGACCCTGGTGCTGTTGTACAAACTATTTCGATTCATCCGGTTCAAGATTCTTGATTGGAGGAATTGACCGGTCCATCGGAATTTTTCCCGATTGTGCGATTTTTTGATTGACAGCCTCCTCATCCGATTAGATTATAGGCCCGTTCGGAAACACTGATGTTCCTATCTTCGGCTTGGAGGCCCCTATGAAGAAGCGTGGTTTTACCCTCATCGAATTGCTGATTGTTATCGCCATCATCCTGATCTTGATCGCGATCGCTCTACCCAACTTTCTCGAAGCGCAGGTGCGGGCCAAGGTGACCAACGCCAACGCGGAATTAAGAACGCTCGAGACCGCGATGGCTTCGTATTTCACCGAACGGGGAAGACACATGGCCGATGGATTCGAGATGATGCAAGTGGGCATCGATCCCTCGGGTGGATATCCAGCCGGCGGTGAGGGGAGCAACATCATCTACAGTCAGCTGACCACTCCAGTCGCCTATGTCACCGATATTCCAGTCGATGAATTTCAGGTCGCCAGGAGCGCTGTGGATTCAGCGGGGAATGGGGCCGGAGCGCGCAGCGAGGCGTTGACACACTACCGAGTCTATTCCGAGGGTTGGAAATGCGCCGCCGCGGGAGGAAGTTTTAATGGGGAGAGCTGCAATGGAAACTTGACTTTCGACCCCGAACAACTCTATCTCGGCAACTGGATCTTCTTATCGCCCGGCCCCAACGGGCAGCACAACTACGGGGAATGGGCCATGGCCAGAACGGTTATCCAGGAAGGCAGCCCGAGAACCTACAACCCAACCAATGGCACCCGGAGTCACGGCGATATTGTGAAGTGGGGGAAATGAGCCGTATCGATCGGGACAGGAACCTTTTCAATTACTCGTTCATATCCCCATTAGGTTGAATCACGATCCGGATCGGGTCGCCCTTTTTCTCATAAAGTTCGGTCAGGCAGTCGTTGAGGTCCTCCAATGGTCGACGGTCGCTAACGGATTTAGAAAGATCGAATCGACCATTTGCTGCATGCTCAATCAGATTTCGCAGGTCCTCTTTGCGCGCCCCAAATGAACCGAGGATAGAGTGGCTGAAGGCGACAAACGGTTCGATCAGCGGCATCTTTGGCCGGATTCGACCAATCCCCACCAAAACCAGCCTTCCCCTTCGGGCCAAACATTTCGACCCCTCTTCGATCGATTCCTCTCGCCCAACCAGTTCGATCGCGACATCGACCCCGCGCCCCTCAGTGGCCTCGCGAATCTGTTTGTACGGGGGAAGGCCCTCTCCCACTCGGATCAGGTGATCCGCTCCATACTCCTTGGCCCGATCCAAAGCTTTTTCGCGCGGGTCGACCGCGAAGACCTCCAAGGCGCCGAGCATTTTCGCCAGCATGACCGCATGAAGGCCAAGGCCGCCGCATCCAAATACCGCCACCCTCTCACCGGGAGTCAATTGTCCGCGCACGGCTAGCGCGTGATAGGGAGTGGAGACCGCATCGGATAGAATTGCTCCAATTTCAAACGGGACACGGTCATCAAGGCTCAGGAGGCAACGGGCCGGGACTTTCATGTATTGGGCGTAAGCCCCATCCCAATCGTAGCCGGCAACCTTGAAGTGATCGCAAAGATTCTCCTCGCCCGCCCGGCATGCCTCGCATTGGCCACAGACAATGCCGCACCAGATGGCGACCCGGTCGCCCACTCGCCAGTCTTGGATACCATTTCCAAGAGCCACAATCTTTCCCGAGGCCTCGTGCCCCGGGGTTCGTGGGTATTCCGCCAAGTACTGGGATTTCTCGACCGTGATGTGGACATCCGAACCGCAAACTCCGCAAGCCGCAATCTGAACCAGGACTTCATCCGGTCCAGGCTTGGGGGTTGGGATCTTTTCAATAACAACGCGGCCCGGTTCGTAGAGCCGGGCCGCGAGCATTACCTCGGGAATGGAGCTCATGGTTCACCGTCCCCTGAAATGGGGAGATCTCTTCTCGCGAAACGCGGAAACTCCCTCCATGAAATCTTGAGAGGTGAAGAGTTCCTTCTGAAGCCGCGATTCGCGTTTGAGAGCGTCATGGAAAGACCCTTCGGCGCAAGCCTCACGGATCGCCCGCTTGGTCCGCTCGACCGCAAGTGGCGGTTTGAAGGTGAATTTCTCGGCGTAAGCCTGCACGTGGCGCTTAAAGTTATCGGCCGGATAAACCTGATTCACCAAACCCCATTCGAGCGCCTGGTCCGCCTTGATTCCCTGCCCTGAAAGCGCCATCTCCATTGCTCGACCCATTCCAATGAGACGTGGGAGAGTAAAAGTGCCTCCACCATCTGGGATCAAGCCAACGTTAATGAACAGCTCAATGAACACCGCCGTGTCACTCGCGAGGCGGATGTCACAGGCCAGTGCGATATCACTGCCGATTCCAGCGGCTACACCGTCGACAGCGGCGATCACCGGGATGGGGAGTTCCGCTATCGCCATCAACATCGGATGATAGTGCTCCTCCAAAATGTCGGTCAGTTGATCGGTCTTGCCGGGTTCCAGGCCATTCGCCTTGAGGTCGGCCCCCGAGCAGAAGGCGCCTCCCCTTCCGGTCAAAATGACGATCCTCGCGCCCTCATCGACTGAACCTTCCAGCTCCTCACGAAGGCGGTCCGCTCCCTCTTTGGAAATGGCGTTGCGGACCTCCGGACGGTTGAACCGGATCCATTTCACCGTGTCGATTCTTTTGGTTGTGATAATTTCATGATCGACCCCACCCGCAATTGCTTCAGACATAGCAGTCACCTCCAAAGTATTTGATGCCCAGGCCATTTTGCCCCGTCTGAGCCGATCTGTCACGTCAAAAATAGGCAAAATCGAAAAAAAATCAGCGGTCTCTCTGGTTTCTGATCAAAATGAAGGTCCAAAAAGTTAAGATTCCTCGAAGCGAAACATTTGATCCGCCTAATCTTGGCAAATCGAGGGGAATCGGTTTAGCCTCGAATCCGGTTCCCTGTTGGAACGGAGAGAAAAAGGAGACCCAGATGTTGACCACAAAAGTTCGAATCGGCGCGCTTATCGCCATCCTTGGAGTCCTTACCGGATTCCCCCCCGCAGCCTCGGTCGCGGAAACCGCCAAAGGAGTCGTTTTCGCCGATATCAACGGAAACGGCAAACAAGATAACGGAGAAAACGGCATCCCCAAAATCATGGTTTCGAACCAGCGAGAAGTGGTGGAGACCGATTCCGAGGGGGCCTACCAGATCGAAGTGGACGATGACGATATCATCATGATCGTCAAACCCGATGCTTATGAATTGCCAGTGAATAAAGACCATTTACCTCAGTTCTTCTATATCCACAAACCGAAGGGATCGCCGGAACAGAAGTATCCTGGAGTGAAACCGACCGGGCCTCTCCCGGAGTCGATCGATTTTCCGCTCATCCCCACGGAATCGAAGACCGATTACGATGTGGTTGTGTTTGGCGATCCCCAACCGGCTGATTACCGAGAGGTCGAGTACATACGCGATGATGTCGTGGCCGAGATGATGAACGAACCGGCGGTCCAAAAATCCGCTTTCGGGGTCACCCTGGGCGATGTCATGAACAATGACCTCTCCCTTTTCGAACCCTATAACGAGGTGGTGGGTCAACTCGGAAAGACTTGGTACAACGTGATCGGAAACCACGACCTGAATTTCGATTCACCGACCGACGAGTTCTCGGATGAAACCTGGCACCGGGTCTTCGGGCCGAACTACTATGCTTTCTTCCAGGGCGAGGTCCTGTATCTGGCCTTGGACAACGTCTATTGGGAGCACTTTCCGGAGGAAAAACAGAAAGAAACCGGAAGGCAGGGAGGATACATCGGTCTCCTCGGCGACAATCAATTGAAGTGGGCCGAACAGGTCCTTTCAAACCAACCCGTCGACCGTTTGGTGGTGGTCATGACCCACATCCCGCTGGAGAGGGAGTGGGGAGGAGAAACTCAGGACCGGGAGAAACTTTATGAGCTGCTCGAGGGCCGTAAGGTGCTCGCTCTCGCGGCGCACACCCACACCCAGGAGCATGTGTTCATCGCCGAACACGCCGAACCGATGAGTCGCGGTGAGATTCACCAACTCATTAATGTCACGGTGTGTGGGGCCTGGTGGAAGGGAATGCGGGATGAACGCGGAATCCCGATCGCCATCACTTCGGATGGGGTCGAAAATGGGTACACCATCATGGAAATACACGGTTCGAACTACAAAACCAAATACAAACCCTCCAGCATGGATTGGTCCCACCAGATGCGAATCGAATCACCCACCGGCACGGTTGAAGAGGGCGAGGATGAGATCATTGTCAACATTTTCGCCGCCTCCAGTCGGTCTCATGTCGCGTATCGAATCGACGAGGGCAAACCTCAGGCTATGGAGCGGCGGGTGACTGAGGATCCCTTTGTCCGGAAACTCTGGGAGGAGCGGGACCCGGATCTGCATAAGGCGGCTCAGGAGCCCAACGGGCGAACGACTCACCTCTGGTTCGCCAAACTCCCCGAGGATCTGGAGCCGGGGACTCATGAGGTCACAATCATCGAGAAGGATATCTATGGGAACACTCACCGAGCCTCTCGGATCTTCGTCATTCCAGAGAAAGAATCGCCTCGCTCCGAGTGAAATCTGAGCGGACCGCCCGATGATTGAGGAAACACGCTTTGGGTTCCCGACCCGGTTCAAGTGGGGGAAGGTGATTGTCCTGCTTGGTTTCGTGGTTTTGGCGCCACTCTCCGCCTACGCGGATGAATTGGTCGAGATTGCGCCGAAGGAAGCCGGCTTGCCCGCCACATTCACTCGCACCCTCGACTCGATCCTCCAAGAAGCGACGGACAAGAAACAGGTCGCGGGAGCCGAGGCGATGGTCTTGCTCGGCGATTCGATTGTCTATCATGGAACCGCGGGGTTTATTCAGAAGGTCCCCCAGCCAGTCCCCATGCATGAGGAAACTCTTTTCGACTTGGCCTCGCTCACCAAGATGGTCGCGACCACCACCTCGCTCATGATCCTTTGCGACCGGGGAGAAATCGCGTTGAACGACCCAGTCGCCAAACACCTGAAGGATTTCGATCGCGAGGGGTATCGGGACATCACGATTTGGAATCTTCTCACCCACACCTCGGGGTTGCCTCACTTGGTGGGTTTCTACGAAAAATACCGTGGTAAGGTGATCTATCGACGTCACTTGTTCGACCTTCCCATGAAATCCAAGCCGGGGGAAAAGCGGGTTTACAGCGACACCGGTTTCATGGTCGCCGGTTGGGTGGTCGAAGCGGTCTCGGGGAAACGGTTGGACAAATTCGCCGAAGAGAACATCTTCCAACCCCTGGGGATGAATCGAACCTACTTCAATCCGCCCTACCATGAGTGGACCGACACCGCCGCGACCGAGCTCTGCCCCTGGAGAGGCGAGGTGATGCGCGGCGAAGTTCACGACGAAAACTCTTACTCGCTCGGCGGCATCTCCGGTCACGCCGGTTTGTTCTCCACTGTATCCGACCTCGCGATCTTCTGCCGGATGATGCTCCAAGGGGGCGAATGGAACGGCGTTCGCATTTTGAAGCAGGAGACGGTCGAGAAGATGCTCACCCCTCAAAAAATCCCTGATGAGAACTACCAAGGAATCGGATGGTGGTTGCAGGAGGAGCGGGGCCAGAAGGTCGGATCTTTAATCTCGGAAAAAACCTTCGGCCACACCGGATTCACCGGAACCAGCCTGTGGATGGACCCGGACTACGATCTCACAGTCATCCTACTCACCAACGCGATTCACCCCAACAGAAAAGATGCTGAGCGAACCCCAGTGAGACAGGCGTTCCACCGGGTGGTGGCGGAGGGAGTGGAGGGGTTGGTGAGGTAAAAACAGAATCATGGAAGCCCGTGGAAGTCATGGAATGAATGGAAAGAAAGCAAATCGCTCTGCGATTTGTTTCTTCCATGTTCTCCATCATTTCCATGGACTTCCATGATTCTCCCAGATTGCGATTCAAATTCGTCCTTGCATGGTTTACCCTGGAATCATGTCCAACACCCACTCGCAAAAAGGCTACGATTTCGGCGTGGTGACCGACCGTATTTTGAAATGCGCTGTTGAGGTGCACAGGGAATTGGGACCCTACTATCTTGAAACAGCATACCAAGTCGCCCTCGCGGTTGAACTCCAATCTGAGGGTCTCGAGTTTTCGCGGGAATGCTGGATGGATGTCCACTACAAAGGAATCAAAGTGGACAAACGCCGGGTCGATTTCATTGTCGAAGACGTGCTTTTGGAAATAAAGGCGAAACAACATTTGGAAGATGTGGATCGAATGCAGACCTTGTCGTACTTGAAGACCGCGGGCATGGCGGTTGGGTTATTGATCAACTTCGGCGCTCCCAAGATTGAGGTGAAAAGGATCCAATGGACCCCCGAGAACTGAATCATGGAACTCCATGGATGATATGGAAAACATGGAAAGGCAAATCGCGAAGCGATTTGTGTTGTTTTCCATTGTTTCCACGGTTTCCATGGGCTTCCATGATTCAAACTGCCCCAGAAATCACCTGACCATGAACGACTCACTCCCCCAGAAAAGCCTCTCCCCTTTCCGACTGAGCGTCCAGCGGTTGCTTCGGAACGGCACCGCTATGACCGGGTTGATTATCCTGGCCGTTCTTTATTTCTTGGCGCTTTTCGCCCACTTCTTCGCGCTTTCCGATCCGATCTCGTTGGGCAATTTGGAGGCCTCTTATCACCCGCCGAATTGGATGCATGTCTTCGACGAGAAGGGTGAGTTCAATTGGCCTCCCTTTGTCTATGGAACCGAACTGGTCGATCTCGACACGCTCGAATACGAGAATATTCCAGAGGAGAAATACAAGGTCCATTTTTTTGCCGAAGGATACGAATACAAACTCTGGTTCCTCTTCCCGACCAATCGGCACTTTATCCAGGTCGAGGAGGGTGGGGGGCTTCATCCCCTCGGATGCGACAAGTACGGGAGAGACGTCTGGTCGAGACTCCTGGTGGGTGGGCAGGTCTCCCTTTCGGTCGGATTGATCGGAATCTTCATCACGCTCACCTTGGGGACCTTCTTCGGGGGCATCGCCGGCTACTTTGGGGGTTGGGCGGACACGCTGTTGATGCGGTGGGTCGAACTGATCCTTTCCATCCCCGGCCTTTATCTGATCCTGGCCATGCGTTCGACCTTTGGAAAGGACACCAACCTATCCTCCGCCCAGATCTATTTGTTGATTGTCGCCATTCTCGGTTTCATCTACTGGGCCGGGCTTTCTCGAGTCATCCGCGGCATGGTCCTTTCGCTCAAGGAGCGCGAGCATGTCCTCGCCGCGCGGGTGATCGGCGCCTCGCACCTGAGGGTGTTGATCCGTCACATTCTGCCCGGCACCTTCACTTATCTGATTGTGGCCGCGACGATTATGGTGCCGGGATACATTCTGGGCGAAGTCGCCCTCTCCTTCCTGGGAGTCGGCATCGAGGAGCCGAACGCCTCATGGGGATTAATGTTAAGAGAGGCCCAGGATGTCGATGTGCTCGAACACCAAAAATGGATTCTCGCCTCGGGCGTCGCCATATTCATCACGGTCTTCGCTTTCAATTTTCTGGGCGATGGCCTTCGCGACGCTTTCGATCCTCGCAAGGAATAAAAGAAAGGAATATCTCCATGACTCAGTTGCGCGTCATTTGGTGGGAGGAGAATGGTGTCGGTTTAATCGACCAAACCCTGCTCCCTCATAAAGAAAAAGAGATCGTCTGCGAAACGCTCGAATCGCTGTGGGAGGCAATCAAGAGTTTGAGGGTCCGAGGGGCTCCGGCTATCGGAGTCTCCGCCGCTTATGGCGCTGTCTTGGCCGCGAAACTTTGCCAAAAGAGCGACCCCAAAAAATTCGCCGAAGAGGTGAAAGAGGGATGCGACTATCTGGCCACCTCCCGGCCCACCGCAGTCAACCTCTTTTGGGCGCTCGACCGAATGAAGAGAAAAGTCGATAAGGTTTCCGATCGCCCGATCGAGGAGCAACGGGAGGCGTTGCTTGAAGAGGCTTACGCGATCGAGCATGAAAACAATGAGGTGTGCGAACGGCTCTCCATCGCGGGCGCCGAACTGCTTGGGGAAGAATCCCAGGTGATCACCCACTGCAATGCCGGGGGGTTGGCCTGCGGGAACTATTATGGAACCGCTCTCGGGGTCATTCTGAAAGCGGCCGAGCACGGAAAGAAAATCGGCGTCTATGTCGATGAAACCCGTCCCCTTTTGCAGGGCAGCCGTCTCACCGCATTCGAGTTGATGAAGGCGGGTGTCGAGGCGACTCTTATCTGCGACAACATGGCGGGACATGTGATGAAAACGAAGGATGTCGATGCAGTCATTTTTGGCGCGGACCGAATCGCCGCGAATGGCGACACCGCGAACAAGATTGGGAGTTACAGCCTCGCGGTCCTCGCCAAGGAGCATGGCATCCCGGTCTATGTCGCGGCGCCTTTGTCGACCGTCGATTTCTCGTTGGGGAGCGGGGATGAAATCCCCATCGAAGAACGTCTCCCCGAGGAGGTCGCGGGTTGGCAAACGACTCGCACCGCTCCCAGGGATGTCAAAGTCTACAACCCCGCCTTCGATGTCACCCCCGCCAAATACATCACCGCGATCATCTGCGAGGAGGGAGTGCTGCACCCACCTTTCGAGGAGTCCCTGGGAAAATTGAAGAGGTGAGGGAAACGCCCCCGCCACTTAGGTTTCGGCGTGTACCCCCGACCTTGGATTTCTGATACTGTCATTCTCATCAAACTGTGGAGGTTCGATGATGCGGAGAAATCGAGTTCGAGTTGTCTTGGCGGCCACACTGTTGACGATCGGCGGGTTTCTCGCGCCCCGGGTTTGCGCGGAGGAAGCCAGGCCCAACATCGTATGGATCACCTGCGAGGACATGAGCCCGCTCGCCGGGTGCTATGGAGACCCGGTCGCGAGAACTCCCAACATCGATGGGATGGCAGCTCAGGGCCTGCGCTATGAAAACGCCTTTTCGATTAGCGGTGTCTGCGCCCCGAGTCGCTCCTGCCTGATCACTGGGATGTACCCGACCTCGCTGGGAACCTGCCACATGCGCTGCCGGAACCAACCGCCGGACTATGTGAAGTGTTTTCCGGAGTATCTCCAAAAGGCGGGGTACTACTGCACCAACAACCGGAAAGAGGACTACAACTTCCATACGCCCCCGACCGCTTGGAACGAAAGCAGCAATAAGGCCCATTTCCGGAATCGACCGGACAAAGATCAACCCTTCTTCGCAGTCTTCAATTTCACCATTACTCATGAGTCCAAGATCGGGACGCTGCCTGAAGATTTATCCGAGGGTGAGCGGGAGCTTCTTCTTCCTGAAAAGACCGACCCCCAGTCAGTCACTCTCCCGGCGGTCTATCCCGACACGCCGGTGATTCGGAAACATTGGGCGCATTTCTATGACCTGATCGCGGCCATGGACCGTCAGGTCGGCGAGATCTTGAATCAGTTGGAAGAGGACGGTCTCACCGACAACACGATCGTCTTCTTCTATGCGGACCATGGCACCGGGGCGCCCTTGTTCAAACGCTGGTTGTGGGATCGGGGGACACGAGTCCCTCTGATCATCAAATGGCCCGGGAAAATCGAACCGGGATCGGTCACCGACCGGTTGGTGAGCTTTGTCGATTTTGGCCCCACCGTTCTCTCGCTGGCGGGGGTTCCCATCCCCGAATACATGCAGGGCAAAGCGTTTCTGGGAGAGCAAGAGGCGCCCGAAAGGGATTTTGTCTACGCCGCGAGGGACCGGATGGACGAGCGCTTGGAAATCATTCGCTCGGCCCGTGACAAACGGTATCGCTATATCCGGAACTACAAACCCGAGGTCCCCTACGATCAGTACCTCAACTATCCCGAGAGCTTCCCGATCATGCAGGACCTTCGCCGCGCGCATGACGCGGGGGAACTGAACGAGGTTCAGCTCCAATACTTCGCTGGTCGCAAACCGCTGGAGGAGTTGTACGACCTGGAGACCGATCCTGAGGAGATCCAGAATATCGCCGGCTCCGCAGAACACCGCGAGGATCTCAACCGTTTACGAGGCGCGGTGGATGATTGGATGGCCAGAGTTCATGATGTCGGGTTCATTCCCGAGTTTCAACTGGAGGAGTGGCTGAATGGCGGGGGGCGTTATCCCAACCCGGATGAGCCTTACGCGAAATTAGAGCGCCGCGCCCCCGATATTTACGGTCGTTCGACCAACGACTGGATCGACCGGTTGAATGGGAAGGACCGGCTCCAAAGACTCGAGGCCGCCAAGGTCCTTGGGTTGGTGGCGCCGGCGGTGACCGACCTGCTCACACGAGCCTTGAAGGATCCCGATCCGGGGGTGGCTTACTGGGCGGGGGTCGGCCTGGGGAACGCCCAGTCGGAATCGGTGGTCACCGCTCTCGAGGATTCGTTGAGCGAAGAGGCCTGGGGGCGAAAACTGGGGGCGGCGACGGGATTGGTGGGCCTCGGCCATTTGGAGACCGCGTTGCCGATTTTCGAGGCGGCGTTAGGAACCGACAACGAGTACTTGCGCTTGTACGCCATCCAGGTTCTCGAGGGAGTCGGACCCGAGGACCCGATGGTCAAGGTGCTCCTGAAGAAGGGTCTCGAGGATGAGAGCAATTATGTCGTGCGATGCGCGCACCATGGTTTGGGAATGCCTCCGAAGCGTTGACCGCCGGCGGTTCTGGACAATGAATCGGACCCAACCTAGACTCCCTAACTTGAAATTCTAAGGGGATTTACACATTCGATGACCACCAATTTGATCACCGGCGGGGCGGGTTTTATCGGCTCCCATCTTTCGGAAATTCTGTTGGACAAGGGCGAGAAGGTGATCGTCCTGGACAACCTTTCCACCGGCCAATTCTCCAACATCGCCAGTCTCGAGGAGAACCCGAACTTCGAGGTGTTGATTGACGATGTCGGCAACGAGGACCTGACTGAGGATCTGATCCGCAAGTCCGACCGAGTCTTTCATCTCGCCGCCAGTGTCGGCGTCCGTCTTGTCATCGAACGCCCCACCGAGTGCCTGACCAACAACATCCTCGGGACCGACATCGTCCTGCGCTACGCCTGCCGTTATCGCAAACAGGTCTTGATCGCCTCAACCTCGGAGGTCTATGGGAAGAGCGTGAACCAGGTCTTCAACGAGGAGGACGACCGGATCATGGGGCCGACCAGCAAATCTCGCTGGGGATACGCCACCTCGAAGGCGGTCGATGAGTTTCTCGCACTTGCCTACTACGAGGAGAAACACCTCCCGGTCGTGATCGCCCGTCTGTTCAACACAGTCGGGCCGCGTCAGACAGGCAGGTATGGGATGGTCATCCCCAACTTTGTTCGTCAGGCCCTGAAGGGCGAGCCGATCACGGTCTTCGGCGATGGCTCCCAGACCCGCTGCTTCGCCCATGTGCGGGATGTCGCCCCCGCTTTGGCCGGTTTGCTGGCCCATGGCGGCGCCTTTGGAAAGGTTTTCAATGTGGGTTCCCAGGAGGAGATTTCCATCCTCGACCTGGCCAAGAAGGTGGTCGAAAAGACTGGGTCCAAATCGGAGATCAAGGTGATCCCTTACGAGGAGGCCTATTCGGCGGGGTTCGAGGACATGCAACGAAGGGTTCCCGACTTGTCGCGCATCCATGCATTGCTCGGGTATGAACCCAAGCATGACCTCGAAGACATCCTCGAGGATGTGATCGCCGAGCAAGGATCCTGTTCCCCCTAGGGAAACGGTTTGAAATGGGCGAGAAACTGGTTGTGTCATTCCTGCGAAGGCAGGAATCCAGGGGGGGGCCGAGGCTCTGGATACCCGCCTTCGCGGGTATGACATGCTTTGGCCGTTGTTTCCTGATACGAATCAACGGCTCCCTGCCGTCCGTTTGAAACGCCGCCCAAGTTCGCTTGGCCCGGGGCTGGCTCGACTTAGAGTTGCATAAAAATTAATCGTTTTTTAACCCCGATTCGCCTCTCTCGCCCTTGAGAATTTTGGTTCGAGAAAGTAAAGTTCAAATATCCGCCGCCAATCTCGAATGAGGACCCATTGGCCTTGACCACTGTCACCCTGAAGTCGACTTCACAGCCAAACATTCCCATGCGACTCGGTGTCATCGACATCGGCGCCAATAGCGTGCACCTCCTGGTCGTTCAGATCTGGGAGGATTTTACCTACACGACTGTCTACGATGAACGCGCCCAGGTTCGCATGGGTAGATCCGTGTTCGAAAGCGGCGAGATCGATCCCCCCACTCAATCCCGCGCGTTGGCGGCGCTTCGAAAATTCTCCATCTCATGTCGGAAAGAGAATGTGGATGTCACCCTTTTGGTGGCCACCTCCGCGGTGCGGGAAGCCTCCAACAGCGCCGAATTCATCGACCGGGTTTTCGAGGAGACCGGGTTCAAGGTCGATGTGATCCCCGGCCGCGAGGAAGCCCGACTCACCGCCATTGCCGCGACCCATTCCCTGGGGATGCTTTCGGGGCGTGTCTTGGTGATGGATGTCGGGGGCGGCACCTCCGAGTTCGCCTGGATGGAGGATGACGAGCCAAAGGAACTGTTGAGCCTGCATCTCGGACCGGTTCGGCTCCTCGACGCGATCCCGAGCGATGGCCCGCCCGGTTCGGCGGGGATCGATGAGATCCGTCGGATATGCCGAAAAGGGCTGGGCCCGGTCTTCCGGGTCAAGGAGATGGTTCCGGACTTGGTCCTAGCCACCAGCGGAACGGCGCTTTGCCTGGGCGAACTGTGCGGCACGAAGCGTCGCTCCCCGACCGGCCTCGAAACCTCGGTGGTTGTCCGGCCCTCCCTTTCCAATTTGCTGCATCGACTCGCGGAAATGGATCTGGAGAAACGGCGCGAATGGCTCAAGGAGCACCGCGACCGGGCCGACACCCTATTGCCCGGCGGAATGATCTTTCTGACTGCCATGGAGGAGTTGGGTCTCGACAAACTGATTGTCGGGGGCAAGGCCCTTCGCGATGGCATCATCCTCAATTACATGGAGCACGTGTTCCACACCTCTCCGCGCGACCGCAGCGAACGTCTGATCAAATCGGCTATCACCGGCACAGTCCCCTCCGAACGCAACGCGGTCAGGGAGCAAAGCATTCTGAAGATGGCGCGAATCTACAACTACGACCGCGATCATTCGCACACGGTCCTCCACCTTGCCACACGTCTTTTCGAACAGCTCCGGCCTTATCAATGGATGGGCGACGAGGACTTGTTTTACCTCCAGTCGGCGGCCCTTCTTCACGATATCGGGTATTACATCAGCGCCCACAACCATCACCACCACTCGCAGTATCTCGTCCTGCACAGCGACCTGGAGGGGTTTCACCTGATGGAACGGCGCATCATCGCCA
The DNA here is from genome assembly GCA_020632575.1 of Candidatus Omnitrophota bacterium. Classification (GTDB taxonomy): domain Bacteria; phylum Hinthialibacterota; class Hinthialibacteria; order OLB16; family OLB16; genus JACKFH01. Next base: position 20,949 of record JACKFH010000027.1, on the reverse strand, counting down.
ACATTGTTCGCTACCACAGCCGGGAGAACCCCTCCGATCAACACGCCGAATTCGGAACGCTCTCCGAGGACATCCGCAACAAGGTTCGGTTGCTTTCGGGCATCCTCCGGGTGGCCGACGCTCTGGACTTCACCCACTCGGGTTATGTCGAGGATGTGGAAATCGAGTCGGAGGGGGATCGCATGATCCTGCACTTGCGGACCAAGGGCGAAATCGACCTGGAAATCCAGGAACTTCGAGCCAAGGGGGGGCTCTTCAGCGAGGTGTACGATCGCGAGTTGGATATTCGGATCCAACAAATCGAATCGGACGAATCGGTGGAGGAGAAGTTGCTCGACCGCAAGGGATCGGCCGCATAAATCGCGTTGGCGTTTATCGGCGGGTCACTTGGCCACCGAGACGCCCGCTCGCACGAAGTAGGAGCCTCCCCCCGCGGCGGGGCGGGAGTGAATCGCCTCGGTGATCCCCATCGAAGTCTCCGAAGATCCAAGGAATAGCACGCCGTCCGGTTTCATCATGGTGGCGATCCGTTCCAGGATTTGTTTCTTCACCGTCACCTCGAAGTAGATCAACACATTTCGGATGAAGACAATGTCGAACGGGCCGGGGACCACGAAGGGCTGCGTCAGGTTGATGTGTTTCCACGTGGTGAAGCTTCGGATCTTCTCCGAGAGAATCCATTGGGTCCCCTCTTGCCGAAAGTATTTCGCGAGCATCATCGCCGGCAGTCCGCGGTTGATTTCGATCTGGCTGTAAACTCCGCTCTCCCCCTTCTTTCGGGCCGTGTTATCGATGTCGGTGCACAGCACGCTCAGGTCTCGCGGCGTGAGGTCCGGCCACTTCTCGAGGAAAGACATCACGATGCTGTAGGGCTCCTGACCGGTCGAGGAGGCCGCGCACCAGATTCGGATGGGTCGAACCGGAGAAGATTTCAACTTGGGGATGAGGTCCGACTGGAGAATCCGGAAGGGGGTCATGTCGCGGAAGAAGAGCGTTTCGTTGGTGGTCAGAGCCTCGACCAACTCCCTTTTGAGGTTGGCGTCGACTTTGAACTTGACCGCCTCGTAAAACTCTTTCAGACCGGTGAATCCGCGGGCTCTGGCCAAAGGGTTCAATCGAGCGGTCAGGAGATAACTCTTGTCTTCCCCGAGAATGATGCCGCTCTCTTTGGTGACAAGTTCCGCGAAAAAACGTTCTTCCGGTTTTAGCATTCTTCCAAACCTACCCTTGTACGAGTTCGATCAGTCTTCTTCCGATTCGATTGAGCGGAAGGACATCGTCCGCCAAACCGTTTTGCACAATGAAACTGGGCATGCCATACACCACGCAGCTCGCCTGGTCTTGGGCGATGACATGACAGTCGCAACTTTTCAGGAGTCTTGTGCTCTGAAAACCGTCCTGCCCCATGCCCGTCAGGATCACCGCGATCGTGTTGGCGCCATACGACTCCGCGATCGAACGAAACATCACATCGACCGAGGGACGGCAGCTGCATTCCGGCGGCTCCTGTTGGAGGTGGATGGTTCGAGTTTTCGATCCCGGCGCCTTTCGGATTTCCATGTGGTAATCCCCGGGCGCGATATAAACATTGCCGGGGCGAAGATCCATCCCCTCGGTCGCCTCATGGACCGACAACGCGGATTTCGTATTCAGACGATTGGCCAACTGGTTGGTGAATAGCGGCGGCATGTGCTGCACGATCGCAATCGGCGAGGGAAAACTCGCCGGAAGCGACGGGATCAATTCGGCCAAAGCGTTGGGGCCGCCGGTCGAGACCCCGATGGCGACAATCGGCGGGTTCGCTCGCTCGAATCGTCGACCCGCGGTGGCGCGCAAGGGAACCCTCGGAGCCGGGCGAACGGCTGACGGGGCGGGCCGGGCTGGGCGAACGGGGCCGCCGTTGAAAATCCCCTCGATCTTCGGAAGCAGTTGTTCCTCGATGATCCGTTTGTTCTCCGCCAGAGTCCCCCCCGAGGGTTTGGCCAGGAAGTCGAGCGCGCCCAACGAGAGTGCGTCGATGGTGGACGCGGCCCCTTTCTGGGTGTGCGCGGAGAACATGATCACCTTTTGATCGGGCCAACGCTTTTTGATCTCGCGAAGCGTCTCGATGCCGTCCATTCCGGGCATCTCCACATCGAGGATGACAATGTCCGGTTTCTTGGATTGGATCTTTTGCAGTGCGATCTTCCCATCGGGCGCGGTGTCGGCCCCGACGACATGGGCGCTGCTTTCCATCACCTTGGATAGCGTGGTTCGAAAGACCGACGAATCGTCCACGATCAGAACACGAATAGGCGTCATTCCCTCTCCTCGGACTACTTGCGCACGATCCAATTGGCGGTCGGGATCGACGAAACTTAAACCGTTTGTGCCACGGCTCTTTCGGGTGGCGCATCCGTCGCTTCGATGAGCGACAGGCCTCCCTCCATTATTTGACTGGCAGCTCGCCCCCCATGGCCAGCATCAGCTTGTCGACCAGCATCTGCTCGTCGAAAGGTTTCATCAGATACTCGTCCGCGCCCGCGTTGAGCGCCTTGAGAACCTGCATCATCTCGTTCTCCGTGGTCTGCATGACGATCTTGAGATCGTCGTTGTCCCGGTGTCTCCTCATCTCGAGCAGCGCCTCGTGGCCATCCATCTCCGGCATGTTCCAATCGAGGAGGACCACTTTGATCTCGGGGTCGGCGAGGACCTTATCGACCGCCACTCGGCCATTTTCGGCATCCTCCAACCCGAAATCGAAGTCCTTCAGGTGCGAGCGGATCTTCATCCGAACCATCGAGGAGTCGTCTACGATCAACACTTTCATTCGAAAAAACCACCCTTTCCACTGGGGTTTGATTCTTTTTCGAAGGCGAATCCCGCTCGCCTCCCCTCCCTCGATCGGTCGAAGCCAGGGCGCCATAAAGGAGATGAGTGCATTATAAGTCAAGAACGGATGAAAAGACAATACTAATGGATTCTTGGGTTCAAAGTGGGCCGGATCTGTTCCATTTTCTGCGACGAGATTCCTTTCTCGGCGCAACTTTGAACCGAACCAACTGCGACGAGATTCCTTTCTCGGCGCAACTTTCGGAGGAATCCTTTCCTCCCATAGGCATGAAGAGGTTCAACGTTCAATCCAAACCGTCGGCGAGCGACAGCACGAAGGGATTCGTGCGCAAGTGGGTTCGAGAAAGGATTCTCGAACCAGGGTGCGAGCCCGCGAGGGAATCAATTCCCACGCTACGTAAAGAGCCGTCCGTTGAAACGGACTCTGTTGTTTTGAGCGGCAAATAGAAAAAGGGCGTCCCCGAAGGGACGCCCTGATTTTGATTAAGCGTATGTTTGATTACAGATGTTACTGCTGGAAGCGGAAGATGTCGCCATCCGACTTGGTTCCGTTGGTCGGCGAGTACACAACCGAACCGACACGGAGGGCTTCGGAAAGGGTTCCGCAACCATCGCAACCGAACACGGTGTCGGTGGCCGGATCGAACTTACGACCGGAGAGGGTCGGACGATCTTTGCCGGCATTGCCGAAAACGAGGCAGCTGGCTTCCGCGCAAGCGCAATCGAAACCGCCGACTTCGCAACCCACCGCGGCGATACCGTCGGGGCCGAGACTGCGGAGCACAAAGGTGTCACGCAAGTCGAGTCCGAAGTAATCGTACTGAGCGGTGAATCCGCCGTTGTTCTTGAACGGATCGTTCGGAACGCCGGTGATCGCCTCGATCGGCGAGGTCATCACGCGAAGATCGTAATGCTGGCTGTCCGTTGGCGGTGGAGCGGCGTCATTGCCACTGGCATCGTCTTTCATCGAGTAGAAAGAACGATCCACCCAAATGATCGAGCAAGCCCAACGGTTGTTGTTCGGGCCGTTTGCTCCCGAAGGATCGGTCCTGGAGTTGGTCCAAGCGGTCCAACCGGCTTGGGCGACATTACCCGCGGGCGGGAAGACGCCTTCTTTGCTGGCGCTGATCAGCGCGGTGTTGTAATCAAACAAAGCCGTGGCGATCGAACGCAATTCGCCGTTCGCCTTGGTCACACGAGCTCGGATTTGCGCTTCCAAGAAGTTCGGAAGAGCGATTGCAATAAGAATAAGAATGATTGCAATAACGATGAGGAGCTCAATCAGAGTGAAACCACTTTTTTTTCTCTTAAACATCCAAATTAACACCTCCATTAAGGATAAAACCAGAGCGTTGCGGGACCGCCATGCGGCTTCCACAACCCTTCCACCCAGGATCATCCACTATAGAATTGAGGTCACAGAATTGTCAAGCTCTATTTTCACCGCTTGGCCCCCTTTTTTCATACCCTAAATATCCTATTGAAAACATTTGACTTACGAACTCCCGAAAAACCGTAAATCGCCGGCTGTCCCCAGGTTTTCCCGGCGTTTTCCGAAAGGATTGTGACAAGTTTGTGAAGGGGGAGAAATCGACCTTGGGAACTCTTCCTCCTCCCTCCCCCTTCAAGGGGGAAGAACCGCCGTGCTGTGGGAGCGGCAATCCATCGTGCCGTGGGAGCAGCAATCCATCGTGCTGTGGGAGCGGCATCTTGCCGCGATCAGGGAGGACCCGCCATTCGGGGCAGGATGCCCCTCCCACGGTGGTTATTTCATCCCCCCCATCCCGCCGGTGGTTGTTTCATTCTTACCCCTCCCACGGTGGTTATTTCATTCCCCCCTCCCTCGGCAATTATGTCATTTTTACCCCCCCCAGGTCGTTCATTCCATTCTCCCCCCACCCACAGGGGGCAATCCAATCTTCTCCCCTCAAGATGGCCGGGGGAGGGTGACTCGGAGCTGGAGCGTCGTAATCCAAGGTCAAAACCGATTTGGGTTTATGATAGCCTCGCCCTCGGTCGATCTTAGAAGATGTGGGATTCTGCCAAGAACTCGGGGATTCCGCCAAAATCGACACCGAAACGGGCGTCACGGGCATTCAGAGAGGATTTGTGAAAACGGGGAATCGCGGCAGTCAGCTCACCGTCCACAGGGTCGGGGTGATGGGGCTCCTATTGGCCATGGGACTCCTTCCCTCTCTCTCGGCCTATGCTGTCCGGATGCAGGGCTCCCTGCGAACCCACCTGTACCTTCGCGAGGACCGTCTCGATGACCCGATCGAGGAGTTCTTCATGCCGGTTCGGCAGTATCTCACCCTCCATGTCGACGAACTCAACGCGCCGGGATGGTCCTTCCACGGTTCCGGCTGGGTCCGTCAGGATCTCGGGGATCGCTCGGATTACACACAGATCACCTATGACAGTCGCCTCGAATCCGAACTCTTGACCGGTTACCTCGAATGGCGCGACCCGAAGATGCCCGCCACCTACGCACGATTTGGCCGTCAGTATGTCTTCTGGTCCGGCATCAACGAGCGATTCGATGGGGCCACCTATTCCAAGGAGCTCCCCAGCGGCAACGGTTACGCGATTTTCGGCGGCATTCCCGCCTTCTCGGATTACGGGGGCAAGAGCGAAGATTTGGTCGGAGGCGGCCGCGTCTGGTTTCGACCCCTCGACTCCTCGGAACTCGGTTTCTCTTACGCGAAACGGGAGGATGACGGCGACCTGGCGAGGGAGGTTTTTAATCAGGACTTCTATTGGCGTCCCTTCTACTTCTGGGAGCTCGAGCAGCATATCTCCTATGACACGATCACCGATCAGATTGTCGAACTCGGACTCTATTCCGGCCTCGAATTTCATCCCAAGGCCAAGTTCACGGTGAGTTACAACGAGACGATTCCAGGGGCCCTCTTGCCAAGCACCTCGCTTCTCTCCGTTTTCTCCAACGACAAGATTCAAGAGACGGCCTTCGGCCTCGATTTCTATCCCACCTCCGATCTTCGATTCTGGAGCGAGGCGGTCTATTACGACTCGCGCAGCCCCGGCGGAACGATCGAGCGCCACCATGTCCAGGGGAAGGGTTACTGGGAGTTCGTGTTGGGGGGCCGCACCTATTACGGCGACGACGCGACTGTCTCCCTGGAGTTGCGCCATCTGCAGCCGCCCGAACAAGGCGTCCCGTTCATCGAAAACGATTCCCGATACGAGTCGATCGACAATGGGTACGACCGTCTCCGATTCACCACTCACCGCTGGTTCAACGATTGGTGTTGGCAATCGCTCGAACTCGGAGCGACGTACTACCGAGATCGGGTCAACGACTCTCCGCACAGTTTCGACGCTTCCTGGTCGTGCGGATATCGCCCGAGGAAACAGCTCGAGGCGGTGGCGACATTGCGCTATATCGACAGCGCGGTGGACAACACGGAAATTCAGGCTCTCCTCTCGGTCACTTATTGGTTCGATAAACGGATAGAGAACGGCGGGACAGTCGATTTGTACGAACAGAGAGACCCCCGGGAGAAGAGATGGCTTCCTCAGACGGCGCTCCCGACCTCCATTTACTGGGGGGACGACCGATGAGGGAGGGGCGGGAGAAGACGACGATGCGTGGAAGAATTAAACCGGAGAGAATTGCTCGCGTGGTTATATCGTTCGCGCTGGCGTCGATCGTTCTGTCCACCGGCTGCGCTCTGCTCCTCAAAACCGGCTGGCTGCCCGACCGTTTCCCCTCGTATGAGACTCACCACTACAGCCACCAACTGCATATCAAAGAAGTCGGTCTCGACTGCGATTTTTGCCACGACTCGATCTGGGAATCGGACAACGCGAACGAAAAACACACGCCCCCGATGGAGACGTGTCTGCTTTGCCACTATCACAAACGCCAATTCAACGAGAAGGATTGTCAGAACTGTCATATCGTCCCCGAGGCGAAGATCCCGCAAGTGCTCACCGCGCTCCATTTCTCGCATGAACAACATCTCGGCATCGCCGGCATGGAGGAATCCTGCGATGTCTGCCATGTGAGCAACCTGACCAGCACGCGTCAGAAAGACCGCAACATCCCCAACATGCAGATCTGCTTGAACTGCCACTATCATGACGAGCAATACCAGAACCTTCAGTGCCTGAACTGCCACACCGACATGTGGTCGATCGGGCTGAAGCCGCTGTCCCGTTTCAGTCACAAAGGGAATTTCCTACGAGACCACAAACACTACGCTTGGTCGCAGACCGAGGTGTGCGCGCAGTGCCACAGCCAAGACGATTGCATGGAGTGCCACGCGGATAACAGCGACGAACTCACCCGGAGCATGAAGCAACACGGCCGAGTCAACGCCGCCTTCATCCATCAGCCGGATTATCTTTCGAGGCACTTTATCGAAGCGCGGAACGATCCCTCGCTCTGCATCACCTGCCATCGTCCGAGCTATTGCGAGACCTGCCACCGAGCCCATGGCATCAGCGACATCGCTGGTCAGGACCAGCGCGCCGATTCGCCGCACCCCCGAGGGTTCGCGGACGAGTTCTCCCCCAACTTCCATGGCCAGATCGCGAGACGCGAGATCGCCAACTGCGCCTCATGTCATGACCAAGGAGCGGATTCGATCTGCATCGAGTGTCACGCGACCTACAATGACAACATCAACCCGCATCCCAAGGGTTGGACCAGCGACAAGGATATGTTCCGCGATCGACCGTGCTTGTATTGCCACGTCCAGGAATAGTAGGCGCGGCTGAAGGAGAAAATGGTCGCAAGGAGTCGATTACAATCCCTCGATGGTCTCCACGGGTTCGGCGTTGGAGGTCTGTCCCAGTTTGTTCCCGTACCCGACCACGATGGTCGAGAGGATCAGAACGACGATTCCCGCGACGATCAGATTCTTCGCCCGCGCACTGGTTCCCTTCCATTCGTGCAAGAGGATGCCCCATAGGTTGCTGAAGACAATGATGAAGGCCATGTGCAGGGTCCAACTGGAGAAGTCGAATTGGCCCATTTTGGTCGTCCCCATCCCATAGAAGAAGAACTGGAAATACCAGACCGTTCCGGCGATGGCGGAAAAGATGAAGTTGGTCAGCCACGGGAAATCCCGAAAGTTGGTGAACTCGCCGCCCGATTTGTTTTTGACAATCAGAAACAGGCACCACAAGAAATTGGTCGCGAAACCGCCCCACAGGATGACGACAAGAACGGGTGTGTTCTGCCAGATATCGGAGGTGCCCATCGAGATCGCGAGTTCCGCGATCGGTTTGCCCGCCTGGAAGGCGAACGCCATGCAGGCGCTCATGATCCCGCAGAAGATGGCGACCCAGACCCCTTTGGCGAAATTGAATTCCTGGATGGTCTCCGCCTTTTCCTCATCGGAAAGTTCTTTTTCCTTCACCATCCCCGCTCGGCCGCTGAGCGCGATACCGAACAAGCAGACGCCCACGCCGCTCAGGATGGTCAATCCGGAGGCATCCTGAAATAGGCCCGGCAGGGTTCCATCCGCCAGAGGGGGAATCAAGGTTCCGAACGCCGCGCAGAGCCCGAGCGCCAGGGCGTAGCCAAGCGAGAGCCCGAGGTATCTCACGGTCAATCCGAAGGTCAATCCGCCGATCCCCCAAAGCACTCCGAAACCGAAAGTCCCGAGCAGGGCGCGGCTCGGAGCGTTCGCGATGATTTCGAAAAGCCTCGGGTTCAGGCTGTAGGCCACCGCCATCGGGGTGACGATCCACGAGAAGACGCCGCCGATGATCCAATAAACCTCCCAGGACCATCCTTTCACTTTTTTGAAGGGGAGATAAAAGCTGCCGGCGGCCAGTCCGCCCACCGCATGGAGAAAGACTCCAAGAAAAGGATTCGGTTCCATTTCGTTCACAACCTCTCAGGACAATGCAATACAGGAATCGAGGGATTATACCTTCTGAGGGGATTGCGGCAATCTCAATCGGCGCGGGGCGGTCAACGATCAATCCATCTCCTTAAGAAGCAACACGAGGTCTTGGCAATTGACATAACCGCCGGTGTCGAGATTGCAGGTCCAGTCGAGGGTTTGCCAGCCGGCGGCGAATCGGAAGAGATCCATGCCATCCACGACTCCATCGGCGGTGAGATCGCCCCGCGAGGTGGATCCGGCCGGAATCAAAACGATCCCGGCCGAGTTGTCCGATTCGTCGGTCTCCGTAAAAAGACCGTTGGGGTCGATCACCACGCGAATCTCGGTCCCGCGCGAATAACCCGAGGTGTCCAGGTCGGTGTAGGTGGAAACGCCTTTTCCTCCCTCGAGGATATTCCGAAGCCAGAGGTCGCCGGTGATGGCGCTCCAACCTCCGCCTCCCTCGCGTTTGTCGACTCGGACCTCCACTGGGAAGGCGTCGGTCACCCCGTTGTTCCAAACGATGAAGGAGAGGCGAACGGTGTCGCCCGGGTTCGGTTGAGTTGGAGAAAGACTGACATCGTCCGGTTCCAAGGAGAGATTGTAAGAGATATCCCGACCCCCAAAGTCGTGGGTGAAATAGACCTTGTCGTTGCCGCCATAAGCGCCGATCGCCCCCTCGGTGTGTTCCGGGTTCATGATGTTCTCCCGGTGCGGGGGGCTGTTCATCCAGGAGGTCACCACAGCCTCCGCCGACCCGCTGGAGTTCCACGCGATGTTTTCCGAGATGCGAGTGTTGTGGGTGTAGACGCTCCTCACACGGTCGGACCAGGACCGATCGAACACCAACTGATCCCCAACACGATTGTAGCTGTCGTGCTGGAAGTAATCTTCCTCGTACATGTCCTTGCTGTGGACCCATGCGATATACAGCAGCGCCGCGTTCCAATGCAAGGGCGGCGCGGGCGAGTACTCCCCATACCCATACGCCGCCGGATTGGCGCGAGCCGCGTTAATCAGGACAAAGCAATCGTATTCTTTCTGAGTCGGTTGAATCGGATCGAACTTTGGGACGGGTTCGAGAGGCCCCTCGGGAAGTCCTTTGATCGGACCCTCGGATACAGGCGGAACCAGGCCAGCAGTTTCTTCCGAAGCGTGCGAAACGGAGAATCCGTAAAAGAAGACAGTTACGAAAAGCGAGAAGAAAAAAATGCAGGATCGAGGATTCATGACCCGACCTCCGGAAGAGGTTTCGGGCGGTTCGTGCTATTATACCCGATCCAACGCACCCACTAAACCAGTCCGAAGGGGGTTCCCGATGTTTCATTCCCATCCATTTTCATGCAACTCAACCTGGAAGGCCTATTTTTTCCAAGTGTCGCTGCTTGCGGCGATTCTTTTCGGAACGTATTCAGTCGCCAACGCGGGAGTGGTTGAAGTCGGGGACCATGGAGCGATCGCCGATGGCGAAACGATCAACACCTCGGCGATTCAGAAGGCGATCGATGCTTGCGCCGAAGCAGGCGGCGGGCGAGTCCATTTCCCCGCGGGCGATTACGTTTCCGGCACGCTCTTTCTGAAAGACGGGGTCTACCTTGATCTAGACCAAGGGGCGACTTTGTTGGGCAGCACGAACCTCGAAGACTATCCGATCACACATTGTGAACTTCCCTCCTACACCGACAAATATGTGGTGCGCGCGCTGATCTGGGGGGAAGGACTCAAGAATGTGGGATTGGTCGGGCGGGGAACGATCGATGGCCAGGGAGAGGCCTTTCTGGGAAACCACCCCCCTGAAGAGGAATTGGCCAAGATAGTCGAGGGCTGGGACCCCAATCGATACACTCCCAAATCGGTCTACATCAACCGACCGTATCTCATTCGCCTGATCAGCTGCCGGGATATCTTGGTTGAGGGCCTGACTCTGAAAAATTCCCCGATGTGGATGCAACAGTACCTCAACTGCGATTTCGTGACTTTGCGGGGGCTCAACGTTTACAACCACTGCAACAAGAACAACGACATGATCGACATCGATGGTTGCCGCGATGTCATCATCTCCGATTGCTATGGCGATTCCGATGATGACGCGCTGACTTTGAAAAGCACCGTCCAGTATCCAACCGAGAATGTGACAGTCACGAACTGTGTGCTCAGCTCTCATTGTAACGCGCTCAAGATGGGCACCGAATCGAGTGGAGGTTTTAAGAACATCGCCATATCGAACTGTGTGATCCGCCCCTCGCGAGACGAGAAGGCCATGGGCGGACGGGATGAGGGGCTTGCCGGGATCGCGTTGGAGATTGTCGATGGAGGGGTGATGGATGGTGTGACCATCTCGAACATCTCGATTGTGGGCGAGACGGTCCCGATTTTCATCCGCTTAGGGAACCGAGGCCGTCAGGTCACACCTGTCTCGGAGAAACCCTCCACGGGACTTCTTCGGAATGTCATCCTTTCCAACATCGTCGCGACCCAAACGGGAAACATCGGTTGTTCGATCACCGGGCAACCCGACCACCCAGTCGAGAATGTGACCCTGTCGAATATCCGCATCGAGTTTGCTGGAGGCATGGACAAGGAAAAGACTGACCGGGAAGTCCCGGAACTCCCCGCCCAGTATCCGGAAAGCGTCATGTTCGGTCACCTTCCCGCGTATGGTTTTTACTGCCGTCATGTGGATGGCCTGACTTTTGAGAACCTCCAGGTTGAATACCTGGCGCCGGACACTCGACCCGCCCTGGTTTGCGAGGACGTTCAAAATCTCACTGTCTCGGGCCTGCAGTCAGAGGCGGAGGAATCGACTCCCGCGCATATCCTCCTCCGTGACACGCGCGACGCCAGAATCACGGGTTGTCGTCCCAGGGGCAACGAGACTTTCATGAGACTGGAGAAGCCCTGCGAAAACATCACGGTGATTGGGAATGACTTCAGTGCAATCGATACCCCGATCGCGTATGAAGAGGATGCGCTAAAGACCGCGGTCTATGAGGCAGGGAATCGGAAGGACCGTTGATTGGAGCACGAAAAAGGATCCTGCCGGAGGCTTTGTTATGTGTCATTCCTGCGAAGGCAGGAATCCAGGGGGTAGGCCCTGGCCATGGATACCCGCCTTCGCGGGTATGACGTACTTTGGCCGTCCTTTCCTTTTACGAATCATCGGCCACCCCGCTGCCGGTTTGGAATGACACCAAGAAGAGTATTCGGAAAGTCCGATATTCAGTCTCTTAGGAGGATAGAATTCCATGCGTACAAGTTGCCTTCTTATTTTCATGACCCTCCTCCTTCTCGAACCTCCAATAACTTCCCAGGCGAGCCTACCGGATCAAATCCAAGACTCCTTTCTCTCCCCTCCCATGGATTGTTTTCCCCACACTCGTTGGTGGTGGCCTGGGAGCGCGGTCACCAAGGAGGAGATCACCTGGGAACTTGAGCAGATGCGCTCCAAGGGAATCGGTGGGGTCGAACAAATCTCGATGGGTCCGGTCTACGAAAAGGGCAATATCGAGTACCTCTCGGATGAATACCTCGAAATGGCCAAACACACAGTCGCCGAGGCCAAACGGCTGGGGATGGAGGTCTCCTTCAATTTTGGCGGTCCTGGTTGGGTTATCGGCGGCGATTGGGTTCCCCAAGAGGATCGAAGCAAGAACCTGGTTCCGACTCAAATCGATTTAAAAGGCCCGATGGTTTTCGACGGCCCGCTCCCCACCGAACTGGCCGAACCGAGTCGAAGTTGGGAACACGAGGTTCCTGACATCCAAGCGACCGACCCGCTGGTTGCTGTGGTAGGCGGTCGGATTGAGGAGGGTCGCATCGATCCGAATTCGTTGGTCGTGCTTTCCGATCGGGCGGTTGGTCACTCCCTAAGATGGGAGGTCCCGGAGGGGGAGTGGCGGTTGATGGCTTTCTGGCTCAAGTTCACCGGCCAAGGCGCCGCGGTCGATCACTTCGATCGAGAGGCAATGGTTCGGTATTGCGACCATGTCGGCGGCAGATATGAGAGCGTGGTTGGTGAGGAGTTCGGAAAAACAGTCGACTCATTCTTTTGCGACAGCTTCGAGGTGTCGCTTGTCCCCAATGGCATTTACTGGTCGACCGGCCTGATGGAGGAGTTTGCCAAAAGGAAAGGGTATGACCTGACCCCCTATCTCCCCGCGGTTTGGCAGGACATGGGAGAGATCACTCCGAAGATCCGATACGATGTGAACGAGTTCCTCCATGAGATGGGCCTCGAAGCATTCTTCGACCCCTTTCTCGATTGGTGCGAGGAGCATGGGATCAAAGGGCGGATTCAGCCCTATGGATTCACCACCGACAATATCGAGGCGGCGGGGCGGACCCACATCCCCGAGATGGAGATCACCGCCGGCGAGAAAGATGCGGTCCCCTGGTTCGATACGCGAATCGGTCCAAAGAAGTATGTTTCCTCCGGCGCTCACCTCTATGGGAGAAACATTGTGACGACCGAGGCCTACACCTACCTCCATTGGCGGCCCTTCCGCTCGACCCTCGAGGAACTCAAGATCGCCAGCGACATCTATTTTCGAACGGGATGCAACAAGATCTACCACCACGGTTATGTCTTTCACCCCGAGCGTGACATCTCGCTGGCTCCAAGTTCGGACAGCGCCATGCGGATCGACCCGACCAATGTCTGGTGGGATTATTATCCTCACCTCTCCAGCTATCTGGCGCGTTGTTGTCACCTTCTCCGACAAGGACATTTCACCGCCGATATCGCGGTCTATTCTCCGCTTGCCAATCAGTGGACGAAGGATGTATTGAACGCGCGAAGATGGACCCGCGATTTCGATTGGGGATCTTTGGGCAAACTCTTAGTCGCGAACGGTTATGATTTCGACCTGCTCAATGACGACACGCTTCAAAACCGAGCGACCCTGGAGGATCAACAGATCCGGGTCGGAGACCTCGGGTACAAAATCCTCCTCCTGCCAAACATCGAAGCGGCGCCGTTGGAGACACTCCAATTTATTGAACAGTTCGTTCGCGAGGGCGGAGTGGCAATCGCTTTGGAACGGGTTCCCGACCAATCAGTGGGATTGACCGACTGGAGAGAAAAGGACGAGGAGGTTCGGGATCTCGTCGAACCCCTGTTCACCGATCCGATCGGTCGGGATGGTGTCGGAGAGCGTGAGGTGGGGCGCGGTTGGACCTACTACATTAAAAAAGTGATCGACCGCTCGGACGTTTTGGATTGGCGAAGCAGCGCCCTCGATCCCTTTATAAAAGTTCTCCGGCATCACGTGCGGCCGGATTTTGGAATCGATTTCGCGCGGGCGGGAATCCGCGAAAATAACGGTCTCACCTTTGTTCATCGGGTGGTCGGAGATTCCGACCTCTATTTCGTGACCAATATTCAGGATCGACCGAGCGAACTTCCCATCACCTTCCGAGTCGAAGGAAAGGTTCCCTCGATTTGGAATCCGTATAACGGAGAGGTTCATCGGTTGTTCGAATACAAGATTATGCGAGAGGGCACTGAAATTCCGCTGCGACTCGCCCCCTATGAATCGACTTTCATCTTCTTCGACCCGGGTGTCGATCCGTTACACGTTTCGGGGTCGAATCTCCTGAATGTTGGAGTCGACGCCGAAAGAAAAAGAATCGATGGTGTCGCGACTGCGAACGGGGCTGTGTTTGCTAGCGTTGTGAACGAAGGGGATTCGCAAGACCTAGAGACCGTCATCGACGATCTCCCCGCTCCGTTTATCCTCGACGGGCCCTGGAATTTGGTATTGGAAAGCCCTCACTTTTCACGGGTCGAAAAACAACTTTTCCATCTTGAATCCTGGACCGACGATCTCCAAACGGAATCCTTCAGCGGGACAGGTGTTTACGAGACAAGGATCGAGATTCCCAAAACCTATCTTTCGGATCCCTATGCCCTCTCTCTGGACCTTGGAAAGGTTGGCCAGGTGGCGGAGGCATTCGTTAATGGCGAGTCTATCGGAGTTCATTGGATGCGGGGCCAGATCCTAGACCTCGCCGGCCATCTTCACGAAGGGCCCAACGATCTCCGAATCGAAGTGACCAACACCCTGATCAACCGAGTCTCACATCTAACAGACCCCCCGCCCCTTCCGCCCGAGCTGGAGGCTCACTATGGAAAGCGACTCTACGAAAAGTCAGGACGAATGAGCGCCTCGGTCGGCTTCGAACCCCTCCAGGCCTCCGGGCTGATGGGACCGGTGAGGGTGGTTGTTAGGAAGGGGGTTGAGTTATCCGTGGATTAAAGTTGGCACCTGCCCAGCCCTAACGCTCAATGAGATGAGCGACAAAACCCGCCTGCTCGAAGTGATGATCCGAGGTCAAAGCTTCGGTCAATCCTTTCTCCCGCATGATGACGAAAGAAATGCAATCGGTGAGGGACCATTCTTTATCCTCCCGATTTTGAAAGAGATCTACCCCTGCAAGCAGAAGTCGGCTTGTCGATTTGACGGTTTCAAAGGAAGAGTTTCTTAGTAAGTCTCTAACAAATCGGGCGGCAACCGATCGAACCGTGGGTTTTGAGAAGGAATTGAGCAATTCAACAAGCACATACTCCGAGGTGATAATCTTGACGGATTCATTGGGAGTTCGTTCGACCGCCGAGAGATGAAGTTCGTCGCGTTCGTTCATCAACGCGATGAAATAGGAAGTGTCCGCGAAGATTGGACTCACTTTTTGTCGACACCATACAAGTAGTGGTCATGGTTCCGGGCCAAGTCGGAGGGCAGACCTTTTGCCACCCCTGCGTATTTCAGAAGAAATTCGCCCACTGTTGGTCCTGGAACCTTCTCGGTCTCGAATTCAACTGTAACCTCCGTTCCGTTCGGCAGGTCCAAGGGTTCCTCAAAAGCCAACTTTCCGTCCTCTACTCTTGCCTTGAGAATCATCGCCTTGCCTTTCTCATCGCCTCGAGCCTTGTCTTCGGATTGTACCTGAATCCCCTACTCCTCCACAATAAACCCGTGATAAAGCCCCATGTAATACGGCAACAAATACACCGCGCCGTCGGATAACCCTCGACCGCCGCCGCCGTAGTTGGGAGCCCAAGGATTCGTGTTCCAGTGGTTGAAGTGGCGCTCATCGGCTGGCAGGGCCTTGCCGTTCTTGCGGATGACCTGGAGACGTTCGCCGGATTCATAAGGCTCCTGGGCCACCTGACGGGGGAAGGCGTTCAAGTCGATCCGATGGTCGTTCTTGTGGCTCCAATCGAATCGATCGAGCGGGAACCTCTTTAGCGTGTCGACACTATCCTCGAGCCAACCCTCCCAAGGCGAAAGGTTATGGACCCCCCAAGGATTCGAATAGTAAAAATCGAGGCCTTGGCTGGCGTAACAAAAGTTGAAGAAGGGGTTTAACTCGGGGAACTCGAGAATCCAATAGGTGTAAAAGGAGTAGGTCAGTTCCTTCCTCAACTGGGGATTGTCGGTGTACTTGAGGAGATTGTAGTAGCACATGATCGCCATCTCATCGTCTGACTGATTGCCCGACCCGACTCCGAATTGGATCTTGGCCACCATCGCGTTGGTGTTGTAAGCGTAATCCTTCATGAGGCGGACAATCTCTTCGCCATATTTCTCGTCGCCGGTAATATGCTTGGCGACCGTGAGATAGGAGAGGACGCTCAGGGATTTCAGGCCGCGTTCGTTGTACCAGTCGTGATTGTGGTTCAGATTCTCCGGGCTGTAATCCGACCAGCGAGTCGGTTCGCCGTCATGGTCGATCAGGCGGTAATCGTTCCGAATGAGATGGTCGGTGATATTCCGCACCACCTCGCGAACACGCTCTTTCTCCTGCTCGGTTTCGGCCACCAAATCGTAATACTGCGGATAGAAGAAATAGTGGCCGTCGAGCTCGTCGGAGCTGGTGTCGGTTTTGTACCAATAAGTCTTGTCTTTATTTAAGGGCCAACGAGGATAGTAAACCTTCCACAACGTGTCGTTCGAACCGCGATTTCTCTGCATTCCGCGCGGCGTGTAAGAGCGGTCGAAGTTCGGGTTCTTGTCGGAATTGACACCCTCCTCCGGAACCGGAATGACCGTGCGAGCCACAAAGCCCGGTTGCTGAACCACCTCGCCACCGACCGGGACAACGCTCAAAAACCGCAGCGCTTCAAACGCCTGTTTGGCCCGCCGTTTGGCTTCGGGGTCTTTCGTGGCCCCATAAGCGAAACACTCTCCCGCGCCGTACATCGCGGTCCAGAGACCATCGTTGTCGCTGTCGTGGTTGGTCACCCCGATAAAATGACCGGGGACCTCGGTGTGCGCCTCGAGGACATAGCCATATTCGGTGCGTCGATTGTATTTATCGATCAGTTCCTCGTAGTGATCGGCTTTCTCGGCGAGAGTCATTGGAACGAAACCGATCTTTCCGACTCCTTCATTGGTGGCGAACCAGGCGTTGCCCTTGGAGTCGATCGCGATATCGCGGACCTCATCACCGGGCAACCAGCGCTGGCCTTGACGATAATGCCAACCGCTGTCGTCGTAACGGATCGCCCCGATCTTCGTACCGAACCAGACCTTGTCGTCGGGGCCGATAGCGAGGCAAGTGAAATCGTTGTAAGGGAGTCCCTCTTCGCCGGTGAATAGAGTCCAACCGTCGCCTTTGCTCACACCCACACCTTGAGGGGAACAAAACCAGAGATTCCCTTTGGAGTCGTAGCCGACCCCTTTCACCCCGGTGGGGGCCCAACTGCGGGAACCGTCTTGCGGGAAGATTTCCGTGACAGATCCATCCGAATCGATAATGAACAGACCATTGTCGGCGCCGACCGCCATCTCACCGTCAGCGTTCTTCGCGGAGGCATAGACCTCTCCTCCAACATCAATGCCCCGAAGGCTTTCGGAATCGACCGGATTGAGTCCCGTGATGTCTTCGGGTTTTTTGGAGGACTCCATGCTCCACCGTTGGCCGTTGTAGACCAACAATCCTTGGTCGCTGAGGGCATAAACCTTGTCCCCATCGCCCACCGCGATTCCGGAGATGTCGGCGGATGGAAGCGCTTCGGCGGACCTCGCGGCTTCCTCCTCGCTCATCGCTCCGATATCCACAAGATGCTTTGCGGAGTAGAACGATTTGGAGATTTCCTGTGGATATGTCCCCACCTCGATCTGGTTGGTGGCGGATTGAATGAGTTGGCTGCTTGCGGACTGGGCGCCCAGAGCCATGGCGAAAAAACATAACGCGCTGATCTTTAACTTCGACATCTATTGCTCCTGATTACATCGACTTTAGAGGAGAGATATACCCTCTCTGATGATTCTGGTGAAGATGGTTGAGGCGGAAGGAATTTCGAAACAATCGTTCTATTCAACAGTTTCGCGAGAGGGAGGCTGGCCCGTCATTGATTGCGCCAGAGCCAGGACATCCACTCCCTTAATCTCGAGAACTTTCTGGATCACCTCGCCGATCACTTGGTTGGGCGTCGAAGCCCCGGCAGTGAAGCCGATCCGGCAAAACTCCTTCGGCAACCAATCTTTTGTTTGGACAAGATCCCCTGTTTCGGGGTCGCGATGTTCGATCAGATCGCTTCCTTGAATCCGGGAGAGACGGTCGATGTGATAAGCCGGATACTTTTCGCCGGAGATTTCACGGAGATGGCTGGTGTTGCTGCTGTTGAACCCGCCGACTATGAGCACCAGATCGAGCGGGTTCTTCACCATGTCGATCACCGCGTCCTGACGCTCCTGGGTGGCCGAACAGATCGTGTCGAAGGAGAGGAACCGGTTCCCCAGATCGTCCTCGCCGTAGCGATCGGCGAGGGCCACTTTGATCCGTCGCGCAATCTCCAGGGATTCGGAGCTGAGCATCGTGGTTTGGTTGGCGACCCCAATTTTTCGAAGATGCAGATTGGGATCGAAGCCCTGGGAGGCGGCCTTTTCAAATTTGCTTTTAAATTCCTCGGAATCTCCCCCATGCCGGATAAAATCGCAGACATAATCCGCTTCGTTGAGATCGCGGACAACGAGGTACTTGCTGCCCGGTTGGGACTCCGCGCGGGAGCAAGTGGCGATCGTTTCCTCGTGGTTGTACTTGCCGTGAACGACTGAGGTGTATCCCTCGCGAGCGTAACGTTCGACCCGTCGCCAGACATTCGCCACCGAGCCGCAGGTCGTATCGACTAGAACACACCCTGTCTTCTCAAGCGCCTTTAGCTCATGGGTGCTGACCCCGAATGCGGGAAGTAGGACCACATCCTCGGGTTTCAAATCCCCGATCTTGACACCGGATGCGTACTGGCCAGACAGAAATTGGACTCCCATTTCGATCAGCCGCGTATTGACCCGTGGGTTGTGGATGATCTCGGTGGTCAGAAAAAGTCGCCGTTCGGGAAATTTCTTCCGGGTTTCGTAGGCGTAATCGACCGCGCGATCGACTCCATAGCAGAAGCCAAACTCCCTCGCGAGGAAGACCTCGACCTGGGGGAGTTTCAGGTGGAAATCGTGCCTTTGGAGGTGGTCGATCAGCTCGCAGTGGTAGTCCTGTTCGAGTTCTCCGGCGACCTCCTGCTTGAGACCGAAACCTTTGCGGTAGATGGGGACCTCGGAGATGAGGTTGGCAGCCATAAAAACGTATCCTTTCAGCAATTCTCTTTCATTATAGGGGGGAAACCGATGAAGTTAAGGCAATCCAATTTCATCGAGACTCCAATTTCAATGAGATTCAAATGAATGGAAAGGGATTGTGAAATTAGAGAGAACGAACGGGCTGGGTGTCTCAATCTAGTCTCAAATTCCCTTCTCGGCGCACTTAAGTCGTTGGATATGAGAGAGAAAAGTGGATTTGGGATTGCGATTAGAACGCCATTGGGTCGTAAGCCCTGCTGTCCTTTCCTGCCGACTTGCCCCCCTCTGTAAAAAAAAATCGCCAAGTGTCCACTGTCTATATTGGGGTGAGGACCGCTTCCTCCAATGAACGGATAATTGGGGAGAATTGGTCAAAAATGAGGCCTGTCCAGGATGGTGTGCCTCAGATCCCCTCACGTGGTGCGGCATGGAATCGAATTGGCGGATTGATGCTGTGAGATTTCCATACGCTGGTGTTTTTGAAGGTTTATTCGATTTCTTCAGTGAACAGTTTCATCAAAACAGAGTATGCGATTGAAATCAGTCACCTCCCTTGAGGACTGGCAATCGATAAGAGGACCCGGCCGAGGCTCTTTTAGCGATGGTAATTTGAATGGATCGGCTAGCTTTCCCAGAGCGGATTTGTTGGAGGTAATTTAAATGAGGTTGAAAAAGTTGGTTGGCCTAATACTTGGAGTGTTGATCGCCACGTCGTTTGCCACCGGCGCCACAGCGCAGGGCATAGCTTACGGAACCCTTAATAACTTCGATACGGTTAACGATACAGGCGTTCCTTGTCATGGCTTCGAGATTGAGATCGAGGATATCCATAGCAAGGACATCACCTACACCTACGATTGGAACCATTACGGCGTTCCGAATATCACTGAGGACAACTCGGATCCGCTTCATTCCAGAGTGTTTGTGCGGTATGAAAGCAAAAAGAATCCTGATGGATCCTGGGCCTCTTTCACGGCGGTTCCATCCGGGCCGATTTCTCCAACCAATGGCCACCAATTCACCAACCCCTCAGTCAATTTTGGAGGCGAGCATTTTGGCGTTGGATTCTATGGAACGCCAACAGCTGTTAGATATTTTTGGCTCATCGATGATGGTTCTGGGAACCTCATCCGTGGGGCCCCACTGAACATTGCGACTCCGGCATTCACCTATTTTCCACCCGTCAATCTGGCTCCAGCCCAGGTGCAGGCGGTCATCGAGCCTCCCCCCCCGCCCGAAATTCCCGTCATTGAGTTTGGCGAGGCGATGTGGGTTAAGGAGACCAGGACACAAACCCACAATAACAACAAGGTTGAACTCCGGGACCTTGTGTCCGACGATCCCGATGACCCGAACGACAGAAATTGGAAGAATGGCGAGCCGGATGAGGTCGAGGTCGAGTGGCAGCTCATGCAAACGGAGTTCAACGCGGCCGATGGCGGTGGCAATGGAGAACTCGCGGGCGCCCCGGAAGACCTGCCGGATGGGGATGAAATCATTACTCGCCGCTACGACTTCTTCAAATATATCGGGCCCCTCGATGGCGAAACGGGAGAGGCTCTCGCTGACAAAGTGGGCCCGGATGATGTTCATGGCGTTGGAAGTCGAATCATTAATGACGTAACCGTCGATTTATCGACCGTTGAAGTCGTTGGCGAGTACATCGGGGCTCAGATGGC
>JACKFH010000026.1 GCA_020632575.1 Candidatus Omnitrophota bacterium | reverse complement strand
GATGGTTGCCGCGAGATTATCTGGATTGGCCGGTTGGACGAGGCGTCCCATCCCGGTGGTTTGGACAGGGACACGGACACCGGGGATGTCGCTGGCGACAACCGGCGTTCCGCAGAGCATGCTTTCGACTTGGACGAATCCGAAACTCTCCGTGGAATTGGTGCTTGGCAATGTCACAAGATCGCATGCGGCGTAGAAAAGATTCATCGCCTCGGCTTCAAGGACTCCAAGATGAACCCACCGATCCCCCAGTTCTTTGATGAGCGGCCGCAGGCGGTCTCGATACTTCTCTTCGCCGATGACACCGTCCTCCTCGCCGGCGAAGACGACCCTCGCTTTTGGGAACCGTTCTTGAATTCGAGGGAGCGCCAGGGCGAGATGTTCCACCCCTTTCTCGGTCGCCATCCTGCCGGCGAACCCAATGAGCGGGTCGCCATCCCGGGCGAATTGGAGACGGAACTTGGAGACGCATTCGGGGTCGGGCCTTGCCATCGCGACGGGAGGAGGAATCACTTTCAGTTTCTTGGGGAACATCCGACAGGTCTTGTTTATGGCCGCGTAATCCTCCGTGTAACAGACAATCCGATCCGCAAGGGTTTGGGCGAAAGCGGTGAACGCCATGACCGTCTTTTCCACGATCTTGTTCCAGATCCCGGGCGGAAGGATGACGTCGCAATGGTGGATGGCGATCAAACGACGCCGCAGCAGTCTGGCCAGGATCGGAAAGAAGAATGCCTCGATCGGGGTGTTGGGAAGATTCAGTATCGCCACATCATGGGAACGCAGAAGGCAGAACGCGGTCATGGGAAACCGAGGCATGATCGCCCCCTTGCTGATGCGGAAGGCGACCGGAATCCGGTGAATTTGGACCCCATTCATGACTTCTTGCCGAGGGAGTCCGGATTCGTACTGTGAGGTTAGAACGGTGACTTCATGACCCTTTCGAACCAGCGCCTCCCCGAGGTTCCGGATGTAGGTGATCACCCCCGAGGTGTACGGCTTATAATAGGTGAGCGATATCAGAATCTTCACGGTCTCAAGACAAATAATACACGATCGAAACGCGGGGAATATTACTCCTCACGACCATCGATCGCGGCCGCGAGAACCTTGGCCGCCGCCTCCTGTTGAAACTCCCGGGCGATATCGAGCGCGGTTTGTCCCAACTTGTTTTTGGCGTTCGGGTCCGCGCCGGCGCCGAGCAAATGAATGAGGATTTCCATGTGCCCCTTTTTAGCTGCGATCATGAGAGGGGTCAAACCGCGACCTCCGGCCTTGTCGAGATCGGCGCCTTGTTCACAGAGAAGTTTCACAGCCTCGATCCGGTTGTCGAGTGTGGCATAGGAAAGGGGAGTCCAACCATAGGGGTTCATTCGGTTGATGTCCGCGCCCGCTTTCAAAAGAATTCGCATCATTTCGAGGTGGCCCTGCATCGAAACATCCATCAACGGCGTCCATCCCGCCTTGGTGGGAATATCCGGATTGGCTCCCGACTCGAGAAGAATGTTCACAGCCTCGGTCTGGTTTTCCACAGCCGCGTAAGTGAGCGCGGACAAACCGGAATCATCCACCGCGTTCACCTCCGCTTGCGCCCTTGCCAATTCCGAAATGGCCTCGGTCGAGTTGCTGACCGCCGCGTACATCAGGGGATTCAATCCATCCATATCCCTACGGTTGGGATCGGCGCCCGCCTTAATCAGGTCGATGAGGATTTCGCCCCGATTTCCAGCGGCCGCGACCATGAGGGGAGTGACTCCACCCGGAGTTGAAAGGTCGGCGGGGACCTCCCATTCGAGGAGTTTTTGGACGACCTCCCGATGACCCTGGTCGGCGGCGACTAGCAGGGCGTTCAGTCCCGCCTCATTGCTGGCGCTTGGATTGATTCCGGTGGCTCTAAGAACAGCAAGTTTGGAGACTTCCCCCTTGGATGCGCATTGGATGAAATCCTCGACTGTGGCCACGAGCTCAAACGCGGAGGAGGACGGACAGACCGACAAAGCGACACAGATGCAGAAGAGCACCTTGGTCGAGCGCCACTGAGGACGACAAAGATCGTAGAATAAAAATGTTTTCATCGAGATCGATTGTACACCCGGAACCCGATTTTGGAGAGGAATCAACCCACCGCAAAAGGCATGATCAATTAGATTGTTATCGATCGTCGTTTAAGTGAAGTTTATTCAGTTGGTTGTGAGACCCCTTGCTTCCATTTCCGAGGCGCATCTTGCCAAGCGGTTGGTCAATGAGGGTTGAATTGGGGAAATCCTTGGGTGTATAACTTCCCTGAGCAACCAGAGCTGGACCGGGATTGAGCCCCCGGTGGGTTGCCACAGTCGGAGGGAGAAAAACATGTCTTATCGCACCGCTCCTGGGGAGAAGCGGGGCGTCCGGACTGCCTTTAGGGCAGGTAGTCCTCACACCCTGTTTGTATCTAAACAACTCATTCGAACGATCGTTGTCCTTCTGGCGTTGTCCTTTAGCGCGCCTGCGTCCGCTCAGGATGCAAGCGAGCAGGGAACAGGGCTTGATACGCTTGTCGAGGATTTGAACGTTCAGGGAGACAACCTCCGTGAACTCATCGATCTTCTCGCGACATTCGGCGAAACCAACATCAATGTTGTCGGTTCGGTTCCCCAGACCAAAGTCAATGTCAACCTGAAGAACAAAACCATCAAAGAGATCCTGAGCGAACTGTCCGTATTGTACGACCTGTATATCGACTACCAACCGGGCAACACCTTGATTCGTCCCGGGTCCGAGAAACCGGAGGAACAACTACAGGTCATTGAGCGCGATTTCCGTCTCAACTTCTCTCGCCCCTCGGAGGTCGAGGAGCTGGTTTCCCCGCTTCTTTCGAACCGTCCAGAGGCCGCGATTCAAGCGATCGACGATCTCAAAGTAATTCGTGTTTCGGACATCCCCGAGGCGGTCGCTCGTATCGAGGCGTTCATCAATCAGATCGACGTCCCGCAACAGAGTCACGTTTTCCGGGTCCTCTACGCCGATGTCGAGGAGGTGGCCAACATCATCCTTGAGCGGATGCCCGACCTGGAAGAGACCGCGATTACGGTCGACCTGGCCAACAGCCAGTTAATCGTTCGCACCACCCTTGAAAACCTCAACGAAATCCAACTGCTAATCGAAACCTTGGACATCCGGAAAGAGATCCGGGTCTTCCACATCAGTTTTCATGAGGTGGAGGATGTCATCGCGGTTCTCGAGGATCTCGAACTCCTCAGTCCCGAGGCGACGATCGCTCCCAACGAATTCACCGGAAAGATCATCATCCAAGACACCCCGGAGCGGCTCGACCGAATCGCGGAGGCGATCAAGGCTTACGACCAACCTCGACCTCTGGTCTTCTTCGAGGCGGAGATTCTCGATGTCAACGCCGACTACAATTTCAACTGGAATCCCGAAGTCAATTTGCAGGATTCGGCGCGATCGCTAACCGCCGATGGGTCGGATGACATCACAGTCATCGGGGATGGCCAGACCTTTCTGGAAGTCTCTGGAGATGGAGCCTTCAACTACGCACACCTCAACGCCAGCGATTACCTGGTCACTCTTCAAACCATGGAATCCGATTCGGATGTTCAGACCATCGCGAGCCCGAGGGTGCTTGTGGAGATGCGCGAAGAGGCCCGGCTGAATGTCGGTTCCGAGGAGCCTTTCGGCGTCCGTTCTTTCACTTCGACCATTTCCGGGGTCGGCAATGACTTCGTGACTCAGCGAGTCCGCGAGGTCGGCGTTCGGCTGATTATCTATGTCCGCAACATTAGCGAGCGTGGATATGTGGAGGTCGAACTCGGGATGGAAAACAGCTCTCTCGGCGGTCGTGTCGATATCGGCGGCGACACACAGGGTCTTCGAGTATTAACCACCAATGTCGAGACGGTGGCCATGATCAAGGATGGGCGCACCCTGGCCGTGGGCGGATTGGTTCAACGGATGGAGAGCGAGAACACCAGCGGCCCGCCCTTCCTCAGCAAGGTGCCGGTGGTCCGATACCTTTTCACCAATCTGTCCCGTCAGGACACGCGAAGAAAACTCCTTCTATTCGTCACCCCGCATATCCTCAACATCGACACCCCCTTGGAGAAATTCATGGAGGAAGGCGGAAAAGATTACTCGGTTCTGGGAGAAGACGAATTCGATCTGGAGACCGCCAGTCTGACCGAAGCGCCTTCGGGCGGAACCCAATGGGTGAATCGCGGGGACCGTTGGGGGTTCATCGACGACAACGGGAAGTTTGTGGATCGCACGGACCTCTTCCTGAGCGCCTACAAATCCGAGCCAGAATCGACTTCGGAGCCGATGGCGATGGAAGAGGGTCAGGGGAGGGAGGAGCCCTCCGCCAAAGAACTTCTCGACCAGTTGGACGATTTCCAGGAGCCGGAACCGATAGTCGAACCGGCTCCCCAGCCGCCTTCGGAGATGACCGAGCAACCCGAGAAAATCAAGGTCGACTCGAGTGTCGAACCCGCCACACCGAGACCCGCCCCCAAGGCCAAGGAGGAAGCCGAAGCCCCACGTCCTAAATTCGCAAGGCCATTGGTCGGCCAGGAAGCCATGGACGCTCTGAATGGAAACGCGGACTCGATCGGGCAATTCGAGGGTCCCCTCAAGGACCTGCTCCTTCAAATTCAGAAACAGACCGGCGTGAACCCGGGCGTGACCAAGATCGAGCAGCATGAATTGCCGGTGCGGGTGAACGGAAAAGGCAAGACGTACATCGAGGTTTTGCGAGAAGCCCTTTCGGAGCACGGTCTCGTCATCCAGATGCGGGAGAACCGACCCCCATCGATCCGTGAACTCCCCAAGAAGCCAGCCGTGGAGAATCCCGTTCCGAATCCCCCAACCGGGAACGAGTCTCAATCGAGAGCCATTCCGGATTCGGATCCTTGGGGATACGCCGCCAAGGAGCGAGTGTCGAGGGCGGCGCCGATTGAGGCCCCCCGGAAGAATCTTTCGATCGAGGAATGGGTGGCGATGGATCGGCCGGCATCCAACTCCCAACCCTATCAACCGCGGACAACGCCGCCCAAGTCGGAATCCTGGGAGGCGCCGATTGAGGTCGACAATCCCAACGATTCGGATATCTGGGGATACAAAAACGAATACCAGAATTCACCCGATCGGAATCTCGAATGGAGCAACTCCCGAAGTGGGGGAGGGAACTCGGTTTGGGATGAATTGATGGGAGATTCCCAATCGAACGTCGGATTGAACGAATCGCCCTCGTTCTCTTTGAACCGACATGTCAAACAACCGGTGAGGGCTGAGCCGAATCTAAACGCCCAGCAACCGGTCTACCAGGAGCAAAGGAACCCGGTGTCCATGCAACAACCGCAAGTTCCGCCTGTGGAGAAAAAGGAAGAAGGCAAGATCAAAAGATTCATGGGGCGGTTGTTCGGCAAAGACTAGAACAACCCCGCCCCATCACAATTTCACCCACCACCTCTGCTGTGGCTTTGGCGCCCGCGCCCTGGGCGCCATTTTTTTTTGTTCATTCACCATGATCGGCGAAGTGGCGATCATGCTTTAATCGGGAAATGGAAATAGATTAATGCGATCGCGATCGCCAGCCAGATCAGGATGTTGAGACTCATCCTCCAATCCTGAAAGAGGATTTCGGCTGGATCGCCGCCCATCTCTCTCTTGTGGATGAGATAGAGGTAGCGAAAGATTCCGTAAACCACAAAAGGCACAGTCCAGATGAGTTGGTTCTGACCGCCAACTCCCTCCGGGTCCTGAGTGTATAAGGCGTAGGAAACCAGAATGGAGGCGGTGGTGAGCCCCATCATGTGATCCAGCAGTTCGGGGCTGTATTCCTTGAGGATTTTTCGGTGGTTGGCGGCGTCCTCCACCAGCACGAGTTCGTGACGGCGCTTTCCGAGTGCTAGCAGGAGCGCCAGGAGAAAAGTGCAGAGACGAAGGTAATTGGAAACGGGAACATCGATCACGATGCCGCCCGCCTCGACTCGGAGGACATACCCGATAGCGATGATGATGACATCGAGGATAACCTCATTCTTCAAATAGAAACTGTAAAGAACATTGACCGCCAGATAAAACGCCATGATGCCGCCGAAAGCGGGGGCTAATAGAAACGAGCCTCCCAACGAAACGACGAGGAGGAGGAGAGCGGCGACGGTCGCGGTTCCGGTGGAGACTTGCCCCGAGGCGATCGGACGCTCCTTCTTTTTGGGGTGGAGCCGGTCCTTTTCGATGTCCCGGAGATCGTTGATGAGATAAACCGCGCCCGCCCCGAGGCAAAAAATCCCAAACGCGTAAAAACTCCGAAGTATCGCCTGCGGTTCACCGAGTTTGGGGGCGAAGACAACCGCCGCGAACACGAACGCGTTCTTGGTCCATTGGTGAGGGCGGGTGCTTTTCAATAAGCCGACAATCGAACTCAAGATTCCTTATTCCTTTTCCAGATCATGCCATTTGATTTCGAGGAAATCCTCAAAACCGAGGGACGTCCAAAAAGCGACGCCATTTTTGTTCCTCGGCGAAACGTTCAATTGGACCACCTCGATTCCCTTGCGACGAAACCAACCCTTGACTCGATCCCAAAGCAACCTTCCGATCCCGTGCCGTCTTCGATTCGCAGCGACCGACATCTCCCCGATGAATCCGTATTTTCGGAGTTCGAAGATGCCGGGGTTCTCCAGAATCAGGGCCAAGACATAACCCACAATGGCGCCGTCCTCGTCCGCGACATAAACCGCGGCGTCCTGTTTGCCAAGGATTTCCTCGAGATACTCGCGGAAATTCGATTCCGGGTTTCCGGGGGCAAGGGCGAAATGACGGTCGCGACCCTCATGCTCCCGCATCATTTCCAGCCAAAGGAGGGAGATCGACTCAATGTCCTCGCGAACCATTCGACGTATCTGCATGGCAAACGGCCTCTCACCAGAGCGGAAAGTATCTTTGGAGATTTTTCCAAGGGATTAAAGGGCAAACAAAAAAACCTCTCTTCCAACGAAGAGAGGTTTTTCTGCAAATCATTTCTGACAACAGAATTGGGACTCTTGTCTCAATTCCCGAACAACCGTCCGAGGAAACTGCCGCTCTGCTGCGGTTGTTGCTGCTGCTGAGGCATCATGAAGGCTGGCGGACGGTTCATCTCCTCATCGGTCACCTCGCGCATGGGGGGTTGGACGATGGTGTCCTTATTGACGTAATAAATCATCCCGTTTTGGTCCATAACCCGCTTCTTTCCCGGAGGGGGTTGGCGAACAACTGGGACAGGTTGCGGTTGATAACCCTGATTCACATAGGGTCCGGTCGGGTTCTGGAATTGGGGCGCGGGGGGCTGGTAAGGGAGTTGTTGCCTCCATGTCGGCGGAACGTTTGAGACTTGGGGAGCGGAAGAATAGGTGTTCGGCTGCGACTGGTAGGTGGGAACCTGCTGCATCTGCTGTTGTTGAGCGTACCCGGCGCCCGGTGGCTGCTGCTGCGGGTTTGCGGCCGGCTGGTTCATCGACACTTCCCGAAAGCCGGGAGGCACGGGTGAATCCTTGGCCACCTTGATGCGATATCCATTCTGGTCTTCGATCGTCTTCATGCCGTCATCGGCGATCGAGGTCTGCTGATTCGGTTGATAGTAGGTCGCCGCCTGCTGGGGGGGCTGAGGGTATCCCTGAGCCGGATTCGGAGGCGTGTAGGCCGGTGTCATTTGTTGAGGCGCGCTCATTTGCGGTTGCGAGGATTGAGGGGTTGCGATCTCAGTCCACCCTTGCGGGAGAATCGCATCCCTGGAGACGACATAACGAAATCCATTCTCGTCGCGCACCCACTTTTTGTCCGGTCCAATTGGAACCTGGGCCGCTGCGGCGGGGGGCGCCGGAGAGGTGTACATGTTGGCCGCGGGCTGAGCGGGCGCCGGTGGCGGAGAATAGGTTTGCGGAACCGATGTGCCGCTCGCCATGCCTTGTCCGGGAGGCGCTTGAGGAACATTGACCGCGGCCCCGGCTGGCGGTGGAGGGACCGGCGCGGGGGAATAATCTCCCGCACTTGGGGTTTGGACCTTGGGAGTGGATGCGGAGCTGGTTGGAGCATTTCCCTTGGAGCCATCCAGCGGGACGCTTCCGAATTGGGCCTGCGAGGCCTCGATGGCGAATATCAGGCTGACTAAAACAGCCACCACGTTGAACCGTTTCATCGTAAAACCTACTTTCAAATTAGATGGGAAGATTCCTCGACCTATCGCGTGGAGCGGTCATCGAGTCGAGATGGTCCTCCCTGTTATCTCTACTATGATCGACTCATTCAAACCGATTTTTCAGTAATCGGCGGAAAAAAACCTCATTTAGACCTCGTTCAAGCTACAACTCTTGACAGCGAAAATCAATGATCGCGCTCCTTTGAAAGGTTTTCGAGGGTTTCCATCGCCTTCCTCTCGGCCGCTTCGAAGTGTCCCAAATCGTAGCACCACGGGGCGTCGCCCAAATCGGGGGATCCTTTTTTCATGTCCTCCAATGTCGCCCAAACGAAAGCCTCATGCTCCTCGCTCAAGCGAACCGAATCGGACTCTGGCGAAAGAACGAAATCCAACGAGAGCAAAGCGCCCCTGTCGGCAATCTCTCCGAACCAATAATCCACCAAACCCAGCACTCGACCCCGGAGGCCGGTTTCCTCCCCAACTTCCCGAAGCACCCCTTCTAGGGGATCTTCACCCGGCAGGAGACGGCCTCCCGGAGGGGCCCAAATCAAAGGGGGGGTGGTTCTTTTCAACAAAAGAAACCGCCCCCCCTCATAGACATACCCAGTTACCGCGACCGCGTGCGATGGTTCAAAAACGCTCAAGTCGTGCTCGGCTCTCCAGCCACCGTCCCTTTGGTCTTCTTCTCTTTCTTGGCTTGGACCTCGTCATCGAGCGCTTTCTGCAACTCAGGTCCGAGCACCTTGTACCGAAAAGCGACCAAGGCGAGGAAGACTCCCTCGATGGCGAGATAAGTGATGATGTAACCACTCCCTCCCGCCCCGAAACCATAGCTGTGAAGGCCCGCGGCGAGAACGAAATTCACGCCGTACCAGGTCATCAGGATTAGCTGAAACCCGAGAATGGACCCGACCGCGGTTCCAAAAGCGCCCACCAGGCCGGCGAAGCGAGCGTGAAGCAGAGCGAGATATCCCATCAGAGAGATGAACGCCCAAGTTTCTTTGGGATCCCAGCCCCAGAAACGCCCCCAGGACTCGTTTGCCCAGACACCGCCCAGGATGGTTCCCGCCGCCAGCAGCAGAACGCCCAACTGAATGGATCGATAGACAAAGGAATTGATGGTCCGAATGAGGCTCCTCTTGTGGGGGGCGAACAGGTAGTACCCCAGGGAGAAGTGAGCGATCACCATGGCCAGCGCGAAGGCGCTGTAAGAAATCACGATGGTCATCACATGAATGATGAGCCAGTAGTTCGAGCGAAGCACGGGCACAAGCGGGCTGATCTCGGGATCGAAGGGGAGCATGTCCGCCATGATGAGAACGATGATCCCCATGACCGATCCGCAGAGACCGAAAATCCTTTGACGGTACACGGCCTCGAAGATACCCGCGAACAGCAGAACCCCCCAACCCATGTAGACCACCGATTCGTACATGTTCGAGACCGGGGGTCGACCGGCGACCATGACCCGTAAGAGGAGTCCATACCCCGCGAATCCAAACCCAATCAGGAACATTGCCCACCCCCCAAAGTAAGTGATTCGGGAGGCTATTCCCATCGAGACGCCGAAAAGAATGGCGGCGACGAGGAGGAATTCCCAAGAGATCCGGAATGGTTTCATCTCGTTGTAGGTGATTTCCTTCTCCAAGATGCCCATGGATGGGTAGTGGTCATGTCCCTTTTCGCGCAGGTTGCGAGCGAGATCCTTGGAGCTGCGAAGGAATTCGGTTTTGTCCCCCTGCTGGAAGGAGGTCATCAGCCCGGCAAGTTGGGTTCTCAACTCCTCGTCCTGCCCGGAGTCGGCCATCTCTTGAAGCGAAAGCCAACCCGGAACCCCATTGTGCTCGACCGGAACCACGGTGAAAGCCGTGCCATAGAACACGCTGTCCATCCGGTTAAGGACGCCATTGAGATCGCTTACTTTTCGTTCCACCGGAGTGAGTTTCGGTTTCCCGTCTTCACTTTCGCGGTGTTTCTTTCTGATATCCTCGATGACGGATTTGAAACCGGGATTGTTCTTCAGGCCTTCGTAAGTGATCCATTCGGCCTTGCCATCCATGCCTAGAATCTCTTTGACATTGGCTTTGTCGATGTGGATGACCGGGATATCCCGCCATTCATCGGCTTCAAAGAGCATGGAGAGCAGATTGGTCATCGGCTCCCTCTTGAGTCGATCGTCCCCTTCTTTGGGGTTTCTCCACTTTTCGCGTCCGGCGACCAATCTCATGGTTTCACGCGCGAAGGTGTCGAGGGGTTTGGCCCGATCCTCATGGAAGACCGGAATCTTTTCGATCACGCTATAATCCAGGTTCTTCTCCTCCGCCGCTTGAAGGCTCTGGGGCAAGAACGCCGCGAACGCAAGGGCGAGGAGTATTCCCGGGATGACTCCTTTGGCAAATTGAGGACGGTTCATTTTGTCGATACTCATGAGGCAGCTCCTGACATTCTTTGTGGGTACCATTTTTTTTCAAGTTTTCTCAAGTATTTCCGGCCGTAGAACATCATTGCGATCCCAACGCAGAGGACGATGGAACCGGTGTAAATGATAGGGACTCCCGGATCTTTCGCGATCGAGAAAATCGAGATGCGAGGATCGCCTTTCGGTTGATCGATGAAACTCGATTGAAAGACGCGGAATCCATTTTGGTCCATCGGTTCGTTCATTTGAATGAGAACCTCTTTTTGAACATTGCTGTTCTCCTCGGCGTAAGCGACTGTCACATCGCTCTCGTAACTCATCGGGCTCGAACCGCCCGGATAGGTTCTCAGACGGAAATCATCCAATCGAATGGTGAACCCAAGCGGAAACTCCTCGGAAAGATACCGGAGAGCATAAACATTCTTGCCGAGCAGGATCCTTTGCTCGCCACCATGGCTCAGCCAGATCGACTTCTGATCTCCATCGGCGTTCGACACCACGATCTCCGCCGCCTTCCGACGGAAATCGCCGCGTTTGACCTGCTTCTCCTCGAGAACCTCCTCGATTTTGGCGTGAGTCAGTTTCTCCTTGACCACCAGAGACATCCCGGCGGTCATCATCGGCATGGGGACCGGTTTCCCGACCTCCATGGTTCCGCTGGAGATCTTTTCGCCCGAAGCGACCTTCCAGTGAAGTTCATCCTCGCCCGGTCCAATCAGGATCGCGAACTCGCTGCGACCTCCCGAGGATTGTTCCTTCATCTTCGGGTAGTGGTAGGTCACCTCCAGCGGGAGTTCGACCTCTCCGCCATGCATCTGGTTGAACTCGGGGATGAAGGCGAAGTTGAACTGGCGTTCCATGACAACTTTGTCGCCTTCATACACCTCATATCGCACGAGTGGATTCGGCGCTCTCGAGGGGTTGTCCACCAACTCGCCGCCCTCGTTGATATAGGCGTAGTCATATTGCTCCTGAAGCAACAACGAGTAGGGCGTCCCCTCTATTGCAATCTTGTTTCCCAAAGCCTCCGCGACATTGATCGTTGTGGCGGGGCTATCGCTCAGAGAAACCTCGAGATAGCCCTTGGGGTACTGGTTGGTGTCAATGTCCTCTCCTTTAACCGGACTCAGCTCGGCCTCGAGATCTTCCTGGGAATCCATGACGCGAGCGGTGACACTGGCGATCCCGAGATCGTCACGGGTTCGACCCGGCATATTCGGCGCCAGCCATTTCGAGGCCATGGTTCCGGCGAAACTGCTTTCGATCGCGTAGAGAACCGCGGGGTTTTCCCGTGGCGAGTCGTTTTTCCACTCCTCGGTCCACTCCGAATCCGCGTAAAAGTTTTGGACGGTCAGATTTACCCCCAAATCGTCGAAGGAATAATGCTGCGGATTTTCGGGGGATGGATGGCCCCATTCAATTTCCGTTGAATCCAGCCGATACCAAACCTCCTCACCGGGATGAGCGCTGTCGACTTTCTGAATGGAGATATAGGAATTCGGCAGCGAGATGCGGTCCGAGGACTGTCCCTCCTGGAGCATCATGTTTCCCTCGACTCCGAACCGGTAGGTGAACACCGATCCCGCGATGATGGATAGAACTCCGACATGAGTCACCAACCAACCGAGTTGCGATAAACGCCAGGGGTAGCGGGAGAGGGTGGCGAAGACCACGTTGATGAAGATTGTGGCGAGGAGAAAGTCAAACCATCCGGTGCGGTAAACCAACCGTTTGGCCAATTGTGCGGTGTAGTTGGACTCATAGATGGTCCCGAAAACGCAGGCGGTTCCGAGAACGATGAGCAGAAAGACTGCGAGTTCGAGGGAGGCTAGAAAGTCGAAAACCTTCCCAGGGAAACCATCAGGTCTCAGAGGGTTGCGCTTTCGTCGCCAGGCTTTCGCCTCGGCTCGGGACATCGAACGTGGGTCGGCCCAGGTGTCGATCGTTCCAGTGGAAGCGTCGAGTAAGTTTTTTGGGGGTGCGGGCGAAGTGACTTTGGACACAAAACTTCCTTTCTCCGAATTTGGGCTAGGGTCTTTCCTCGCTCAAACGGATCCGATCTCCTAAGTTTCTCGAAATCTGAAAGTTTGGCAATACTCCCAGTTTCCAAGCAAAATCGGGGCGGACCCGGACAACCAGGAATTTCGGTAATGTTATACCTTATATTAAACCACGATCTCTTCCAGAGTCAATTGGAATCAACGGTTCCCAACAAAAAAAGTCGCTTGTGAGTGAAGGTGGATCAATTGACCCCCTCCATAAGCCGAAGATTAAGAGGATGAACAACCACCAAAAAATCTGGATTTGGACCCTGGTTTTAGCCCTGGTGGTCCTGGGGGTCATGCTTCGCGTTCGCGTTTCAGCAGATCTTCCCTTGGACGCCGACGAATCGATCGCCGGGTTGATGGCCCGGAACATCGCCTATGAGGGGGAGGCTCCGCTCTTCCTGTATGGCGAAAGCTATGTCGGATCGGCCATGCAGTTTGTCGTGGCGGGGATGTTCAGACTTTTCGGATTCCATCCACAGTTCATCCGCTGGCCGGAGTATCTTTGGTCAGGCCTCTTTCTCTTACTCGGTTTCCTGATCGCGAGGAGGACCGATTCGACGGAAAGCGGTTTGTGGACCCTACTCCTCCTCGCCCTGCCGCCAATCTTTCTCTCCATCATCAACCTTAAGTCCTGGGGGGATTACAACGAGACTTTTTGTTTGGGCGGACTATTGTGGTTGCTCTCTCTGAAATTGTGCGATGAGGATCATGGCTCCCTGAAGAATCTTTTCCCGCTCTTTGTGTGGGGCTTGGCCTTCGGTCTCGGATTTTGGATTCATTTCCCAATTCTCATTTACGCCATCCCCTCTGCCATCTGGCTCCTGTGGTATGGCTTCCGTTCTCTTTTCCCCTGGCGGTGGGGGATCCTCCTCCTTGGGTTTCTACTTGGATGGGCTCCCGCGCTCCACTACAACCTGACCAACGGTTGGGCGAACCTGGGGTATGCGGCGAAGGGGGGATGGGATTACCTGACCCGTTTGGAGATGTCCGGCAAAATGCTGATCCGGCTGATCGAACAGGGGATGCCTTTTCTCTTAGGGGTTCAGGATGATTCCGCGCGGTTTATCGAATTCGACCAATTCGACCCAATGTTCGCCAAGGTGGCGATCCTTGGCGGTGTCCTCTTCGCTTTGGGACTTCATCTCTACAGAAACGAGGGACCGATCCGCGACTTCATCCTTTGTCGGGAGATCGAGGGAAGGGTGAAAATCATCGCCGAGAAACCCTACGGGTTGCTTCCCCTCGGGATGATTCTGCTGACTGTCGCCTTCGCCATGTACGGGCGATGGGGTGGGGGGGCTTTTACCCCCCGCTATTACACCTTTCTGATGATGCCTCTCTTTGTCATTCTCGGGCAGACCATCGCTTGGTCGCGAAAGAGATTTCTCCTGGGGGCACTGCTTTGGGTGGGCCTATTCCTCTATTCGAATTTGTTTGGGCATGTGACTTTCATCAATCATCCGCCGAAGAGGACTGCCGAAAAGGTGGCCGCCTTCCTCCGAGAGCAAGAGGTATCCACTGTTTTTACCGACTATTGGATCGCCCACACAGTCACCTATCTCACCAACGAGGCGATCATCGGTTCGGTTCATGGAGGCCCGGTTCGTCACGAGCGCTATCCACGATATTCCCGTCTCGCCGAGGAGGCGAAAGAGGGGGCCTACGCGCTCTACAATGACTACGATCCCGATCTGGTTGAAATTTTTCGGCGGGACATGGAATCTCTCGGGGTCGCTTACGAGGAGAAAGTCATTGACAATGTGACCGTTTTCTATGATCTCTCCCGGAAGGTGAACCCGGAGCAGCTGAATTTGTATTATCGATACTGAGGAACCCCTCCCCCTAGCCCCCTCCCCGTCCTACGGGGAGGGGGAACACGCTTCTTCCCCCTCTCCACAATGTGGAGAGGGGGTTAGGGAGAGAGGTTCCAATTAAGGACTTGAACTTGAAAATCGCAATCATCGGAGCGGGGATCGGCGGGCTTTCCGCCGCATGGGATTTGGCGGGGGCGGGGCATGAGGTCAACGTCTATGAGGGATCGGACAAGGTCGGTGGGCTCGCTGGCGGCTTCCGACCCGAAGGGTGGGAGTGGAGTGTCGAGAAGTATTATCACCACTGGTTTCAGTCCGATGCGGAACTACTGAAAATCGCCGAGGAGATCGGAGTCCGCGACAAGGTTTTTTATCCTCAACCGGTGACCGCGCTTTATCACCAAGGGAAGTTTTACGCTTTCGATAGCCCAATCGCTGTACTCAAATTTCCGGGAATCCACTTTATCGACCGGCTTCGTTTCGGGTTCGTCGGCGCCTATCTCCGATTCAGCAAGAACTGGAAATCTTTCGAAAAGCACACGGCGCATGAGTGGCTCCGAAAGTGGATGGGCAAACGCGCCTATGAAACTCTTTGGGAACCGATGCTCAAAGGCAAGTTCGGCGAGGAGTATTATCGAGACGTCAACATGGCCTGGTTTTGGGCCCGTATCCATGTTCGCACTCCTCAACTCGGAACCTTCGAGGGTGGCTTCCAGGCTTTCTGCGATGAATTCGCCGAGGCAGTTCGGGGGCGAGGCGCCACGATTCTCCTCGAAACTCCCGTGGAAAGGATCGAGTCCAAGGACAAGGATCAACTCGCTTTGCGGACTAACGACGGAGAGGAGACTTTCGACCGAGTCCTATCGACCACCTCGCCAGAACTCGTTGCGAAGATGGCGCCCGACCTCCCCGAGGATTATCTGAGCGGAGTTCGCAACCTGAAATCGTTGGGCGCGGTTGTTCTCACCCTCTCGATGGATCGCCCGCTAGGACCGGAAATCTATTGGTACAATCTTCCCAAGAGCGAGGGGTTTCCCTTCCTCTGTCTTGTTGAGCACACTCAGTTTGTCGACAAGGAACATTTTGGCGGGAACCACATCGTCTACTGTGGGGATTACCTCCCGCCGGACCACCGATACTTCTCGATGACCAAAGAGGAGATTTTGGAGGAGTACTTGCCTGGACTCCAAAAGATCAATCCGGAGGTCTCCAAGGACTGGGTTAAGGAGAGTTGGATGTTCCGGGCGCAATACGCGCAGCCTGTCCCGTTTGTGAATCACTCGGAGAACATCCCCTCGATCCGGACTCCCATCCCGGGACTTTATTGGGCCAGCATGAGTCAGGTTTACCCTTGGGACCGAGGGACGAATTTCGCGGTTGAGATAGGGCGGAGGGCGGCGAAATCGATCCAAGCCTCCAAGCCCTCTTGAGGTCTCTTAGAGGGTGTTTCAAGGGCGCCGAAGTGGATGTTAATGCTGTGGGAGCGGCTTCCAGCCGCGATGGCCTTCAGCAATCTTCCCTCCCCTTCGCGGCTGGAAGCCGCTCCCACGGCGTTCCGATTCATCCTCCCGGACGCACTTTTCAAAAAACCTCTTAGCGACTGATCGGCGGAGTCCTGGCAATCCGAAATCCGATATAGATTTCTCTCGCACCCGCCGAGGCGAAACCCCTCGAGGCCGAACGGCAGGCGGCGCCGCCATTCTGCCAACTCCCTCCTCGAACAACACGCTGGATGGTGTCGGCGGTCATCCAGGGCGAGCCATCGTCGGGACGGCCCGGCTCATCGTAATCCGCTTGCTTATGGTCTTGGCACCACTCGTAAGCATTGCCATGCATATCGTGCAGTCCGTAATCATTGGGCGACCTGGTTCCCACAGCGGAGTTCCAGTCGTCGTCGTTTCCGCAATAGACCATGAAATCGTCGAGGATGCCGCTGAACCCGCACAGGTCGAGGTTGGCATCGGGATCGTCGCCGAACGAAAAGAGCGAGTAACGGTTTGAGTTCAGAGTGGAACCCCTGCAGGCGTATTCCCATTCCGATTCAGAGGGAAGTCGATAGCCACCCGCCTGACGGTTCACCAGCGTCCAGGTTTGGAGATCGTATGCGGGGAGGAAACCCATCCGCTCCGAGGCCCAATTGCAGAATGCGATTGCGCCGTACCAGGTTACACGCGTGACCGGGCGATCGACCATCGATGCACCCCCCCGCTCGATCGGAACAAAGCGCCCCTCCTCGAAGTTAATATCGGGGGCGATCCCAATGGTGACAGGTCCGACCGAAACCAGCGGCTTCAGGTTGTAGTAGGGATCTCGATCGCCCGAGTAGGGAAGATTATTGGACCCCTTTAAATAGCCTCGAGCCAAAGCCCAGTTCAACATTTCCGCGTATTGCCCATTGGTGATTTCGTATTGCCCCAATTCGAATTCATAGTCGAGGACAACTGTATGACGCGGGTACTCGCTTGTGTCACCGAATGACTCATCGCGTGGAGAGCCGGTGTTCCCCATCTGGAAAGAGCCCGAGGGGATCGCAACCATATCCAAATCCAATGGTTCCTGTTCACCCTCTCGCAACGACGCCAGAAGAGAGAGAAGGTTGCTTTGGCAATTCGGCTCTCCCCAATTCATAGTCCAGGCGAAGAGACCTTCCTGTTTCACAACCGAAAGAATTTGAGTGTCGGGTATGACATGCCCCGCCTCTCCAAAGGAACCGGGGGCGGAAAGAACCGGTGGGATGAGAAACAGGAGCCGCCATGCCGACCGACTAATCGATCGCATGAGGACCTCCGAATTCTAATGATTCAACGGAAGGATTTTATCACAATGGAATGTCGGGAAGAAGGAAAATGGGGACTTTTGGAAGTCCGCCGAATCTGTCAATGTTCCCTCGGAAGATGCTTGAAATCGAGATCGCAAAGGAGTCAGAAAATGCGAGAACGGAATACATTTTTTTCAGGAAAGCGGGTCGTTGGCTCGATTCTCTTTCTACTAGTGGCGGGGATCTATGGAATGACGGGCGCCCCCGCTCAATCCGACGAGCGCAAGAACCAACTCGACTACGATCTCGATGTTCCCCGAGATGAGGTCATCTGTTTTGCGCTCTACACGGTCAACGACAACATCCTCAAATTGACCGCGCAACTCTACCCGCTCAAGGAGGGGGAGGACCGCACTCTCCGACTCGAAATCAAGGAAGGTGGGGAATGGACGGAAATCGCCAGGACTGAAGTCATCGAGGTAGGATGGACCGCGCCCTTCCGGGTCGAAAACTGGGACGACACCAAACAGGTTCCCTACCGAGTGAACCATGCGGACAAGGCTTTTTATGAAGGGACGATCCGAAAAAATCCGGTCGACAAGGAAGAGATCGTGGTCGCCGGGTTTACTGGCAATTCGATCCTGCAACCCCATGGAGGGACTCTTCCCAAAACGGACATTGTCGACAACATCAAGAAGATCGACGTCGATCTCCTGTTCTTTTCGGGGGACCAGGTCTATGACCACAACCGTCACTACCAGGCCTGGCTGAATTTCGGTCGCGATTTTGGAGAGATCATCAAAGACCGTCCAACCATCACGATTCCCGATGACCACGATGTGGGCCAACCCAACCTATGGGGGCAAAATGGTCGGAAGTCGTTTGTACCCGAGGGTCACGACGGCGGCTATTACAAACCTGTGGACTATGTGAAAGAGGTGGAGCGGGCACAGACCAGTCACCTCCCCGATCCCTACGATCCCACCCCGATCGAACGAGGCATCGGGGTTTATTACACCGATCTCAATTGGGGTCGTATCAGTTTCGCCATACTCGAGGACCGAAAATTCAAAACCGGCCCCGAGGCGGTCGTGCCGCCGATGGGTCCACGTCCCGACCATATCACCGATCCCAACTACGATCCGAAAAGTGTCGATGTTCCCGAAGCGCGTCTACTAGGGGAACGCCAACTGAAGTTTCTGGACGATTGGGGACAGGACTGGACCGACGCTGACTTCAAGGTTGCCCTCTCCCAGACCATCTTCTGCGGCGGCGCCCACATCCATGGCAAACTGGGGGGCCGTCTGCACGCCGACCTCGATTCGAACGGTTGGCCACAGACCGGACGGAGGAAAGCGATCATTGCGCTGAGAAAGGCCTTTGCCCTCCACTTCGCGGGCGACCAACACCTCGCCACTATCTTTCACCATGGAGTCAACGAGTGGCGCGATGGCAACATTTCTTTCTGTGTTCCCTCGATTGCCAACCTTTATTTGCGTTGGTGGGAACCCCTCGAGGAGGGCAAGAACCGTGCGCCGGGCGACCCGCCTTATCTCGGCGACCATGTCGATGGATTCGACAATCTGGTCACCTGCTATGCTGTCGCGAACCCCACCAAGGAACCGGCCAATGGGGATAAACTCACCACTCGGGCCGCTGGGTTTGGAATCGTTCGACTAAATAAGGCAACACGAAAAATCACCCTCGAGTGCTGGCCCCGGAATGTAGACATCACCGACCCTTCGGCAGAGCAATACCCGGGATGGCCTCGGACCATAGGCCAAACGGACAACTACGGGCGGAAGCCGATCGCCTATCTGCCCACTTTGAAAATCTCCGGCCAGACCGATTCGGTTGTCCAAGTTGTTGACGAGTCAACCGGCGAGGTAGCATACACACTGAGAATCAACGGGACCGAATTTCAGCCGAAGGTTTTCGAGAAGGGCGCCTACACCATTCACATCGGAGAGGGTGCGAATAAAAAGACACTGTCCTCCATCGAAGCGAGAAGCCTCGTGGAGGACAGTGTCATTGAGGTTGAGTTCTGACTTTGTTACGCCCCGACCAACACCCGGTTCTGAACCGCCAGGGATTCGCGTTCCGCCGCGGCGTCCAGGATCAGCTTCAGCATGTCCGAGTACCGCATTCCGGCGAAACCGGCCATGTAGTTCATCTTGCCATCCCAGCACCAACCCGGATTGGGGTTCATCTCAAGGAGTTTGATCTCCCCGCGAGCGTCCATGCGGAAATCGACTCGGGCGTAATCCCGGCATTCCAGGCGCTCGAACAAAAGGTTCGCGTAATCCAGAATCTTCCGCCGTTGTTCCTCGGTCAACTTCGCCTCGTGATACTTGATCTCGGTCCAGTAGGGGGAATCCGGGTGCCACTTCGATTCATAGCCCAGGATCTTCGGAAGTTCCGGATCGAGGCCACTGTAATCCACTTCCAGGACGGGAAGCACGGTTGTGGTCAGCCCCGGGTTGCCGATGATTCCGACGCTGTACTCGGCCCCGGATAGAAATTCTTGGATGAGCACCGGCCTGCCGGGGAGAACCTCTCGGAGTTCCTCCATGTAGTTGATCAATTGCTCCGGTGTGTGCACGACCGCGTTTTGGGTGATTCCGATGCTGCTGTCGCCATAGTTCGGCTTCACAATGGCCGGGAAGATCGATGGGATGGTCGCCGATTGATCCGCTGGGTTGAAATAAGTTTCGAGCGGAACCGGGATGTCCAGCGAGGCGGCGATCGCGCGAACCATCGATTTGTTGTAGCAAAGCCCGAGACAGGCGGGACCCGCGCCGGTGTAAGGGATGTGATACATCTCTAACAGCGCGGGAACATGGAGTTCCATGAAGGCGTCATTGTTGAAACCTTCGTCGCAGAGATTCATGACAAACTCGGGGCGCTTGTCACGGATCGTCTGTTGGAGGGTGGCATGGGTGTTCAGATACTCGAACTCGTAATCGCCGATTTCCTCCAGGGCTTGGGTCAGTTTATCGATGGTGGTGAAATCCTCTTCGTTGAACTGACCGTTGCGTTTGACCGGATCGGGGATCGTCGGATCGCCCATCAACACGGTGAACTTGGTGAATTTCGGGGCTTGTTTCTTGTCGGTCTTGACCTTGCGAGGGGCCCGGGCGGTCAGGAACATCCGGTTTTCCATCATCCCGAGATCGTGCTCGCGGGTCGAATGGCTGGTCAGGTTGCCATGGTCGCGGATGCTGATGAAACCGACCTCCTCCAAGAGATCGAAGATCTCACTCTTGGAGAAGAGACGCTCGGCGTAGAACTGGTCGGCGATGACCCCGCGTTCGGCGTGGACAATGACCTCGCGGGAAATCAGACGGCGGCCGTCCTCGGAGAGGGAGCGCTCGCGGCAGACAAAATGGTTTTGGTCGATCCACTCCCAGGAGCGCGGCTCGAAATGGGACTTCATCCAATCGCCGTCGGTGAGGTCCATGGCGAGAATCCCGCCCGACTTGAGAACGCGCATCACCGATTTAAGAATCGACGCGTCATCTTTTTCGGCGTCGAAGTAGCCAAAAGAATTTCCGAGGATGGAGACACAGTGGAAACTATCCGCGGGAAGGCGGAACTTCCGGGCGTCTCCCTCATGGTATGAGATTTTTAGGTGTTCCGAGCGCGCCCGTTTCCGGGCCAGTCGAACCAAGTAACGGGAGCGGTCGAGACCGGTGACATGGTTGTAACCGCGACGGGCGAGTTCCAGACAGTGGCGTCCCTGGCCGCAACACAGGTCGAGGTAGCGGTCGTTCGGTTCGAGACCGGTCGCCTCGATCAAAAAGTCGATGTCTTTTTGGGTGTTCAGATCGTTCTCGACCACATCCCCGTCTGTTTTGAGGTAGAGCGAGCCGAACAGGCTGCGCCACCAGTCCGAGGGGAGATGGCGTTCGAGGTCGGAAATAGGTCCGAGGGTTTTGTTTGGGAGCTGGGGAATCTGGTTGGATTCTTTACGGTTCATATTTCTATGATTTCGACTTGGCGGTTCTTCGACTGCTTGGATCACTTTGACTCTTGCCTCCGGGCATGATGGTTGGGACGCTTGCTCGCGTCGGCGTGAGGCCCCTGGGCATCCTCGGAGACAATCTCTTAATGGGTGACTTCCAGATTATTCACGACCCTTTTTTGTCCTTTTCGGGTTGGACAATCGAGGGAGGGTCGCTCCCCCCGTTCCTTCCTGTGAGGTACAGAACACAATTCTATATCAAGCCGAAAAGTGGTCAAGGTTTTTTCGACCCGGGAGGAAAGAATTTCCTTGCCAGAGAAAGTGGGTCATGAAGGCTT
Organism: Candidatus Omnitrophota bacterium; assembly: GCA_020632575.1. Taxonomy (GTDB): domain Bacteria; phylum Hinthialibacterota; class Hinthialibacteria; order OLB16; family OLB16; genus JACKFH01. Next base: position 32,006 of record JACKFH010000026.1, on the reverse strand, counting down.
GGCCCGCTCTTGCCAGGGGCCTGTCACCGCCATGGTCCAACCCCTTTCCTGGACATTGAAAAAAAGGGTGCTTCCATCCGGCGAAAAGGTGCACCCCGCGAGCTCCACCGCCGCGTGTCCTTGTCCGAAACGATAGACCTCACCCTTGGGGGTGACTCCCACCAGAGAATTGGTGTAGGCGTCGTCGGCGCCATCCTCGCAGACAATCAGGTCGCCCCAGGGTGATACGGTCAGGTTGTCGCAATTGGTCACCAATTTGCCGTCATTGGGTTCGATGAACAGCTCCAATTTTCCGGGTTGGTTTTCCTCTTCGGGGGTTCCCTCGACGGGGCTGGGGACATAACGAAAGATTTGTCCGAGTTTCTTTTGGCCGCCCGAGGTGCAAGCGAAGTAGACCGCGTCGTTGCCATACCACATCCCCTCCCCTCGGGCGAACCTTGCCGCGCCTTTTTCGTAGGCCCGCAGGCGAAGATCGTCTTTGGGGGATTCCACCTCATCGAGGTCGATCCAGACAGTTTCCAGAGTCTCCCCAATCGGGAGCGATTCGTTTGGTGGACTCTGACCCTCAGCCGCCGGGAAATTGCGAGTGTCGAAGCTCTTCCGGTCTCGGATACCCAGTGCCTGGAGCTTGCCCCCCTTCGCCAGTTCGCCTGGGGTGTCAGGGAGATAACGGTAGACGCATCCATCCTCGACATCTTCGGTTTCGTAAACCGCGCCGCTGTTGGGGTCGACCGCGATGGCCTCGTGACGGAACCGACCCATGCCTATGAGAGGGACTGGGTCGGCGAAACTCGGTTTGGAGGTGGCGGGGACCTCGAAATTGTATCCGTGATCCTTGTCGACCATGCCTGTTTTCATCAGCGTTGTTTCCTCACAGGTCACCCAACTGTTCCACGGAGTCGGTCCACCGGCGCAGTTTCGATGAGTCCCAGCTAGGCTAAGGAAATGCGTGTCCAACATTCCCTTTTTGGTGTCGTAAACCAGAGTGGTCGTTCCGCCCAACCCAGGAACTTTTCCCCGGCCATAGTCGTAAAAGTGGTTGGTGGTCACCCGAACCAGGTATTTCAAATCCACTCCATAAGGGCTGATGGCGTCATCGGTTGGCTCGAGTTCATGGTTCCGGACCAGGATCGTTTTCCCTTTCGGCCCGGGAAAAGCCGCCATCCCGTCATGCTTGCCTGGGACAAGGAGGCCATCGGACATTCGTTCTCCGGTTTTCGAGAACGCGGTGTAAGAGAACCCCTTTGGAAGGTCGATCAGGCCGTTGGGATCGCGCACAAGGTCGCCATAGCCGAACGGGATGTCTTCGGCCTTTGGTAGGTTATTGGCGAAGGTTTGAGAGAGTTGTCGGAAACCGGCGAAACCGAGTGTGACCGCGCCCGCGGTTTGGAGGAAATAACGTCGTGATTGATTCATTCTTTAAAGGATCTTTCTTCAGGCTTTCCCGCTGATTGAGGCGTAATCGTTGATGGAATTTTCATCGATCGCACCTTCTCATTCAACCAGAGCAGAATCGGAAAAGCGATCGCCCATTCGATTCCAACTGCGGTCAGCGATCGCCAGAGCGGGTCGGAAAGTTGGATGCCCCCCAGGTTCTCGCCACCCCAATAGGCCAATGGGCCTCCTATCAAACCGAGCAGGCCCCCCAAAAGGTAACGCCCGCTCAACCATTCCAGACAGGAATCCAGGGTTCCCGCGAGATTGACCCACATGAAGGCCATCCAGATGGGAGCGGGTCCGCCCAATTGGGCCTGAATGGGAAAAGTGAAAACTCCCAGCACCACCAGGGCTGAATCGAAGAGATATCCCAATCCCAAAGCCGACATGCGGACCCAGGCCATTTTCGGGTCCTTCCCTTGCAACCTAGCGAAGGCGATGACCCAAACCGCGACAAAGACCGGTCCCAGCCAGGGTCGACCGGCCGCCGCTGAAATGACACAGATGAACCACCCGGCCTGGAAGAAGACAAAATTAATCAGCTTCTCTGACATTAATGTTCGTTGGCGTCTGGAGTTCCCAGCACCTCCCGGAAGATCGGATCGAGGCCGCGAAGCAGACGGCCCCCATCCCCGGAGAAACTGGATCCATGCATGATCGCGAGAGTTTTTGGGTTGAAATCCGCGAGTTCTCCCAGGAGCCGACCGGTGTTGTGGGTGTAGGGAACATAGTCCATCAGCGGGGTGGCTTGTTGAGCGAGGATTGCCTCCCGGGTTCGCTCGAGGATGATATCCGACTCGGTGATCGGTTCCATCTGACCCGCCTGATGAAGCAAGTCGGAACAAAACAGCGTTGCAGTGGTTTCCTCGAACAACGCTCCCGCGTCCCACCCATGGGGGAGGTGGGGAGTCGAGTGGAATCGATACCGACGCTCCCCGGTTTCCAGAACTTGTCCCGGTTCGAGCATTTTCGGAGGACGGTCAGAGAAATCGGTGACATTCACCAGCCCGCCGATTACGCCGCAGACCGGCGCGGCGTTGGGCGCCGTTTCAAGCCAAGCGTTCAGCGCTCCGCATTCATCCACCTCGAAATGGCTCCAGCTAATCCAACGCAGGGTGGTGGGATCGATGACCTTCGCCACCGCTTCCCGAACCTCCGGGAACATCTGACGCATCCCCGTGTGATACAGGAGCGGCTCCTCGTCTCGCACCAGGAAATGGTTGAATTGGAGGTCGAAGGCTTCGGCGTAAACGGAGATTCGGAAAAGGTTGGGGGCGATTTCAGTGATGTCGGACATGGCTTGTTCCTCCCATTGGGTTAGACCAGGTTCCCCCTCTCCGCATCGCGGGGAGGGGGTTAGGGGGTGGGGTTCTCACAAGGTTCTCTCGAATTCAAAAGGTCACCTGATCGAGGTCGCCCCCTTTACATAATAAACGGAATAGAACGTGTCTTCGTCATGCGCGGGATAACCCAAATAATAGGGTTGTTCCTCAATATCCTTATACTCGAAATCTTCGGAAACCGACATCTTTTCTTGCTGTTCCTTCGTGAGTTCGGCATAGAGGATGTGCATCGCCATATTGCCCTCGGAATCAAAAGCGATTCCTTGCGGATGACCCCAATTAATATATTCGCCGTTGAGTGCGCACGCTCCCAGGTAGGTTTTTTTCTCGGTCTTCGGGTCCCAGGCGAAGATGTCGATGGGGACTCCCCGGCCACCCGAACTCGCCCAATAGATACGGCCATCCGGACCGAGATCGAAGGCCTGGACTCCGGCGTGTTTCGGATCCCCGTCGACGCCGATGTAGCAGAGGGGGCGAACGTGAAACTTTCCGTCCTTGCTGTCATCGGTGTCCATCACGAAGAGTTGGTCGTCGCAATGTCCGTAGTAAGTATTGGTCCCAGCCGGACCGCAACAAGAAGAGTAACTGTGGCGGTACTTCAGTCCCTCTTCGGGGATAATCTCCACATCCCTAAGACGAAACTCCTCCGGGTCCCAGACAGTCAGGTAACAGGTCCCCTCCGGTGTCGTTTCTCCGGGATGATAGACTCGACCCGTTCCAGGGTCTTTTGGCATATACCGAGAGGGGTGGGTGTGCGCAATCGCGCCTGCATTCCACACTCGACGGTTTTCCAGGTCATGAACCAGGAAGAAAACTCCGGGCACGGTGCAGCCGTAGAGGTAACCTCGTTCCGTGTCGACATCGAAACTGGTAATGCCCTCTTGTGGCCAGCCCGGTCCGAGGTCCTCAACTTCGTCTGTTGAGGGATCGTATGAAAAGAAATGACAGGTGAACTGGCTGCCCCGCAGTCCCTCGGGGGCTTCGCCGATGTCCGCGCGGATGGTGTAGTGTTGCTCGTACCCTTGTTTCATCGCGCCATAAATTTTTCCATCGGCGCCCAGGCGGAGTTTTGTGTGGATCTTTCCGGGGATGCCCTGGCCCCGGCCGTACTGGTAGGTCAATTTGTCGGACTCGAAAAGCGAGCGCCACTCGGCGGTTTTTGGGTTGAGCTGTGTCAATTCCGCGTGCAGTCCGTAATAAGCGGTGCCGATATAAACCTTTCCATCGCGGTCGATTTGGACTGCTGTGTACCCGGATCCCCCATGCATGCTGGAGGGAATGGGGAAGACTTCCACTTCGAGCTTCTTGTGTCCGGCAAACCGATCATCCTCGACCTGTTTGACGCGGCCTTCTTGTGGGTTCTCCTCGGGAAGAACGCCGCTCTTCTCCCATTCCATCGGTTCCCCCGGTTTCAGTAGATGGAGGTTGGCGACACGGTTGGTTTCCGCGATCACGAGGGTTCCATCCGTTGTTGTGAGGACATCGCCAATCTGGCGTCGGTTATTGAAAACCTGAAGCGCCGGGATATCGACCTCGAAAGTTCCAGCCTCGAGATCGAGACTCCAAATTCTAGGCATCCCCTCGAGGTCTCCACCGTTGACTCCGTACAATTTCCCGTCGAGAGGAGAGACCGCCATGCCCATCACCTCGATGGCGCGGATCGGTTTCCCAAAGTTCTTGATGTCGCCGGATTCAGGATCGTAACTGATGATGTAACCATCGGAGGTTCCCATGAGCAGTTTCCCATTGTGCTCAACAATGGCGTCAATCCGATTCCAATGCTGACGACCCGGGACCGAGGGAATCCAGGCAACCTCCGAGAACCTTTGTTGCGGCTCCTCGATCTCAGGATCGTATTTCAGAATTCGGCCATTCCACCCGGACGTGTACATCGTCCCGGACTGGGTGACATACATCGCTTTGGGGAGAAGACGGTCGTTCCATTCCGCTTCGCCGGGTGTCAGTTGAGCGAGTTCCTTTTCGACCGTGACAAAACCGACCCGATGGTTGGAAACGGTTGAAACGGTTTTTCCAAAGGAAACGATTTCGGCTTCACCGGACTCAATGTTGTAGATAAAGAACTGACCCATCGGCGTGGTGACTCCGTAGATCAGATTCCGTTCAGGATCGATCGCGAGTGTGTGAATACCCTGACCGGGAACCGGTGTCCCAAGATCTTCCAACTCTGGGGACTCTCCCTTGATGCCGGTGACTCGATAGAGATGGCCCGTGTTGTCGGACTCCTCGATCGGCAGCAGATTCACATCCCAGGGGTCGAAGGAGGGATCTTTTTTTCGCTGTTTCAACCAGAGTTGATCCCTTGAAAGCATGGTCGCGACATAAAGCGTATCGCCTGATTGAACAAAACCCTTCATCACTGTATTGGGCCCATCGATCGTCGCCAGGTTTTTCACCTTCATCGACTCAGGATCCATCCGAAAGACATGGCAGTTGTCGCCGGAGGTCACCCCATAGACCGTGTTCCCATCAGCGATGAGCGCATTTGTGGCGCGCTGGTCGGCGGGGAATCCCTGGTCGCGGAGATTGAGGGTTTGGTGTTCGTTGTAGGTGAGGGTTTTGGCGAGGGCCGGTGCAATGACAGTGGCGAAGATGAAAATGACGGAGATGATTCGTTGCATGATGGTTTTCCTTTCGCAACCTACGATTGGCGCTCGCACCGGAACTATGATTCCGGTGCGGTGTTTGACGGGAGTTGTACTCCCCCGGAGGGCTGTCCCCCTAGGAGTGCAACTCCTGTCAAATCACGCACGGGATTTATAAATCCCGCGCGAGCACCGAGTTGAGTTTCATTCCCGATTCAAATAAGCGGATAACACCCGCAAATTCTTCGCAAAGGTTCGCACACTGATCCCACGGAATTCAGTCCGGGGTTTGTACTTCCAATCCGTGGGATCCGGCATCGAGAGGTCCTCGATCCAGGCGCCCTTCTCGTTCAAGGAATCGAGGATTGTTTGAACTTCCTCGGCGTTCGTTCCGACCACCGGCTTGCTCTTTTCTTTTTCCCCATTGTACCGATCCATCGCCTCCTCTGGGGATAGCGCGGACATTTCTTCGTACCTTTCGCGGAGTTGGGGGATGTTGATTTTCCCCTGCATTCCGTAATGCCCAGGGAAATTGCCGGCCTCGTAGTCAACCCAGTAACGGCCCTCCTCCATGCTCTTTCCCTCGCGGTGAGCATAGAGCGCCTTGTTCGTTCCTAGTTCGACAAATTGAGGGTGAGTGTTCCCATTGATCGAGTCCTCAGCGGGGACCTTTGTGCTTTCCAGCCAATCGATGGCGTCAGGGATGGGGCGCAGGAAACGCCGGTCGCCGGTCATGCCATAGAAACGATAGAGCGCGTTAATATTGTTTTGAGTGGAAGAGGTGGTCAGCCCTTTCGGCTCGTAACTTCGCGCGCCGCCAGGCTCCAGGCTGAGTTCATGCGCCTGAGACCAACCGGCCTGAGGGGGTGGGTTTTGCGACACGATATAAAAATACATCCCTCGCAACGCCGCTTTTCGATACTCCTCGTTCCCGAATTTTTTATAGGCCTTCCAGAGGAGTTGGATATTCCCCTCGGTCACCCCATCGTTGAAGGTATAGTAGGCGGAATACCCATGGGGGTGTGGATAGCGTTGAGGCCACCCTCCAAGTGGGTATTGCGCTTCCAACACGAAGTCGAGCGCTTTCATCAGCGGACCTTTGTACCGGGGATCGAGCGTCTCCCAATAGACATCCATTAAGAAATCCGAAGCGCCCGCGGTCACATCGTCATCGAAGGTGGAGTTGTCGTCCCAGTGATAAAACTCCTCCCATCCCCAGGCTTTCGAGCCCACCTCTTCGTACCACTTCTCGACGCCGCTCGGATCGAAATCGTGGAAATAGTGCCACCCCCCCTCGGGGCGTTGCGCCGCGACAATCGCATTCGCCACCTTCATGAGCGCCTCGCGATAGAAGGGATCGCCCGTTTCGCGATACACATCGAGCAAGGCCTTGCCGACCGTGGTGGTGCCCGCGTCCTGAATCCAGATCATCGAGTTCCGCGCGGGGACCTCCCCCCAACATCGGGAGAGGTCTTCGGTGTACAACGCGACGAAACCGCCGTGGGTGGAGACCTCGTCAAGGAGGTAGTTGGTTGCTTTTTTCATGGCGGTTTCCACTTGTTCGGGAGTCGGCTCGGCGACAATCCGAAACGCGGCGGTCAGGGCCAGAAGGGCGATCAATCGGAATTTCATGGGTCTAAAGGGCGCTCCTTCAAGGTTTCTCGACAGACATTATTGGCTAAGCGCCACGAAAACGCCCGCGACTACCCAAACTTTTAGCACGCTGGGGATGAATGCGCCACACACCTTCGGTTTAAGTGGGGATCTTGATATCATCCCTCGGTTTCCGAACGGCCGCCATCTTACACCAATGGTTCGGATAGATGCGCTGTAAATCTTCTTCAAGGAGTGTCAAAAATCGTGGAGACACAAGCCAAACCCTCGATTTGGGAGGGGGTCACCCCCTACCACGTCCTCGTTCTGATTATCGCGTCTTGCGGGTGGTTGTTCGATTGCATGGATCAAAGGATTTTTGTTCTTGGTCGGGAGTCGGCCCTGAAGGAGCTCCTCACCGGTCAGGGGGGCGATGTCACGCACGAGCTCAAGCCCTACATCGGCTGGGCCACGATGTGGATGATTTTTGGTTGGGCGACCGGCGGGATCATCTTCGGAAGCTTGAGTGACAAGATTGGTCGTGTAAAAACCATGGTCTTGACCCTTTTCGTCTATTCCGGATTCACCGGACTTTCGGCCTTTTCACAAAACACATTGGATTTCACCATTTACCGTTTCCTCGTGGGGTTGGGAATCGGCGGGATGTTCGGGTCGGCCGCGGCGTTAGTTGCTGAGAGCGTCCCGACCGGAATACGGTCCTTGGCATTGGGTTCGCTCCAGGCGCTCTCCGCGACAGGGAACATCTTGGGGTCCTTAATCAGCCTCTGGCTTCCGCCGGGATTGATGGTCACCCTGATGGGCTGGGAACTAGCGGGATGGCGAGCGCTCTTCCTTGTCGGGATTCTCCCCTCTCTCCTGGTCATCCCCATCGTCTTGTTCCTCAGGGAACCGGAACCTTGGAAACTCGCCCGGCAGGCGGCGCTTACGGGTGAAAAGAAACACCAGCTGGGCAAGATCCCGGACCTTTTCTCGCACCCCCGTTGGAGGCATCACACGCTGGTCGGTTTGGCACTCGGGGTCTCCGGCATGATTGGACTTTGGGGGATTGGTTTTTACACCCCTGAACTCGTGACAGCCGCCCTCCAGGGGGAATCGCAGGCGACCATCGACCGGGTCCGTTCGCTCAGCACGGCCTTTCAGGACGTGGGCGCTTTCCTCGGTATGTTCACCTTCACTCTGATCGCGACTTACATCGGGCGTCGATTCGCATTCCTTTTCGCGTTCATTTTGTCCTTCTTTGTGGTCGCTTCGGTCTTCCTTTCGCTCCACTCCGCGACTCACGCCTACTGGATGCTGCCTCTGGTTGGTTTCAGCACATTGATGCCGTTTGGCGGATACTCGATTTACTTTCCTGAACTCTACCCGACTCGTCTTCGGGGAGTGGGCATCGGGTTTTGTTACAATGTGGGCCGGTATATCACCGCTCCATCGGCGTTCCTTCTGGGGTATCTGAGTTCTCGTTTGGGAGATTGGGGATTCAGTCAGCCATTCCGCGCCGCCGCGGTGATGATGTGCTTTGTCTACTTTGTCGGCATCGTCGCGCTGTACTGGGCGCCGGAGACGAAAGACCAACCGTTGCCGGAGGAAGATTGATTTCGATCGAGTCAACAGCCACGTGCTCAGCACGTGGCTTTGGGAGGGTCCAATGAGGGACTTTACCCGATCGAATATGCCTTTCCCACTCGAGCATTCGAGTCCGTTTCAACGGACTTCGATTTGCGTAGCCACGGGATTGATCCCGTGGCGGGCCGGGTCGGTTTCACTCACTTCGATAAGACCGATTCCCTTTCCGGCATCGACCAGGGACCGCCACGCAATCAATTGACGTGGCTACACAAGGCAAAAACCTGTTGAAACAGGTTGGGAGCCCTCCTAGATTTGGAAAAGAATGGTCGGGTTTTCGGCTCTCATCAGATTCCTCCTAGCGTCGGAATGACATTTATCGGAGTGTACGGTAAGAACAACTATGCCCTCATTCCGGGAAGAAACTCGCGGTGAATGTGTTGTTCTCCTCGAGAATTTCATCGACCCGGTTTTCCGGGTCGAGGCTGACCGTCAGTTTCTTTCCGGGTTCAATCCTCTCGAAACGGATCTTTCCGCTACGGGCGATAAAGTCCGAGCTGGGGGATTCCATCTCCGGAATCGCCGCCTCGGCCACCTTCCTCCCATCGACTTCCACGATCAGATCGGTTTTTTGAGAGGGCGCTCCACCAACATTGTGGACAGTCACCGTCATCTCGCCATTCGAGGTAAGTCGGACATCTCCCTTTCCGATCGCCAAATCGGGGAGTTCTTTTTCGCGTTCGATGGGCGCTGTCTGTTTCACAATCAGTCGACAAGGGATTCGGGGCGGCACGTTCAAATCGAACTTCGAGAAGCGATGAAGTTCCTTTTTGGAGGGTGCCTCAAATTGGGAGCCGTCGGCGCCCTTGAGTTCGAAAGTGTAGTTCCCCGGGTTCAGGCGCCAGGCGCGTGCGGTGGTGGAAATCGGCTCATCGCTGAAATTGTAGAAGCGAATGCGAAGTTCCTTTGTGTCGGCGTATTCAACCAGTCTCGCGAGATCTTCGATCTTTTTCTCCCCGCTCCAGCTGACTGCGATCGAGGGGGGATCGTTGCCGACCCGTCCCTGAAGCGAGCCTCCCAGGGCTGCCGCGATCAGTTCGTAGCGCCCGATCCCCTCGCCCTGACCGTCCGTGTGAATCATCGAACGAGTGAAATCGAACTCGGTGATCGAGTCGCATCGAAGAACCATGTCCCGCATCCGGCGGGTCAGAGCATCGACATCGGCGAGCTCATAGGGATCGAGATCGGGGGTCTTCCCGAAATACCAATTGAGGTGGGCGTTCGAGTACTTGAGGATTTCGGATTCCATTTGCTCGACCAGCGTGATGTCCTCGCGAGCCCGATCCTCGGGGTTCCCGATAACGGGCGGAGCTCCCTCTTTTTCGAGCCGGTCATTGGTTTGGGTCACTCGTTTCAAATACTGTTCCGAGGTCTTTAGTTCCCGTTCGATTACATCCGGGTCGCCCAATCCGAAAGAGAGCATCAGTCCACGCGACGCGATGAAATCGGTGATATGCAGCGGATCGATCGGCCAGATGTCGCAATATCCATTTGCGAAAATTCCGGCCTCTTCCAGACCATCGTAAAGGCGCAGCCAGGCTTTGCGCGTCAGTTCATCGCCCAAGAGAGGCATCGAGGGAAATCCCAGGGGGATGAAAGTGTCATCATTCCACCCGCCCCAAAATTGACCGTCATCGCGCTGGTGTTCGGCGATCCAATGGGTGACTCGTTGGTTGATCCGGATGAGTTCCCGTTCCCATATCGCCCAAAGGGGCGCGTTGTCCGGAGCCATGATTTCGACTGGGCGTTTCACCTCCTCTTGAGGAACCCAGGCGCGCCGACCCCTGTGAAAGACAATCTCATCATAAATGTTCGCCAATTCATCCTTGGGGGCGTGACGCAGCGCGGCAAGGATGGGATAGGCGATATCGTAGGGACCGCCCAATTGACTCCAGTCGGTCAGGGTTACCTCCTCCCCTGTGAGCGTCCAGGGCCGATAGTTGTACTCCTTCGAGAACTGGAGTTGGGCGGCTCGGAGCTGGTGTTCGGCGTAGTCCTGTATCGACTGACTCGGAGTCTCGGAGCGAACCGCGACAATCGAACTTGGCGATTCGCTGTTGCCGACCAATAGCTCCGCGCCGTTCATCGATTGGATTTCCACCCATAGGCGGTCCTCGGTGGCGAGCATCAGGTCGGCCAGATCGAAATCGAGATGGAGCGGCTGGTATTCCAGGGTCGATCCGAACTTGGCGGCGAAACAGACCTGCGCCCAGATCCTCGACGGGTTCTTCGGATCCCGGAAACGGATCCAAAAAACATCGTCCAACTCCTTGGGTCGAACCGTGAGATTCAATTGGACACGGTCAATCGCGAGGTCCGGATCGAGTCCCGGACTCATCAACTGAATCGCCGACATCGGTTCGAGGATTACGGTCGATTCGGTTGCTGTGGGTTGACGATCGGAGACCACCGCGGTCCTCCGTCGCTTGGAATAAATTTTTTGGAGTGCGGTCCCATAGCGGGGGATCGAATTTGCCGGAACCTCCGAGGTGAGGAACCATTCGACCACATGCTCCCCAGTCTCTTCCTCCCTGGAACTTTCGTGAATGTTCCAGAGAGACATCTCCTGAATGCGGGTGTCCCCAGTAAGCGGAAGGTGCGCGCTTCCCTCGAGACCCGGCGGTGAGCCATAGCCTTTCACCAGGGGTATTCGGAGTTTTTTCGCGTCCTCCGGCACATCGATCTTGGTGAAATAACAAAAGGGTTTGTAATCGCCTGTGTTCGCGAGGATTTTGGCTTGCTCCTTTTCGGATCGAAGTTCGACCTCATCGAGCACGCCTTCGAAGAAGGCGTAATTGGGTCGACTCCCTTCCGCGAGTTCCATGTCGATGGTGGTCCCTTTGAAGTCGACATCGCCAAGGATGAAGGTGAACATCCGATCGGGGTGAGGCCAAGCGAGTTCATAACGGCCATCCATCGCCCACCAGGCGGAGATCGCTTGATCATGACAATCCTCCGGCAGAATTTGTTGGAGGCTCAGGGTTGAATTCTGCTCCACATGGTATAGGGGCGCCTCGATCCGGTCGAAATCGGCGTACGCGGCTGCGAGTCTCTTGACCGCGGCCATATCGTAAGGCTCAAAATTCTCGGCGCCCTCGACCGTGTTCTCTTCATAGAGCTGTTTGATTTGCGAGTCGTTCAAGGGCCCATCGAAGAAAGCAATTTCGTCATAAAAAGACTCGGGAAGGAACGGACTGAACAACCCGGGTTGTCCGGTCTGGCACCAGGCATCCTCGCCCCAGGTCGAACCGACAAGTTGGCCGTTGTGATAAATCTTGATCCCGAAGGCCCGATCCCAAACCGCGGCGATGTGCTGCCACTCGCCAACCCTCCAGACGGGTTCGTCCGACTTCGCTCGGTGATACTTGTATTGGACATCTCGGACAAAGGCATGGAGGCGACCTTCCCCATCGACTTCGATGTTAAAGAGATCCCGCTCGGCCCGACCCCAACCGATGTGCCCCTGCATAAAGACGACTCCCGGGTAGGCCTCCTCCTTTTTCACCCAGAAGGCGACCGTGCCCGAATCCCCATGGAAAGCGCCCGATCCCCAGAAGTGGGGTTTTGTGTGCCACTCTCCCCACATGGTGGCCACAATCAGATCGCAATCGAGCCCGGATTCATTCCAGGCTCCCTTGGAGATCGGCCAACCATCCTCGATATGAAGAGCCCTTCCGAACTTCCCCTCGGCGAGGGAGAGGTGACGTTTCTCCAGGCCCTCTTTCCCCAATGGTTTGTATTGATGGAACTGAGAAATGAAGTCGCCGAGGAGTTCGGATTCGGATTCGAACCCGAGGCGGAGAGATTGGGCGGGGGATGGGGATGCCAGAAATAACGCGACCAAACCGACAGCGACAAAAAGTAAAACACCTGGTTCGAGATTCCTTTCTCGAACCCACTTCCGCACACCTGGTTCGAGATTCCCTTCTCGAACCCACTTGCGCACGAATCCTTTCGTGCCATCGTTCGCCGGAGAGTTGGATGAGAGGGTGAGGCTGGTCGGACCTATTCGCAGGAAGGGATTCCTGCTTAAGTTGCGCCGAGAAGGGAATCTCGGCGCAGGTGTATAGGTTCTCGGCGCGAATTCCTTGGAGTTCATTCCATTCCATTTAATCATCGAGTCGCACCCACCCTTCCTTCTTCGAACTCTCATACATCGACACGATCAACTCCACTGACTTTCTCGCCTCATGTCCCGGAATGAGCGGGTCGCGGTCTTGCTCGATTGCCTCGATCATGTCCTGGACATGGATCACATGCCCCTCGACGGAAAACTTTTTCGGATCGGCGTGACCGCCTGCCCCGGTGGTGGCTTCTTCGATGGGCTGATCCTCGCCATCGATCACGAATTTCTTGATTTGGGAATCCTCCAGAAGCAACGATCCCTTTTCGCCATGGAACTCAATCCGGGTGGCGAATCCGGGTTGGGCGCAAGTGGTCGCTTCGATCACTCCGCGGGCGCCGTTCTTCCATTGGACCATGCCGAGGCAGACATCCTCGACTTCGATCTGGTGGCCGACAGTCGCGGCATGCGCGCAGACCGATTCGGCGCCATCGGCGAGCCACTGAATCAGATCGATCCAGTGGATTCCCTGATTCATTGCCGCGCCGCCTCCATCGAGTTCAAAGGTGCCTCGCCACCCCGCGCTCTCGTAGTATTCCTGGGTCCGGTAGTACTTGATGAAGGCGTCGGCGAGGAGAAGTTTTCCAAGCCTGCCCTCCTCCAGAATTTTTTTCGCTCGTTGGCAACCGGGGAAGGTGCGGACTTGGAGGATACCGCCGATTTTTTTGTTCATTTTCTTACCGACCTCGATCATTCGGTCGATCCGATCAAGGGTCACCTCCAAGGGTTTTTCGCAGAGAACATGGGCTCCCGCTTCCATCGCTTGGGTCGCGGGCTCTAGATGCCAGCCGCTAGGGGTTCCGATGGTGACCACCTCGGCGCCGCCCGATTTAACCAAGGATTCGATTGAGTCAAAGATAGGGATACTGTGTTTCTCTCCGAAGGCTTTTGCGGCTTCGGGAAACTTGTCATAGACCCCGGCGATTTCCGCCCTCGCGGTTCGACGGATGGCCTCCAAGTGATACTCCGCGATGACTCCAGCGCCAACGATTCCGAATTTCATGATGGATACCCTTAAAGCGGATTAGAGTTGAGGAAAAGGGTGACACCTCCCGCTTGCCGGATCAAGTCGGTCGTGGGAAAGGCGCTCTGCGTGTCGTTGAAATGACCCGCAGTTCCCCCTACCATCAGATCGGCTTTGGCCAAATCCCTGAAAGATTTCGGTGTCCGCCATGATTCAACGCTTCTCTCTCATTGCCCTTCTCGCTCTCCTCGCGGTCACGCCCTGCCGGGCCGATGAACAGACCAAAGAATGGGTGATCCCCTCCTTCGCGAGTTCCGAGTTTCAGCGCGATCGATTCATCGATCTGGTCGAATCCGAGGATTCGAGTCTCCAGCAACTCCAACTGGCCCCGACCTATCAGATCTCGGACAACATGGCCCGCAGTTCGAAAGTGATTGACGAACTCTCCGAGGGGGAGTCCGCCAAAAAGATCTTTCATCTCGATTCGATTCCGGATGCGGTCCGAGTTCTGGTCTACGCGGGCTGGGATAAACACACGCCGCCGGGAAAATTCGAGATCAACGGTCACCCTTACCAGCATAAGCGCGATAAAGAAAAAATGCTGACCGGGGGTTGGGATCGATTCACCCTACCCCGCGAGCAACTCAAACAAGGGGTCAATGAGATCGTCTTCTTCGGGCCCTGCGCCCTGTGGTTGGATGAGGACACATCGAGCGGGAACAGTTTCAAAAGACTTTCTCCCGAATCCGAATGGAGGACGGATAACCTGGGCCCCGATGACGAGGGAACTGGCGAGTGGATGATCCGCTTCCGGGTTCAGGGTCATCCTTCCGAAGGAACCATGGTCTCTCCCGTGATCGATCTCAATCAGAGGTCCGAGTCGGCCGACACAGTGGGGGATCCGCACCCGGACATCTCGCCACTTTTCGAAATCGAGTCGATCAAGAATTCCTTTGTCAGTAAAGCGCCGGAAGGGACCGCCATCCAATACGAGGTCCGGACCGGATCGACCCCGGAGTTCGATCCCGCCACTTGGACCCAGTGGTTTCCCTCAAACGATTGGGGGGATCAAACCAAGGGACGGTTCGTTCAGTGGCGGGCGACCTTGGCCTCGGGAGAGACCGAGGAAACCCCCTCGGTGAGCCAGTTGAATTTCCATGTCCGTGCTAAAGAACTCGGGGCCAATTTCGAAAAAATCGAGATGACCAAAGCGCCCGATAATAGGGTCAAAAAATCCTCCTACGATTTCACTTATGCCGACCCCAACCATCCATTGATGCGCCACCTTCGTGAAAAATACAATTTTGAGCAGATTGCCGCTCCAGGAAAAACCGACGCCGAAAAGTTCATGCTCATCTCCCAGTGGATTCGCGAGCAGTGGGAGGGGTGGGACATGGGCGAGTACGATTACTGCCCGCAGTGGGACGCTCTCCAGATCCTCGAACTTGCTCCGGCCAAACTCGCTCTCGGGATGTGCACTCACTACGCCGCCACTTTTGTTCAAGCGGCCGCTTCCCTGGGTTATCCCGCGCGGTCGGTCATTGTCGATCATCATTGCCTCGCCGAGGCTTGGTCGGATTACTACGGCAAATGGATGTTTGTCGACACGGGCCTGTTGGCGAACAACCCGATCGCGCTGAAGTATGTTGATGAGAATGGGATTCCCCTCAACGCTTTGGAGTTACACGAGCGATACCTGAAAGGGGATGCCTCCGATGTGACGGTTGTTCCCGATCCCTCGAAGAGCACCACCACCTTCTGGGAAAACTACCTGAACCTCTATTGCCGGTTCGGGATCCCCCTCCGTAACGATCACCTTTACAACCCGATGCCGCAGGAGCTGGAACACGGTCACATGCAGTACCACTGGGATGGATACCTCTGGTGGACCGACAGCCTCGATCCAAAGTATCCGGAGTACTCGCTCCTCACGAATCGTCCGGAGGATTTTTATTGGACGATGAACAAAACGGTGATCGACCTCGAGGACACGCTCGAGGAGGGGAAGATCCGAGTCATGCTCCATGGCCCGATCCCGAACCTCGACAAATTTCAGGTCAAGAAGAACGGCGGCGAATGGATGGACGCCGAGTCGGATTTCATTTGGGACCTCAAGTCAGGAGAGAACACTCTGGAAGCGCGCGCGGTGAACACGATGGAGATTGTGCATCCGGCGAGTGAGTTGGTTTTGGAATATACGCCGTAGTTCTTCATGTGGTGCTGGAAACGTTGCTCCGCATCGTTCTTTGCACCTGGTTCGAGAATCCCTTCTCGAACCCACTTCCGCACGAATCCCTTCGTGCTGTCGTTCGCCGGAGGGATAGATGCGAGGATAAGGCTGATCGTTCCTATTCGCAGGAAGGGATTCCTGCTCAAGTTGCGCCGAGAAGGGATTCTCGACGCAGCGGTATAAACGATGAACGTGTGGGGGCCACATCATGAACGACACAACTCAAACCAAGGGCGGCTTCTTCGGAGCCATCGCCGGGCTGATCGGACCCGCCGCGGTGATGACCGCGGGAATCATGGGGGCGGGTTCAACGGTCTCGCTGGTCACTGCCGGTTGTTATTTCGAGTACAGCCTACTGTGGGTGGTCTTCCTCAGTCTTCCGGTCATTGTGATCTGCCAGGACACCGCCTCGCGCATCGGGTTGATCTCGGGTGAGAAAGGGATGATGCAGATCATTGCCGAGCAAACCCACCCCGCGATCATGTGGTTCATGGTGGTCCCGCTCCTGTTCACCTGCATCACTGCGAACATCGGGCAGCTCGGGGCGATGACCGCGGGAGTTTCGGGTTTGGTGAATCAGATCACCGGAGAGGAAACAATCCCCTCGACCCTCACAGTCGCGGGCCGTTTCTGGTTCTTTACCTCGCTTGCGATTCTTTGCATCCTGATTAACGCGACCGGCGGTTACAAACGGACCGAAAAGATTCTGAGTTATCTCCTTTTCGTTGTCCTCATCAGTTTCGCGATCGTTGCGTTCAAGGCTTTTCTGAATTTCGAGGAAGTGAAGAAAATGTTTCAGGGATTGATTCCCGCAATCCCGGCAGATGTCGAGGCGGAATCGGGCGCCGTGCGGAAGGGGTTTGTTTCCTTCGCTGGAATTTTTGGCGGAGGGGTGGCCGCGACCGCAATTCTATCATTCCCTTACTTCACAACAGAGGGCGGCTACACCAAGGAGCAAGTACGTGGCCAATTCGTGAAACACCTCATCCTGCTGGGTGGAGTTTTCGGATTCTATTCCTGCATTCTGCTGATAGCGGGTGGGTATGCTCTCCATCCTCTCGAGGGTTCGGCTGGCTTTGAGGGAGCGGGCGAAATGGGGCAGGCTCTTGGCGTGCTCGGCCCCTTCGGTCCGCCACTTTTTTCCTTCGGCTTGATGATCTGCGCCTACACGACGCTCATCGTGGTTGCCCAACTCGCGGCCTATTTTGTCCTGGATTGCTTGGGGATGAACTGGCGGTTTGAAAAAGGAAACAAAGCCTTCCTCTTTGTCTTCGCTTTGTTCATCTTCCTTCCAGCGGTGATGGGGCCGGTCTGGGAGTACCCCGAACTCCTAAAAGTGGTCATCAGCATGGTGGTCAACACCCTCGTCGCCCCACTTGCCATTGTGATGATCGTCTGGTTGATCAACAAAAAGGCTTTTGCGGGCGATTTGAAGGCCTCGCCTCTGAGAAATCTATTTCTCGCCTATAGTGTGGGAGTGGCCTGTTTCACCTGTATCCGCTCGGCGATCGGGTTTTTCAATTCAATCGGAGGTTTGTTGGAGGGTTAACCCCCGCCCGAATCTCGATGTCAAGAATTGGTAAACCGTCTCCTCACCCCGTTTACCCATTCGAAAACCTCGGTCAAACTCTGGCGCTCTATTTGAAATCGTGGAGGACATCATGTTTCGTTTCGCTTTCATCGCTTCTTTTATCTCTCTGTTCTTTTTAACCCATCCAGCGAGCGCCGAGCTCGATCTGTCGGGCGCGCCGGAAATGCCGAAGGGCTATGAAACCCGTGAGGCCCTCGAAAAAGATCTGTTTTCCGGAAAGATCCCGGTCATTCAGATGAATGACTCGGAGATTCCCGAGGGGGTGAAGTTCGAGAAGAACATTGTGTTCAAGAAGACCGACGAGAAGGACCTGATTCTCGACCTCTACACCCACCCGGGGAGCGATGAAAAGGCGCCCCTTCTTGTCTTTATCCATGGGGGCGCTTGGCGGGGCGGGAAGCCGGCGGATTATCATTATTACTGTGTCAAGTTCGCCAAACTCGGGTACGCGGTGGCGACTGTCAGCTACCGGTTTTCCCAAGAGGCGAAATTTCCCGCCGCGCTGGAGGATGTCACCGATTCGGTTCGTTGGTTGCGTGAGCACGCCGTGGAATACAACTACGATCCCAACCGGATCGCCCTGATCGGCGGTTCGGCGGGCGGCCATCTCTCGATGTTGGTCGGCTACACCTGGGACGAGATGACCGAGGATGGAAAGAATCCGATCAAGGTGGTGGTCGACATCTATGGTCCCGCCGACCTGACCACCGATTTCGCCATCAGCAACAAGGTGGTGATCAATTTCATCGGGGACACCTACGAAAACGCCAAACAAGAATACGAGGACGCCTCCCCCATTTTTCAATTGGACAAGAAAGACCCTCCGACTCTGATTATCCATGGGACCATCGATGAGACCGTCCCGATTGTCCAAAGCGATATGCTGGAGGAGAAGCTGAACGAACTCGGCATTCCCAACCATTATGAAAAGTTTCCGGGTTGGCCTCACACGATGGACCTTGCGGAGCCGGTGAATGCGCGCGTGCGGTTTTTGATCGAGCGATTCCTGGAGGAGTATCTCTGAGGGAGCGGTGTCGCCCTTGATTGACATAGGGGATAGTTAAGGCTGCCGGATTTAAATATTCTTTTGCGGTCGGGATGCCTCCCTCGCCTCATCCTGGCGGGGTAAAAACTGCAAACTCGCATCCCCTCAAAAGGACCGCCCAAATGAAATCCGCCCACATCAACCCCTTTCTCACAGCCTGCACCGATGTATTCATGGAGGCCACCTCCAATGTCCTCGAGAGGAAGGAAGTCACGACCGAAAGAATCGAAACGCTCCGATTCCCGGTGACTGTCTTTCTCGGGATCGCGGGCCCCCTGTGGGGCCAAGTCTTTTATTGTTTCGAGAAGGACACGGCTCGACGGACAGCCGGAAAGATGATGGGACTTGCCACCCCGCCCGCCGAATTGGATGAACTCAGTTTGAGCGCGGTGGCCGAGCTCGGGAACATCATGACCGGTCGAGCGATCCACGAATTCGAGAAAATGGACCTCCAACTGATTCTCACCCCGCCCTCTGTGCTGCTCGGCGACCGGATCGAATACTTTTTCTCCATCCCCACAGTAAACATTCATTTCACCTGCCCCTTCGGCGACATTGTGGCCAGCGTTGGTCTGGTCGACACCCAACTCCCCCCGGAAGCCCCGATTGTCGTGAGCAAGAAATTGGATTGAGAGCGATCTCCCGCGACCTTTGGCCTGAAACCGGAAATGTCGATTGACCTCGCTTGGTGTATATGGTATATATACACAGTATCATGTCGGACGATGCCCTCCCCAAACTTTCTCTCCCTCCCATTTCTCCCGCCGCGGAAGGTCCGTTGTACGAACAGATTGTCCGAGGGATCAAGCACGAAATCGGCGAGGGGCGGCTTTGTCCAGGCCGCCCGCTCCCCTCTTTCCGCGCCCTGGCCGAGGATCTGCTGGTCAGCCTGATCACGGTCAAACGGGCTTATGAGGAGCTCGAGCGAGAGGGATTGATCTATCGAAAACAAGGTCTCGGAACCTTTGTCTCGCCCCAAGGAACCGACCGGGTTCGGAAAGCGAGAACCGAGCGTGCCGAGGAATTGATTCGCGAGGCGGTCAAGGAAGCGAAAGACGCGGGTCTCTCGCTCACTCAAATTAACAAACTCATCCAGCAAATCCTGAAGGAACAACCCAAAGAGATGAGGAAAAGCGCATGACACAACCGGCGATCGAAATCAGAGGACTCAAGAAAAAATTCTGGGGTTTCCAACTCGGACCGCTCGACATGACCGTGCCCCAGGGGGGCATCTACGCCTTCATCGGCCCGAACGGCGCGGGAAAGACCACGACCTTCGACCTCCTGATGGGGATGGGGAAGGAGGACGAAGGAACGATCAAAGTCTTCGGCCTGGATCACCACAAACAAGAGGCCGAGATGAAGGCCCGCATCGGGTATGTGACTCCCGATCTCAACTACGGCGCCTGGAAGACTCCGAAGCGGTTGGTCTATTTCCTCCGAAAATTCTATCCGGACTGGGACGACGATTACTGCGCCCGCCTCCTCGAAAGGTTCGGCATCGCCTGGGACGAGTGGATCCCCAAAATGTCCTTCGGGTCGAAGATCAAACTGGCGATGGCGATGGCGCTCTGCCACCGTCCGGACCTGCTCCTCCTCGACGAACCGACCCTCGGTGTCGACGCGGTCTCCAAGAAAGAGATCTTTTCGGAACTCCTCGCCGCCGTGCAGGAGGAATCGCACACCGTCCTCATCTCCTCCCACGGCCTCTCCGACCTCGAACGTTTCGCCGACCACATCGGAGTCATCCACAAGGGCAAGATGATCCTCGAAGGCCCCACCGACACCCTCCTCGAACGTTTTCGCCTCGCCGAGTTCCTCCCCAGCAATGGCCTCGCCACCCACCGCTCCGACGGTTTCTACCCGCAACCCGGAAAGCAAGATCGCTTTCGCGCCGTCCTCGATATCGAGCAGTATTCGAAAGAGCGCCTGGAGCAAATGGGCGCGAGCGAGATCACAATGGTGCCGATTTCGCTGGAGGATCTGTTTGTGGCGTTGGTGAGGGAGGAAGGGTGATGGATTGGCGGTTGGTTGAGGATTTCCTGTGGCGATGGTGGTGGGCGTTGGGACTCGCCTTCGCCTGGACTGCTTTGAACTCCGCCTCGGTCTCTCGTCTGTTCCCTATGCTCCTTGCGATCATTTACGCGGGTTCGTTATTCGACGGGGAATTCAACCGAAAGAAGAATTTTAGAGCCAACCGGATGTTGCCCGTTCAAGGGGATCGCTTCGGGGTCACCTATTGGGGACTGTTCATCATACTCCCAACCGTCTTGGTGGGGCTGGGTGCGGGAATCGGGTTGCTTTTCAATCGAGAAGCCAATCCATCCATCCTCCTCGGGGCCTGCTCGGGGGTGTTGTTGTATCAGAGTTTCCTTTTCCTGACATTGGTTACACGATTCGTCCCGTCTCGAATAGCCACGGCCGCCTTTTTCGCATCGGTCCTCCTGATCATCCAAATCGTTTTGGGATGGGACAAATCGACCGAGTGGCGGATCGTCTTGTATGCGTTGACAGCGATTACCGTTCCAATCTCTTTTCTCTTTTCGGGGCAAATCGCGACGGAATATATGAACCACTTCGACTCCCGCCAGGGTGCGAATTCGCGTGGGAGCATTGGATATTCGAATGACATCGGCGCATGGAATTGGTTCAACGCCAGTCCAATCACGCAAGGATTCGTGGGTGTGGTCTTCTTGGTCGCGGTGTATCTATGCATGACTTCCGTCACGAAACTCATCACCTCGCGACTGACAGGATGGTCAGGCACGGACCTCGCGACCTCTCCATCGGGAGCATGGATGATCTCCCCCTTCTTTTTGATCTTTGGGCTGATTGTCCCGATCATTCTCATTCTCCACTGGGGTTCGGCAATGCGTGTCTGGCGTGCGCTTCCAATGACTTCCACCATGTTTGCGGGTTGGCTCCTGGGATGGCAATTTCTACTCGCTCTGGCATCCGTGACCGGGATCGCGATTCTCGACTTCGCATGGGGAAGAACGGTCCCTGGGACTTCGTTCGCGTTCCTGACCCTCCTTGCGCTCGCCTCCATCTCAACGGCGACGGCGGCCTGTCTCTATTGGGGGTATTTTGTGTCGCTCATTTCCGCCCTGTCGGTGTCGTTGTGCCTCCTCGCAGTCTTTTCACTCGGTTGGCTGGGCTTCCTCACCCTTTGGGGGATCATCCTGTATTTGGGAACGGTGAGTTCCTATCGGCTTCTGACAAAAACGAGCTATCCATTCAGAGCGGATTGGGGCCCGGGAAGGTGAGAGGATGAGGGGAAGAAAGGGAGCGGTGATCGATTGGCGTTTGGTTTGGGAATTTACTTTTCGGTTGAATCTGGCTGGAGATTCCTTTCTCCAACCCGCTTGCGCACGAATCCCTTCGAGCTGTAGCACGCCGGAGAGTTGGATGAGAGGATACGGTACTTGGTCCTATTCGCCGGAAGGGATTCCTGCTTAAGTGGCGCCGAGAAGGGATTCACGGCGCAGACGGGGATCCGAGGGGGCAGGATTACTTGTGAGCGTGCATTGAAGCAATATGACCACCCCCATCTCCCCCGCCATCCATTCCGAGATCCTTTCCCAACTCAAGCGGATTGAAGACGATCGCTCCGTGTCCATTCTCTATGCCTGCGAATCCGGGAGCCGGGCTTGGGGGTTTGAGTCGCGGGATTCGGATTACGATGTTCGGTTTATTTATATCCACCCGCGGGATTGGTATCTTTCGGTCGATCTCGAAAAGAAGCGGGATGTCATCGAGTTGCCGATCGATGACCAGCTCGATATCAACGGTTGGGATGCCCGCAAGGCGCTGAAACTGTTTAGGAAATCGAACCCTCCATTGCTCGAATGGCTCGGGTCTCCGATCGTTTACGCGGAGCCGTTCAAGTTCGCGTCGACTCTGAGGGAGATTTCCAAGACCCACAATGCTCCTACTGGGTGCGCCTACCATTACCTCCACATGGCGCGCGGGAATTTTCGGGAATTCCTCAAAGGCGATGTGGTCTGGCTCAAAAAATACCTGTATGTCCTGCGCCCGATCCTGGCGGTGCTCTGGATCGAAAAGGGCCTCGGGGTGGTTCCGACCGAGTTTCAGAAACTGGTGGATGGGACGCTCGAGGATCCCGCCTTGCTTTCGGCCATCGAGGAGCTCCTCATCAGGAAGAAACAGGGGGACGAAAGGAAACAAGGTCCGAAGGTCCCCGAGATCTCGGAGTTTATCGAAAGAGAACTTGACCGTCTCGGGGAATCCCCATTCAAATTCGAATCCAACCCGGCGCCTATGGAAAGGTTGAATGAGTTGTTTCGGGGAACCTTACGGGGAGTGTGGGGGTGAGATCTTCTTGACAAACGTGCTCGGTGCTCGCGCCGGAGTCGTACTCCGAGTGGGAACGCCCCTGAAGGGATTGCCCGCCATCCCAAATTGTGGTCTTTTCTCCACCTGAAACCATGACCCAGGACAAACAACGTTTTTACGATCGATTTGCGGACGAGTTCGACTCGAAGATGAATATGTACGACACCGAGAAACGGGTGCGTGTGCTGTTCGATCAATTGCTGCCGGAGGACCTCTCGGGCAAACGACTTCTCGACGCCGGCAGCGGAACCGGGTGGTTCTCCAAACGGGCGACCGAAAGGGGCGCCCGGGTGACCAGCATCGACATCGGCCACCAGCTCCTCAAAAAAGTTGGAGAAAAGTGCCAGACCGATCGGGCGGCGAACGATATCTGCCGGACGGGGCTGGCGAGCGAGTCTTTCGATTTCATTGTCAGCAGCGAGGTGATCGAGCATGTTCCCGAGCCGCGGCTTTCGATCACCGAGTTGAACCGTCTGCTGAAACCGGGGGGCGTCATTGTTCTGTCGACTCCGAACAAAGTCTGGCATTTCGCGATCACCCTGGCCAACAAGATGGGGGCGCGTCCCTACGAGGGATATGAGAACTGGGTGGGGTATGGCGAGCTCCGACGTTGGTTCGAGGAGGAGGGGCTTACTGTCGAAAAACAAATCGGACTCCACCTCTTCCCCTTTGTTCATCCGATCTTTTATCCAATTCTCGATTTCATGGACCGATTCGGAAAACCCCTCGGCCCGGTCATGCTCAACCAAGCGATCCGGGCGCGGAAACCGGACAGAGCCTGACCATGAATTCCTCCACCGATGAGTCCGGAACCGTCGCACGGTGGGCTTCCATTCTCACCCTCTTTCAGATCGGTAGCAAAATCCTTTATGCCATCTTCCTGATCCTTCTTGGGAACCTTCCCGATGTGATCTACGGTCGACTCGAATACATGCTTGCGCTGGGGAGCGTCTTCGCCATTCTCGCTGATCTGGGCATTGAGGCCTGGCTGACCCGGGAGTTAGCCAAACATCCCGAAAAGATATCCCGGGAACTCTCGGAGATCTCCAGTTTGAAAGTCTATCTGACCCTGTTTTCAGGAGCTCTCCTTGTTGCCTGGATGTTGGGATGGGTGGCGCCGGAATGGGGAGAGTCCAAGGCCGTTCTATTCACTGTGGCAGCGTGCTCCTTGTACATGATGGCGCTCTCGATTCAATCCTATGTCCGGAGCATCGTTCGCGCCCATCACCGGCTGGAGATCGAGGGTTGGATGGCCATGGTGGACAAGTTTTTTATCCTTGTTCTGGGAGTGGTCGCTTTCACCCAATTCGGTTCCCTTGTGGCGATGATGCTGACCTTCACGGTAGCGTCGTCTATCTCGGCCATTTTTGGCCTTGCTCGAACCCGGACTTTTCAGCGTGGATTGAACCCCTCATTCCTTCCCGACTGGAGTGTTCTTCGCCGCACCTATCCTTTCGCGCTGAGTTCAGTTTGCATCCTGCTCTTCTATTACATGGACCGACTGATGCTCTACCAACTCCTGGAGCAGGGGGATGTGGCGGTGGCGAAATACTCGCGTGGGTACCGTATTGTGATGGGACTTCTCCTGTTCCCCCAGATGATGAGCGTAGCCATCTACCCGACTTTTTCCAAACTGTTTGACCGTCCCGATGAACGAGTTCGGGTTGGGGTTTCCTCACTACAGACGCTCTTGTTCATCGCTTTTCCTCTTCTGGTGGGAGGCTGGGCCGTGGGGGGACCGCTGCTCGATCTTCTCTTTCCTAACACCGATCCCCATTCGGCAAGTTGGGTCTGGGATCAAATGCTTGGTTGGGACGCCTCGGATTCCAACATCACGGAAGCGACTGTCCTCCGCATCCTTCTCCTGTCACTCCCTTTTATCTGTTGCAATTACCTCTTTGGCCCGGCTCTCAATGCTTTGGGGAAAGAGAGACTGAACCTGACGGCCAGCGCTGTGACTCTGATCGCCAACATTGGATTGAACTTTCTGTTGATACCAAAGTTCGGTCCGGCGGGCGCGGCGGTCGCCACCACGGTCACGCAGTTCCTATACGCTGCTTCGATGTACCTCTTTCTTCGGACGACCGAGGCGAGTTGGATGGGGGGCTTTGCGATCTGGCGGTTTTTGGGGCTGGCCTTTGGGATGGGAGGGGTGCTGATAGCGATGGGCGGTTTGCCGGTGTATGTGGCTCCCAGTCTACTTTAGCATTCCGGTGGGAGGGCTAACTTATCTCGCGGCGGTTTGGTATTTGGGGGGATGGCCGGATGGCCTGCGCAATTTACTTCCCGATAGGTTCCGTCAGCTCGAACCCTGATTCGGTTTTTCGGTACTCGAACCGTCCATCCAACGCGAAGGGATTGGCGGGGAGAGTGATGAGGATCGGGGGATCCCCCTCTAAGAGACGATCCAGATTCTCCGGGTAGTCTTGATGCTGCTCGAAATAATCCCGTAAGGCTCGCTTGAGAATGCGAACTGAAATGCGACAGAGTTTTTCCTTTTGCTCTGGGGTGATAGGCGGCGCGCCCCCAAGTTGGAGGCCGATCCGGTCCGAGGTCTGGAGGATCGAAGCGATCATCCGTTCGATTTGGGATTGAAGGGAGGGATCGTCGGTGATCTCGCTCGCCTTTCGTAGGGCCTTGAAACCTTTTTCACGGGTTCCTCCTTTGACTTGCGCCGAACCAAGGAGGAAATAAGCCTGGTCGAGGTTGACCGACTCGGGATGTTTTTCAATGAACTCACGAGCCAACCGTTCGCATTTTCCAAAATTTCCCATCCCCTCGAGGATCGCGGTTTCGAAGAGGTGCACCTCCGGATTGTCCGGGCTCTCCTGTCTCATCGGCCGAACGATTTCCAAGGCTTCCTGGAATTTCTTTTGCTGAATCAGGTTCATGATCTCGGGATACCGTGCGGTTGCGGCGGGCGGTTCCTGGGAGGGTGCGGGCAAAGCGAAGGCGGATATTAGAAGGAGGGCGAGGAGCAATCTCATCAATAATAGGTTCTATCGATCGGAGAAGACGCCATCGAGTTGATCGAACACTTGGAGCGCGACACTCTCCTCGCCGCCCGAATACTGAGTCCCCAACCAGGAGTCGATGATCAAAGCGGCGTCATCCGGCTCCAGGAAATTCGATCCGAGGCAAAGGACATTGACATCATGGAAGGCCCGGCTTTGTTCAGCGTAATCCGGGTCGGCGCAGAGTGCGGCCCGGATGCCGGGAATCTTGTTGGCCGCGATGGACATTCCGACTCCGGAAGCCCCAATCAAGATGCCGAACGATGCGAGTCGAGCGGCGACTTTCCGGCCGACATCGATGGCCGCGCTGGGGTCATCGCCGCCCTCCATTCCGAAGGGACCGCAATCCTCGATTTCCTTCCCCTTCTCCTGGAGGTGTTTGCAGACCATGTTCTTAAGTTCGACGCTCTTTTCGTCACACCCGACGGCGATGGTTTCCTGGCGATTCCTTAATTTGGGAAGGTGTTCATACAAGCCGCGGAGACACCCGAAGAGTTGATCGCGACAGACCCGGTAGTAGGAGGTGGGCATGCCGACCGGGTCGGTGATCTCGAGCGATTCCTCCGGCGGTCCGAATTCGGCCAAGAGATGGGTTTTGGCCGAGGCCGAAGGGGCCAGCTCGCTGACTCGGGCCGCGTGATGGTGCTCCATACAGAGGATGATATCGGCCCAGGATAGCAGCGACCCGGTCAAGGGACTGGAACGGTGTTCGGAGAGATCGACATCGACTTCTCGACAGACCGCTTGGGCGCCCTCCGAGGCCGGAGAACCCCCTCCGGTCATGGTGCCCGCGGAACGGACCGACACATTGTCGACCTTGCCCTCGCGAAGCATCCGCTTGAGCAGACCCTCCGCCATCGCGCTCCGACACGAGTTCCCAGTGCAGACCAGTAAGACGCGAACTTCCTCTGTCATAATCCAAGCATATCAAACCTGGGGCCAAGAACCAAGGAATACTCGGGCATGGAGGGGGTCATGCGGCAATAGTCCCGATTTTCTCATAATCGGATCGATCGAAGCTGTCTAATTCATACTGTTTCTGGAGATTGTACCAAAACTCCATGCTCATCCCGAACGCTTGCCCCAATCGGGCCGCCATCTCGAGGGAGATGCCACGTCTTCCGCGGCAAATGTCATTGATTTTCGACTGCGAGACACCGATATGCTTGGCGAGCGCGGATTGAGACAAATCCGCGCCATGTAGGGCCTCTTGAAGGACTTCTCCGGGATGGATGGGTTTGTATTTTTGAGTTCGGTTTTTGGACATGGTTCTTCCACCTAATGATAATCCTCGATTGAAACCTCATGGGCGTCGCTATCGACCCATTGGAAACAAATGCGGTATTGATCGTTTATTCGAATACTGAACTCGTTTCTTCTTTTTCCTGCAAGTCTCTCTAGTTTGAGGCCCGGGAAATTGACAAGATCATCTAGAGAGTTTGCGGCTCTCAAAATTTGGATCTTGACCTGCGCGTTCCGGTGCAGGTTCGTCGGGAGGAGATTCCGGGTTCGTTTATTTTCCAGGCCCGCGGCAAGGTCCGCGCTTGCCTTATTTCGGAAACTCTCGATTCCCATTTTTAAATTTACCGTTCCTCTTTTTACTATACCACTTTGTGGGATACGGGTGAAGGAAGGAATATGATGACAGAACCGGACCCCCGTGGTAAACAAGATAGAGGGGATATTTTGAGGGAAAGTGTGGAGTCCATGCACCGAAATCTTTTTATTTTGTGTTCGTTATTGGCTCTTTTTGTGACCGTCGACGCTCGCGGGCAGGAGACGGATCCGAAGGAGAAACGGCAGATCGATTTCGCGATCGGTCTCTACCAGCGTGGCGATTACCGTGAAGCGGCGGCCGAATTCGAAACTTACCTGAAGAACCTGCAATGGAATTCGAGGAGAGAAGTCGCACTTTTTTTCTCGGGAGAATCGCACCGTCAACTGAAAGAATCCGGGAAAGCCGAGGCCGCGTATACTCAATTCCTGAAAGAGTATCCGGACAGCCAATATGTCCCCATCGCCACCTATCGATTGGCGGAGATTCACCTCGATCGGAAACAGGGTCCTCAAGCCGCGTCCCTGCTGAAACCACTCCTCGATAAAGACCTCACCCCGGACCTCGAGGAGAGTGTCTACTACGCCTTGGGTCTGGCAAGCAGCCTAGCCGGGAATAGCGATGAGGCGATCGGGTGGTGGGAAAAGGGGCGGGCGAAATTTCCCAATGGTCCCACCGACCTGCAGATTTCTTTGGGGATCGGGGTTGAGGCCTTCCGGTTGGGTCAGTGGGAGACCGCTCAAAAGGAACTCTCACGATGGATCGGAGCGAGCGAGCCAAGCGGGTCCGGAGCCTACCCCGACGCGCTTTCGAAATTGGCTGAGACCTACGAGAACCTGGAGCGAGGCGAGGAGGCTAAACAGACTTGGTTGAAATTGGCGGAGGTCACAAAGGATTCAAACCTTTTGGAGCGAGCCCTCCTATCGGCGGCCAAGAACGCTTTTCGTTTGGAGCAGTGGGCGGTTCTCGATCAATTGGCCCCTCGTCTTGCGGCGACAATTCATAGCCCTCCCTCGCGGTTTCAGATGAACCTGCTGTATGGCAACCGATTCTATCGTGAAAAGGAATGGAAGCGGGCTGCCGGCTATTACTCGAAAGCTCTCGAGGAAATGGAGTCTCTGCCAATCGGAAAACCGGAAGAGAAACAGAGCCTCCAAGAGGAGACCGCGATCCGTTACGGG
This sequence comes from Candidatus Omnitrophota bacterium, assembly GCA_020632575.1. Taxonomy (GTDB): domain Bacteria; phylum Hinthialibacterota; class Hinthialibacteria; order OLB16; family OLB16; genus JACKFH01. The sequence continues at coordinate 3,327 of JACKFH010000026.1, read as the reverse complement.
TGGTGCTTGTTTGCTCTGGAGGATTGGCAAGGATTGCAGGGCGCCCTTCAACCCTTGGCGGACTCCCAAGCCAAGAATCCCGAACTGCTTTATTTGCTCGGAGAAGCATGGAAAGGGCAGGGCAATGCCACCGAGGCGATCCGTTGGTTCTCCGCGGTCCCGGAGAGCGCCGAGATTTCGGCGACCGCGAAGCGGAACGCGGCGGATTTGGCTTACGCCTCCGAGGACTGGGAGAGAGTTTCAGATCTTTATCTGGCCCTGGCTCAAAAGAACGAGGATCCGGAAGAGAAGATTTTTTACCGGTTGCGGGCCGCGGATGGCGCGAGAAAACTCGATCGTTTCGATCAGGCGGCCGCTCTTTACGCGGAGGTAAAAGTCGACTCCTCCAGTGAGACGGTGAAAGAGAAGGCGAGTTATCTGGAGGGCTGGTCCCTGCAACGCGCGGGGAACCTCAATGACGCCATCAAGGCTCTCGAAGAATTCCGATCATCCTATCCGAAATCCGAGTTTCTCCCCGAGGGACTTTTCTTGCTTGGTCAATCCTATGAGAAGACCGGTAAGACCGAATTGGCCATTCCAGTTTTAGAAAACCTGAACGGTCAATTCCCGGACAATCTTTGGACAGCCGAGGGGTTGCTCATTCTCGCCGGGGCCTACTCCAAGAAGGGGGACTATGGAAAGGTCTTGGAGACACTGGTCACCTTTCAAAAGCGGTTTCCCGAGAAGGAGATGAACAAGGCTTATGCTCTCTGGCTGGCCAAAGCGCTGACCGACCGGGCGCGCTATGAGGAGGCTCTGGCCACGCTTCGTGCTCTCGATCCCGGCCAACTCAATGGTCAAGAATTGGAGGAACGGCAGTTTCTCCTGGCTGAAAACCTCCGCAAGACCAAGAACTATGACGAGGCCGTCAAGGCCTACCAACTTTATCTTGAAAAATTTTCCGGGGGTCGTCACTTGGCCGCTGTCCATCTCGGGTTGGGCATTGCCACGAAACAGATGGGGCAAGGGGAAGAGGCGAAGCGACATTCAAATGAGGCGCTCCAACTCCTCGAATCGGGACAGGTGGCCGACCCCGCGATCGAGGCCCAGATTTACCTCCTCGCCGGCGACTTGGCTTTCGAGGCGGGAGACTACGATTCCGCGTATCGCTTTTATGCCAAACCGAGTATTCTCGTGAGACACCCGGTGTTCACCCCTCTGGCGCTGGCCAAGTCGGCGCAATGCAAAGAGAAACTGGGCGAAACGGAAAAGGCGAAGAGCCTGAGAGAGGAACTCCTCAGAGATTTTCCGGATTCGGAGCCGGCCAAGGGGTTATCCCAAGGCGCACCCAAAGGGGGGTCGGAGTAAGCGCCGGAACGATTTCCGATGTCGGCGATTGAAAACGAACAACTATGCGAAAACAAACCATCTTCCTTTCTTTCGCCTTGTTGCTTTCCCTCCTGGTTCACACCGGGTTGGCTTTCTATTTGAACCAGAAGGTGTGGAACCCGGGAGCGTCCTCTCTGCCGAAACTACCCGAGAAGTTGCTTGAGGTTCGGATGATCGAGGATCCGGAGGTTCCCGATCTCGAGGCGCAGATGGAGATCGAGAAAATCCTTCAGGAAGACCGGCTAAGGTTGGCCGCCGAGGAGGGAGCCATTGGCGATCTCCCCTCACCGGAGGAGCCGGATGCCGATTGGTCGATCCCATCGGTGGAGCAGGTGGTCCCAAATGTCGCGCAGGGGAGCGTTCCGCTTCCGGACATTGAATCCAAGCAGGAGTCGGGCAAGGAGGCCGAGATCGATCTGGCGGTGGTGCAAATCCCGGCGCCGAGAGTCGAGGCGCCGCAACCCGAACTGAGGGTGTGGGAACCCAAAGCCCCGGAGAATCTCCCCGAGGTCGCGCTGGCGGCCCCGAGCCTGCCGCCGCTGCCCGCGCTGAGCGAACCCGATTCGCTGAAACCGGCCGAGCCATTCACCGCGCCCCTGGAGGAGCCGGTCGACCTTCCCAACACCGAGTTCGCCCTGGATCTGCCGGAGAATGTCGAAGTGACCTACCCCGATCCGATCGAGCCCGAGGCGATCGAACCGATCGAGGCGCGCGAGGATTTCACGAATTGGGATGAGTATCTGGAGGTGAAGATCGACGCTCACCGTTCCAACTCGGAGCCAGGGTACTTTCGGGTCAAGATTCAACCCAACGACAACGCCGACCTGATTCGCCCCATGGCCAAGGACCTGATCATCGCCATCGACGCTTCCGGCAGCATCGACGCGGCCCTGTTCGAGGAGGTCAAGAAGGGGTTGATCGACAGCCTTCCCAGTCTGCGCAAAGGGGATCGTTTCAATATTCTCGCTTTCAAGGCCGATATTGTGGCGTTGAATTCGGGACTCTGGCCGGTGAATCCGGACACGATCCGAAGGTCGCAGGAGTTCATCGGCGATCTGGACACCTCAGGGAAGACCGACATCTATCGGTCTCTCTCCTCGGTGGTTCGTTCGCTGCCGAGAGGGGACCGTCCCTTCCAACTCATCCTGTTCACCGATGGTCTTCCCACCGCGGGGCTGCAGGACAGCGCCGAGTTGATCAACCGTCTGACCGTTCAAAACAACCAACGCGCCTCGATCCACACCTTCGCGATGGGGCCGAAAAGCAACCGCGACCTGCTGCACTTTCTTTCCTACCGGAACAAGGGTTTCGCGGAGGGGGCGGAGTTTCCCGAGATGGCCGCCGAGTCGGTGAAGAGTCTGATGCGGATTCTGGAGACGCCGATCCTGATGAACCTCGCGCTCGATTTCGGGGGTCTCGCGAGCGTCAATTCGCACCCGCAGTGGTATCGCGATCTCTACCGGACCGGGCAGATCGAGGTGTATGGCCGCTACCGCCAAGAGGAGGAGTTGGTCCTACGGCTTTCGGGCGATGTTCGTGGCCGGAACAAGGAGTTCATTTTCAAGGGGGACCTTCCCGAGGTCGAACCCGCCAACGCCGAGATCGCGGTGAGATGGGCGCAGGCGAGGAAATACGACGACGCGGTGAAGCAGGTGATGAACAAAGGACTGGTGCAAGGCGATGAAGTCACTCTCCAAAGCGCCCCCCCAGTCTTCCAGAGGTCCCTATCGGGTCAATAGTCAGAAGGGCGCCACCCCTCCCACGTTTCCGCCCACACTCCCCGGCGCTCCCCACCCCCCCCTCGGTGCTCGCGCGGACTTGCAGTCCGTGCGCTGAATTTGTAGCGGAGTTCCACTCCACGAGCTTCCCCCGGGGAGTGCAACTCCCCCACAAATTCAAGGTCCGGAGTGCAACTCCGAACCAGCACAGAAGAGTCCAACGCCGAACCAGCCCCAAGGT
>JACKFH010000025.1 GCA_020632575.1 Candidatus Omnitrophota bacterium | reverse complement strand
GCCGAGGCGGTGCGCAGTCAGTGGTCCAAGTAGGGCCCGATCAAGCCCGCCTCTGGATCCCTTGTCAGGTGATCGGCAATAGGGGCAATATCCCCGGAACCATCATTCAATGGGAGGAAATGACTTTGCAATTGCTCAGAAACAACGGGACCCTTTTTGCGCTTATCTTGGTCGTGCTCTTTATCACTCTGAATCCAATTGTCAGCTGGTCTGAAACTAAGGACTTTTCGCAACCGCCGGAAGATCTCCCTGAATGGATTCGGAATGCAAAGTCGATTCCCGAGGCTTTTCCTCTCTCCAATGTCCTGCCTCCGCTCGAGGATGAGGACGATCCCCGATCCCTTCATGCCGAGGACGGATTCGAACCCGTGGCGGATATCCCTTTCACCGAACACTTTCGAAGGGAGTTGAATGAGGAGGAGACAGCCACAGCCCAGTTGCTTTTAGCCGATCGCAAGAAACAACAGAGTCAGGTCCAGCCTCAAGGGGGAGAAATCCTCTGGCGAGCGGATGAGACCGGTCTGTATTCGAAGAACCAGAGCGATACGGAATGGACTCGACACGAGAAATACGGCGTGGAGGGTCCCCTTTCGAATTCAATCACCGCGCTGGCGGCGGATTCGCGGGGCGCCCTCTGGGTTGGAACGCCGCTGGGTCTGAGCATCCGGGAGCCCTCGGGAGAATGGCGGCACATTCAAGGCGATGAGGGGCTGCCCATCGAGGAGGTCACCGCGCTGGATATCGATGATCGGGATCGGCTCTGGATCGGAACCACTCATGGGGCCATTCACTACCGGCCTTACGAATCGGGTCGCCAATGGTTCTACCGAGCCGGCGGCCGTTATCTGGATGGCGATCGTGTCGAAACCATCGCGGTCGCGGATGGCGGAATGCCAGTCTACTTCGAAACCGAGTCGGGGATATCCTGCATCGACACGTTGGAACACACACTCGCCGACAAAGCGGACAGGATTGAGAATCGTTTAAATCGATTCCATCGTCGACTGGGGCTGGTCGCTCAGTCCATTCTCGACGATCCCTGGAATCCAACGATTGCTTACACTCTCGACAGCCCCAACGATGGGTTATGGACCTCCTACCATGTGACCGCGATGTCGCTTGCCTATGGCGCCACCGGAAAAGAGGAGCACCGTCAATCCGCCAAGGAAAGCATGCACGCGATGTACCTCCTGCAGAATTCGACCGGCATTCCGGGCCTCCCCGCGCGAAGCATCGTTCCAGCCGCGGTCGGCGAGCCTCGCCGTGAGGCCTCCCAAAAGTCGAGGCGGATGAACAACAAAGAGAAGTGGCGTCCAACTCCCGATGGCGAGTTCTATTGGTGGACCGACACCTCCAACGATGAAATCGATGGCCATTTCCTTGCCCTCTATTCCTACTGGCGGCATATCGCACAGCATGACCCCGAGGAACTTGAACTCATCCGGAAACAAACTCGCGCTCTGATGGACTACATTATCGATCACGATTACCGACTGCTCGATTGGGATGGGGAGCCGACCACTTGGGGCCACTGGAACCCGCAAGAGCTGAACCACGATCCGGAACACTACCTCGAAAATGGACTTGGTTCCCTTCAGTTGTTGTCCTTCTTAAAAACCAGTTACGCCATTACCGGCGATCCAAAGTACCAGGAGCACTATCGAAAACTCATCGTCGATCATGGGTACCTCGACAACCTGCTGCTCGAGAAAAAGGTCTTTCCCGATGAGCAGAATCACTCCGACGACCAGCTGGGTTATGTGGCCTGGTATCCCTTGCTCCAACTCGAGTGGGACCCCGAAATAAGAACGGCCCTAAGGAAAGCGGTGCGTCGACACTACAAGATCATCCAACCCGCCAGAGGCAGCTTCTTCTGTTTCGCCTCCGCCACGATCGATCCGGGCTATGTCGATTTGGCCGATGCCGCGAAGAACTTACGCCTGATTCCGACGGACCGACGCATGTGGCGAGTGGTGAACAGTCGTCGCGCCGACATCCACTTCGATCCACGTTCAAATCGGTTCGGACGACCCGTGCTCGATTCGCTTCTTCCCGAGGATGAACGCAGTTGGGACAGATGGAATGACGATCCCTATCTCCCGGATGGCGGAGGGCCGGGAGGCGCCTCTCCAGCCGGAACCAGCGATCCGGATATCGAACCGCCGGCCAGAATCGAATACCCGGACGGGGCGCATGAGGAAGATGGCGGGTCCTGGCTACTCGGTTATTGGATGGGCCGCTATCACGGTTTCCTGGCAGATCCCGAGTGAAGACCGTCGGCTCGACCGGTCAGTCTTCTCTCTTCATGAGCCACACTTCGGATACGACCGACGCGGAAAAGCCTCCGGGGGTTTCAATTCCTTTAATCGTCAACCGGAGGTTTCCATCCGCAGTGGCTTGAGGAGGGATGTCAAACTCGAATTGCCGCGCGGTGTACTGAGGAATCGGAAGATCCTCGGCAACCGGTTCTCCGTCGACCAAGATGTCCTGCGACAATTTGAGATCGCCCTCGACCCCGAATTGTTTCGCCATCGCGGGCGGCATCCGAACCCCCACCAAGGTCAGTTTTACACGATAACTGGAGTCTCGGTCCAGATTTTGGTATTGGAATTCAACTGGCCCTTCCATGTTGTACGCGAAGGTGTTGGCTGATGGGCGATTGTTTGGGTCAAGCATCTTTGCGAATTGAGCCGGGTTGGAAAGGCTCTCCCCAAGGACCAAATGAGGCTGCTTCCCTTCCACCCCCGCGTTATCGTAAAAGCCTCCGTCCCCCGGGTATTCGTACATGAGCAACTCTTTCATGTTCTCGACCCGTTCATCAGGATCTGAAATCTTGGCGAGATCCTTGACCTGCTGCTTAAACCACCCAAGGCCTGTCAAGTCGATTTCTCGATTGAAATAGCCAACGTTGCGGATGCCGAACAAACGGTCGGTCTCCTCTCCGGCAATTCGCGCTTCCTGAAGCAGGTCCAACATGGTCTGAGTCTCAATCGGTTCGGCCAGGATTTCATCTGCATTTGAAATGGCCTCCTTCATCTTTTTCGGATTCAAGGCCAACTCCAAAGCCTGTGTCGCTCTTTGCTGGAGGTCTCCCTCTCGTCGAAGTTTCTCCTGAAAATATTTGTCGAGCGCCGCTTTCTGGAGATGCGCTCTCCACCGGTGGTCTCGAACCATCATGTTATCAGGAATCTTATCACCCGCGGAATGAACGAGTCGATAATAACGTTCGATCCCCTCGTTGGCGGCGAGTGGCGCTTGGAAATTCTCCTCCAGCTGGTAGGAGGCCTGAACCATCTCCGGCGCCGCGGCCTTTCCAAAATGGTAAGTCGCATATTCCATCATCAGATCGTCCAGAATTCGGTGTGGATCCCAGAGCATTCGATTCCAGAGATATTGATGGAGCTCATCGTGATAACCCTCGGAATAGATGATGTCACCCTCCGAGAAAGGCATGATGTCATGGAAGATTCGGTAGAAGTCGCGGGGCCGTTGATGAAAAGTCCTTCGGCCGTAAACACGGACGAGGTGCGGTTCGGGATTTTCGATTTCGTACTGCGCGCTGATCCAATGGGTGATATCCGAGTAATGAACAATGGTCTGATCGATCGGCAATTGATGAAGGGTGTAAGCGAGGTAGCGGTTGATCGGTCCTTGGGCGGGGTAGGTGAAGAGATCCTCTCGCAGTTCATCCCGGAAATAATCGGACATCGCGTTGCTCCCGGGACCATAGGACAAGGAGGTTAACCACTTCCGTGGTTTCTCGTTGAGGTATTTGAAAATTTCCAGATCCCCCTCGTTGGTCAGGTCCTGGTTGCAGATCTCGATTTCAGTCCCCGGATGGTGTTTCAACCAGACTTCGGAAAGATCCTCACAGAGATGAACAAAGGTCTTTCCCCATGGCATGCAAAGATCGCATCGGCACCCACCGGGGTCTCCAGAGAAAAATCGGAGAACATCCTTCGGCCCCGCTTCTTTGAATTGCTTTTCCCAATATTCGAGGAGAGCGGCTCTCGCTTCAGGGATGGAGGGACAAACATAAGGCCCCCTCTCTGTCCCGTCTCTTCGCCATTCGGGGTGCGAGCCGGGCAACTGATTGGGACGGCACCCCTGCTCAATCTTGATATCGAAAGTCTTCAACCACTCTGCGTCACCTCCTCCCGCATAGAGTGTGTTGGCGCCGGAGAAAAGGTGGTCGAACATGACTCTCCGTCTTTCCTCTTCTGTCCAACTGCGGGCTCCGGTGACCTCCCGCATGGTTCCTCCCTGATTGGCGGAGGATCCGCGCCAGCGGTAAGCGGGCGCTGAACGAATGGTCGGCGGCTCGATTTCCAAACTCTCGGGAGCGTAGGTGAATCGTCGCAGCAATTCGCCGACCGCATACAACAGCCCACGAGAATCCACTCCGACCGCCAGAATCCGCCAACCACCCTTGGCCTCCCTGGCCGTGAGCAAAAATCCCTCCGGACCCGGGTCTTTCGCTGTCGGAGAATCGACCCCCCACTCCGAAAGCAGCTTGAGGGTGTCGCCCGAACTGTCGGTTCGGCCGAGATGAATGATGCAGCCGACCGGCTCGTTCTCCGGGTCGATGGAGATATCGACTTGGCTCCTTTCCAGAATTCGACTCTGGAGGATTTCCGCCAGGTTACGTTCCAAACTGCCGGGGTCTTTTCCCGTTATGATCGATACTTGATCGATCCCCTGGCATTGATTCGCGGAGAAGAAGATTGCGATTCCTAAAGCAAATGAAGCAACAGATCTGAATAACATATGACCCCTCCCATCCGAACTTCTAAGCCGTTTCCATTGACTCAATCGTTTTCATAACGGTCACTGATCTCATCGATCGTGTCGAGCACCCAAAGCAGTTTGTCATCCGGGATTCCGTATTCGATATTGGGAAGCCCGATGTCACAGGGACCGAGTTCAACCGCGGTCCTCTCCAGATCCTTTCGGATCTCTTCCCGCGACTTGTCGGCCACATCCGTGTCTTCGTATATCAGATTCCTCCGGGTCTCTGGGAACATTTCGCGGCATCGGACAAAATCGGATTCCAGTCCCATATCCAGATAGCCCAATCTCGGCGCCTGGGCATAGGCGTTCATATAAGGGTTCACGTTCCAGGCGCAGTTGTGGATGCCAAAGTCCTCGAACGCCGAACGGATTCGAAGATCATAAGGAAGCAAATACTTTTCATAGTGCTTCGGACTGAGCATGTTGACCACACAGTTCGAGATGGTGGCGAATCGATAATCCTGCCCCGATTCCCTCTGACGGGCCAAGAGACGCTTAATTCCGTCGATCATCGTCTCGGTCACCGCCTCGAAAACTCGACACGCGCGATCCGGCGCCTCGATCAGATCCATGAAGATCCTCTCTCCTCGCATCCGAAAAGCGGTGTTGAGCACCCCCTGCCAGTTGAGATAACCCTTAACCGTTCCAGTCAGTTTTTCGATTCGATCGCACTGATCGAGAATTCCTTGGAAGAAGCGGTTGTTTTCCAGATCGACCGGCTCCAATCTGGAGGCTTCCTCGTCGGGAAGCATGTATCCATGTTCCGAGGCGGGCCAGCTGCCGGGCCAATACCGAACCCCCAGCCCGAACATCTGCGAAACGACGCATCCCCCGTACAATCCGGTCAGGATGTCCGGCGGTCCCTCCTCCTCGCAGTCCCCAATGTTGCGCCCGGGAAATCTCTCGTGGACTTCCGCACTCATTTTTTCCCAAGATTGAAGCCGGTATTCGGGGTCCTCATGCCATTTCTCTGAAAAATCGACACCGAGATATTCATGGAACCACTTGGGAGTGAACCCCACCTCTGCGCGTAAATACGGGTCCCGCCCGGTGACTGCTTCGCGGGTGGGTGGCGCTGAAAGGGCAATGTAATAACGGAGTTGATGGGTCTGGGTCGGGGGGGGCGCTTCGGTTGCCATGGAAATCCTCCAGAGGCTGTTTCAGAATACAGTATTATCGTGATAGAATACGATTATATCACAATCCGCTCTTAATGCTTCTGGAAAAAGAAGGAGAGTTTTATGTGTTGCCATTGTTTGAATCGACGTGAGTTTATCACTCTGACCTCGGGGGCGATCGCCACACTGGGAATGGTCCGTGCAGCGGGAGCGGTCGGTTCAAATAATTGGCCATCGGATCGATGGGACCCCGATCGCCCATTCCTCCATCCCGGCAAGGCCCTCCGTGTTCAACCTATCTTGATGTATTCCACCCCTCAACGCAGAGAAAAGACATCCTGGAAATCCTGGGGCGGTGTCCAGACCGAACAAGCCGCGAACGAGGAAGTCGCCCGAATTACAGGAGAACTCGAGACTCTCCAAAAAGAGATGGTCTGCCCCCTCGACATTCGTCCGGTGATCAAAATCAAATCTCCAGAACAGATCCAGAACCTCGACAGGAGCCAATTCGACGTGGCGGTTGTCTACCCTGCCACCGGGTCGGGGAACCTATTGAAAGCCTGCTGCGCCGGCAATGATTCCACCCTGATTTTCCTGCGCCATCGTTCCGGGCCGGTTTACTATTGGTACGAAGGTCTCAGTGTCAGGTACCTGTCCACCGATAAGGAACGCGAGGACGACCCTGCTCTTGGCGACATCTCGGTACACGATGTCGTTGTGGACGACACCCAAGAACTCGCCGCCAAACTGCGCGGACTCTATGGGGTCAAGAATCTGCTTGGGACAAAGATCGTGGCGTTGGGCGGGCCATGGGGGAAATACGCCGCCGATGCTCCCCAGTTGGCCAAAGAGAATTTTGGAATCGAAATCATCGATGTCCCGTATTCGGACATCGAACCGAGGATTCAATCTCTTCTCGCCGACCCAAGCGCGGTTTCGAAAGCCGAGCGTTGGACCGATCGGTTTCTCTCCCTCCCTGGAACTGAACTCAAAACCGAGAGGAACTATGTGGTCAACGCTTTCCTTCTCTATGGCCTCATGAGGGACCTAATGGAGGAGAATGAGTGTACGGCGTTCACGATCAAGGACTGCATGTCGACCATTATGCCGATGGCGGACACCACCGCTTGCCTGACCCTGGGACTGCTCAATGATGAAGGCCTGTTAGCCTTTTGCGAATCGGATTTTGTCATCATCCCTGCAGGGATTCTTCTCCGTCACATCTCAGGCAAGCCGGTCTTCTTGCACAACTCGACTTTCCCGCACAAGGCCATGGTGACCTGCGCCCACTGTGCGTCACCCAGGCGATTCGACGGCGACCGTTACGAACCGACCGAGATTGTCACTCACTATGAATCCGAATTCGGCGCTTCTCCCAAAGTGGCGATGCCCATCGGACAGCAACTTACTTTCATCGACCCGGAATACACCAGAGGTCGATGGCTTGGGTTCCGAGGCACGGTTGAAGAGAACCCCTTCTATGAAATCTGCCGTTCACAACAGGATGTCCGAATCGAGGGGGATTGGAAAAAACTTCTCGATGAGGCCCGTGACTCCCATTGGATGATGGCTTATGGCGATCATCTCGAGGAGGTCGGTTACGCTGCCAAAAAACTGGGAGTGGAATGGGAGAACATCACCGGCGAAGCGTGATCTGAAACGCGTTCAGTTGGCTAGGAATTGAACGATTCGAATCGCGTGCCCTCCGCTCGCCTCATTCTTTTTATCCGTGGTTCGGAGAATCAGACGGTGATCGCCAGGATCCAAGTCCGCTTCGAGCATGTACGCCCATGGGATATGCAGCCTCTCGCTCCATTCGGTGAACTGTTCCAATTGTTTTGGGGGCGCCCCATCCACTGAGTACTCCAAAACCCCGACATCCGGTCCGGCAACCTCGAGCAGGCCGATCGCCGTGCCGGAAAACTCGAGTTCCAACTCCGCTCCAGGCTGTTCCGCGACCAGCATTGGGACATGGGTGAACTGTTTTCTTCTCCCGGCTTGATCCTTGGGCTCCCAGGATGGGACGAGGCTCCAACCCTCGCCCAACTTTGCTTGAGAGATCTCCACATAACGGCCGTTTTCGTAGTTCAGCGCGTCCACAGGCTCGGGGAGAGGTTCATGTGGCGTCGTCTCTGCATCCGGTTCGAGATCGAGATTCCAAGCCGTGTCGAAAAGGCGATCGATGGCGCGAGCATAGACCCGATGCCCAAAGGGGCTGGGGTGAAGGTCTTTGAAAGTCGCCCAGGTGAACTCGCCGGAGTCGATCCTTTCGGTGACTGAAGCCGCCTGATCGATCATTGGAATCTTGTAATGCTCGGCGACTTTTTCTTGAGCCGCGATGACTGGAGGGACCTCTCCCTTTCGAATCCATTCCATCTTGGGTGGATCAACAAAGTACTGGATGACGATGTCGATCTCCGGTTGAATTTTTCGCGCGTGTCGGATGATCCCTTCCACTCCGCGGATGCTCTCGGTTTCTGTGCGACCGTTGTATTGATCGTTAACCGCCGAATCGAGGAACAAGAGATCGACCTGTCCCCTCCCGAAAACATCCCGGCTCAGGCGAAAGGCCCCCAGAGTGGAATCGGTCGAGGAGATGCCGGCATTGATGAAATCGAATTCGGTGTCAGGGAACCTCTTTTGCAGCCCCTCGCAAACCAGATCTCGCCAACCATCCCCTTCGGTGATTGAGCCACCGAGGAAGGCCACCCGCCCCTTCTTCTCTTTTTGGAATCGGATATAGGAGTTCTTCAGCGAGGATCGGAGATCCATAAAGGGGTCTTTTCCGCAAGTGTTGCGGAGGATAAACCGGACAATTGGAGCGGGATCCTCGAGGCTATGCGGGTGATGGCCGACCCCCGCCTTGATGATCAACTTGATCGGACCCTCGAGCGCGCGATACCTCTCCGCCAAAATCGCGGTGTTTTCGGATAACGGGACCCCCTGATCGGCGTCGCCGCAGATGTGAAGGAGGGGAACGCCTGCCTTGGCCAAGGGCTCCAGATGGTCGATCGGGTTCCCCTTGAAAGTTTTCACCGTCTCGTCGGTCAGTCCATAGGCTTCGAGGCACAATGGCCACATCTCCGAGTTGCCGGTCCCCTCGCCCAGTCCGCCCGGCCAACTCTTGATATCGCACACGGGAGCGTCGGCGTAGATGCAGGCGACTCGATCGGGATTAGCCGCGGCCCAGTTGTATACAATAAGACCGCCACGGCTCATCCCCTCCAGCGCCGGTCGAACGGCGAAGCCATGTTCCGCCGTCAGGTAATCGTAAAAAGCGTTCCAATGCGCCACCGCCTCGGGGTTGCCGAAGAGGTTGGCGACATCCATGTAGGCGACATGAAAACCCTCGGCGAGAAGCGCCAAGTCGGTCTGGGGTTCATGCCCCCAAAACCGCGCCCGCCAAATCCAGGGTTTCCCCGGAGCGGTTGTCTTCGGCTCGACCACGCAACAATCTTTGCCGTCGAAATTGAAATCGTATTTCGTGTAACCGAACCAGTCGGATGTGCCACCAGGGAAAGAATCCGCCGCAATCAAAGGGGAGGGACGCCCCGAAAACAGACAAGCCCCCAGCGCGATCAGTAATCCTAAACGCCTCATCATCGAAACCTCTCAAATCTTGTGGGTGGACCTCAACTCATTTCAGTCAACAGAGTGAAGTCTAAGGGAGCGAGACGAACTTGACGACGGGCGTCTCCGAATCGGACTGTCAGATCCTTCGGCGCCTCCGAAAGGTTCCAGAGGAGGACAGCCCCCGCGGTGGGATACCAACCGCAGACCACCGGCTCCTCTTCCTCGACATAGGGGACCCCTTTGATTTCAGGGAGGGTTTCCTTGCGCCATTCGAACAAGGTCTTGAGATCCTCTCCCCGTGGAAGGGCTCCTTGGATCTCAACTCCGGACTCTGGGCGATGGATCAGATTGGATCCCGAAGCGACCACCCTCCCAGCGGAGATTTGGCGAGCGTCGGCGTCGGAAAGAAAAGTCCAACCCTCCTCGGGAATCTCCTCGACCACCTCGAATGGGACGCCGAGAGCGAGGAAGAGACTGTAAGGATTGGCATCCCCCGCCCAACGGCTCGCCTCTCCCCAGAAATGTTTGAAGGGGCCTCGGGGCTTGTGTCCCGCCAGGGCCTGATGGACCTCTCGGTTCTTCCGCATGGCGGGGGCCAGCACTTCCCAGTGGGTGCGAGGGAAAGGCGTGTTGCCGCTCATGAACATCGTGCTTCGAACATCCGAAAGAGTGGAGATGACCAATTTGGCCGCCATGTTCTCAGCGGAGAGACCGTCCGGAGGCCAGGCGGTCGTTTCGCTATAGGCTCTGATCGGCTCGACAAACCGACGATGGAAAAGAGAACTGAACAACTCGTTCGTCTTGCCTTTGACCGGAGCAAAGGATTTGTCGTTGAACATGAGTTCCCCGACCCGGAATGGAACGTCTCGGTAATCCTCCAACCGAATCCCGGCCTTCTCCGATCCCAGGTACATGACCATGATCCCGAGTTCCGCCTCGGGAGACGCGGCCTGTTGCTGGGCTCGGAAGCAGGCGGTCAGATCGTCGCAGATGTCTCCCACCCAGGCCCTCAGCAGGTCGTTGAAATCGCGCTCCTGGACAGCGGTCAGAAGGCTCGCCCAGTCCTTCTCCGATAACCCGTGCTTTTTGAGGAACCGCTGTTTGTGCTCCTCACAGAAACACCCCCCGATATCGGCGGGCGAGGGCGCCAATCGGAAATCGTCATCGAGAAAAATCGTCCCCGGGTTGGTGGTTTTGATTCGTTCCACCGTCTCGACATTGGCCTCGGTGATTCCTTCATGGAGCGCCACTCCATAATGCTTTCGACCATCGGGACGAATCCCGGGTTTCCATTTGTTAGCCGCCACACCCGGCATGTAGTCGGGGACCTTTTCGGTGAATGAGGGGTGCCCGAAAGGGACGGTGATGTTGTGAACAGCCAGCCCCTCCGACTCGAGACGGTCCCTCCATTCGGTGGTCTCCTCGATCGAATGATGCCACTGGCCCTGCAGGAAACAGGCGACCCACACATCGGTGATTCCGGCCTCACGGACAATTTTGGGCAGACCTGGATCGTTCTTGAAAGCGTCGATGGAAATGGAGGCGTGAAAATTCCTGACAGACTCATTGCCCTGCGAGAAAGATAGTCCCCCTCGCGCGGCTGCCCAGGCTCCTACTCCATAGGCGCCGCATCGGGTTAGAAACTTGCGTCGATCAATGGTCATAACGGGGGTATTGTAGAGTCTTAAGGGGCCTCTCGAAAAGGGAGCACTGGGAACGGGATCAGTAGATCAGACGCTCAGCGGCCTTCACCCACACTTGGATTTCCAAACTCAATCCGGATACACGAACTCGATCGGCGCCTCGATATCCGGGTGCAGACTCCGGTGAACGGGGCAGGTGTGAGCCGTTCGGTCATAGACTTTGCGGTCCTCCTCCGGGATGCCGGGGGGCATGGTGACAGTAAGGAGGAGTTTTCCGATCCGGCGCGGGGGATCGGGATGCATCTCTTTGAGGACCCGTGCGCTCATCTTTCCCAGGTCGACTCCTCTCCTTCCCGCCACAAGGGCGATGGTGGTGAGGACACAAGTCGCTAGACCGGTGGCGACCAGGTCGGTGGGGGAGAAAGATTCCCCTTTGCCCTGGTTGTCCACTGGCGCGTCGGTCAGAAAACGGTTCCCCGAGGGGGCGTGGGTGGCTTCGCAGCGGAGCGAGCCTTCGTAGGTGACATTGATTTCGACAGCCATATTTGCGCTTGGAACTTCTCCTTTCCGTTGAAACCTCTCCCCCTGGCCCCCTCTCCACTTGGTGGCGAGGGGGAACGAATGATCCCTCCGCAGGTAGCGGCGAGGGAGAGAGGGTGGGCTTTCGGTCAATCGTAAGTTTTTCCACCTGGGAGACAATCGGGATCCACTTCCGGTTTGAGTCCATTCGCGGTGTCGAAGATGTAATCGAAGTATCCGGCGATTCTTCTTTCGTATGCCGGGTGGCGTTTGTCGGGGGGGCTGTAATGCCCCGCGCCTCGGATCTTCCAAAGTTTCTTCGGCTCTTTGGCTTTGGCGTAGAGTTCATCGGCCATCCAGCAGGGGACCAATTCATCGCAATCGCCATGGACAATGAAGATGGGCCGGGGCGAGATCTTGTCGACATAGTCGATGGCGTCCTTGCCACGAGGAACGAAAATCGGCGAGAAGATCTGAAGCGCCCAGGTCAGCCATCGGTCCCCGGTCACTTTGCGGGCGATGTCACGGTAGGTGGTGAATCCGGATTCGGCGACCACCCCGGATATGTCGGGTCTTTCGGCGGTCACCACAATCGCGATGCCCGACCCAAGGGAATAGCCATACAGCGCCACCGGTTCGTTGCTCCCGATCTGGGGGAGGGATTTGGCGTAGTCAATTGCGGCGTGGGTGTCCATCACCGTCCCTTCCCGCGAGGGGGATCCCTCCGAGGAGCCATATCCCCGATAGTCGAACATGAAGAGGTCGAACCCATGGTAGGGGAGAAATTCGACCGCGTCGTAGTACTCGCCGATGTTCGTGTCGGTCCCATGGCAATAAACAATCAGCCCCTTGGCATCGAGAGTTTTCGCGGGGACAAACCAACCCTCGAGAATGGTGTCGTCCTTGGAGACAAAGTGATGGATTTGGAGACCGCTCCCGGCGCCGGCTTCCGGGATGGGGGGGCGCGCTTCCGGCCAATAAAAATAAGAGTTGCACCCCTGCAAGAGGGGGACAAAGACGAAAAGGAAGAGGGTAGCGCGGCGACTCGATCTCATTCGACGTACGTTGGGGCGAGCGCCCGAACTTCAATTCACCCTTTTATGGTACAGGGCTCGGTTCGACGATCAAGGTTGGGGTGGTTCAAGTTGACCCCTCCATTCTGAAATAACGATTGAATCGCTAGTCTTTTGCCGCCTCTTCCAACAATTTCGCGATCCCCTCCTTCATCACCGATTCGGCGGAGGGGTCGAGGAGCGAGGCGGAGGGTTCGTACCCCCCCTCCTCATAAGATTTCTCGGTGCAGATATACCCCATCCCGCAATCGCCATATCCCGCCACCGCGACAAAGAGGTTATCGCCGCCGAGTTTTTGAGCCTCGAACTGGAACTCGACCATCGGCTCGCCGGGTAGGTGGAGAATTCGAACATCGCCGAGAGAGAGGCAGTTGATCTCAATCGGTTCGCCATTTTGAACCCTTTCGAACCAGGTGATTCCGAGGGCCGATTTCAGACGGTCTGTCTTGGGCCCTTCCTCATTATCGGCCGAGGCTTTGAGATGGTCTAATGTGTATTCCTCTCCTGTGCGACCCGGCAGATGGAGATCGTAGGTGTCCCAGGCCATGTCCCCGACTGGCTCGATTTCGGTGGCGGAGACCGACCGGACCAGACCTTTGTAGATCTCATCGGTCAAACGAACCCGTGCTTCCGGGGTTCCATCGTTGTACTTTCCGGCGGCCACATCTCCGGCGCACCCGGTGAAATAGATTTGAAAGACTCCGCTTTCCTCCTGAAGCCGTTCGCGAGCGATGCCGGGGAACTCATAGGTGGTGCGGCCATCGCCATAGTAGGATTGCGGGTGGGTCGCGTAGTAATGGAGGCGAGCGAGGGGTTTGTCATCTTGGTAAAAGGAGACGGTTCTCAGCCAGGGGTCAATCCTTCCCTCGGGCATGGCGCGGATCTCGGGTTCCTTCGCGGAACTGTACCGAACAATAATCGAACCATCCGGTTGCAACAGTCGGCGGGTCGAGGCGACCTTCTCGACTTTCCCTTTCGAGGTCCCGATGTGGGTGACCGTATGAAAGTGTTCTCTCGAATCTTTGGCGGCGTCGGCGATCTTGTGGGCGCACTCGCGGATGAAATCGTAATCGGCGTGGATCAGCGCCTCCTCATCCTCGGGGATGATCGATTCGACTCCGAGATCGACAATGGGAGCGTTGTGCTGGTGGACGCATTGAACCGCGACATTGGAGGGGGGGATATCCAGCGCCTTGCCGATTGTCTCCCGGAAGTAGTCGTAAGAGCGATTCCTCAGCTGGCACCAATCGAGCGAGCAAAGGACAACCTCGAGGTCCCCCTGCTTGAGCACCACCCCCTTAGCGTATTCGGGATCGTCGAAACCGACCACCGGCATGATCCATCCTCCGCACAGCGGGTGACCCAGCGGCGGGGTGATATCACACCAGAAGGTGGAGATTTGGATGGGGGCATCCTCATTCGCGGAAAGGCTTGGCGCGAAGGTCGCCAAGGCGAGACTTATCGCGAGGACAGCAAGAAGACGACAGTTCACAGGGGTTCCTCCAGATTAAAATTGAACAACCTACGATGGAGGCAACTGTGAGAGAGGTCAATGGGGGCTTAGGAAAGCGCACCTATTCCACCACACCTCAGGAAGTGGAAGCGATCGCGATTCGTTCTAATCGGTCATCAGGATTGGATCGGAAACAAATCCCAGCCATCCCCTCGGATCAGGATCCCATCCAGACACCAATTTCCGGCGCGCCAGCTTCCGCCGAACTCATGCATGTTCCCGATGGATTTGGTGCCATTGGTGGGCGAGTAGGAGGTGGTTCCCATACTCAGACTCGTCGGAGTTGGGCAAGGATTAGCGGGACCGTTGAAGGGCCAGTTTTCCTCATGTTCAAACCAATCATAGGTGTCCGGACCATGGCTATAGAGAGCAAAGGCGTGGATATTTCCGGGCTCTTTTCTCCCTTGAGCGTAAAAGGAGGGAGGCAGTCCGGTCGAGCCCATCTCAAAATGAGGAGCCGACCCATTAATGGATTGAGTCACGTCTCCCGAGAACACATCGAATGGAACCACTGCAATATATTGGAGCGGCGTCGTAAGTTGTAGAAGCCCGGTTCGAAGACCTCTTAAGTCGTCCTCGGAATCGGTCGGGTAGTTGCCAAAATCCAGGCGATAACTCTCCATCGCGATTGAGATTGTGCGCAGGTCCGCCCAGACTCGGGTCACTTTGGCGCGAACCTGAGCCTCGAGAAAGTTGGGAAGCGCGATGGCGATGAGGATGAGGATGATGGCGATGACAATGAGAAGTTCAATCAGGGTGAAGCCACGAGACAGGCGGAGCCTGTCACAATTCAGAGAATTCATGATGTAAAGCCCCCTTTTGTGACCAGGTGGGGTTAGGCTACCACAAGGAGACGAAATAATTACAAAAATTTTCGGTTAATTTTCGGGGAGAGTTACATAAGAATGGAACGAAAACTAAGTATCGCCATTCGGGTTATCGGAGTTCACGTTCAATGTCGGAAATGGAAATCCGGCTGCGATCGGCTTTCATTTCATCCAATAGGGATAGGAAATCATGGTTTCGACGCAGGAGTTCAACCTCGGTTTCCAAATCATCGGCGTGGCTGATGACAAAAGATTCGCCCGAAGCGTTCCTAACCAGGATGGACTCCGACACGGCCTGTGCGAGCAGGTCCTCGACTCTGGAGAATTGTTCATTCGCAAGGTCAACGGTTTTCATAGATTGATTTCCTTTCCCACGATCCTTTCCCGCATGATAGTCTTTCAGAACCCCTACAGATTCAACCGTCACTTGGAGCGGGATAACACCCTCCCCAACACAACCCTCACAAACTCCCCCACCTCCGGCTCCCCCGAGGCTCTTGGGCCCGCCACATTCAACACCCCGATCTCGTTCCGCTTGATAAACTCGCCGAGTCGTTGAACGGCTTGGTCGATGCCTTCCTGATGCGGAAGGTGCAGGCAGGGTTTGCCGAGGTTCTCCGCCACCTGCTTGGTGAAGAGCGAACCCCCGGTCAGATGCTTTCCGATGGAAAAGATCACGGTCCCATCCGAATCGCGGACATTCCATTCGGTACGCTGATCGTAGTCAGTGGAAGGAGTTTCCTTCAGGTCATATCGCTCATCGATCTCCCCATCCTCCGCGATCCTCCCCTTCGGGCACCAACCTCCATGCGGGATGCCATGCTCGATCGCGAAATCGAGTGCGGCCCGGTCCGCGCCGGTTTGTCCGCCGGAGAGGATTTTAACAAAGAATAATCTATTCATTCGGTCTTCTCAGGGTACCTGCACACGGACTGGCAAGGTTCATCACTCGTTTCTGCTGAGGAAACCGGTAGTGATTCCCCCATCGAATGAGGTCTCCTCATCCCCATAAATCTCGATCGATCTTGCCCACTGATTCGGATAGAAGTAGGGGGAGCCGGTGAATGGGGAAGTGGGGCTTTCGGGGGCTTTTCGGGCGTCGCCATAAGCGAACACTCCGCCGAATTTGTCGAGGGTGTAGAGACCCCGACCGCACCCCACCGAGAACTCTAGATCGGTGAAGATCGAATCGGCGTCATCCACAGCCTCCTTATTCGAGAGTGGCGGAGAGAAGCCAGAGGTGATGTAAGGCATTCCGGTCATTGCGGCGCCCGAGGGGACCTCTCCAAATCCATCTTGAGCCGCGAAGTGGACCGGGTTGGCGGGATCGTTCACCGGGATCGGGTGGATGCCGCCCCAACCATCCAGGACGATCGCGCCTTGTTGGGAGGGATGCAGTTCCAGATCTCGCGCGATGTCGAGCCCTTGAAAATAAGGCCAGACATAGGCGCCGGGATCCAAGAGTCTTTGAGGCGAGTTCGCATCGGCGCCGGAGGCGTAGCCGGGTGGGATCTCCACCCCTCGATCGTCGATCTGAATCCTTCCGCCCATGCTATCGAGAATGATGTAGCCATCGGCGAGGTTGTCGCGGTCCTCATCGATCACCACTAAGGAGACCGCCCGGAGCGTGGCGCCATCGGTTGCTTTGAGCCCCGAGGCTCGGATCTCCGGACCGATCGGGACATCCAACCCCATTCCGAAAACCCCGGTGTTGGGAACCTGAACGGGTCCTCCATTGAGCGCGGATCCCGCGCGAAAAACCCCGCCGTAATCGGTCAGCACCCACAGCCCCCGACTGTCCGCAGTCATCACAAGATCGGTCGCCCGCCCTTGGGGGAACTCCTGCATGGAATCGCCGAAATAAAACATCTGGTCGATCGCCGCTTCCGGGTATTGAACGAAGTGACCGGTTCCAGCCGCGTCCAGGACCACCAGATCCTCGGCGGTCGCGTCTCCATTGGACACCTTGGCTCTCTCCAGATCCCGGGCGAAATCGGTTCCGAAATAGAGCGACCCGGTGATTCGATAGGGATTCCCCACACGGTGGCGTCCGCCGTAGACATCGAGGACATAATACCCCGAGTCGCAGGGTCCTTCCCGAGTTGGTGTTGGAGTGGGAGTTTGTGTGGGCGCGTGGGTGGCGGTGGGAGTCGGAATGGGGAAAACAATCTCGGCGTCGGTTGTGGCGAGGTCGAAGGACCAAGCCGCGCGCCCACCTGCTTGGCTTTCCAGAAGTCCGAGATCGGTTAGGACTCCATCCGGTGTGAATTGTTTCAGTCGAAAACTTTGATTTTTCTCCTCGCTGAAGTAGAGGTTTCCCTCCGAGTCAAAGGCGAGACCCTGCGGTTCATCGATCCCCTCGAGCACGGTTACAATATTGCCGTCAGCATCGACTTTGCTGATGCCACTCCCAAATCGAGTGTCCCGACGATGGGTGAAAAAGATCTCGTCATGATCGTTGACCGCCAAATCGAACGACCAACCAGCTCGACCATACTCTTGAACATGAATGACACCGAGATCGTTTAACGTTCCCCCTGGGGAAAGCCGCATCAGTCTATAACGGTAATCCACCTCTTTTGTGAAAAAGAGATTGCCTTGGCTGTCGAACGCGAGACCGACCGGATCGGAAATGTTCTCAACCACCGGCACGATCTTTCCTTCGGAATCCACCTTGCTGATTCCGCTGCCGAGTCGGGTGTCCAATCGGTGGGTGAAGTAAATGTCGCCCCGCGGCCCAACCGCAATATCGAATGACCATCCGATTCTCCCCGAAATTTGACTGTGGATGACACCGAGATTGATGATTTGACCATCGAAGGTCCGTTTCATGAGTTGATACGATCCATCGAGATCCAGTGTGTAGAAGAGGTTTCCCATGGAGTCGAAAGATAGGCCGACAGGCTCTTGGTCGGTTCGGAGGAAATTTTGCCGTGTCGGCGTGGAATCGACATAGCCGATGCCGTTGCCGAGGTTCGGGTCGGCTCTGTGGGTGAAGAAGATGGGAGGAGCCCCCGCCGCCCAAACCGCCGGTCCGATCGCCAGCAGAACCGTCGAGACAAGAAGAACCCCTCTCGATCCGCGCGCCGCTGACAAAAACGGGGATGGCCGCCGGTCCATCTGCCCATGCCTACCTTTCTTAAAGAAGAGAGACACAAGAATCTTACCGGATGTTGTGACGTTTGTAAATAATAGATCGGTTAGGGAGATCGATTTTGGAATTTGGATGAAGTGGGTGGCAACGCATGGGAAGAATTGGCAGAAACGGAATGGATCTCATTCTCCCCCTTCCTCCACCACATCTACTCATTTCTGATCCGATACAAATGAGTCTTGCTCCGGAGCAGCAATGAGTTTCCCGCCACGGCGGGGGAGGCCCAAATCTCTCCATCGAGTTCGTTCTCGGCCAATTTGTTAAAGGTTCTTCCAGGTTCGATGACCGTGGTCATGCCCTTCTTACTGGTGATGTAAATCCGGCCATCGGCATAGAGCAGCGAGGCGCCAAAATCGTTCTTAAGTCGCTCGGTCCACACGTCTTCTCCGCTGACCGGCTCCTTGCAGATCAGTTCTCCCCGATCGCTCATCAAGTAGAGGAGATCGTCGACAAGCACTGGGGAACTCTGATGGGGAGCGTCATCGGTCATCTTCCAGACCACATGGGTATCGGTCACATCCCCAGACCCGCCCTCGCGAATCGCCCAAAGCTGGGTTCGATTCGGCGCACCGCCGCAGTTGACGAAGAGGAGGCCATCGCCATGGACGATTCGGGAGATGGTGCTGTCTTGACCGTAGAGAACTTGCCACAGGACCTCTCCGGTCTCCGGGATATGGCCGGTCACCATCAAGGCGCCATTGCTGATCATTTGAGTTTGTCCGTCGATGTCGACAATCACCGGGGTCTGGTAAGACTTTCGATAGACTCCCTGTTCAATTTTTTCATAGATGTCTTGGGGACGATCGTATCGCCAAACCTCCTCGCCGGTGTTCTTGTTCACCGCGACAATGTATTGAACGTTAGTTCCCTCGAGTGTCAGGATGAGCAAATCCTTGTAAAGCACTGGGGAGGAAGCCGGTCCCTGCATGTGCTCACAATTCAAATCGGTCCGTCGCCAGAGAACCTCCCCCGTATTCGTGTCGAGACAGGCGGTTCCATGGGCCCCGTAATGAACATACACACGCCCCACCTCGATGACAGCCGAGGGGGTTGCATAGGTGTTGTTGGAGTTGATCCCTTGGGGATTCTCCGGATGAAAAACCTCGATGTCATGGACGATTTCGCCGGAGTTCAAATCGATGCACACAGCGTACAAAGTCTTACCGTCTTTGGTGGCGGTGGTGAGCCAAATCTGATCGCCCCAGACCACGGGGGTCGAATGCCCCTCGTCATGGATCGGGATTTTCCAGGCGATGTTTTCGGTTTCGGACCAGTTCAGCGGAAGTCCAGTGGCGTCGCTATGCCCATCCTCGGTCGGCCCGCGCCAGTCCGGCCAATTATCGGACGCATCCACTGAGGTCAGACACCCGACCCCGATCAGAATCACCAACCCGAATCTTTGGAAAGATTTCATCCACTCCGCCTCCCATGACCATACATCATTGAAAATCATCCGCGCTCCTAAAGAAACGATTCGGAATATCCGGTAAGTCCGATTGGAGTCATTCCTGCGAAGGCAGGAATCCAGAGGCGGCGCCCCGGGCCCTGGATACCCGCCTTCGCGGGTATGACGCGATTTGACCATCGTTTCCTTTTCCTAATCAGCTACGACACCGCAAAATACTCGAAATGGCTCGTGCAGTCTCCCCAAAAGGTCGCCGAAGCCAAGAGGGCGATAACCCGGAACCGTATCATTTGATCTCATGAACATTCAAGCAACAACCTCTTTCGAGACTATTTCGTTTTTCTTCCTTTTTCTCTCTCGTCAGGTTGACAGGCTTTGGCTACCATAGGTCCCAATTCCACTTTTTTGAGGAGGCGGTGAAAATGTTGATGACGACGACGGCGATCATCGAGGGAAATCCGGTTCAGGACTACTATGGAGTGGTGACCGGCGAGGCAATAGTGGGAGCGAACATTTTCCGGGATTTCTTCGCTGGCATCCGCGATATTGTCGGCGGCCGATCCGCCGCCTATGAAAAAGAGCTTCACAAAGCGAGAGAGATCGCATTCGAGGAGATGCAGGAGCAGGCCAGGCAGTTGGGAGCGAACGCCATCATCGGCATCGATCTCGACTACGAAGTGGTGGGGCAGGGAGGCAGCATGTTGATGGTCACCGCGAGCGGGACGGCTGTGCGGGTTTAGTTGGGACCGTTAGCCTGAGGGTCCGATTGCCGCAATGGACCCTTCCGCCCGAATTGTCTAACATTCTCCAAAACTGCATCCGCCATCGGCTAAACGCCCAATGAGGAGCGAGGAACGATGTCTTGTCCCATCACCCGCGAACGGGTTGTCGAACTCTATTACCTGGAACACCGCGCGAAACTCCTGGATATCGCCGCCTTTCTGGACCGGCTTGACCGAGCCCGGCCAGGAGACGAAACGGCGAGCGAGGAGGATTTTCGAATTCGGTCCCTCCGAGAGGCGCTGAAGATCCTCTCCGAAAACGAACCAGGGCGTGCACGACGGGTGCTGGAACTTTTCAGCGATCCGTCAATGGAGCCCTTGGAATCGGCTGCCGGATTGAAGGGCGCCTTTGGGACCTATCCGGGGGGCGACTCATGAAGTACATCGATCCCCATATTCACATGGTATCGCGGACCATCGACGACTACCAGCGCATGGCTCAGGCCGGTTGTGTCGCGCTGACCGAACCAGCCTTTTGGGCGGGATTCGACCGTCGGTCCTCGGAGGGTTTTTACGATTACTTTCGCCAACTCACCGTGGTGGAGCCGGGTCGAGCGGCCGGGTACGGGATTCAGCACTATTGCTGGTTGTGCATCAACCCGAAAGAGGCGGAGGACCTGAGTCTGGCGAGAGAAGTGATCTCGCTCATCCCGCTTTTTCTCGAGCGACCCAATGTGCTCGGCATCGGCGAAATCGGATTGAACAAGAACAGCAAGAACGAGTTGACCATTCTCGAGGAACAGATCGCCCTCGCCTCCGAGTACAATGAACTCATCCTGGTCCACACGCCGCATCTCGAGGACAAACTCAAGGGAACCAAATTGATCATGGATGCGATCAAGCGAAACGGAAACATCGATCCGGGCCGTGTGTTGATCGACCATGTCGAGGAGCACACGGTGGAGATTGTTCTGGACCAGGGGTTCTGGGCGGGCATGACACTCTACCCGGACACCAAGTGCACCCCTCAACGAGCGGTCGACATTCTCGAAATGTATGGCAACGAACGTCTTTGGATGAACTCGGCCGGGGATTGGGGACCCAGCGACCCTCTCTCGGTTCCGAAAGCCTGCAATGAAATGGCGAGACGGGGACACACGCAGGCGGAGATCGAGAAGGTCTCGTTCAAAAACCCCAAAACCTTCCTGAGCCAGTGCTCGAAATTCAAAGTCGATGGATAACCTCTTAGGCCCTGGAACCACCTTGGGGTATTGCACCAATGTCCACGCCGGGGCGAATTGGGGCGAAACCCGGCAGAATCTTGAGAAGCACGCTCTCCGGGTGAAGCAAGCGATCTCTCCCGACGCTCCGATGGGAATCGGATTGTGGCTATCCGCCCGGAGTGCGCGGGATGTCATCGACCGAGTCGGGATCGATCACCTCAAAGCCTGGCTCGATCGAAACGGCCTGAATGCCTTCACCTTTAACGGATTCCCGCATGGAGATTTTCACCAGCCGAAGGTGAAGAAAAGAGTTTATCAACCGAATTGGGGAGAGACCGCGAGGCTGGACTACACCTTCGACTTGATCGAGATCCTCTCGGGTCTCATGGAGGACGGCCAGGAGGGGAGCATTTCGACCCTGCCGTTAGGTTGGGGAAAGGGAGAGCAAACCGAGGTGAACCTCGAAAAAGCGACCGCCAATCTGTTATCGGTCGCGGATCATTTGCGGCGGCTGGAGGACGAGACCGGCAAACTCATCCACCTGAACCTCGAGCCGGAGCCCGGTTGTTATCTCGATCGACATGAGGATGTCACCGCTTTCTTCAAGGAGAGATTGCTCGCGGAAGGGGACGAAAAATCGGTGCTCAGACACCTCCGGGTCTGTCATGACATCTGCCATTCGGCGGTCATGTTCGAGGATCAGGGGGAGGCGTTCGAGGCCTACTCTTCGCTCGGTGTTCGGATCGGCAAGGTTCAAATATCCTCGGCCATTCGAATCGATCTCGAACGTATGGCCGCTCCTAAACGGGAAGTGGCGCTGGAACAACTCGGCTTTTTCCAGGAGGATCGATATCTCCATCAGACTGTTGCGAGATGTTCGGATGGCGGGTGGACATTCTATGAAGACCTGCCCGAGGCTCTTGAAGAAATCAATCCGGTGCATGGGGGAGAAGTCCGAGTGCACTTCCATGTCCCTCTCTTCCTCGAGGAGACTGGAGCCATCGGGACAACCCAACCCATGGTCATTGAAGGGATGAAAGATCTATTAAAAAAAGGGGACGTCCATCACTATGAGGTTGAAACCTACGCGTGGGGCGTCCTGCCGGAAAACCTTCGAACCGAGGAACTCGCGGAAGGGATCGCGCGAGAAATGACCTGGGTGAAAGAGAATTTCCAACCGTGAATGCAACCCCCTCCAAACTGAAAGCCTTCGCTGAGTTGGGTCGGATTTCCAACATGCCGACCTGCCTGACCAATGTGATGGTCGGTTGTTCGATTGACACGGTGGGTGAGACTCTGGATTGGAATCGGACCCTTTTGGTGACACTCGCGGTCGCGCTGCTCTACACCGGCGGGATGGCGATGAACGATGTCTTCGATGAAGGCGTCGATCGGAGAGAGCGCCCCGAGCGGCCAATTCCATCGGGAAGAATCAGTCGCTCCTCGGCCATCGTCTTTATGGTGCTGTGCCTCATCGCGGGCCTGATGATCCTGGGCTGGTTTGGGGGGCCGACTCTCTATCTGGGTCTCCTGCTCTTGGGGTTGATCACCTGCTACAACGCAATCCATAAGCAAGTTTCGGGATCCTTTGTTTTGATGGGCGCCTGCCGAGCCACGGTCTACGCGGTCGCGGCATCGACCGTGATGTGGCCGCCAGTCTGGTGGTTCGTGATCGGTTTCGGCGTCACGATCTTCATCTACACCTCCATGATCACCATCATCGCGAGAAGCGAAAACCAGAAACACTTGGGGAGACAACGCGGGCTCGCGTGGGTCATGCCGCTCCTTTTCATTCCGCCGTTGATCTTACCCTCTTACCTCAATTCGATACTAATATTGATCGCGTTCGTGGTTGGAATCGCGTGGATGTTGCGGGCGGTGCGATTTGTGTGGCGAGTTCCCCCGATGACCAAGGAGGCGGTGCTCACCTGGTTGTCCGGGATGTGTTTGCTCGACGCCTTCTTCCTGTCCTTGATGGATCAGCCGATTCTGTTCGGGTTGGCGGTTGCGTGCTTTGTTTTGACCCACTTCGGACACCGAAAAATCCTGGGGACCTGACGTATGCCGCGGGCGACTGTGGTGATCGATGTGGTCGGACTTTCTTCCTCGCTCCTTGGTGAGCGAACTCCCAATCTGAACCAATTCATCGGTGAGGGAAACCTACGGAGAATCGAGCCCGTTCTTCCGGCGGTCACCTGTTCCGTGCAGTCAAGCATGGTGACCGGCCTCCATCCACGTGAACATGGGATAGTCGGAAACGGTTGGTACAACCGTGAGATGGCCGAGATTCAATTCTGGAAACAATCCAACCATTTGGTGAAAGGCGAAAAGGTTTGGGAAGCCGCGCGAAACCGGGACTCCAGTGTCACCTGCTCGAAGATGTTCTGGTGGTACAACATGTATTCGAGCGCGGATTTATCGGTGACTCCCCGCCCCATCTATAAAGCCGATGGGCGAAAACTTCCGGATTGTTATTCGCACCCCTCGGAATTCCGCGATCGCCTTCAAGCGGAGTTGGGAACCTTTCCTCTCTTCAAATTCTGGGGTCCCGCCGCCTCGATCGAGTCGTCGAAATGGATCGCCGAGGCTTCGATGAAGGTCCATGAGTGGAAGAACCCAACGCTGACTCTCATCTATCTCCCGCATCTCGATTACGGCCTTCAAAAGCTGGGGCCGGATCATCCGGAGATTCCCAATGCGGTGGCCGAGATCGATGAAGTGGTCGGGAAATTGATCGACTTCTACCGGAATCGCGGGGTTCGAATCCTCATCCTGAGCGAGTATGGCATCGAGTCGGTGAACCGCCCGATCGAAGTGAATCGCGCTCTACGCCGGGCGGGCTTGATCCATGTTCGAGAGGAAGAGGGACACGAACTCCTCGACGCGGGAGCGAGTCGCGCATTCGCGGTGGCCGATCATCAGGTCGCGCATGTTTATGTGAACTCCCTCAACCATCTCGATGCGGCTCGGGAGGTCCTCGGTGGGCTTGCGGGAGTGGCGCAGTGTTTAGACAGAGATGAACAGAACGAACTCGGAATCGACCACCAAAGGTCGGGCGATTTGGTTTTGGTGGCGGAGAAGGGGGCATGGTTCAACTATCATTACTGGTTGGATGACCGACGCGCTCCCGATTTTGCCCGAACAGTCGACATCCATCGGAAGCCGGGGTACGACCCACTCGAACTTTATGTCGATCCGGAGATTAGTGTCCCATGGCTGAAGATCGGGGGGTATCTCCTCAAGAAGAAGCTGGGGCTCCGGGGTTTGCTCGAAGTCATCCCCCTCGATCCGAGTTTGCTCAAAGGATCGCATGGGCGAGCCATCGAAAATCCCGAGTTGCACCCTGTTTTGATTGGCGATAAGGAAATCCTTCCTCCGAAAGATGCAGTTCACTGTACCGAAATCAAGGAAATCGTTCTAAAATCCCTGTTTGGAGAGGCGTGATAGAAATTTCTTTTCGGATTGACGGGTTTTCCCGGGAGTCCTACACTCTCCATCTGAAGATCGTAACTGGCCTGTAATTTCGAAACTTAGAGCGCTCAGGCTATCGTAAAACATCAGACCCAAACTTGGGTCGACGAAGGTGTTTGAATTTGGTTTTATCGAAACGTAAACCCTTACTGCTCGCCTTTCTTTCGGCGCTAACGCTGGTCAGCCTCCTTGGCTGTTTCTCCAGCAGGAAACCGGAAAGCCAAAAAGACTTGGTCAAACTCTCCCTGGACACCCAGGAAGAGGCGAGAAAACTCCGTGACGCCGGAAACCTCGAGTCGGCGGTGGTCAAGTATCAGGAGGCCATGCGCTACCACACCAGTCCCTCCCTCCATCAGGAACTGGGCGGCGTGCTGGTCGACCTTGGCCGATATTCCGAAGCACGCAAACAGTACGAACTCGCCCTCGTCGAGAACCCGGGGATGAGGGAGGCCGAGGTGGCCATGGAGCAGTTGGACGCTCGAATCGAACTCGCGGAAGCGGACCGTCTCGCGCCGAAGGGCGAGTCCGGATCTTCCAGGGGCGAATCGTTCGACATGGCTCGCGCCCCATCCGGAGAACGGGGCCCGGGGGACCAATTCGATTTTATGGATGAAGAAGCCGCGTTTCGAGAGATGCGTGAATACACTCCCGATAACGCGGGGGAGCGACCCCGGAGCGGCCAGACGGGTGAGGGTTCGGAACTTGCCCGAGACGCTCAGAGTTTGTTCGGTGTCGGCGAAGACAACCTCGAATTGGAATACAACGCCGATGCCGGGAGCGGGGCGGGGGCGGGTCTGGAATCCGAAGTGTACTCCGAGGCGCCGACGTTCGAACCTGAAACGACCGCCATGAAGGGTCGGCCGATCGCCCCAACCGCCTCGGCCTTCGGAGGGAAGAAACCTTTGCCGGGCGGTCGTGGCCTGATCCAGGGGAGAGGCCTGGTTTCACAAGTGGTGGCCAGCGGTCCCCCTATGAATCCGCCCGCGAGACCCGACTACGATTTGGACAACGACCTTGGATTCGAAGGGACCGAGAAGCAACTCTATGACGAGGCCCCCGTGATTGAACCGGTCGCCTCTCTACCGAAATCTGGCCCCGTTACACCTAGAGGGGGCCGGGGTTTGGGCGGTGAGAGACGACTCCCGTCGGTCAAACAAGCCGACTCGCTCGATGTCGAGGACCCCAAAGTCGGAACTTACATTCCAGTCGCCCCCAAAGCTTCTCTCCCCTCCGAGGATGAACTTGCCTACTCCGGCGGACTGGATAGAAATCCCGATTTACCGCCGAAGGAGTCGGGGTTCTTATCGGATGACCCGATCGTGTACCCGACGCCGAAACCGAGTCTGGCCGCTGGCGCGGAAAAACCGCTGCCCGCCCCGGGTTTCGAGAAAGAGGTCTTGGACCTCTCCGGAAGTTCTTTCTCCGACAGATTCAAGGGACGCCGGGTGGAGTCGCTCGACCTCGAATCATGCAAACGGCGCTACTATGAGGAGGGAGACTTGGAGGGCGCCATTCGATGTTTCCGCGACAAGCGGATCGATTTCCCCGAGAGTTCCGAACTGCATTATGAACTCGGGAAGATCTACGAATCGAGCGGACAATTTCCATTGGCTAGAGAGGAGTATTTGCTCGCTCTCCGTTACTCGCCCAATAACCAACAATACCAAGAGACTTTGGCCTCAGTCGAGGTGTCGGAGGCAAGGCAACTCATCGATGACGGGAAGTATCTCCCAGCCACCGAGATCTTGATCAAGACGGTGGATCGATTCCCGAACATGTCGCCCGCCTACCGAGAGTTGGGCAAGGCCTACAGCAAGTCCGCGTTGAACCGTCAACAAGAATTGGATGCAACCGGGATTCCCGCGCCCGAGGTGGACAGGGCGATCGCCACCGAATGGCGCCGCGCGGAGGCCTCCTACCGCAAGCTCCTCGATCTCACCGGAGGGACCGACAAAGATTGGTACAACTACGGAGTCGCGATTCAGAGTCAGTACGATCCCGCGAAGGATCGGACCGCGATCAATGCTTATGAAAAATCATTGGAACTGGATCCGAATTTCTGGGACGCTCACTACAACGTCGCCATTTTGTATGAAACCAAGAGTCCGCAAAAATCCATCTATCACTATGAAGAGGCGTTGAGCCTCGCGCGAAACGAAACGGGACCCGAAGGGAAATCTCATCGGATCCAATGCCTAAGCGCGCTCGGGGAACTTTATTGGAGAACGAACCAGACGGATAAGGCGGCGGATTATCTGACCGAGTACATGCGCTTGGTTCCAGACGACGCCCACATCGAACAAATCCTCGAGCAAATCACCTCGGCCCCCGCGATTCGGGATTAGTGGGGCGCCGCCTCGGCCTCCGGCTGGCTCTTCATCTTGGTGATGGTCACCGAATTCCCAGTTTCGTTGAAAGAAATAGAATCCATGAAACATTGGACCAGCAGGAGCCCCCTGCCATGTTCGCGCATCAGGTTCTCCGGGTCGGTCGGATCGGGTAAGGACTCGTAGTCGAACCCATTTCCGGGATCGGTGATTGTGTAATCCACCTGTTCCCGGGTGAAACTCGCCTCGACTCGAATTCTCTTCGATAGGTTTTCCGTCAACTTCTCTCGTTGCTCCACTAGGTTCTGAAACTTGACATGACCCTGAGGGTCATCCCGGATCGAGGAATCGATGCCAAGGGCGCCGTAGGCGATCGCGTTGTTGAAGAGTTCATCCAAAGAAAGGAGGATGTTCTTCACTTCGCCCGGAGTGGTGAGACCCATCGGAACAAGAGGCTCGGTGAGAAGTTGAAGGCAAGCGTTTTTTTCGGAAAACCTGGCGGGAATCTCCACCACGGTCGTCAATTCCTTCGTTCGGGACAACACCTGCTGACGATCCACATGGGGGCGGGTGATGTCCAAGGCGCGTTCGACCGCCGCAATCACATTTTGGATGTCGGTCGGCTTTTTGAGAAAGTTGACCGCGCCGAGGCGGAGAGCCTCGATCGCGTCATCGAATTCCCCGTAGCCGGTGAACACAATGACCGGGAGTTCGGGATGCGCGCGACGAAGGGACCGAATGAAGGGGATGCCCGCCATGTTGGGCATCTGCAAGTCGCTGATCACGACCGAATAAGGCTTTTGGTTGAGCGCCGCCAAACCGAGCTGGCCATCGGCGGCGGTGTCGACCTCGTACCGGCCATCCTTCTTAAAGAAGGAGACGAGCAGCGATCGAATCACCTCCTCGTCATCAACCACCAAAACCCGCGGCTTCTCATGGTTTGAATCGGTCAAGTGATTTCAGCCTCCACCCACGAAACGGAGAATCTCGATCGTGTCTTCCTCGGACAAGGGGGTTTCCCCGATTTGGGTTCGACGAACGATCTTCTCGTTCAGTTCGACCACGACTTTGCGAGGATCGAGCCCCATTTCACCCAAAAGGTCCGCGACCGTGTCGAGACCCTGGAACTCTTTTTCGGCGCCATTGATTGTCAGTCGCATTTTTCAAAAATCTCACGAAAAGGATCTCTCGACTCACTATAAGGCTATCATGAATTGAATAATCGACAAGCAGTCATCGACTCTCTCCACTTAGGAATTCGAATCGCGTAAATTGAACTCCTTGAGGAGGCGAAGAGATCGACACCCCATCCATTCTTTCCCATTACCAGACAGCCTTGGGGCTGATCGAAGAGGACCGACCGGAAGAGGCGGTTTCGGAGCTACGGAGAAGTCTGGCTGGCGATCCGGATTTCCTCGACGGTCATTTCGAAATGGCCAGATGCCTCCGCCGTATGGGGCAATATCGGAACGCTTTTCCGCATGTGGACGCCTGTGTGGCCAATCTTCCGGAGGACTGGGAGGCGCTGAAGGAGGCGGCTGAAATCAGGTTCCTGGCCGGGGAGGTCGAGAAAGCGACGCCGCTCTTCGAGACCTTGCATGAGATCGACCCTGAGGATGAGGATATCGCTTCAACTTGGGTGGCGATTTCTCTTGTTCACGAGGGCCCCAAAAAGGCTTTGAAGAGAGCCCGAAGCTGCCTCGAGGCGAACCCCAATTGGGTGGGGGGACACCTTTATCTGGGTAACATTCAGGAAATCAATGGAAGGCTGGTGGAGGCGGAGGAGGCGTACCAACGCGCCTTGGACCTGATGCCCGACCATCATGGGGCAAGGGAGAACCTCGAAAGACTTAAAGCCGGTTCTCCCCTGGAAACCTCTCCCCTCGGTTTGACCTATGATGGAATCTTCCTTTCCGAATGCGGCCGGTTGCGGAACGAGGGCTACTTGGGACGCGCCGCCGAGTTGATGGAGTATTGGCGGGAACGTTTCCCGGAGCACCCTTTGTATCGAAGGATGTTGGTCGAGATCTACCGCGACCAGGGGCAGTTTCACCTCGCTCTCCAACTCCTCCACGAATCCGACGAATCCGAACGTTCGGACCCGCAGTGGAGGTTCCTGGAGGCTCGGTTGCTCCTCGATTCCGGCAAAACCGACGAGGCGGTCGGGATCCTCGAGGAACTGAGGGAGGAGATGAAGTTCGATCCCGCGTTTCAGGAGTGTCGAGCCGAAGCGCTTCTCGCTTCGGCTCGCCTAGAGGAGGCTTTGCAAGCCGCGGAACAGGGGTTGGAGATCGAACCCTCGCACGCCGGTATCTGGTTTCTCCTCGCGAAGATTCAAAAACGGTTGGAGCGGAACGAGGATTGTCATCAGTCCCTTGAAAAGACGATCCTTTTCGATCCACAGCATGTCGGCGCCAATTTCGCACTCGGCATCGAACACCTTCAAGAGGGAAGGGATCGACAGGCGGTCGACCCCCTACGAAAGGTGGTCGATCGTGAACCGGATCGGGTGGAGGGGTGGCGTCACCTCGCGATCGCCCTTTCTCGCCTGAAGGAATACGAGGCGGCGGTCGAACCCTGGAGTCAAGTGATGCGCCTTGCCCCGGGGGATAGTCAGGCGTCGGGGAATCTGGAAAAAATCCAGCGGCTTTTGAAGCAGTCGAACAAATAAGTTTTTCACAGGAGTTGTCATTGGATTCCCCGATTACTCTCGACCCCAATCTCTGCATTGGGCTTATCCTTCTGGTTTCCGGTTGGTTGGCCATTGATTTGGCGATCAAGATTCTTGGGCTCTGCCTGGGGGGAGCGGGAGCGATGTTGGCGCTCGATCTGCTCACCCTGACGATCCCTGATTTCCGTCCTGAATTATGGATGATCGTTTTGGCGGGCATTGTCGGAATGGCCATTGGCTATTTCCTGGTGCAGAAGATTTTCCGACTCCTTCTATTCATCGTCGGATTTTTGACCTCGGTGGTGACCGTGGTGCGAATGGACGAAGCGTTCAACTTTTGCGAACGGATCTCGGGGGGGTGGTGGGGAAATTTCCCGGAGTCGCAATGGTTCCCTGTGGTGGCGGGCCTTGTTGGCGGGGTGGTTCTGATGTTTCTCGAGAAACACCTGCTTATTGTTCTGACCGCTGTAGCGGGCGCGACCATTATCGTGCAGGGGAATTCCCTCCAGGAGAAATGGTTAACCATCACTCTGGTGGGCGTCGCAATCCAATTCCTCCTGTATCGGTTCATCACCAAGAGGAAGAAGGCCTGAGCCCT
Organism: Candidatus Omnitrophota bacterium; assembly: GCA_020632575.1. Classification (GTDB taxonomy): domain Bacteria; phylum Hinthialibacterota; class Hinthialibacteria; order OLB16; family OLB16; genus JACKFH01. Next base: position 27,633 of record JACKFH010000025.1, on the reverse strand, counting down.
TTCAAATCTGCTTGTCCGGGGTCACTCGATTCCCATCCAAATCCAAGATCCCAATCTCCGGATTTCCTTCTTTGACCGTGATAAGTGCGACAGAGGGAGGAAAACCGAAACGGGGGCGGGAGGCGGACCCCGGATTGAGAAAGATCACCCCCTCATGGTCACCCAAATAGGGGCGGTGGCTGTGTCCGACAATAACCACATCCGGGCCGATTTCGCGAGAGGCTTCCAGGATTCTTTGGATTCGCCGGCTCGGGTCGGATTGAAGGTGGCCGTGGTTCATGTAGATCCTCACGCCACCGAATCTGACTGTCTCCTGAAGAGGCAGGTTCCAGCAGTCTCCCCCTTGATCGACATTGCCAAGGATGGCGTAGGTCGGGGCCCACGCTCCAAGGTCGATGAGGATTTCGCGTCGCCCGACATCGCCCGCGTGGAGGATGGCGTCGACTCCCTCGAATCGCTCGAACACTCGGTTGTCGAGATGCCCATGGGTGTCGGAAAGGACACCGATCCGGATCGTTTTCTCTGGTTCAGATGTCATGCGAATGTTTTCTCCTTAAACCCATTGTTCTCAAATGAGATTCGAATAAGATATCCCCCAACATTTAGCCGATCCTGAATTGTAAGCGAGGCCACATCATGGTGAGAATGCGTGGGGACATCCCGGACAAGATCTACTATTCCATAAGCGAGGTCAGCGAGTACACGGGGGTCGAACCGCATGTTCTCCGATACTGGGAGACCAAATTCAGCAAACTTCGTCCCAAGCGGGTCGGGGGAAATCAAAGAAAGTACTCCCGGTCGGATCTCGAAATCATCTTTCAGATCATCGATCTCCTTTATGAGCAGGGCTTCACGCTCGAAGGGGCCGAAAAGAAACTCACCACCGGCGGAGGGCAGCCCGAGGTGGACACCACCCCGGAGGGGCTTCAACGCGAGATTTCGCTGGTTAAACGCGAACTCGAGGGCATCCTCGAAATCATGGGTTCGGAGACTGATTCCCCTGTTGCTCAAGAAGGATAACCAGATCCTTCGCATCGCGGAAACCATCCCGGTTGATATCCGGATCTTGTGACTCAATCGGTGTCCGAGTCGGGGTCGGAGTGGGAGAAGCGGTCGCTGTCGGAGTGGGAGTCGCGGTCCCGATATCCGGCAAAGTCGAAAGGTAAACGGTGATATTTCCCGCGATATCCGTGGGGCCTCCCGCAATCAACCCCTCATTTCCCAGAACCACATCGAGCCGGCCATCCTTATCCAAATCGGCGGTCGCCACACAGACTGTCCCGATCCCCAATGCGGGCAACTCGACAATCCCCTGAGTGTCGAATGTTCCATCTCCATTGCCTCGGATTACCGCGGCTTTCCCCTGTGTGCTGAGAAAATCGGGAACGGCCGCGAGGATGTCCAAATTCCCATCGTTGTCGAAATCTCCCACCTCCACATCGCTCACCTCGGAGCCCAGATCGATGGAGGTCGGGGTCTGGCTGAGACCGCCCTGCCCATCGCCAAGGAAGACCGCGACGGAGTGAAGGGTCGATGTGAGGTTTCCGAAGATTCCTCCATTGGCCACCGCGGCGTCGAGGTGCTGGTCCCCATTGAAATCCCCAAGCGCGACATCGAACTCCAAGTGGAATCCGGCGACAAGGGAGGATGTCGCGGAACCCGAATGGACCAGTCCGCTCATCCCATTGTTCAATAAAACCCAGGCCCGTTGGCGATCCACCACCACGATGTCGGTCAGTCCATCCTCGTTCATGTCGCCCCAATCGATTCCCTCACCAGCGGAACTGGGCGAGGTCGAAAGCGTGAAGGATAGTCCGGGTGTGAACTTTCCGGCGCCATCTCCGATAAAGGTCCTGACCTTCGGGGAGTTGCTGGTGATCAGTGCGAGGTCGATAAAATTGTCCTGGCCGGGATTGAGATGAAGGGGCGCGACCGCCGCCGGCGTCGTTCCGACGCCTTGGGTGATGCGGGTGGCCGGGGTCAGAAACTGCCCGGCCACGGCGGGGTTGCTTTTAAAGAGGGTGAGGGCGGTGAATTGCGAAAGAAGGTTGGGAGCGAGTAGGTCGAGATGGCCATCCCCAGTGCCCTCGAATAGTAGAACCGATTCATTGTCATCGGCGGCGATAGTGCCAGTTGCATTCGAGGGGCGCGTGGCGAGGGCGGTTTTTGAAGGAAAACCCCCGGCGCCATCGCCATGGAACAAACTGAGAAACCCATTGTCGGCGGTTACCAGGTCCAGGTTCCCATCCTCATCAAGGTCTCCGATTCCGATTCCCTCGGGGCCCGAATTGACGCTGCTGGAAAGGAAATATCCTTGTCCCGCATCGAAGGTTTGCGCCCATAGATCGCGTGTTCCGGAAAGACAACCAATCAAGATCCAAAAGGCAAGAGGGCCAACCCAAAAAAATTTGTTTAACGAGAGTTTCATATCCAGTATAATATAACATCGAAACACGCCGGTGACACGGCATAACGATGCAATTGGGAGGGCTTACCAATGAGCGTGGTCGAAGGAATCGAAACGGAAACCGGGATCGCGCGCTGTGTGGTGTTGAGCATCAGCGGATCCCTAAGCAGCAACCATGACAAGAACGCGCATTTCATCGAGAACCTCCTGCATGGACAGGGTCATGAGTTGATTTATCGGCGCGTCCTTAAGAACCATGAGAACACGATTCGAGAGGGTCTCGCCGAGGCGTTGGCGGAGGAGGGATGCAATCTCATTCTGATCACCGGCGGCACGGGGATCGCAAAGAGAGACATCACTTACGACATCCTCCGGCAGCTCTACGAAAGCGAGATTCCGGGGTTCGGCGAGTTGTTCCGCGATCTGGCTTACAAGGAATTGGGCCCGAAAGCGATGTTGACCCGAGCCTCCGCGGGAATCATCGAAGGCTGCCTGGTGTTCAGTTTGCCAGGTTCGCCGCCAGCGGTGAAACTCGGAATGGAGCGATTGATCATCCCGACTCTCAACGACATCGTTGGGGAAATGAATCAATAAAACGTTTAAAGGGATCGCCTTCTCGGATGAGGTGAGTTGAGGCGTTCGCTCACCTTGCCGATTTGCATTCGGCGTCCTATGGTTCCCCCCGCAACACAACCTCCTATCGATCGTTCCGCCTTTCCATGTCCAGGGTCCACGCGCGGGATGGGGCTGTCGAATCGCACGCCTAAGAGTGGGGATTGTGGAACCGAATGAGGAGCTGAAAGCATGACCTTTTCTCGAATCGTCTCGACCGGAATGTCCGTCCCCGAAAACATTGTCACCAACGAGGACATCGCCAAACGGGTGGAGACCTCCGACGAATGGATTTTCACTCGGACCGGGATTCACGAACGAAGGGTTTCAACCGAGGGAGAAGCGACCTCGACCTTCGCCACCAACGCCTCCCGTCAGGCGTTGGAGGCGGCCGGGATGGACCCGATGGATCTTCAGTGTTTGATCGTGGCGACCATCACACCGGACCTTCCTTTCCCCGCCTCGGCTTGTTTAACCCAGGAAGCGTTAGGAGCCAAACGCGCGGCCGCCTTCGACATCTCGGCCGCCTGCTCGGGGTATGTTTACGCTCTTTCGATCGCCGACGCCTACATACGCGGCGGCCTTTACGAAAATGTCATGGTGGTCGGGGCGGAAACCCTGACCAAAGTGATCAATTGGGAGGATCGGGGATCCTGCATCCTGTTTGGCGATGGGGCTGGAGCAACCTTAGTCACGAAGTCCGATCGGCCTGGAGTCGGCTACACCGAGTTGGGCGCCGATGGGGGATTGGCGGAATTAATCCATGTCCCAGGCGGCGGTTCAAAAATTCCGACGACCCATGAGACGGTGGACCAGGGTCTTCAGTACGCCGTGGTCAAGGGGCGCGATGTTTATAAGGTGGCGGTAAGTCGGGCGGAGGAGGTGCTGACACGGGCCCTCGAGGTGAACAACCTGAAGACGGAAGACATCGCCCTTCTCGTCCCGCATCAGGCTAATCAGCGGATCACCGACGCGGTCCAGGACCGACTCGGGTTTTCAAAAGAGCAGGTGGCGAGCAACATCGAGGTGTACGGCAACACCTCGGCGGCCTCGGTGCCGATCTGTCTGCATGAAGCGGCCAGCCAGGGGCGAATCAAGGAGGGCGACAAGGTGTTGTTGGTCGCCTTTGGCGCGGGATTCACCTGGGGGACGATGCTGATCGATTGGTAAGGTTTTGGGATTGGAGTTTTGATGTTTGAATCATGGAATTCCGTGGAAGGCCCGGAAGGGATGGAAAAAATACGAAAATCTTCGATCTTCGTCTTCCGCGTTCTCCATTGTTTCCACGGGATTCGATGATTCAAAAAAGGAAACACACGATGACTAACGACCACACAGCCCTGGAAGAGGGCGGGGAAATACAACTCGATTTCACCAAGCTGAAGAAAGTGGCCCAGTGCGAGCAGGATGTGCTCCCGGTGGCGGTCCAGGACGCCGACACGGGGGAGGTTCTCATCGTGGCGTACGCCAATAAGCAGGCTTTCGATTACACGATCGAGCATGGCATCGCGGCGTTTTGGAGCACCTCTCGCAACGAACTGTGGGTGAAGGGAAAGACCTCGGGGGACACGCTCCGGATTGTGGAAATTCGAGTGAACTGCGAACAGAACTCCCTACTCTACCGGGTCCGTCTCGAGGGCAAGGGGGCTTGCCACACCAAGAAACCGAGTGGCGAAACTCGGCTCTCCTGCTACTATCGGAAATACCAAGATGGCAAATGGGAGAAAGTTCAACCGCTCGCGGGATGACCGGGGGAAGATGAAAAAGATTTTCGTTGTCGGTGTCGGGCCGCTCCCTTTCTACCGCTCGCATATTCCACAAAACTCCATTTCCGAGGGGACCTGGCAGGTCATCCAACCGCTGCTCGAGGATGGGCACAAGGTTCGGGCCATCACCCTCGAGTTCGGCCAGCACGGAACCCCCAAGATCGAGTACCTCCAACAACCGCACGAGGTCTCCCCCAACCTGGAGCATCAGTATTACGAAGAGCCTTTTCGCACCAACTCGGTTGCGATCGCTCGCCAGATTCAGATGTCGCTTTCGGCCTTCGATCCGGATTGTGTGATCAGCGCGGGGTCGATGATCGCGGCGTGGGCCTCAACCCTGCTCAAACATCGATTGCCCACTTGGTACGACATCAAAGGCGGGTTCATGCCGGAACTTCAACTGCAGGTGATGAAGGCCGACCCGCAATCGGTGTTCGAGGTGTTTCCGGTCTATAAGAAAATGCTTCTGCGCGGGGACCGTTTCAGCGCGGTCACACAGCGTCAGGCGGACATGGTGTATGGGGAGCTCGGGATGGTGGGACGGCTCAACGCTCATACACTCAATGAACCTCTTGTGACGGTAAAACCGACGGGGCTCCCGCCGAATAGCCCGAAAAGGATCGAGAAGACCGGGAAGATACGCGGGAAGTATTGTGGTGAGGAGGAGACGGTACTTTTTTCCTCAGGCGGTTTCAATGCCTGGCAGGATACGCGGATGTTTTTCGAGACGATTGAAGGTGTGCTCCAGGCCGAACCGAAGAGTTGTTTCATTTGTTTGGGTGGGGCGATTGGGGGAGACCATTACAACGAGGGTTTCGAGAAATTCAAAAAGTGGATCTCCGAAAGTCCGGCGAAGGACCGCATGCATCTGGTGGGCTGGGTTCCGCAGAACGAGGTGGTCGAATACGAGTCGGAGGCGGACATCGGGATCAACTGTGATCTGGATATTCCCGAGAGTTGGTTCGGCGACCGGTCCCGTTTCCTCTCTTGGATGGCGCGGCGGATTGTGGTGGCGACCACACCGGTCAGCCAACCCTCGGAGGATCTGGCGCGGGAGGGGAAAGCGATCGGACTGCCGACCGGCGATTCGAAGGGGGCGGTTCAGGCGATCCTCGAAGCCATCCGAAACCGTGGGCGGCTCACACAAATCGCCGAGGCGGCCGAGGAGCACGCGCGAACTGTCTGGTCTTACCGTGAGACGACCAAACACCTGAGAGAATGGGCGGCTAACCCGGTCCTGGCGGAAGACAATCGCCGCTGGTTCGAAGAAGGCAACCTCGATTTCCAACACGAACTCGGCTCCCTCGAACTCGCCCTCGACCAGATGTTCACCTGGGGCGAGCGGAAAGACGAAACGAAGGACTGGCGGAAGATCGAGAAGTTGCTGCGGCAACGGTGGGCTTGGCCGGATGGCCGGAAGTGGCGTTTGAGGCGGGGGTAGGGGGGGTGGCTTTGTTGCACCTTGTGTCAGTTATCAGAATTCCCCGAAGGTAAAAGCCTCCGCCACTGCCACGCGATGGTCAATCAGGAGGTTCTGGATCTAGCACAATTCGAAATCCTATTAGCTCGCTTCTCAAAGTGGGGAAATATCCCATTTCGCTTGCACACCGACAAAAATGCGCGTCCAATTTCCAGCAGCCACCTCGGACTGCCTTTCGCCGCGGTGTAGGATAGTGGGATTGGCCTCCGACATTAGGACGGGGCCAAGTATGGTCGTACCAGTTTTCACACCATTCGTATAAGTTTCCATGCATGTCAAATAACCCAAAACCGTTTGGCAAAAGTGAACCCACAGGGTTCGGACCATCCTTTGAATTGGCGCACCAGACCATATATTTATCGGCAAGTGACCAAGCGGAGCAATCAGGGGTCGTGTCATAGGAGCCGAATGAAAATGCCGTTTCTGTACCGGCACGGCATGCGTATTCCCATTCTTCCTCATTCGGAAGGCGAAAGGTGCCAATTTCAAGTGAGTTCAGTTCGTCAAGGAATCCCTGAGATGAGGCGATCTCAAACCAGGATACGGAGCACATGGGATAGTTGTTACCCCTAAAAACAAATTCGTCGGGGAACCCCCGCATAATGGCGCGCCACTGTGCCGCAGTGATTTCCGTCTCCGAGATGAAAAAATCTTGCTCAATTTCCACCTCGTGTTGTGGACTATCGCCAAGCCTTCCCATCTCAGTCTCGGGTGCTCCCATCACAAAATCGCCCTTCTGGATTCTTCTCAATTTGATGGGACGCGCATCCTCAGGAAACTCCGGCAGAACAATGGTGACGGTTTCGCTCTCGGTAAAAAGATGTGGCCGATCAATTTCTTGCCGTTGTGAATGATTTGCAGGTTTCGAACCTGCAAAAATCGGAATAGTTATGAACAGGGATATCCCGAATGCAACAAGTAGGGTTGAAATTGAACCGTTCTTGAACTTGATCGCCCGCGTTATTGGATTCATTGATTGGTCATTCCTCGGAAACGCCATTGGGTTTCCGCCGTTATCGAACGAGAAAAATGTTACCCTGATTTCTCATCCTATCAGCCTCGTCGACGCCTCGTCAGCGTCTTATTGCGGGAATGCATGACCATCTAATCTTGACTCTTGCTCCAAACGAAAAGAACCAGGGCCGTGATTAGGTAGATTCCACATGTTATTGGTAATAGAAGAAACCTAAAGTATTGTTCAAAATATGCCCACGATTCTGATCCCCATTTCCATGGCATTCCTTCCCCAGCAATAACTACAAATGTGGTAACCACGATGAAAAGTTCAATGACAAACAGTAATACCGCTTTGAAAATGATCATTGCCGAATCGTAAAGGGGCGAAGGTCTTGGGTCAAATCTCACATAGGATAGACTAAACCGGGCAATTTGGAACAAATCAAGGCAGGAACTCATCAATCCTATGAAACCAATCCAGTCACCTTTGGAGATCGGAGATATTCGCTGGTACGATCACTGTCTAGAGGTGGGCTTCCCTTGGAACCGCTACCGTTCGTCGGTCAAGAGGCAGGTCCACGAGAGGGGATCAGTTCCGCCGGAGGTGTGGGAAACCGATGATAGGCGGCTGATTGCTCGGAAGATCGAACAACTTATCTGCGACCATTGTTGGGGAGAACCGCTACACTTCCATCCAGACGATCCCTGGGCGGTGATTGGGGAGGTGGAAGCTGGTGACTTGAGCGAGATCGAATTGTTGGTTGACATCGAAGAAACCCTCAAGATCAAATTACTACCTGACAGGATGTTTGGGGCCCTCCTGAAATCCGGTTGGACTTTCGGCGATATGGTGACCTATATAGAAGGAAAGTCGGCCTCTTGCAGCCAAGGAGATACAAGCAAGGATTCGTCACTCTCCTAACGCAACCCGGGAAATTGCGCCCGGTCAACCCAGGCAGTCCCTCCCATTCAACCCTTTCAAAACCGCTTCAAAATGTGACGGTTGCTCGCTTGACATTCTTCGAACCCGCCGGGATACTAAGGTCACTGCAGCAGAGACTATTGAGGTTTTCTTCGATGGCGAAAGTCGCTCTGATTTCTCTATACGATACGGTGGCCCTGGGGCTTCGCTATCTCTCCGCCAGCCTGAAAGAGGCGGGGCATGAGGTCACGGTCATCTATCTCAAGCAGTACGAGGTGCTGATGAGGGAGGACCTTCCCGATGAAGGCGCCATCGATGAGGTCAATTATGGCCTCTGTTCGCGCGGAGAGATTGTCTACTGCTACCCCCGTCTGGTCAGCGAGCCCGAGCACAAGGGATTGGTCGCGCTTCTTAAAGAGAAAAATGTCGATGTGGTCGGGATCAGTCTGACCTCAAAGTTCATCAACACGGCGCGTCAGGTGACCGAGTGGGTGAAGGACGAGGTGGGCGCTCCGGTGATCTGGGGCGGGATCGAACCGACCATCAACCCGGAAGAGGATATCAATTACACGGATTACCTCTGTCGCGGTGAGGGAGACCACGCGATCGTCGAGTTCGTGGAGGCACTGACAAGCGGCGGGGATGTCACCTCGATTCCGAACATCTGGGCGCGGGTCGATGGAACAGTCCACAAAAACGAGTTCCGTCCACTGATCCAGGATCTGGACACCTTGCCCTTTCCCGATTTCACTCCGGACAACAAGTACGAGATCAGCAACGATGGGGTCTGGCCGCGAGTCGACCGCGATTGCTGGGACGATTTCCTGTTTTCTTCCTCGCGAGGATGCCCCTACAAGTGCACCTTCTGTATCCACAATGTCATGCATGATTTTTTCAAGGGGCAACGATATGTCCGTCGGCATTCGGTGGACTACACGCTGGAGATTCTCAAGCGCGCCAAGGAAGAATACAAAGTCACCAAGATTCATTTCTGGGACGACATCTTTTCGATCCACAAGGAATGGCTGAAGGTTTTCCTTCCGCGCTACAAGGAAGAGATCGGACTCCCCTATTGGTGTTACGTCTACCCGCAGCAGTGTGACAAGAGTATCTGTAAATTGCTCGCCGATGCGGGGGACGTCGAAGTCCGGATGGGGGTTCAGAGCGGGAGCGAAAAAGTTCTCGAGGATCAGTACGGCCGTCGCGCGCCGCGAGAGATGGTGCTGGAGGCCGCCAACAACCTGACCGAGGCGGGCATCGAGTACCAGATCGACATCATCACGAACAACCCACTGGAGGAGGAGGAGGATTGCATTGCGACCCTCGAACTCCTGCTGGATATGCCGAGACCGGTTCGGATCGGAAGCGATACGCTGAGTTACATGTCCTTCTTCCCGAACTATGACATGACTAACATGTACGAGGCGGTCAAGGATTCTCGTCCGCTCAATGAAAAACGCTACGGATTTTACAACCGGCTGTTCCTACTCGCCCAATACCGTTCGCCCGAGTTTATCCGCAAACTACATCGATCGAGTTATTTCCGGAATCATCCGGAGAAGTTGCAATACTTCTTCCCCGGTCAGGCCCCGATGGCGGTGCAACTCCTGCAGCGGACGATCCCCCAAGGATTCCGGGATAAGGCCAAGGACGCTCTCACACCGGTGCTTTCCGGCTGAACGTCCAACTCATTATTCCCGCCAACCCCGTTCCTTAAGCAACCTCACCAGCACATCGACCTGGTCGCATTGGATGTAATCCGCGCCGGCTTCCATCGCGGCAATCATCTTGTATTCGGTGTCGTGACGGCTGTGCACATTGACAAAGGCTTTCATTCCGGCCAGATGGATCTCCTTGATGAAATCCTCGGAGAACTCCTCCCACTCGACATTCACCAGCGGCGGGTCCCATTCCTTAATGATTCCTGGGAGGTCCCATTTCCCTTCAGAGGTTTTGGGACGCGGCCAAACGCCGCCATCGGATAACTCGACCATCGCGCGCCGTTTCTCGAGGTCATTGCAGTAAAGGGTCACCCCTTCGTTGAAGCCATGGGCTCGGAGTGCGTCGACCACTTTCTCCGGGTCGGCGTTCTTGAGGTCTATATCGGGTTTGGCGTGGTCGCCGAGAGCCTCCAGGGCTTCATCGAAGGTCGGAACCTTCTCGCCCTTGAACTCCTCGGAGAACCAACTTCCCGCATCGTATTTGCGAATCTCCTCGAGGGTCATGTCGGCCACAGGCCCGGATCCATCGGTGGTGCGGTTGAGGGTGGAATCATGAAGGAGGACCAGATGGCCATCGCGGGTCTGTCGGACATCCATCTCGACCACATTCGCCCCAAGTTCGACCGCTTTCCGAATCGCGGCAGCGGTGTTTTCGGGAGCCAATCGGTTGGCCCCTCGGTGCGCGGAAACCAGGATGCCCTCCCAGCGGTAGACCTCCTCGCCATCCCGCTCAATCGACAGGACTCGGGATCGTTCAGCGTCCACATAGGCCTCGAAGCGATCCCCATTCACCTCACCCCGAACGGAGTAAAGCGGGAGTCCGAGTTCCTCCTCGACCGAGACCTCAGTGACATCGCACCGCGGGAGTTGAGACTCCACCAAATGGGCCGCCTCGATCGGAGTGATCTTTCCTATCTTTTCATGGAGTGGGTTCGACTGGGGGAGGTCGGCGGTGCGCTCCTCATAGGATGGGAGAGTCGGCAGGGGTTCGCTGGGAACCGGTTCGTACCAAAAGGTCGCGACACTCCAATCGTCCTGGCGCTCATCGTAACCGTAGGGCGCCCAGCTGAGTTGCTGGATGGTGACCCGGATATCCTCTTTCCAAACGATCGGGTCGGGCAGATGCCAGCGGTACATTGAGACATATCCCTCGCGATTCAGGTTGCAGCCCAGATACCGCTGGGTGGCCTCCTGGATGCCCCAGGAGAGCCCGACATAATCCTCGGAACCGGTTCCACAAATTGTGGGAAACTCCGTGTCGCCATCCAGATAGACTTTGACTTCACCTTCACCCCACCAACTCTTTTCCAGATAACGGACCCCAAGGAGGCACCCGATGTAGCGGCCCATTCCGGTTCTCTTGGGAATGATTTCGAAATCCTGCTTGAGTGTGGTCGGGTTCTCTCGTCGAAACAGGGCATGAAGGGAACCAGCGTTTTCGGGGAGTTCCTCCTCCAGGGTGTAATCGATCTGATAATAGAGACGACTATTTGTGGGACGCTCATTGGCGAGGGTCAGACGGGCCCGTTCGCGGAAGGGCATGGGGAGCCAGAAATTCATCGCGGCCTTGGGTCCAATTGAGTGAACCGCGGAATCGTAGGAGGTCACTTTCCCGTGTGAGAAACCCAGGAAATCGCCGAGCGGGCATTCGATGGAGGGATGTTCCTGGTTGTCCCAATAAGCGCGGAGGACCAATCCGCGAAGGTTCTCCGGCTCGTCCCGAGTGGTGATCCAGATGTGACGAATGATCCCCTGGCCCTCGACATTGCACAATTCAACCACTTCTCCCGGTTCGAGCGTTTTGGCGGGCGAGCCCTTTCGGCCCACCCCGAGATTGCTAGCCGCTTGCCCCCCCTGCCCCTTGCCTCCGGTGGGGTTTTCGAAAGAGATGGACCGTGGCGTTTGGGTGGTGTCGATGAGATAGGGCGAGGTTGTTTCGACGGCGAGGGCGGGGACGAGGGTGGGGATCAGGACCAGGATTAATGAAAGCGATAAACGGTTGGGCATGAATCGACCTCCACGGAGTATTTGCGCCGGAACCTCTTTTCTATCCGCATCATATTCCGATCCGACGGCGGGTGGATAGATCGACAGGGAGGAACAGGATTCCGGAGAATCAACGATCCTGGTTGCGACTATAGTAAGGCGACTGTCACACCTTGTTATCGAAGCAGGCTATGGGCAGAATGAAAGATGAGTTTTGAGGAGTCAAAAGATGAGAATCACTGTCGATGTTGATGATCGAAAACTGCGGGATATTCTCAAAGTCACTGGCATCAAGAAGAAATCGCCAGCCATCAATCATGTTCTGGACGAGTACCTCCGCGAGTCCAGGTTGCGAATGACGCTCAAGAAAGTCCGAGATGGCGCAGTGGATTACTCACTGACCAACGAGGAACTCGAATTGGGTTGGGACGATGATTCTGATTGACACCTCGGTCTGGGTCGAGTTCTTTCGGAAGAAAGGGGATTCCCTTGTAAAGGATCGGTTGGAGGATCTGATTACCTCCCGCGAGGCCGCGATCACAGGTCCAGTCATCTTCGAGATTCTCGCGGGGGCCCGACCGGAAGAGATCGGAACCATCTCCGAAGTCTTCGCTTTCTGCGAGGATCTGGAGTTCGGGCCAGACACTTGGGTCCTAGCGGGCCATCTTTTCCACGCTTTGAGAGAGAAAGGGAAGACTGTTCCAAAGTCCGATGTCCTGATCGCGGCTCTCTCGCTCGAATCGAAGACCCCCCTCCTTTGCCGCGATCGGCACTTCGATATGATCCGCGAATTCGGCGACAGAAAGCTGAGGGTGGAGTTGATCTGAGCGATGTTCGCGGCAGGGATGCCGCTCCCATGTCGTGAGAGACAATCGTGTACGGTGCTGGAACGTGTCTCTGACTCGTTCCTATTCACATCGGATTCCCATCCGATGTGGGTGTTGGGAAGCGATAGAGTTTTCTCAGTCAACGATATTAACGCTTGCCATTATTATCGCTTCGCGTTAACATTCCTGGGAATGATCAGATCCTTTGGAAACAGGGAAACGAGTCGTCTGTTTGAAACGGGAGAATGCCGGCGGATTCCCTCCGACATCCAGCGCGTTGCCCGTCGGAAACTTCTCCAGATTCATGCCGCGGTGGAACTTGAATTCCTTCGGGTTCCGCCGGGAAATCGACTCGAACCCTTGAAAGGCGATCGAAAGGGACAGTACAGCATTCGAATCAACGACCAGTGGAGAATTTGTTTTTCCTGGTCCGGTGGCGATGCCTACGATGTCGAGATAACCGACTATCATTGAGGTGAAGAGATGCCCAAAAGAAAAGCGAAACCGATTCATCCCGGCGAGATTCTTCTCGAGGATTTCATGAAACCGATGGAGTTGAGCCAATACGCGCTCGCGAAGGCGATCAGCGTGCCGCCTCGTCGGATCAACGAAATCGTCCATGGAAAACGATCGATCACCGCGGACACCGCTCTGCGATTGGGCGAATACTTTCGGGTGGACCCCCAGTCCTGGATGAACCTGCAATCCCACTACGACCTGGAACTCGCCGAGATGAATTTGGGAAAGAGACTGAAAGAGGAAGTCACCCCAAGAGCGGCTTAGAGACACGGGATTTTAGCAGATAGTTTAGCCTCCGCAGGAGGCTTCGATCTTCGAGCACCAGCGTTCACGCTGGTGCGACGGCACGAAAGGATTCGTGCGGAAGTGGGTTCGAGAAGGGATTCTCGAACCAGCGCATTGCTCGGCTTCGAACATCGGATCGGAATCCGATGACGGGAGGAACGAGGCGGAGCCACTTTCCAGCAACACACGAAGTCGGCGCCACGAGGGTGTGGACTTAGAACACTTTGCTCACTCGGACGCGACGGGTGAGATCGAAGTGGCCCCGATCGAGTAGGTCGGAGGAGATTTGCACTTTCTCCGAACTGTCGTTGATCCCGGCCAGTTTGGCGTGCACCGATTTCAGTCCGCCGAGCCATCGTCGTTCATCCTCGATGTAGATGAGGTCGCCAACCTTGGCCTTCATCCGTTCAGCGACCGCATGCGGGACCTGAACCTCATCCTCCTGAAGGTTTTCATCCTTATCCAGGGAAGATAGAACCGTTTCGCCTTTCTCCGTGTTCGGAGCGCTCCCCTTGTAGAGTCCCATGAGGGTTAATCTTGAGGTGAGCGAGAGATGATCATCCGGAATCAATCTTAGGGAAGGATTAAAAAGGGCGCCGATCCAGTTTCCGAGGATCCCGACACCGAGGCAGACCGCGAGGCCATAACAGGCGCGCATGTATTTGAACATCTTATAAGGAGCCGCGCTTTCATCGGGGATGACTCCGTGAGCGAAGGGTTGAATGACATACGGGTTGTACAAGGAGTAACCGACCATCAGCGTGCCGAGCACCAACACCGACATCGCGCCGACCCGATTGAATCGTCTCCACACGATGGCCAAAAAGAGGGAGACCACCAACGGTGGGGTGACCGAGGCGGTGAAGGCGCCGTGAGCGTCGTAGATGGTTTTGAATTGATCGAACAATGGAACCAGCGAAAGTCCGATCGCCATGATGAGGATGCAGTGGACACGGGCGAGGTTGAGATAGAATCGATCCGAACGATTGGGGAGAAGATAGGGACGCCAGATGTCGTTGATCGCGATGGCGGACATGCCATTGACCAGGGTGTCGGCGGTCGACATGAGCGCGGCGACCAGGGCGGCCATGATGAGACCGAACAAACCGGGGAAGGTGACCATGTTCGAAACAACCACAAAGGCGTCCGAGGCTTCCATTCCATCCGGGAACATCCCGACCGCATCCATGGCCCGCCCGAGAAGGCCGGCGTTGCAGACGGCGAAGGATGCAATGGGCATGAGGATGAGGGCATTGAAGAGAACGGCCTTCTTGGCGTCGCGTTCGCTTCGCGCTGAGAGAAAACGGAGGACCATCCCCTGGTTGACGAACCAGAATGCGAACGAGTTCGCCATGCCATCCTGCCAGAAGATCTTCACGAAACTGAGGTTGCTCTTTCCGCTGAACTCGCCAAGCGAGTGACGGGACTCGGGGGGAACATGAGTCCAAAAATTCTCGAATCCACCGAGTTGATAAAGGCCTCCAAAGAAAATCAAAAATCCCGCCGCGAGCAGGAGACAAGCCTGAGCCAGGTCGGTCATGATGACCGAAGATTGACCGCCCGCGGTGACATAGATGGCGGTGAAACAGGCGACCGCGATGGCGGCCTGCAGGACAGTTACGCTTGGCATCAGGGCATGGACTGCTATGCCGAGTGTGTACAAGTTGATGCCAACATACCCAAGCATATAAAGGAGGAGGAGCGAGGTGTACAAACCCCGGTTGATCGTGCCGAATCGACGCTCGAAATACTCGGGAATGGAACGGATGCGCTGGTAATAGATAATCGGAATCCAGCCGAGCACCAGGAGCGGCATCCACATCCAATCGTTGGTGTAGGACTGGGTGGAGGCGAGGCCATAGGTGTAAGCGGCCTCGGAGTATTTGATGAAGCTGTAGGAGCCGACGGTGGTGGCGATAAAGGAAAATGCGACCAACCACCACGCGAACCGTTGCCCCGCGAAGAAGAAATCGGTGGTCGTTTTCGTATAGCGCGCGAAATAACTCCCAAAGGCAAGGATGCCCAGAAAGTAGACAATGATTACTGTCAGGTCGATTGGGGTCCCGATAAAATCCTCGGTCATGGGGTCCCTCCCGATCCGGGAAGGATGAACTGAGTGATGGCGTGAAAACCGATGTACGCCGCGTAACCCACGAGCAGGAAAATGACGACCCTCCGATCGTCGTTCGATTTCAAATCAAAGGATCCACGCAGGTAGGCCAAGATGAACGTGCCCAGAAAGAGTGCGCCCCCGACTCCGTAGAGATAGAGGAAGGATTTCAGTTCGGTTCCCACCATTCGCCTCCACCAAAGAGAATCAATGAATGGGAGGGATGTTAACGTTTATCGGCTAATAATGAAATCGATGAATCTTGTCCCCTGCTTTTCGAGGGATTGCTCCAACTTCTCGGTGCAATCGCACACTCCGCAGGACCAGGGCTCGCTGCCATTGGCGTCCTTGCAGTTGAGTCGGTTGTGCGCGTCCTTGATCGATTCGATTTCGAAGAATTCTTCCCAGTAGGGGAGCTCCTCCTCGAGCGGCTCCGAGCAATAACAGATCTCAACCCACTTGATTTGACCGTCATCCAGAATGCGGGCTTTGGACAAAGCGCGTTCGTATTCCCCCTCCGCGACCGACCCTTGCCCGATAACACCGTCCTCAAGCGCCTGTTTCAGGGCTCGTTCCTTGCCGGGTTTCAGTCGGGCGCGAATGAGATATCGCATGGTTTTTTGGTGTCGGCTCCTCTCCGGTCGTTGTCCGCCGGACCTTATTCGATTTTTCCACGAGGCGCCGAGATGCGGAACCCTTCCGGAGGGTCGTATCGAGGGTCGATGGTCACGGGTTCGACATGGATGAGGACATCGCTGATTCTCGGGTTCGATTCCATGAGAGCGTCCTTCACCTTGTGCGCGAGCCAATGGCCCTCACGGACAGTGAGATCGTCATCGACCACCACATGCAGGTCGACATAGAAATCGAACCCCATTTTTCGGACCAGGCACAGGTCGACGCCGCGCACTCCCTCAACCGATAGCGCAGTCTCCCGAACCGCCGTTTCAACCCCGGAGGTCGGGGCGCTATCCATGACTTCGGCCAGCGCCGGGCGAATCAGTCGGGTGGCGTTGAAAATGATGATCCCCGAGGCAAAGAGAGCCGCGTAATCGTCAGCGCTCTCGAACCCATCGCCTCCAATCAACGCCAAGGATATTCCGACAAAGGCGGCGGCCGATGTGATGGCGTCGCTCCGGTGATGCCAAGCGTCGGTTTGCACAACGATGCTTTCCGCCGCTTCACCCACCCGATGGACATATCGGTAGAGGGTTTCCTTCACCAAGACCACCAACACTAGGACCACCAATGTGAAGGACTCCGGAGAGTGGTGAGGAGTCAGAATCTCGCGAAAACTCTGTATCGTGATGGCGATGGCCGCGGTATAGAGTCCCATGGAGACAAGGATCGCGGCGATGGGCTCCGCCTTCCCGTGACCGTAGGGGTGATTGGAGTCACGAGGGATGGAAGAAATCTTGATCCCGGCGTACACGACCAGTGAACTAAAGATGTCCGTTGTCGATTCAATGGCGTCCGCGATCAATGCATAGGAATTCCCCAAGACGCCGGCGATCCCCTTTGTGGCTGCGAGGAGGGCGTTGATCAGGATCCCCAGCAAGGTCGTTCGGAGACAGAAATCGATGGGATCTCTGGTTACCGGTTCTGTGGTTTCTTCGTTCATCTCTCCCCCTATGAAATTCCAGTCCGATATGAAGATAAACGAATTCCGATTTCGATAAAGCCAGTCCAAGTAAACCGTCCAATCTTTTTTGGAAGATTGGACAAAAAGTTGACATACTTTCCCGGTTTTCTCTGTATCTATTCATAAGCAACACTCGATCCCGTCCAGGAGGTGTCTGACTTATGCCGATCCAGAATTATGAAGATTGGGAACAATCGGTTTTGGACCAAAGGGTCCGCAAAGAAAAGGAGAAGATGGTCGAGGATATCGCCAACCGAAAGCCTCCGAGAGGCCCCGCCACGGTGTGGGAAAGGCGCTTGATCGAATGGTTCAAAGTCTCATTGATCACATTGATTGCGGGGCTGATTGTCCTTTTCGTCATTTACCAACTCCCCACCTACTTCGAAGGGTTGATCGATTTTTTTTGGAAGGTGTATGAATTTATTCGGAAACTTCTTTCAAAGTCCTAGCCTTCAACAGTAAGGTGGATACCGTCCCTCGGACTACCCAAATTTAGGCCTGCTATTAGAATTTGGCTCTCGCTATCGATGACAGTGCGCTGTTGTGTGGCGAAATCCTAAGTCGATCAAGGATAGAGGTGGCTAAACATGGGTGGTCCATCGCTCCGATTCTTTTGTTTCATCTGTTTCTCCGCATTCTTTCTGGGGCAAGCGGCGCCCGGGCAGGAGGACTCGACCAAAAAATCATCTGAGATCGAGCGAATCAAGATCCTCCTACAATCCGAGGAACCCATCACCTGGGTTATCACCGGTGATTCGATCACTCATGGGGCGCTTCACACGCATGGCGCACGAAGTTACCCGGAGCACTTCGCTGAAAGGGTTCGGTGGGAGTTAGGTCGAGTTCGCGATGTTGTCATCAACACCGGCATCTCGGGCGACACTGTGCCCGGTTTGCTGAATGACCTCGATCATCGAGTCCTCCGGTTCAAACCAACCGTCGTGTCGATCATGATGGGAATGAATGACGCGGTCAAAGGCGAGGAGGGACGTGAACTCTTCCGAGAGAAATATCGCGAGTTGATCGAGCGATTGAAAGAAGAAACCGACGCGCTCATCCTTCTGCACACCCCCAACCCGATCACGCCAGCGGCCGATCGGAGGCAAGATCTCCCTGCTTACTCTGAAATCATTCGTGAGATCGCGAAGGAGTACGGGGTCGCGCTTGTCGATCAAGACAGGATGTGGAAGGATTATCTCTCCAAAGGAAGGAACGATCTCAATTATTTACTCAATGACGGAACCATTCATCCGAACGCGGCGGGGCACATCCTTTTCGCGCACAATCTTTTTCGAGTCTTGGATATCTTCGACCCCGAATCGAGGACTTGCCGCTTGTATACACCTTGAACCGAGGAACCCTCAATCTTTCGCATGCCCATCTTGAAACCAATGGCACTGTTGGCCCTAGTCCTTGCGGTGGGTTCCGAAACCTCATTGGCTTTCGAGAAGGTGGATTATGAAATTCATTTGGACACAGTCACCTCCGGATACGAGGGCGGCATGTGTTGGGTTCATCCTCGCGCCGGGATCCTTCCGAGGGAGACTCCGACTGTGATCCTCACCACTCAAGAGCTCTTTGTCGGCGGAAGCGATTTTTACCTTGGACTTCACACCTTTCGGACCGAGAATCTTGGCAAGTCCTGGGAGGGTCCGATCCCCGAACCCGGTCTCGCGCGAGCGATTCATCCGAGCGGGACCGAGGCGGTTGCCGCCGATTTCACTCCCCAGTGGCACGCGCATTCCGGGAAGTTGCTCGGGACAGGACACACGATCAACTACGAGGGGCTTAAAATCCTCCGGAACTGTCCCATTCATCCGGTTTACGCTGTTTACAATGAAGACAATGAGCGATGGGATCCATGGAAGATCCTGGATCTGCCAGAAATTCCGATGTTCTATCGGACCGGCGCGGGTTGTTGTCAGAGGGTGGACCTGCCGGATGGGGACATCCTTCTTCCGGTTTACCACAAGGGGGAGGGAGAAGATTTTTCGGCGACGACTGTTCTTCGTTGCGGATTCGATGGCGAGAATCTCTCATACGAAGAGCACGGTAACACATTGCGACAGGACACGATCCGAGGTTTCGCCGAGCCCTCGCTGACCGAATTCAAAGGGAGGTATTACTTGACCATTCGCCACAATGAGAGGGGCTATGTGGCGACCAGTGGGGATGGACTCCATTTCTCCGAACCCCTCCCCTGGTTCTTCGACACCGGGGAGGAGCTTGGCAGTTACAACACCCAACAGCATTGGATAGCGACCGGTGACGGCCTCTTTTTGGTTTACACCCGAAGGGGGGCGGAAAACGATCATGTCTTCCGTCATCGCGCGCCCCTGTTCATCGCGCAAGTCGATCCCGATACGCTTTGTGTCCTACGGGAGACCGAACGTGTGCTTGTTCCTGAACGTGGCGCCAGACTGGGGAATTTTGGAATCACCGACGTGAAAGACAATGAGACCTGGGTGACTGTGGCGGAGTGGATGCAGCCTGTGGGAATCGAGAAATACGGTTCCGACAACACCATCTATGTCGCTAAAATTCGGTGGACGCCATGATCCTAATCAGCATTCTTTGGATCGCCTCCATTGTCTTCTTTTTCATTTTCGCCATTCTCTTGGTGCGTGCTTTTGACGCTCGGCGCATGGACGATCTGGAGAATTGGCACCATCGTCCCATCAAGTCCGAATATCGAGCGCCACTCCCGTTCATCAAGGATTTGTTCGAGGACTATTTGGAGGCGGAAGAGCGGGTTTTCCAAGAGCTTGACAAGTACCGAATCCAAGATCCCGAATTATTGAAACGGTTCAAATACAGCCGATTCGCCTGCACGGGTCCGAACAATCCATGCGGTTTCGACACCAATTGGAATCGGACCCAGGAGTTGATTCCAGAGAGTCAACCGAAGGGTTCTATCCTCCTGCTTCACGGTCTCACCGACTCGCCTTACAGCGTTCGGTCAGTGGCGGAGAATCTGCATGCACAAGGATTTCATGTCCTCTGTCTGCGTCTACCCGGGCATGGAACGGTGCCTGCCGGGTTGCTATCGGTTTCGTTTCGAGATTGGACTCACGTGGTTGAAAACGCGGTGGCTTATCTGACCGACAAAGTTGGAGAGAATCTTCCATTCTATATCGGGGGTTATTCGAATGGCGGTGCGCTGGCGTTGAACTACACGCTCAACACCCTGATCACGGGAAATGGACGGACCCCCAATAAGATCGTTCTCTTTTCACCGGCGGTGGCTATCACCTCATTGGCGCGTGTCGCCTCCTGGCACAGGTTCCTCAGTTGGATTCCCTACTTCGAAAAGAACAAGTGGCTTCGGATCGAACCGGAGTTCGATCCCTACAAATACAACTCGACCCCTCAAAACGCGGCTGCGCAAACCTGGTTTCTGACAGTGGGGTTGAGGTCGAAACTCCACCTCGCCGCTAAGCGAGGGTACCTCGACAAATTCCCGCCGGTTCTAACGTTTCAATCGGTGGTTGACGCGACGATCAACGAGCGGGCCATCCCCTCGCTCCTCTATGACAACCTCCCGACGAATGGGAGCGAATTGGTGTTGTTCGACATCAACAATCTGGCGACGCTCGAGGGATTATTCACACGCGGATATCGGAACGCGATTCAACATTTCGAGAGAAGCGAGGATCTCCCTTACACATGGACCGTGGTCACCAACGAATCGGATGTTTCAAGAGGAGTGGTGGCGCGAACCACTCTCCCGAAATCTTGCCAAATCACTTCGACGCCTCTTGATCTGGAATGGCCCCGTCAGGTTTATTCCCTCGCCCATGTATCGGTCCCCTTCCCACCGGACGACCCGATCTATGGGCGAGTGCTCGATCCCAAGGGCGATCCTCGAATGCGATTGGGAAACCTTGCTTTTCGCGGAGAGATGGGGGTGCTTTCTGTGAAGAGCGATCAGTTGATGCGTCTCAGATACAACCCGTTTCACGAATTCATGGTGCGACGGATAGGGGAGTGGTTGTAGGGGAACGGTGTTGGCGAATCTATAAGTCGGTGGCAGGAAACGAGCCATCGATTCATGTCTCGGGGTGCTTTATTCCCAGCTTGGCCAGATCGTGTTTGAGCTGTTCTTCTTGATCGATCCTCTTGATCTGCTCGGGAGTGAATGGAAACGGCTCCCCCGCTTCGTAAACACGGAATGTATGGACTTCTTTATTCTTGACGGCTTCGGAGGACCCTTTTAGCCGAAGCCGTAGCGCCTCCTCCAGGAATTTTGTCATAGTGATTCCCTGTCGGGCCGCCTCGGCCTTCACCTCACGATAAAGCTGATCGTCGATCCGGAGGGTCGTTTGCATAATAGAATTATTCCAGTTGACAGATTTCTGTCAACCTTTCCCATGGACCTTTTCCGCCCCTTTTTCATCGTATTTGGTCAGGGTGGCGGTGAAACTGCCATACTCGACATCGGCGAATGCTTTGACCGGTATCTGTTTTTCATCGTCGGTCAACCAGACTTTGATATCGCGATTCCGCACCAGTTTTCCCTTCCAATAGATTTTCGGAACGATCACCAAGGTCTCTCTTGGCCCGAGAATCGTCTGCATGATTTCTCCCTTTTCGACTGTGGTGGTGATGCGATAGATGTATTTCCCCTGGGTGACTGTCGCCTCGACAAAATCCCCCGGTTTCATTCGGTGAGCGCGGAGACGGTACCCGGCGGTGACTGGATCGAAATAGTTGGGCTGAATGGCCAGGATGTTCCGGAGTTTTTCATGCTTGATACGACGGACCTCCTTGATGTCGAATAGGAAGGAGAGCCATTCCTCCATGATCCAATCGTCATCCTCCTTCTCCCACTCTTCATAACGGAAAGGGCGGTGATGGGGAGTCATGAATCCGATGAATTGTCGACGCGAATCGTAAAGGTGTTCGACCGCTCCGGTGGTCTTTCCATACACCACGAGTTTATGAAACGTCCCTCCGTATTCCTCGACCATCCCATGATCGAGGAGGGTCAGTTTGCCGACATCGAGGCCGGTCCACTCAACCATGTAATCGAGCCTTTCTCCGGCATACGGGGTACCTTCCATGGTGACGCCGGAAAGATCGCGAGCGGGGGCAGCGTGACTCAACGCGATCGAAACCCAAAGGATGGTGAGGATGGTTTTTCTCATTTTAAGATTCATCGGAGATATCGCACAGTGATCACCGAGCGGATCTTCCCGATTTCGTAGTTCTTCTTACGGTACTCCGCGGTCACCCGATCTCCAACACCCGTGGCCAACCCGCCTTTAGTGATCTCCCGTTCATCGGCGGGAGCCGAGGCCGGGTCGGCCGGATCCCAGGCGGCGGCGAAGGTGGCGGTGATCGTTCCGACCTCATCCTCTGGGGCGCCAAGCATGGCGACTGCGCTTTCGGGGTAGGTGGTCACTTCGAATTCACGGGATTCCTGGTAAGTGAAAAACCATCCAGGAATGGTGACCGTTTTCCCGCTCGGCACGATCACGTGTTTCAAATCCTCTCCGGTCTGGTTGAAGGCAAACATCGAGAGGCCATCGAGGGTGAGGCGGACTGCCGCGTCAAAGTTGGAATCGTTCCTCAACCGGACTTGATAACTTTCCCCGCGGTCCATCGGAACGAACGGGAGTCCGTCCTGAAGGATGGGGGTGACCGGCATCCCTTCGATCACAACTTGAATCGAGTAGGGGCTCGAGGGCGCTGGCTGGACTCGTTGTTGGTCGAGACTCGGATTGGGCGGATCGTTCGCATAGTCCGTGTTGGGACTCTCCTCGCGAACCTGGGAGGGGTTTGATTCCAATTGGACGGTTCCGCCGATCAGCTGCTCGGTGGCCCCCCGATGAGTAATCGGTTGTTTGAACTGGAAGAGAATCTGCCCGCCGGCGGCGCGGATGACACGCCCGAAAATGTATCCCTCGTGGACGCTCTTTTCGTTGTAAGAGAGTCCGTAATCCCCTTTAACCACAAGCGCCGCTTGGCGATCGACGTGGATCCCAAGGGTCTCGAACTCCTCCATTAAGACTTTCTTGATTCCCGCCCCCGAACTCGCTAGGAGCGCGGGTGGAGAGGAGAAATTGCCGACGGCAATCGAGGTCTGCCGCTCCTCTTTCAGGAAGGCGGCTATTTTCTCGGCGAGGGAGTGAAGATCCGGACGCAGCAGGTCGGAAGCCTGGCTCGACTGGGGTGTCAGAAGAATGGACGAAACGAAAATGACTCCAAGAGCGAATCGTAGTCGCCGGTTTGCATCGCCTCTTGCTTTCCACTTGGAGGCGGATGACGAGGTGGATGGGGTTTCGTGATTCATGCGAGGTCTTGCCTCCCTTTTGGATTTCCAAGTCCTATCTGGCGCCGTGGGAGGGGCATCCTTGCCCCGAAGGGTGGGTCCGGCTTTCGCGGCAAGATGCCGCTCCCACATCGGGACCACACTTCAAAGCATGACGATTCGTTAGTCATATCAAAAGCTCCGGAAGGGGGTCCCGAGTGAGAGTTGGACCGCGACTTTTTGGAAAACCGAGGTGACCCCCTGCAAGGAGTCCCAGTGATCGCGGTGAATGAAACCTCCCTCGGTGAGAGCGCCTAGTCCGAGGATTTTAAGTTCCGGGTTGTTTTGGATCGCGATCGAGAGCGGATCGGTGGAGGGAAGTCCAAGATCGCGGGCAACATCCTCCAGAGAGAGGTCGGAAATGTACTTGAAAGCGACCTCGCTGATGGGTTCCTCATAATCCTTCAAATCCTCGAGTGATATCCGCTCGACATCCAGGAAGGGGGACACCGACTTCCGCAGGGCGAGCATGAACCGCTCTTCATCCCTTTTTAGCCAATTGTTCATTTCTTCTTTGGGGACATACAATTCTTGCACCTTCAATAGCGCCTCGCCAAAAGCGCCGGCCCCTTCGCGGATCTCATCCTTGAATTCCGATTTCATCCCGTTCTTGTGACACCCCATGCAAGAGAGACCGTTGACAATGGTCGGGTTCCCCACGATCTGTTTCGAATCGCTGACCACTTCGATCGGACCGGTGTCGATTCGATGGTGTTCGCCATCTACCAAGAAGTACCCCTGAAGTCCATTGGGGAGGTTGAAAATGATCTCGCCTCCGGCTTGTTCGAAGGCGAGGGGTTCGAAAGGACTTTCAAAAACTCCCTCGTGGGTTCGAAAGGTCCGAGGACCGAGCGGACAACGGAAAATGTTCGAGGTTCCCGTGTTGTCGCGGAAATCGTAACTGAGCCAGTAGGCCCCGAAGAGGGAGCGATGCCTTTCGACAATCCGGTTTTGGGTCGAGACGCCGCTTTGAAGGAATCCCGCTCGGATTGCCGAACCTTCCACAAAGTTTTTATAGGGGTCAACACGGAGTTTCTCTTCGAGCGCCATCGAGTTGTCGGGAAGTTGGAGGAGATCGTGATAAAGCGGAGGCCGTGAGGCGTTGGCCACAAACCAATCGACCCGGATATAAGGCAGTTGGCAATTGGTCAGGCGGTAGACATCCTCAGCGAGATGGCGGATCTCCGGATCCGGGGAGGTTTCGAGGACAATCCCATAGGGGTATTCGGCCATAATGCGATCCCAATGATCCTCCCGATCCCAGATGAGATCGCGAAGGTCGATCGCCAGGATCGCTTTGTGTTCATCGATGATTTCGGGCACAACGATTTCGCTCTGCCACGTGAGGCTGTTCAGGAGTTTCGAGAAAGCCGCGCGGGCCATCCGAAGATCCTTTTCCGAGGCGTGCTCATTGTTATGAATCTGTGCGAGAGTGAAGTAACGTCGGAAGACTCGGTCATTCTCATCGCGCCCCTGAAGATCGGTTTGGATCGAGCGCAGAATCTCCTTGTCCGAAAGGAAGGGTCGCTCGGCTCGCTCCCTCTCCGGGAATGGGGGAGCGCCGGCGAGGATCCAATCGCGGACGATCTGTTTCTCTTGGTCGGTGGGACGGGTCCGAGAACTCTTCGGTGGCATGGCGTCCTCGGAGAGTTGTTTCCAGACAAGCGAAGCGTCTGGATTTTCCGGCACGACATAGGGGGTCTCCGCATTGGTGTCGAGAAGAACCTGGTGGTCGAGGATATTCAACCCTTGTTTCTTGAACTCGACCCCATGACATCGGTAGCAGTATTTTTCGAAGACTCCATAGGCTTGTTCGCCCAAGTCGCGACCATCGATCTCCACGGTCTCGGGGGATTCCGCTGAATCCTCGGTTTCGCTCTCCAATACGGCTTGCGGAAAGGGAGCTCCCTGAAGAATCCATTCCTTGAGGATTCCGACCTCCTCATCGGAGGGTCGGGTTTTGGCCTTTTTGGGGGGCATCGAGCCCTCGGAAACCATCTGCCAGAGGTAGGATTCCTGGAGATTCCCGGGGGCGATATAAGCGGGGAGGACCGAGTTATCGATCAGAATCTCGCGGTCAAGGATGTCGAATCCCTTCACCTCGAACTCGACTCCATGGCATCCATGGCAGTAGGTTTGAAGGATATGGTAGGCCTTTTGCGCGAGCGGTTCCTCCTCGGCGCGGACAGGGGAGGCAGCGCTTAATAGCGGGAGGGCCAGAAAAAGGATGAGCCGATTCGCATTCATGCATCGATTTCCTTCATATTTCGGTCTCAAGCGGAAACCACAGTGTGAGATGATGACCGATTTTTCTCTAGTGGGCAACGATCCTTTTGCATCGATTTGCCAGGAAAGCTCGGTTAGAATAAAGGCAATCGGGAAGCGATTTTTCGTTATGATCCCGGATAAGACCATGAAAACCGCGGCCCGACTCATTCTTTCCTTGTTGATTCTCTCACCGGCGTTTAGTCAGGAGGAGAGCGGTCTGATCGTGGTGGGAGGCGATTCGCCGCGAATCGAGGAATCGCTGCTCGGACAACAAAAGGCGCTGTTGATTGGAATCGACCACTACACCGGTTTTCCCGCCTTGCCGAATTGTGTGTTTGACTGCCGGGCGATCGCTCAGACTCTTCGAGAGGATTACGGGTTCGATGAGGTGGTCGAGGTCTACGACCAGGACGCGACCCGCGAGGGCATCCTCAAAACCCTGCGTCGCGTGGCCGCGAACCTCGGCGAGAAAGACAGTCTTTTGCTCTACTTTTCGGGGCATGGCATTTATGACGATTTCCTGGATCGCGGGTATTGGGTTCCGGTGGATGGGAACCCGGAAGTCAGCACCTGCATCCCGAGCAGCGAGATCCAGACCTATGTGAAAGCGACCCCGGCGAGGCATGTGTGGGTGGTGTGCGACTCCTGTTTTTCCGGAAGCCTGTTTCGGGAGAAGAGCGCCGAGGCCGCCCCGGATCTTTCCAATGTGGACCGGTATGTCCGTGAGATGATTCAACGGAAATCGCGGATTGTTCTCGCGGCGGGGGGCAACGAACCGGTCACCGCCGATGGGTTCGACGGGCATTCGATGTTCGCTTATTTCTTTCTATCCGCGCTCAAACATCCGGCCAGAACCTGGACCGATTCGAGTCAGATCTACGACCAGATCAAAGTCGATCTCGCCAACAACACTCGCCAGACTCCGCAGCAAGGGGTGATCTTCGGAGCGGGACATGAACGCGGCGAATTCTTTCTGTTCTCGAAGACGAAGGGATCGGAACCCACTGAACCGGTAAAACCGGCCTCGATCGAGAAACCGGCGGCCCCGATGCCGACTGTCTCGCCAACCACCCCCCCCGTGCTCGAAGGTCCATCGGTCGAACTGCCGGGCGGTATGGCGATGCAACTGATTCAAATACCGGAGGCGGATGGCATCTGGATGGGCAAGTACGAGGTGACCCAAACGGAATGGGGGGTGGTCGCATCGCTCCCCCGTGTGCGACGGGATCTTCCGATGTCGCCCGCGAAGACGCAGGGACCGACCCTTCCGGTTGAAAACATTTCGATGGAGGAGGCGGTCGAATTCTGCGATCGGTTGTCGCAACTGACCGGGTCGAAATTCCGTTTGCCGACCGAGGCCGAATGGGAGGCCGCCTGCTCAGGAGCTTATCCGGAGGAAGCGAACCTGGCCGACAAGGAGTTCGATCGTCCCGATGGCATCGATGGCGACCTCAAGGCGAACTGGGATGACGGTTTCGCCCAGACCGCGCCAGTGGGAAGTTTCGAACCCAACGCCCAAGGGTTTTGCGATCTCCTCGGCAATGTCTCGGAATGGTGCATCCCCGACCCCGGCAGCGACCGAGTCCATCGAGGCGGCTCCTGGGGTCACTCGTTCGAGGGCCTGGGCTGCGGTGTGCGCTACCCGGTCAGCGCGAAGACAAGACCAAGCGGCTTCGTGGGATTCCGTGTGGTGAGGGAGTAACCGGCTGACTCTCATCTAAGCCTGCCACGGAATGAATTCCGTGACCGTTTTGGTGCGTCAAAAATTCCACCAGGAAGAGAAATTCCCGAATAGATAGAAAATGAAACAGGGAGCCA
>JACKFH010000024.1 GCA_020632575.1 Candidatus Omnitrophota bacterium | reverse complement strand
ACTCGATGATGCAGAATGAGATGGCGGCGCGAATCAACGACATTCTCGACGGTTCCCTGATGGAGTATGTGACCAACTTCGGGTTCAACAGTCCTTACAACCCGGAGTCGGGTTCTCCGCTCCCAATCAACTTGAAGTATTGCGACGGGGGCGGTTGCGCGGGGGGCAGCGGAGTGGGATTGGGGCCGGCGTTTCTCGACCCTTATATGTTCATGAGCAATTCAGGCGATCCGGGAAGTTTGGTGGTTCCCGCTCACGAACTCTTTCACATGATCCAATTCAGTTACGACGCGGTCAAATCGGACCCGGCGGGAGCCTGGGTGACCGAGGCTCAGGCACGGGCCATTCAGGACTTGGTTTGCATCGACGCGGGGGGTGTGACCTGCCAGAATGTGGATGACGATCCCACCGGCATCGCCCCATTCTATGGTCAGGTCAACGCTTACCTTGGGGACACCAACCGTCCGATTAATGAAATCTCATACACGGCCTGTCTCTTTTGGTCCTACCTCTGTCAGGAATACGGAACCAACATGAGCGAGCCTCAGCTCGGATTGGACTTCCTCGAAAAGTTCTGGGACGAGGCCGATGACGACAAGGACCGCGACGGCATCCAAGTGGTGGACGCCACGCTCAAGAACCTCAACCCATCCTTCAGTTTCAAGAAAGCGTTCAAGGATTTTGTCATCGCCAACTACGCGAAGGACCTAACGGGTTCGAGTGTTCCGGCCAAATACCAGTATGTGGATGAAACCCAACCGCCGGGTTCTTACGACCCGGTCGCTCTCGATGTCAGCGAGAACCTATCCGGCATGGAACAGGTCGGACCGATGCTCTCGAACGTGCAGAAATGGGGCGCGGTCTATCACGAGGTCCGTCCCGACAGCAGCGTTCCTTATATCCAGCTGGACTATAGTGTCGACAACGGAGTCCCCACTTTCTTCTGCGCGCTCGCCATCAAGGGTGGCGAGATCGAAATGGAGATCCGAGACGAAGGTCTCAATTTCGAGGAGTCTTTCGCCAACAATAACTACGATGCCATCGCGGTGGTGGTGGCGGGACTCGAAAACGACGCGAACTTCCGCTTTTCGATCAATGGGACTCAACCGGTGGTCAACATCCTGGATCCGCTAACCACACGGAAAGCAGCGGTGGGCAACAAGGACGCTCCGGAGAAGTTTCTGGCGAAGGTCGAGGTGCTCGATCCCGATTCGAATCCAATCGAGGGGATTGCCGAAAGCGAGTTCTCTTTCGAAATCGGTCCACAAACGCTCAACTCCGGGAACATTGTGACTAGTTCCTATGTCCAGGGCCAATACTGGTTCGTTATCCAGGCGCCAACCCAGACCGTCAACACTAACTACGATTTCGTCGCGAGTTGGTCGGTTCTTTCCGACACCGAAACCAACGCGATCAATTACGCGATGCGCTCCGACACTGACAACATGCTGGTCATCGACCGGTCGGGAAGCATGGACAATCCGATGTCGAAGATCGCGGACGCCAAGGACGCGGCCAACTTGTATGTCGACAGTTGGAGGGAGGGAGACAAGATCGGAGTCGCAAGTTTCAATTGCAGCGCCGATCCAACCAACCTGACCCTCCGAGATTGGAACGACACGAGCCGCATGAGCGCTCACACCGCCATCAACGGAATCTCCGCCGGGGGCGGAACTTCGATTGGAAACGGCCTCCAAAAGGGGTTGGACCAATTGATCGACAGTGGCGACGCGAGTCACCAGTGGGCGGTCATCCTCTTGAGCGACGGAAACAACACATGCGACCCGAATATCCAAGACTTCTTGGACACATACGAGGCCCGCATGGACAACGGCGATCAGGTTCCGCAGGTTCATACGATCGCCATCGGCGCCGACGCCAACCGTCC
Organism: Candidatus Omnitrophota bacterium; assembly: GCA_020632575.1. Lineage (GTDB taxonomy): Bacteria > Hinthialibacterota > Hinthialibacteria > OLB16 > OLB16 > JACKFH01. The sequence goes on along the minus strand of JACKFH010000024.1, from coordinate 56,964 downwards.
GGATCTGGAAAACCTATCCAATAAAACGGGCGGGAGTTACCAATTCGCGGCAGAGCCCGGCGTGAAGGGGGGAGCGGGCGACGATTTCTCGCGCGATCTCGCCGAGCTTTACCGGGTGGTCAGCGAAAGAATCACCCGTCAGCAAGAGATTCTCCTCGCCAGGGACATCATGCGGCGAGATCCTCCCAACAATCACACTTTCATGGTGGATGGAGGCGCTTCCGAGTTGGTGGTCGCCGCCAAATTCGAACCCTTCGCCACCCAACCCGATGTCGCGTTGATCGATCCCTCCGGAGCCACCCATGAGGAAAGCATCGGAATCGTCGGCCGACACGAGGTCTTCCGAGTCGGCGCCCCGATGCCGGGCGAATGGACAGTGCAATTGAGATGTCCGATCGGATCCGAGTTTTGCTACGAGGGGGAATATCTGGTCGAGGGGTCAGTCAAGAGTTCACTGACCATGGAGATGTTCTTCGGTTTGCCGGTCGAGGAACGGATTATCGCCACACCGATGCCGATATTGGTCTCGCTCACCGACACCGGCCCCATTGTGGGATCGACCGTGATCACATCGGTTGTGGATCCCAACGGAAACTCCCAGGGGTTCTATCTCTTCGATGACGGAGCCCACGGGGACGGGGGTCCTGATGACGGGATTTACGGCAACACCTATTTCGGCGGAGTCGAACCGGGAACCTATCGGGTGCAGACCATCGCGTTCGGCGAGTCGGAGGTTTTCGGGTCATTCGCGCGTCGTGTGCGCGAATCGTTCGTGATGCGGGGCGATTTGGATTTGGATCAAGACCGTCTGCCGGACACCTACGAGGAAAGGGTGGGATTGGATCCGGACAACTTCGACGACGCCGGAGAAGACCCGGACGAGGACGGCCTTAACAATTTCCAGGAATGCCGTAACGGAACCGACCCTTTCGATCCAGACACGGACGACGGGGGGGAGAGCGACGGATCCGAGGTGGCAAACCAGAGGAATCCTCATGATCCGGACGGCGATGTCGTGAAACCGCCGAGACTGGTGGCCGTGCCGGGTGTGAACCGGAACTTCGTGCGTTTCAATCTTCCGATCCTTCCGGGCAGCGGGGATGTGCGCGATGTCACCTACACCTTGGAGGTTCAGAGATGCCTCGGCGATAGTGGAAATTGGGTGGTCCAATCGACGATCAACGATTTCACACCGACTTTCCAATACGAGGACAACTCGGTGAAGAATGGGGAGTTCGCGAAGTACCGATTTTACGCGGTCGGTCCGCTGGGAGCGAGAAGCGCCCCATCCAACATCGTCATGGCCACGCCGACGATCGACCCTTATCCGCCTCATGGCGGGCTTATCATCAATAATGGCGCTCCCACGACCACGTCGACCATGGGGGATCTGACGCTGTTCGCGGATGACGGGTACGATCCCGAATTCGATTTTCCGGATCGAGATGAGTTCGATCCGAATTCCGAGATCTCCGGGGTCGCGGATATGATGATCTCGAATCTCAGCGACGGGTCGGACGGAGTGTGGGAGCCATTCGCCGAATCGGTGGAGAACTGGCCGCTGATCCCGAACCAATCGGATATCGCCACGGTCTACGCGAAGTTCCGTGACAACGAGGGATGCATCTCGGATCTCTATTCCTCCTCAATTCGGATCGTGGAAGCGACTATGACCCCGACCGAGACCGAGACACCGACCGCGACGCCCACCAGCACTCCAACAGTTACACCCTCGGAAACCCCATGCGACATCGGGGACGATGATTTCGACCTTAATGGAGACAACGAGGTCAATGCGGAGGATCTGCTCGAACTGCTCGAAGCGATGGCGAACGATTCGACCGATCCGAAGTACGATTTCAATTGCGATGGAAAAGTGAACGATCGGGATTCCTCCCTCTTCGCGACCAAGTGGCAATTGACGATTGAACCCTGATTTAGCATTCTTGCCGGGCGGGCGAGGCGCTAAAAACGCTCCGCCCGCCCGGATGTCAGAAACCTAATCTTTCGCGAGACTTCATGAATTCTCAAAATCGTGTAAGGTGACGAGTATGAATGATAAAGGACTTGGTGTTCGCCTCCTTCTCGCGGATGACGATCGCCCAACCCGGATCATGCTGCGGCAGCGGATTAGCGATTGGGGTTACGAGATCGAAGAAGCCGATAATGGCCAGTCGGCCCTGGAAATTCTAACCGGCGACGATCCCCCACGGATGGCCGTTTTGGATTGGATCATGCCAGGGCTGGATGGGGTGGAAGTCTGTCAGCGCGTCGCGAGCCGTTCGGACACCCCATTTATTTACACCATATTGTTGACTCGCCGTAGCGAGAAAGAGGATCTGGTCCAGGCACTGGACAGCGGAGCTCACGATTTCCTCACCAAACCGGTCGACATCAACGAGCTCCGAAGTCGACTCGATGTCGGAAGACGTTTGATCGAAGCCGATCAAGCGGTCAGGACGGCGGAAAAAGAAAAAGAACGTGTGATCGTCGAGCTCCAACAAGCGCTAAGTCACATCAAGACGCTCAGCGGCCTACTGCCAATCTGCGCTCACTGCAAGAAGATCCGCGACGATCAGGGGTATTGGACCCAGCTCGAACAATACATCCACGAAAACTCGGATGCCTCGTTCTCCCACAGCATTTGCCCGGAGTGCGCGAAAGAACATTTCCCAGACCTCTACCCGGAATTGGAAGAGCACTCCGAAAAAGAATCGACTTAATAGAAGTCCTAAATCTTAGTGGGTGTTTGAAAAGTGGATCCGGAATTATGAACCGGAACGCCGTGGGAGCGGCTTCCAGCCGCGAAAGGGAGGGAAACTCGGTGGATTCCGAAGATCCGGTTATCGCGGCTGGAAGCCGCTCCCACGGCATTGACATTCGCTTCGGCGCTTTTTTCGAACACCCTCTTAGGGTTCAATCCGGATCGTAAGCGAGAACCGGCCGGAGCCACTTCTCGACCGCCTCCACGGATTCCCCACGTCGGTCGGCGTAATCCTCCACCTGTTCCCGGTTGATCTTGCCAACGCTGAAGTACTTTGAGCCGGGATGGCTGAAACAGAACCCGGACACAGAAGCGGCGGGATACATCGCGCAGCTTTCGGTGAGCGAAACTCCTGTGTGTTTTTCCGCCTCGATGAGATCGAAGAGAGCCGTCTTTTCGGAGTGATCGGGACAGGCCGGGTAACCTGGAGCGGGACGGATGCCCCGGTATTTTTCGCTAATGAGATCCTCGTTCGAAAGGTTTTCATCCGCGCCATACCCCCAGGCCTTGCGCACCTTCTCATGAAGGAATTCGGCGAAGGCCTCGGCTAAACGATCCGCGAGGGCTTTCACCATGATGGCGGAATAATCGTCATGGTCGGCTTCGTATTTCTTGACAAGTTCATCGGCGCCGATGCCGGCGGTGACCGCGAATCCCCCGATGTAGTCCTTCAAGCCGCTCTCCTTGGGAGCGACGAAGTCCGCGAGACAGTAGTTCGGTTTATTTGGGTCGACCTCCACCTGCTGGCGAAGGAAATGAAAGACCTTGCTGATTTCTTGACGAGTGTCATCGGTGTAGACCTCGACATCCTGGCCCACGCTGTTAGCGGGAAAGAGACCATAAACAGCCTTCGCGGTGAGGAGTTTCTCGTCGACAATCTTCTTTAAAAGATCTTGTGCGTCCTTGAAGAGTTTGGTCGCTTGCTCACCGTATTTCTTATGGGTGAGGATTTTGGGATAGGTCCCTCGAAGTTCCCAGGCATGGAAGAAGGGGGACCAATCGATGTAAGGAACAAGGTCTGAGATCGAGAGATCCTCGATGACCTCCAATCCCAGTCGGGTCGGCGTCGCGATCTCCTCTTGCTTCCATTCGGGGGAAAAACGGTTTGCGTTCGCCTTTTCAAAAGAGACCAGCTTCTTGGCCTCTTGGCGATTCTTATGGGACTCGCGGAGTTGCTCGTACTCGACCCCTACTTTTTTCGAATAATCCTGCGACTTTTCCTTGTCGAGGAGACTCTGGACCACGCCTACCGAACGTGACGCATCGAGGACATGAACAGTCGGACACGCATATTCCGGAGCGATCTTCACCGCCGTGTGAATTTTGCTCGTGGTCGCCCCGCCGATGAGGAGGGGAACGTTGAAATTCTGACGCTTCATTTCCTTGGCGACATGAACCATTTCATCGAGGGATGGGGTGATCAGCCCGGAAAGGCCGATCGTATCGACTTCGTTCTTTCGAGCCTCTTCCAGAATCTTCTCGCAGGGCACCATCACGCCGAGGTCGATCACCTCGAAGTTGTTGCAGGCGAGGACCACCGAGACGATGTTCTTCCCAATGTCGTGGACATCCCCTTTAACCGTGGCGAGCAGGACCTTGCCAGCGGTGGTGACTCCGCCCGAAGCTCTTTTCTCCTCTTCCATGAATGGGATGAGGTAGGCCACGGCTTTCTTCATGACTCGGGCGCTCTTGACCACCTGAGGGAGGAACATCTTCCCCTCCCCGAAGAGGTCGCCGACGATGTTCATGCCATCCATGAGCGGCCCCTCGATTACTTTCAGGGGAGAATCGTATTTCTGACGGGCTTCCTCCACATCCTCATCGATGTACTCGATGATTCCCTTGAGGAGAGCATGCTCCAATCGTTTCTCGACGGGGGCCTCGCGCCATTCGAGTTTTTTCTCCTCGCTCTTCCCGCTCTGCCCGGCCTCCAGGGCTTTTTCGGCGTACTCCATCAACCGCTCGGGAGAGTCATCGCGTCGGTTCAGGACCACATCCTCAACGAGTTCGCGGAGGTCGGCGGGAATTTCCTCATAAACCTCGAGCATCCCGGCGTTGACAATTCCCATATCGAGCCCGGCTTGGATGGCGTGATACAGGAAGACCGCGTGGATCGCCTCTCGGACATGGTTATTCCCCCTGAACGAGAAGGAGACATTGCTGATTCCGCCACTCACCAGACAGCCTGGCAGGGTTTCTTTAATGATTCGGGTCGCCTCGATAAAGGAGGCGCCATTGATTTTGTGTTCATCCAAACCGGTGGCGACCGGAAAAACATTCGGGTCGAAGATGATATCGGTCGGCTCGATGCCGATTTCATCGACCAGGATGCGGTAAGCGCGTGTGCAGATTTCGACACGGCGTTCGGTGGTGTCGGCTTGGCCCTCCTCATCGAAGGCCATGACCACCACGCCGGCGCCATACCTCTTGATCATCCGGGCCTGTTCGCGGAATTTGTCCTCGCCCTCCTTCATGCTGATCGAGTTGACGATGCCCTTGCCCTGAACACACTTCAGACCCGCTTCGATCACCTCCCACTTGGAGCTGTCGACCATGATGGGGACGCGCGAGATCTCCGGTTCGGCCACAATGAGGTGAAGAAACTGGGTCATCATCTCGACCGAGTCGATCATTCCCTCGTCCATGTTCACATCGATGATGTTGGCGCCGTTCTCGACCTGTTGACGAGCGATCGAGATGGCGGATTCGAGATCGCCCTCCCGGATCAAGCGGGCAAATTTGGGGGAGCCCGTGATGTTGGTCCGTTCGCCGACCATGATGAAATTCGAATCGGGAGTGATTCTGAGCGGTTCGAGTCCGCTGAATCGGCTGCATGAAGTGGGCTCGACCTTTGCCCGAGGGGGAGCGTCGCTGACCGCCTCCGCGATCGCCTTGATATGATCGGGAGTGGTTCCACAACATCCGCCGACAATATTTAACCAACCATTTTGAGCCCACTCGCCGATGATGCGCCCCATGTTTTCCGGAGTGTCATCGTATTCCCCGAACTCGTTGGGGAGACCGGCGTTGGGATAGACGCTCACATAGCAGGTGGCCAGACCCGAGAGTTCTTCGATGTACGGTCGCATTTCATCGGCGCCCAGCGCGCAGTTGATGCCGACCGAAAAGGGTTTGGCGTGCTCGATGGAATACCAAAACGCCTCGAGGGTTTGGCCGGAAAGGGTCCGGCCCGAACGGTCGGTGATGGTCACCGAAACCATGACGGGGAGGCGAACGCCCTTTTCTTCAAAGACCTTTTCGATGGCGAACAAGGCGGCTTTTAAGTTGAGGGTGTCGAATGTGGTTTCGGGCAGAAGGAGGTCGACTCCACCTTCAATGAGCGCCTCGGTCTGCTCCGCGTAGGTTTCGACCAAATCGTCGAAGCTGACGGCGCGATAACCCGGGTCGTTCACATCCGGAGAGAGAGAGGCGGTCCGGTTAGTCGGGCCAATGGCGCCCGCGACATAGCAATTCCGTGAGGGGTCCGCTTCCATAACAGCCGAGGCTGCACGTCTAGCGATTCTAGCCGATTCCACGTTGAGCTCGTGGACCAATGATTGGAGATTGTAATCGGCTTGGGAAATCCGGTTCGCGTTAAAGGTGTTGGTCTCGATCACATCGGAGCCGGCGAGAAGGAAATCCCGATGGATCTCCTCGATCACATCCGGCCGGGTGATGGATAGCAGGTCGTTGTTTCCCTGGAGGTCCGATGGGTGATCGCCAAAGCGGTCGCCCCGGAAGTCGGCTTCCTGGAGTTTGTGGCGCTGGATCATGGTCCCCATGGCGCCATCCAAAACGAGGACTCGCCGTTGGATCTCCTCGGATATGGGCGCTGAGGGACGGACTCCCTCCTGGTTTTCGGTGTCACGGGAAATGTCGACAGTGGCAGGCATAAAGACGCGGATATTCCTTTCGTTTGGTTGAATTGGGTTGATTTAGTCTTCAGTGTATCGGAATTTGACCCCCAATGTTAATCGCTCAGCGGGGTCGAGAACGCCCGCTAGACCGGAATGTCGCGGCGGGCCGAAACCATTTCAGTGAATTCTGACATGGACCAACACCATGCCCGAAGTTGGGGGATCTTGTCAACCTGGCGGGCTTGATTGAGAAAAATAAAGAATTTTTGCACTTTTTTGGCTCTCTCGCTGATTCCAATAAAACCCTTCCTCAAGCGGTTTGACACCTGCTCAGGCTTCGGCAATTGGAAGAAACGTCAAATTCCTTTGAAATAATCAACCGTCTTCCCCCAACCGTGGCGGAATTCGGTGAGTCGCATCAGAATTGGGGGAGAATTCTCTGGAACATGTCGGGCCTTTTCGGCCCCCAATCATGGGAGCTCCCGGGCCGAATCCATGTTGACGAAAAAAAAGGAAAGGCTACACTTGTAGGGGTGCGGTCCGGATCTCTTCTTTTTTAGGAAACCCATCTACACTTGGGAGCGTGGGCGGAACGATTCGCTGAGTGCGCCCGAGCACTGTGTCCGTCACGTTAGTTTCGAGGAATAAATGAATTGAACTGTTCAAAAAAGCGCTTTTTTATCCCGCTCCTCCTGTTGATCGCCTCGGTGGGGCAGACCCACCCGGAGGAAACTTCTTTTTTTTGTCGGGGGGAGGAGTTTCGGGTGAAGCTCGATCCCTATGCGGTCGCGTTGCAGACTTTGAACCCAACCGACAAATCCTCCAGAACCCTTGGCGCGCTGGTTGACGCCTCCTCGGAGGTGGTCTACTCGGATCCCGGTCGAGGGAGGCTGGCGTTTCGGACGGAAGAGGGGGACTTGTATGAAAAAATGTCCTCCAAAATCGGACCTGGCATCCAAGTTTTTCCGGTTTACACCTCCGAGGATGGGAAAGAAACCATGCTGGGGTTCAACGAAATCAACGTGCGATTGGCGCCGGACGCCCCTGCGGACTGGTTGGACCGGATTCTCGATAAGTTTCAACTTGAAATCGTCTCTCAATCCGTTTACGAGCCGGATATCTTTGAACTCCGTCCGACCTATGCGGCGGCCAAGACCTGTTTCGAACTGGCTAATGAAGTTCGTCAAGAAGCTCATTTTCTCTGGGTGACCCCAAACCTTTACACTCAGAAATTAACGGGAACCGCGCCAGCCCCTAATGACCCCCATTTCGCCGATCAGGTCCATCACGCGGTCATCGACACACTCGGCGCCTGGGATGTAACCCAAGGGAACCCGGTCATCCGAGTCGCGGTGATCGACGGCGGAGTCGATCTGAACCACGAGGATCTGAATAGTCGAGTATGGATCAATTCAGTCGAGGCGGCGGGACAGGCCGGAGTCGATGACGATGGCAATGGATTTGTCGATGACATCAACGGTTGGGATTTTTACGATGGCGACAACAACCCCGCGCCGTTCAATGGATCCGGGTTGGGTCCGGGACATGGATCGGCGGTCACCGGGTTGATTGTCGCCGAAGCGAACAACTCGGTGGGAGTGGCGGGGGTCGCGCCGAATGTCAAGTTCATCAGCTGCAAGGGGTTCAACAATGACGCTCCCGCCTCGAATTTCGACCTGGGCGAGGCGATTCGGTACGCGGCCAACATGGCCGATATCATGAACAACAGTTGGGCCTCCTCCAACCCTTCGGAAAACATCCTGGATGCAATCGACTACGCGATCACTCAGGGGAGAGGGGGACTGGGCTGTTTACCGATTTGGGCCGCGGGAAATGGAAGCGGCGACTCCACCAAGTACTACGCGAGATACCCTTGGACAGTCGGCGTCTCCCTGACCGATTACAACGATGTGCACAGCGATATCACTTCCTTTGGCCCCACCATCGACATTGCCGCTCCAAGGGGCCAGTGGTCCACCGATCCGACCGGCAATGTCGGTTTCAACGACCCGGAATTGGATTATGTGGGGGTGTTCGATGGGAGTTCCTCGGCCGCGCCGGTCGCCACGGGAGTCGCGGCGCTGATCCTGTCCAAGAATCCTGGACTGACCGCCTCCGAAGTGGCGATGTGCCTGGTGAATTGTGTGGACAATCCGACCCCATCGCTATCCGACAACGATTTTTATGGGAAGAGCCCGACCATCGGTTATGGCCGGGTCAACGCTCATCGCGCGGTTGAACTGGGGACCGATTCGATCAATGACCGATTGGAGCCCAACGATTCGATCCTGGACGCGGCCGAGTTGAAGTCCGGGTACTATTCCTGGCTCTACCTCCCCGAGAGGGATGTGGATCTTTACCGGGTGAAAGCCTCGCCAAACGCTCCGATGAAATTCATCCTCCAGTGGATGAACGATTGGGGGCCGATCAATATGGCGGTGCTCGATTCCTCCCAACGGATCGTGGCCACACCCACATTGACGGTTCAAAGTCACATCACCCGGGCCGAAATCTTTTTCGTTCCCACCGACAGCGAGGAGTATTTCCTGAATGTCTATTCTCAGAGCGGTCCGGGCAAAGCCTACGCTCTTCAGGCCCAGGTCGGGAAACAAGATGACGCTTACGAGCCCAACGACACGCTCCAACAGCCAGCCACTTTGAATCCGGGCGCGGGGACCACTTATAAATCCTTGGTGCTCAACAACGACGATTACTACCGAATCCCGATGAACTCCGGAGAGTATTTGTATGGATTGGTGACCTTTAATCAATCGAGATCGAACCTGGAGATTCAGTTGTACAGCCCTACAGGTTCGCCCCTCCAAGTCTCCTCGGGAGACACCTATGGCGAGCAATTCAATCCCTATCAGGCGACCACCAGCGGAGATCATGTCCTGCGTGTGTTCGGCCTGAACGGGGATTTGGCGAGAGAGTATTCGGTGCATCTCGCGGTTTCGAACACCGGTCCCATCCTTAACCCCGGGAGCGACGACGCTTTCGAGGAGAACGACACGTTCGCGACCGCCACTGTGTTGAACGAGGGCTTTTATCCCAACCTGGCGCTGGACAATCAGGGAGGCGAGGTCTTTGACGCCTACACCTTCACGGTTCCAGCGGGGAAAATGGGTCGCCTGACCATGGGGTGGAACGCCTCGGGAACGGATATCGATATGCTGATCTACCCCGAGGAGGTGTTGACCAATCCTCCGGGCACGACTCCCCCGATAGGCAAGAGCAGCCGAATCGGAGTGGCAATCGAAGCGATCGCGCTCCCGGCGCAACCGGTCGACACCACCTATTACACGGAAATTGTCCGGATCGGAGATAACCATCAACCCTACCGCTTGGCGCTCGAGTTCCTCGATCCCGAGCCTTGCCAGATCGTGGGACTTTGGCGGTTCAGCGAGGGAGATATTGGAACTCCGTGTGAACCGATCTCCATCCGAGACTGGCGTGGACCCCGAATGAGCCATGCTCCCTCATTGGTGGGCTCGGCTCCCGCCTGGATCAAGGGTCCGGATCCGACGTTCTTCCCGGGTTCCGATGGCCTAGCTCTCGATTTGTCGGGCGGCGGATTGCGATTCGACGACAACGGGGACTTGAGCGAACTGGATCTGGGGGATAGCGATTTCACCTTCTGGGCCAGGATCAACCCTCAGGACAACTCCGCAAAACGGGTGATAGCAGCCATGCCCGGAGGGTGGGAATTTTCGATTCTACCTGACAACACACTGGAAATGACCGCTGGCTCAGGAAATACGGCGTTCAACGGAACCGGCCCGTCTGTGACACCCGATCTCTGGCAGGATGTGGCGGTGGTGTGGAATCGAACCATGAACCAGGTTCTTGTCTTTGCGGCGAACGGGACCACGGTCGACCAGCGCACGGCTTCGATCCCGGGAGCGATCCCCGACATAGGCGAGTTTCATGTGGGATCCTTGGCGGGAGGCGCCGACGCCTTGGGGGCGATGGAGCAAGCCCGCCTGTTCGACGAGGCCTTGTCGGTGGACGAAATTCGGCTCTTCTCGGTCGGATTTGTCCCTTCCTCGAATCCGCATTGGGAACTGTATAACTGATCCCAAACCGCCGCCGGAGGGAGAAAAAAATATCGGGGGCGGTGTCACTTCATAAAAAAGTTGTCTATACTCCCACCGGAATTAATCCATCATTCCATCCATTCCACCGACCATGGAGCAAGAAAAAGATATGCGCCAGTTTCACCGCACCAAGCAACAAGGTTTCACTCTGATTGAACTCTTAATCGTCATCGCGATCATTTTGATCCTGATCGCGATCGCTCTCCCCAATTTCCTCGAGGCCCAGATTCGGGCGAGAGTCGTGCGCTGCCAAGGCGACATGCGCACAATCGGCATCGCGTTGGACACGTATTACTTGGATTTCAATATGTATCCTGACGATCATGAACCGGATGGCCTTTACAGCAATCATGGTTTGTTTCAGTTGACCAGTCCTCTGCAGTACCTGACGGAACTGCCGATCGATCCATTCACCGACCCGAGTAGCGGTCTAGTCAGTCAAGGAAGCGAAACGGGGTGGGAGTTGGCTTCGACAGGGGAGGATCCGTTGCGGGCGATGCTCATTCCGCCAACGGTCCATGCCTACGCGCTCGATTCTTCCGGCCCCGATTTTGGGGAAAACCTGGGTGGGGGAAGCGGAGGCGCGGATGACTTTTATGGAAATGGCAATTGGCCATTCCTGGGACGAAGTTTGACCTGTCCGTCGCAGCAGGGTTGGGTCAATTATAGTCCCACCAATGGGACCAAATCTCTCGGGGACATTGTACTAGTCGGTGGGGAGCACCGAAGCGGGCGATACTGCATCGACTTCTGGGAGCTGGTCTCTGGGACCTATCCCAAAAACGCGCCGAACTAAGGAGAGGACAATTTCATTCCCTCCATTTAGATTGAATTCGGTTGCTCTTGTAGTCGCGGCCCTTTGCGCGGTGGTCGAGCCGGGGGCGCGCGCCGAAACCGAAGATTTGGGAAATGGCTTTTTCCATCATGGTGTCGCCACCCCGGTCAGCAATCATCGAGGGACTGTAGCCACGGTCGATGGAGAGGGCCGTGATGTGGCGCTGGTCTGGCTATTCGATCATCGCGGGGGTTACGCCCTATTGATGATCGACGCCGAGACTGGAAAGAGCCAAGAGTTTCCGATGCCTTTCGATCCGGGAGGGGATTGTCCCTACTCCTCGGTCCTTTCCAGCAAGAACAAATTTTACACCCATTTCAACAACCACTTTGTGGAGTTCGATCCCGAAAAACCGGGATTCACCTTTCACCACGCGACCGCTCCCCAGATGGCGATGAGCATGACCGAGGACGACAACGGGGTTATTTGGTCGGTCACCTACCCGAGCAGCGGGGTGGTTTCGTTCAATCCCGAGACCCGTGAGTTCAAGGATTACGGTCATGTGCACGACGAAAACTGGAGACAGTATCAGAGATCGGTGGTGACCGACGACACGGGTTGGGTCTATTTTGGAGTCGGGAACACCTCCAGTCAGATCATCGCCTTCGATCCCAAAACGGAGGAAGCCAAAACGATTCTCCCCGAGGAGGAAAGAGTCACCGCGATGGCGACGGTCTATCGCGACAAGAATGGCAAGGTCTACGGCCACACTGGCAGCGGTGACAAAGATGACTGGTACGAACTCTATCGGGGCGAATCGAAAAAGATTAACGAACCGGAATCTATCGACCAGCCGAAGGTGATCACGAGCAGCCAAGCCCTTTTCCACCGGGAGTTCCCCGATGGCAAGATTTTGAAAGCCTGCGATTTGGTGGATCGAAAATTGGTGGTGGAGGATCCCGCTTCCGGAGAAGTGAGGGAGCTGGATTTCGATTATACCAGCGAGGGGGCCCATATCATGGGGATCGCTGTGGCTCCCGACGGAACGCTTTGCGGCGGAACTGCATTTCCGATGAGATTTTTCAGTTACGATCCAAAAACCGACGAATGGGTCAACCGTGAAAGTTACCATCAATGGAACACAGTCGCACGCGCGGGAGATCGATTCTTTGTCGGCGGATATGGCGGCGGATTCCTCCTGGAATGGGATCCTTCGAAGGAGTGGGCCCCGACAGTCAAAGGGAAGGAGGATTGCAATCCGCGGTATCTTACGGAGTGCACGCCGGTGATCCACCGCCCCCATGACCTTCTTCCCTACCCCGATGGAAAAACGGTGGTGCTAGCCGGAACGCCGGGTTATGGATACACCGGTGGCGGACTGCTTTTCTGGAACCGCGAAACAGAACAGGCGGAAGTGGTCGAGCATGCCGAATTGCTACCCGACCAATCGACGCAAAGTCTGGCGGCGCTTCCCGACCGGAAGATTCTGGGAGGTTCCACAACTTCCGCCGGGACAGGGGGAGAGGTCAAAGCCAAACAGGCGGAACTCTACATCCTGGATCTGGACACCAAGAAAATCGAATGGCATGAACCGTTATTCCCTGGAGTTCAAGGATACACGGACCTCTGGGTAAGCTCCGATGGGTTGGCCTATGGAGTCGCGGACCAGAAGACTTTCTTTGTGTTCGATCCCATCAAGAGGAAGGTGATTCACCAACAGGACCTCACCGAGGAATTCGGACCCACCACCTCTCAACAGGGACCCCGTGTTTTTGTTTCCAGCCCGGGGGGAGATTTGTACATGCTCTTTAGAAAGGGAGTTGGACAAGTCGATCTGGAGGACTATGGAATCAAGATGCTGGCGGACTCTCCGGTGACAATCGGACCTGGCGGCGATTACCTCGATGGCAAGATCTATTTCGGTAGCGGATCGCATCTGTACAGTTACCAAGTTCCCACTCAGTGATTCTTTTTGAGTCACTTTGGATTGTTATTTCCTGGATGGAGGTTGGTCTCATGCGCGCATTCATCGTCTTGTTTTTTTCACTCTTTCTTACACTCTCAGCCCAATGTGAGAAACCGTTCTTTGAATCGGAATTTGTCTTCGACCCCGAAAAGATCGATCACGGTCATGTCCATGCCTCTTGCATTGTGGAGTGTCCGAATGGGGATCTGCGAACCTGCTGGTACGAAAACGGAACGTTGATGCCGGAACCCTATTACAGCGACCGGAAGGACAAGAGCGACGATGTGCGTATCGGGGGCTCGCGACTCGCCAAGGGAGCCGATTCCTGGGAGGCGCCTTTCGTGATGGCCGACACGTTTGCGTGTTCGGATAACAACCCTTGCATGTCGGTCGACAAGGACGGGAAGTTGTGGCTCTTTTACCCGACCCTCCTCGGCGTCCCGGAAAACACCTGGGGTAGCGCGTTGATGCAGTTCAAAATCTCAGACAATTACGACCAAGCAGGGCCGCCGGTCTGGAAGAAGGAGGCGATTCTTGTCCCAAAACCGGCTGGCATCGCCGATCTGTTTAAAGAGATGAAACCGGACCTGGAGGAGAAAGGGGTCAGCGAACGGATGCTCTCCCGAGTGGAGTCGGAACTCGAGGATCCCCTGAAGATTCGTCTGGGGTGGATGTCGAGGGCGCATGCTCTGGTCCGTTCCGATGGAGCCATTGTTTTACCCTTGGCAAACGAAAATTTTGGAGTTCCAGTAATGGCCATCACCAATGACAACGGTGAAACTTGGACATACTCGAAGCCGGTTCCTTACATGGGTCTCATCCAACCCTCGATCATCGAATGGGAGGACGGAAAATTAACCGCGTTCTTTCGGTCCGACGATGACAACCCCAAAATCCCACGGAGCGATTCGACCGATGGGGGGATAACCTGGTCTCCGCCGACTCGCACCGAGCTAGATCATCCGGGGTCGGGTCTCGAGGCGATGCTCCTCGATAACGGCCATCTCGCGGTGGTTTACAATGACAAGTTGGAGGACCCAAGGGATCGTCTTGCCATCTCCATCTCGGATGACAAGGGGAAGACTTTCAAATGGACGCGCCACATCGAAGACATCCCTGGCGGTCGGTTCGATTACCCATCGGTCATCCAGGCCAAGGATGGGTCGATCCATGTCTCCTATTCCTACAATTTGGAGACCGTAAAGCATGTCCGATTCAATGAGGCATGGGTGATGGAGGGAGACAACTGAGAATTCTCCTCGAAAGGGAACCATATCGCTCGGATAATTCCCCGATTACGAAAACTTCAAGACATCTTCAAGGAGATGCTGAGATCCCTTGGATTGTCGTAACGAGGCTTTTCGGTTCCTTTTGAATTATTTTTTCAACAATCGAATTTTTTTGTCGTTTTCTTAGGTTGAATCTTCTATAATCCTTCGAAAATTCCTTTTCTTCCGAATTATTGATTGGGATGGAACCTGAACGGAGGCTGCCCTGTGGACGATCGAAATATGAGGGTCGAGGAAGCAAGGAGACTGGCTGCTGAGCAACAGTACGCCGATGCTTTGGAGGAGCTCAAGTCTCTCTATCGTGAGAACCCAAAAGATCCCGAGGTCCTTTATCTGTGCGGTGGTTGTTTCTATAAGATGGGGGAACCGGAAAAGGCCAGGAAGTTTCTCGAAATGGTCCTCCAGATCGACCCCGGGAACTCAAAGGCATCAAACCTTCTGGCCAGGTTGAAAGCCTCGGAACAATCCTCGGAGTCCTTCTTTCCAAAAGAGCCCAGATCGCCCGTGGCGGCTCAATCTCCGTCGGGCGAGAAAAAAACAACCCAGAGTCTGAAGAAGACGAGGAAGATCAATCCGAAATGGATCTGGATATCGGGTTCGGTTATCGCCCTATTGGTTGTGGTTCTTTTTGGGGTGGACATGTACCTGAACCCCAAGGCCTATCCCTTTCTCGCCAACCGTGTGGCGTCTTCGGAGGAAAGCGCCTCACAGCCGACCGTCCCAGCGCCCGAAAGTCCCTCCTCCAACACCCCGAATCCGGCGCCTCCGGAAACCCCGGCCGAATCCGGATCCGAGGGATCGACTTTTGGCACGACTCTCGGAAGTCTCTTCACCGGCGTCGGTTTGGTAACCTCCGTGGTATCTGGAATTTGGCTGCTAATCCTGGCTGTCCAGGAGAGCACACTCTGGTTTATCGCTTGTATCGTCTGTTCCCCCGCCACTCTCGTGTTTGTGATAACACACTGGTCGGAGGCCAAGAATCCTTTCTTCTTTCAAGTTATTGGAGGGGTCTTCTTGGTCATCGGAGGGGTGCTCAACCCGGCGTTCGACCCCTTGGATCTCAATGAGGACACCTCCTGGGAGGAGGAGTGGGATGAAGACTGGGAGGAGAGTTGGGATGAGAACTCCGACAGCGCGGGGGCTGAAGGAAAAGAATTCGGAATCCCGAATCTGAGTTGGATCGGAGAGAGGTGGCCGAAAATCAAGGTCTTTCTTCTATCGCCTAAGGCGCGATCGATGCAGAGCTTGTGGAATGCCATTGGGAAAGCGGACTTGGCGGACACCAAATCGGAAGCCAAGGGATGGTTTCGACCGCCGCGGGTGGATCTATTCTTAAGCAGCTCATGGAGATTGTCATGCCTTACGCTGTGACCTGGGAGGGAGCATCCCCACTCCGAATCGCGGGTCCGGCTTTCGCGGCAAGATGCCGCTCCCACTGCGGGATCACAGAATAGAGTGTGACGGTCCACTAACCCCCGAACCGGGCCTTGGCTTTTTCGATCTCTTGGTCGATCTGGTCTCCCTCATAGAACCAGACTCGGCCATGGACTCGGACAGTCTCTCCGGGTTGGGTGTCGGGGAAGACCGGGTCGGAGTGCATGCAGGGACAGCGGGGGTTTTCCCATACTCGGCCGCAGTGGTCGAACGCCTTGAGAATCCACCGCTTGTTATCCTCGGAGTGGATGGCGGCGACCGGTGAATCGAGTCTCTTCTTATCGCCCGATTGTTCATTGAAACCCGGAACGCCTTTGAGCATCGCGCAGACCTGAGTCCTCAATCCGGTTAGAGGCTCGGAAGTCCCATTGGTCAACCACATCTCGCATTCGGCCCCGGTGGCGTCGGGGATCACCCGCGAGCCGAAACGAATTTTGTTCGGAAGCTCCCACTCAAATTCCAGAGACCCATCCAGGTGCTGAATCCAATCGACGTTCTCGATCCAGGTTCCGGATTCGTCCCAGATGGTGGGAATATGAGTGTGCGCGAGAAAAGTCAGACCGAGGTTGCTGAAGATGGCCTCCGGCAAATCGAGAACGACATAACCGCCATCATCCCAGGGAGGGAATAAGCTCACCTTGGTCCCTCGCATCGGGGAGATCGCTCCATCCAGGAAACCGATCCGAGGATGTCTTCCTCCCGGGTAGGGGAGAGCGAGGATCTTGCCCTCTTTCTTCAACGAGTTCTCCTCGAGAGACCAGGCAAGGTTGTCGACCTCTCTCTTGAATTGGGGTTCGCTAAGGCCAGCGACTCCCGCGGCCTCGGCATTCGAGTACCCATGCCACTGGAGCATGTTCTCGGTCCAGTTTCGCAATCGGGCTCGAGTTCCGATCTGTTCGGGAGGCAGCGGGAGGTCGGTCGCGGGGACATCGCGATACCGTTCCTGGATAAGGGGATCCTCGGGAGGGTTCATCGGGTCGACATACTTCTTCAAATCGCCCATTGCGATGACATTAAAGCGGTTATCGGCGAGGTATTGCATACAATCTCGAAAAAGATCGGGATCGGTGCTGACCCAGGGGTGAACCGGATCGGGAACACCATGGAATTGACAGACCGCGATCTTCCCATCCTTGGCGCGTTCGACCACGCTGACGAAATGATCCAAGGTCAGATTGGGATAGGCGTCTCCGGCGGAGGGAATGAGTAGGGGGTCGTGCTTCGTCGGATCGTACAGCGGCCCCAGATTAAGTTCCCCGTAGGGAACTTCAGGCTGCATGCCCCGCCGAGCGAAAAGAATTCCATGGTCTTGAAGGACCTTCCGAGCCTCGGGGGAAAAAGCGTTGCCGGTCCAGGCGAAGGTGATCGGTTTTTCGATCTTGACCCGACTCAGTTCGCGGTCCACCAGGGAGAGTTCGCTTTCCAGGTGGGCGACGTTTCTGGGTGTGTTGAATCCGGGGTGGGTCCAGGAGTGGTTTCCGATCTCGAACCCCATTTGGTCCAGCTTGGCGATTTCCTCCCAGTTCAAGAAGTTTTCAGGGTCATCCATCCATTTGTGAGTGACAAAGAAGGTCGCCCCAAACCCCTTTTCTTTGAGGAGGGGAGCCACGAAGTTCAGGTGTGACCGAACGTTATCATCGAAGGTGAGGACGACGGTGCGATCCGGGATGGGCTCCAGTGCCATGCTGGAGGATTGAAGCATCATTGATAGGGCCATCAGGCTGATTATCCACAGGGTGACACGCATTTTGTCGTTTCCTTTCCGAGGGCGGAAGGTTTGCCAAGAGATCGGAGAGAAGATGATGGCAAGGAATCGCTTCCGAGTCCATCTTAAATTCATGGGGTGGTTTCTTCACCTACCTTGACATTCGAAGAGGGGCGGGCAAGCTAATAATGGGTATCGGGAAAGGATTGGAATCGCTTTGAGGAAAGTCGCACTGCTTCCGAACATATTCACCACCGGGAACATTGTCTCCGGAATTTTCGCCATCATGTATTCTCTCTCTGCGCTTCACAACGGCGAATTGGAGGATTTCAAGAAGGCATGCTGGATGATCATGCTGGCAATTCTCCTGGATGGTCTCGATGGGAAAATCGCGGTGTTGACCCGGAGCTGTTCGGATTTTGGGGTGCACTACGATTCGATGGCGGACTTGGTCTCTTTTGGTGTGGCCCCCGCTTTTATGGTCAACGTGTACCTGCTCATTTACCAGGGACAAACCGGGCCCATCACCCCCATCGGGTGGGCGATCATGCTGGTCCTGGTGGTTTGTGTGGCGCTGCGTTTGGCGCGATTCAATCTTCAGGTGTATCAGGACGAGAAGAACTCCTTCGAGGGACTTCCCTCCCCCACCCCGGCGGCGCTGATCGCAATGTTGCTGTTGAGTTCTCAAGTTTATGAAATCCCTCTGCACCCGATTGTACTTCTCCTGATCAGCATCGGCCTTGGAGGATTGATGGTCTCCCATATCCCTTACCCGAGTTTGAAACAAAAAGATTCGTTCATGACTCCCTTGACCTTTTTCGGCGTGGTGCTGGGAATCGCGTTGATTGTAATGGAGCCACCCGCGACCCTATTTCTACTGCTCTCGGGATATGTTGCTTTCGGATTCCTTCGTTTCATGATGCCTGAGAGAGTGCACAGTCTTTTCGCGCGCTTCGGAGAATCGAAAAAAACCTCCCCCTGATTCACTTTCGACATAAAAAGATGGTTGCGGGAGAATCTGAAGTCCAGAGGTGTTTCTCGAAATCACCCCACTTTTCCGTCCCCGCGAAATGGTTTCTCACCAAAGAATCGAGAGCCTCAACCTTCAATGGCAGCAACAGACTTTGATTCTTGAAGTTCTGATGCCCAACCTCTAATCGGGTTTCGAAAAGGAGGCGGTCGCCGCGCCACGAATATTTCCGGTGAAATCCGAGCGTCTCACCATCGGCAGCGGTTCGTTCCAAGACGGGGAAGGTGAAATCTTCATTCTTCAGGACACGATTGTAGTTGACAGTTTGAATGATGAGGTTTCCATCGGGGAGCAGCGATCGTGAAACCTTTTCGATGAAGCGGTCGACATCAGCGAGATCCTCGGCATGGGGCAGAACGTTTCCGAGACAGGTGATGACTCCAAATTCTCCTTGCTCGAAGGGACCAAAACTCTCCATCCCTCCAATCGCGAAGGCTCCGGCTCTCTCGTTGGATTGCCTTTTCGCCTCTTCGATAAAATCTCGATCGGGATCGACTCCGAAAGCATTCACACCCTGATCGAGAAGCCAATGAACGAGCGCCCCGGTCCCGCAACCAACATCCAACCAAGGGTGACCGCTTTCGCGACAGGATTCTACAAAGGAAAGAAGGAAATCGGCGAGAGGCTGACTCACTGGGAAGAGATCGGCGTAGTAAGTGGCCAATCCACGATAGCCTGATTGGGGTTCCTTGTTTGGTTCAGTCATTTCGTGCCATCCTTTGGGGCGATCTCATGATGAAAGGTTTGCGACTCGATTCCAAGTCTCGCCACGCTCTGAAGAGACGTGGCTACACAAAGCAAAACCTGTTAAAAACAGGTTGAGTCCCGGTCAAACTGGTTAGGGAGAGAGTTCATGAAACGGTTCTTCACACAATTACTATCATGCCTGGTCCTGTGCGGTTCGCTTTGTGCGATGGCAGGAGAAACTCTGACGCAGGATGAGATTGTGGTCCGAGGGAGAAAGGATCACCCCTGTGTCAATCTAACTGCGAGTGATGTGGAACGCGCGAAGGGACGAGTAGAGAAATACGAGTGGGCCCGTGCGCATCGAGATCGAATCCTGAGGGAAGCCGACAAGTGGTTGCGGGAGTCGGATGAGTTTTGGCTAAACTTCTTGCCCAAGCCTGGCGCCTGTTACGCCTACGGTTTCACCGGCGACCCGACCACCGGTGAATCTTTTGGTGGGCGATGGGTTGGAGCGAGTTGCACTTGGGACAAACCCGGAAAAGTGCGCAACTCCGAAGGAAGGCTTTTCCCCAATGAAGAGTTTCCCGATGAAGGCGAGGGATATGTGGCCTCGGATGGTCGGATCCATTATTTCGTCGGGATCTTCAATGCCTGGGTAACCGAACAATGGACCTTGAATGCCCTGCCCTCTTTGTCGAAAGCCTATCTCCTGACCGGCGACGAGCGATATGCGGACCGAGGAACGCTGCTGCTTGACGCCCTCGCATCGATCTATCCGGAATCGACCTCGGGGTCCTGGGATTACCCGAGCAACCCGCCTAGCGGACGTTTCGCGCGACCGTGGTATCAGGTGGCGCGGACCCTGGTGAAATATGTCGACCAGTACGATTTTCTTTATAACAGCCCCACGATGGACAAACCCTCGCTCACCGAGGGAATGAACCGTCGGGTAAACATCGAAAAGAACCTGCTCCAAGATGGCGCTTACTATTGCTACCGCCACAGCTTCGATAACGGTCTTCACAACGGGCACGCCGATTATGTGAGGGGCGCCTTGGCGGTCGGGTGTGCGCTGGACATTCCCGAATACGTGAAGAACGCGGTCGAGTCCCCGTTCTCCATTCGCGCGATGTTGGCCAATAACATCGACCGGGATGGACGCTATTACGAAAGCTCCCTGGGATACGCTATACACGCGCGAGGATTGTACCTGACGTTCGCCGACCCCTTGTTCAATCTTCGGAGCGAAGAATATCCCGAGGGGCTGAACCTCTACGACGATCCGAAGATGCAATCGGCTCTCCTGCTACCCGACCTTCAGGTTGAACTTGCCGGAAGACGTCCAAACTTTGGCGATAGCGCCCCGGACTTTGCCTACAAACCGATGACCGATCACCCCTTTTCCTCGGTCGACTATGGTTACCTGGAACGCCTCTATGCAATGACCTCCAATCCAGAAAGGAAGAAGGAGTATGGACAGGCGCTCCAGTACCTCGCGGACGGAGATATCGATTCCAAGCGGGCGGCGGAGAAAAGCGACTGGCTCCTCTGGCATGCGGCTGAACCACCACCAGAATCTCCGAGTCTCCCCGGGGTTCTCAAGTCCCGGGTAAACGGATCCTGGGTGGCGGGGATGAAGGGGATGGCCATGCTGCGGGCGGGGGATCAGGCCGCGCTGCTACGGTTCGGACCGAGTCTGACTCATGGCGATCCGGACGATTTAGGTCTGCTCTATTACGCCAACGGATACGAACTCAGCTACGACATTGGATACGGGCTGGGAAGCACTCATGTCCATTGCGGGTGGGCCTCGAGCACGGTGAGCCATTGTCTGGTGACCGTGGATGAGAAGAACCAGTTCGAGGCGGAGGGAAGCGGTGGAAGCCTGCTAGCTTTCGCCGATCTACCAAGTGTCCAGATGGTCGAAGCGGAAAGCGCCAACAGCTACACCGAGGAGGGTGTCGATGAATACCGGCGGACCCTCGCTTTGATGTCGGAGGGCGGTTACTTGGTCGACGTGTTCCATGTCCGAGGAGGGACCCAACATGATTTTGGGTTCGGAAGCATCGGGACCGAACTCGAACCCTATGGGGTCCCCGACCTGAAGGACCAAGAGGGGAGTCTCACGGAGGGTGTGAACTGGGCGGACAAGATCGGCAAGGACGGGGATATCATTGGCTACCCGAATAAACCCTACTGGAAACCGCCTCCGGGCAATGGCTATGGGTTCTTCTTTGATGTGCGGAGTGGTTCCCCCGAAGTGGATTGGGGTGGGACTTGGTCCATCGATGGAAAGGTTCCAACGCAGTTTCGGATGCATGTTCTCGGAGAAGCGGATGAGGCGATCTTCGCATCCGCGCCTGGATTGTATCCTTCGAAACCACTCTCCAGTTATGTGATGGCTCGTCGCACCGCAAAGGTAGCTCCTCTCGAAAGCTTTTTCATGGCGATCTATGAACCCTTTGCTCGGGACGCCTGGGGGGAGGTTTTGCCTGTCATTAAAAGGTCGAAGCGACTGGGGCCCGGAGCGGTGGAAATCATTCAGAAAGATGGGAAGACCGATGTAGTCCTCACCGAGAAATGCACGGTAAAGACCTCGTTTGGGAATGTAAAATTCGAGGGGGATTTTGCGCTCTTGACCGGGGAGGGAGATCGACCGGTCAGAGCGGAATCGCTCGGATGCAACCGACTGGAAGTCAACGGTAAATCAATCTTCTCCGGCACAGGGGTCCTCACCGCAAAGGTTGTCGAGGTCGATCCAGTGGCTTGCCGCGTCCGTCTGGACCATCCGGTTGAAGGTGACTTGGAGAATCTGATCGCGATTTTTTCCAATCCGGATTATTCACGGACCACCGCCTACCATATCGCGAACGTGTCCGGGGAAGTTCTGGAACTGCAAGCCAACTCGCTGGTGCTCGGGGAGGGGCGTGTGCAATCGATCGAGGGGAACACACTCATCAGCGATGTTCCGCACGAATACGCACGGTCGGTTCCGCGAAAAGATTCGACTCTTTTCTTCGATGGGAAACGGTTGGCAGGCCCTTCGGGAAAAGCGACCAAAATTCTTTCGACTGATCAGGGAGACACGCTTCGAATTGAAGTCGAAGACGCTTCTGATTTTGAAGTGGGAGATTCGATCGAGTATGTCGATCTCTCGGTCGGCGACCAGGTTCGTATCGCCCTGCCCCAGGTCTTACGATTTCCACAGGAAAAAACCTCCAAAACCCCGAAAAAGCCGAACATCGTTTTGATCACCGCGGACAACCTTGGGTATGGGGATGTCGGTTGTTACGGAAACGACCAAGTGAAGACCCCAACAATCGATCGGTTGGCCGAGCAAGGGGTTCGGCTCACTGATTTCTACACGGCTTCGCCGACATGCACGGTATCGCGGGCATGCCTTTTGACCGGGCGTTATCCGCAGAGGCATGGATTGAATATTCAACTGCCTGGCATCGAGGGGAATTATGGAGAGGGGTTGTCTCAATCCGAGACTCTGCTTCCCGAATTGCTCAAACCGCTGGGTTACGCCACGGGTTGCTTCGGAAAGTGGAACATCGGGTTCGCCCCGGGGTCCCGACCAACCGAACGTGGATTCGATGAGTTTTTCGGTCACGCCTCGGGGAACATCGATTACTACACCCACGTTTACAATCTCAAGCCGGATCTACATCGGGGGACGGAGACAGTCGAGGTCGAGGGTTACAGCACCGATCTCTTTGCCGATAAGGCCATCGATTTTATCAAGCGCCACCAAGATCAACCGTTCTTTGTCTATCTCCCTTTCAATGCTCCACACTTTCCGAATCCTAAGAACAAACGCCCTGGAGAACCGTGTATCTGGCAGGCTCCCGAGAAAGCCTTTGAGGCTTATGGTTGGAATGAATCCGAAACGAACCCCAAGCGTGGATACTACGCGGTGATCACCGCGATGGATTCAGCGGTCGGCCGGGTGATGGGCACCCTCGACGATCTGGGCTTGACCGAGGACACGGTGGTGATTTTTTATTCCGACAACGGGGCGTTCATGTTGAAGGACCGTGGCCTTGAGGTGGCATCGAATAGGCCTTTTAGAGATGGCGGAGTCACCCTGTACGAAGGAGGGATTCGAGTTCCTTGTATTGTTCGCTGGCCCGGCAGAATCGAAGCGGGTTCGGTTTGCCGCGAACCGCTGATCAGTTTCGATTGGTTTCCGATGGCGGTTCATTTGGCGGGAGGAGAGATCCCCGAGGATTTGGTTGTCGACGGTCAAGACCCGATCAAGACTTTGACCGAAGGTGTCCCCTCACCCCACGACTCACTGTTCTTTGAATACCGGAACTTCCGAGCGATGAGGGAGGGACGGTACAAGATTGTCGCCAGCGATCCCGATGGCGGGTTCGCCCTCTACGACCTCGAAACAGACTCGGGAGAAGAAATCGACTTGGGCAAAGAGGAGCCGAAACGACTCGAACGGATGAAGGATATGTTCGAGAATTGGAGAGCGGAGATGCCCCACTAACTCCATTGAGGCGCTTCGCTTACGTTCCGAGGCCTTGGTAAACTTCATCAAGCAGCTTCTCGGTCTGCTCCCAGCCCAGGCAAGCGTCGGTGACAGAGACCCCGTACTTGAGAGTCGAAAGATCTTTGGGAAGGGGTTGGTTGCCCTCTTTCAGATTGCTCTCGAGCATGAATCCAATCAGGTTTTCATTGCCATTGACCCGCTGTTGGAGAACCGATTCGCAAACCCCCGATTGGTTGCGGTGGTCCTTGTTGGAATTGGCGTGGCTGCAATCCACCATGATGCTGTTGTTGAGCCCCGATCGCTCCAAGAGACGAGACGCCTCTTGAACGCTTGCGGGATCGTAGTTCGGACCCGATCTCCCGCCGCGCAGGATAATGTGACCGAACGGATTTCCGTTTGTGTTGATGACACAGGTTTGTCCGTTGTAGTCGATTCCCAGAAAACTGTGGGGATGTTGGGCCGCGGTCATGGCCTGGATGGCGATGTCGAGGTTCCCATCGGTGGCGTTCTTGTAACCGACCGGCATGGAGAGGCCGCTGGCCATCTGACGGTGGGTTTGGGATTCGGTGGTGCGAGCGCCGATCGAGGCCCAGGCCACCAAATCGGCGATGTATTGCGGGGTGATCGGTTCGAGCATTTCGGTCGCCACCGGGAGGCCCATTTCGTTGATCCGGAGAAGAATCTTGCGACCGAGGTGAAGCCCGGTCTCGATGTCGAAAGTCCCATCCATGTGGGGATCGTTGATCAATCCCTTCCACCCCATGATGGTCCGCGGTTTCTCGAAATAGACCCGCATGACCAACAAGACTCGGTCCTTCATCTTTTCATGAACTTTTTTCAGACGCTCGGCGTATTCGTAAGCCATGGACTCATCGTGGATGGAACAAGGACCCACAATGGCGAGCATCCGCTTGTCCTCCCCCGAGAGGATATTTTGAACGATTTCTCGGGCGTCGGCGACAGTCGCATTGGCGGCCTCGGTCATGGGGAGGCGTTCGGCCAGTTCTTTCGGCGGTATCAAAGGATCCACGCTACGAACGTGGATATCGTAGGTTTGCTTCATGATGGCGGTTTCAACCTCATGGACAAAGCGCCAGGGAGATCCTGGGCTCTTTTCAATAGTTAACCATTTCTCTCGTGGAAACGGGGCGGTAGTGTGTGACAGGGTGAGTCTAGTGTCCAGGGGCGCCCGCGTCCTGAGCGATTTTTCAATGAGATTTTCGATGTGAACCCCGTTCTATCGACGATAACCGGTTCACCGGGTGACTGACCCCGATCGAAAATGAGATTTCCCGTCTCAATGAAGAGACTCAATGGCCTTTTGCAGTTTCTGCCTGGCGGCCTCCGCTTCGGGGGATAATTCCTTAAGAGGAGATTTTTCGAGCGGATCATTTCCTATATCGAACAACTGACCATCATCGTACAATTTCCAACGTTGGTCCCGGGCGAACTCACGACTTCCTTCGGCGGTTCGGCCACGGTTCCCCCAGTAGTGACAGAAAATCCAGTCGCGTGGATTTCCCTTCTCTCCCTGAATCTGAGGAAGAAAGGATCTTCCATCGATAACTCGATCCTCGGGGAGTTTCGCTCCAGTCAACTCGACCAGGGTCGGCATAAAATCGGAAAAATCGATCAGGTCCTCCAGGACGATCCCCGAGGGGGTCGTTCCAGGCCAGTTGATGATAAAGGGCACACGGGTTCCAGCATCCGTCATCTCGGCTTTTCCCCCTTTGATCTCGCCATGGACGGTTTGAGTGGTGATCTTCCGGTGCGTTCCATTGTCGCCAGTAAAAAGGATGAGAGTTTTCTCGCGGAGACCGAGTTCTTCCAAGTGGTTGATCACTTGTCCGACCACTTTGTCAGTGTATTCCACCATATCGGTAAAATTCTCTTTCTGGCTCCCCTTGCCTTCGCTATCCGGCGTCGGGAGAAAGGGGTCGTGTGTGAGCATCATCGGGTAGTACAAGAAAAAGGGTTCGTCGCGGTGTTTGTCGATGAAGGATAGGGCGTAATCGCGACAGATATCCGGGCCGTATTGGTCTTCCGAATGAAGTTTCCATTCTCCATCGATGAAAAGAGCCGGGGCCCAATAGCGGTTCCTCCAGGTTTCCGGGTCGGGAAGTTGACGACCCGTTTCATCCACCTTGTAAGCATGCATGTTCCACAGACAGTGATTTTCAAAACCGAAATCTTGGACGGTTTGAGCGTCGCCACTCAGCTGCCATTTTCCGACTATGGCTGTGCGGTACCCGACTTGTTTGAGCAGGTTTCCGAAGGTGGTTTCATTCGGATTGAGATACCCGAAGCCCTCATAATTGCGGTGATTGTACCGGCCGGTCATGATCTGATCACGCGAGGGAGTGCACACAGGGTTGGCGTAACAATGTTCAAAGCGGATTCCAGTCTCCGCGAGTCGATCGAGATTTGGAGTTTGATAGTCCTTGCTCCCGTCGCAACTCAGGCACTCATAGCCGAAGTCATCCGCCATGAAGAGGATGACATTCGGCTTGGCATCCTCGGCAAACGCCGAGGTTAATCCGACAAACAGAAGGCCCCAAACAAGGACTGAAAGATTTCGAGCACTCGGAGAACCACCATGATTGGATCCAAGCAGGTCATTCCACATGTTCTTTCCTCAACCCCCAGCATTCGTATTCGACCATGGCGTCGTGGAAGGCAAAGTCTCTTCCATAACTTTTGAGAGTCGATCCAGTTCCGTAGCGAACTGCGGATCGCCGACAACGTTGACCGTCTCTCCCGGGTCTTTTGAATGATCGTATAACTCTCGAGCCCTGATCTCACCCGTTTTGAAATCACGCCACTCGTTGTAACGGAAACGGTCGGTGCGGATGGAGTAACCCAAAACCTCGGGATCATTGCCACGGGGGTAATTGGGTCGGGCGGTTTCGGTCATCGCCGCCTCTTTGAGTATCCGCGTCGGGTCCTCCAGGATGGGAACCAGGGAAATTCCCTCCAACTCGTTCGGAGGCTCCAAACCGCATAGGTCGGCCAGAGTGGGGTAGAGATCCATCAATTCGACCAGCCCATTCGCACGTTGCCCCTTGGGGTGATTCGGCGTGGTAATGATAAGAGGAACCCCGGCGTCGAGTTCAAACAGGGTCGTCTTTCTCATCAGCCCATGTTCGCCGATATGGATTCCGTGGTCCGACCAGAACACGATGATGGTGTTGTCCCGTAACCCAAGGGAGTCGAGTTCGTCCAACACCTTTCCCACTTGTGTGTCCAAGTAAGAGATCGCCGCAAGATGACCATGGTGGAGTTCGAGAATCTCCTCTTTGGTGTATCTCCCCTCGATCAAGTCCTGAGTCAGCGCGATATCCGGAACATCCACAGGCGTTGTCATGACTTTCGGCAGCTCGATGTCCTTACGGTCATAGAGGTCCCAATATTTCTTAGGAGCGTTGAATGGCAGATGAGGTTTCCAAAAACCGACGGCGAGAAAGAAGGGTTCCTCCTTCTGGCTGACTTCTTTTAAAGCCTCGATCGCTTTGTTGGCAACCCGCCCATCGTAATAGGCGTCATCGGGGACATCCCGGCATTCGGTTCGCTCAGCCACCGTGGCCAGGTTCGGAGGAATCTCACCTTCGACCTGAGGGGTGTCGTTGTTGTGCGTGTTGTAATGGAGGACAGCGGGCACGCTCCAGGAGGCCGGATCTCCTTTCCAGTCGTCCTGGCGCCAGTTATGAAAAATCTTCCCAATCCCTTGTGCGTAGTAACCGTTTCGTTTGAACATCTGCGGTAGGGTGACCGCGTCGGGTTTGTGGACACGGAAGTGGGTGGGCAAATCCCAAACACGGAGAGTGTCGGGGCGGCATCCAGTCAGAAGCGATGCCCGAGACGGGTTGCAGACCGTTTGCTGACAATAGGCCCGTGTGAAGAGAGTACCCTGTGTGGCGAGGCGATCGATGTTTGGCGACTTAACTCTTGGGCTCCCATAGCATCCCAATTCGACCCTTAAATCATCGACTGCGATAAAGAGCACATTCGGAGGTCGGTCCGCCGGCTCCGTCCAACCCATTTGGGCAAGGATGACTAGGGTTAAACCAACGAACCAGGATCGCATAATATCCATTCCTCCGCATTAATTAGGAATTCCCCACCAACATCGTCCGGTCATTTAATCAGCCAGGGAATAAACCTCGCATCCATATCCGACACCTCTGAAAGACTAATGAATCGCAATGGACCGTCAAGGTGAAATTCATTTTTCGATCCGGACGATCTCGCTATTCATTTGAAAGCCCGTATTTTTTGTGGAAAAGTTTTCGAAATAACTCTTGAGTTTCGCGATGAGCGTTTTAAAGTTCTTTGAGGGACGGGATGGAAACCGAGGTTTTCGTGCGACATTGCTTCTTTTGAATATTGGAGGCGATAAGATTGGAAAATACCTTTACGATCCAAGTCAATGGTAGGAATGAATCCATCACCACCGATCCAGAGCGACCCTTGTTGGATGTTCTCCGGGAGGATCTCGGTCTGACAGGAACCAAATTCGGCTGCGGGGAGGGTCAATGCAGCGCCTGTTCCGTGCTGGTGGATGGCAAACGAGTCCGGTCCTGCGTCACCCCCATCGGGAAATTGGCGGGGAAAAAGATCCTCACGATTGAGGGGCTTTCAAACGGAGACTCCCTTCACCCCGTCCAAGAAGCCTTCCTTTCCGCGGCGGCCTTTCAATGCGGTTACTGCACCCCAGGCATGATCATCAGGACGGTGGAGTTGTTGGAAAACAAACCGAATCCCACGGACGAAGAGATCCTGAATTGGATGGAATCCAACCTCTGCCGGTGTTGCGGGTATCCGAAAATCCTCGAGGCCATCCAGTCGGCGGCCAAGGCAACCGCGAAGGGGGACAGCCAATGACTTCGCCAGTAAGACCTTTTGATGGGATCGAGGAAGAACGATACGAACTCTTCGAAATGAACACCTCTCGATTTGAATTAAGTCGGCGGGAGTTCTTGTCGATCCTGGGTCCCGGCTTGCTGATTCTCACCTATGGATCCACCGCCCTGGCCCAACGGTTTGGACGTGGCGATCGGGGGGATGACAGCGTCTCCGCAAGACTCCACATCGGACAGGACGGAACGATCACGGTCATGACCGGCAAAGTGGAAGTGGGACAAGGCTCTCGGGCCGAATTGACCCAAGCCGCTGCTGAAGAGTTGAAAGTCGATCCATCCCACATTCGCCTGATCATGGGAGACACAGCCCTGACTCCCGATGATGGCGGGACATACGGAAGCCAATCGACCCCAAGAACGGTCCCCGCGATCCGTCGCGGGGCCGCGGCCGCTCGCGACATCCTCATCGACGCCGCCTCGAGAATGTGGGGGATCGACAGTGAAAGAATCCAGGTGGTCGAGGGAGTCCTCAAGGATTCGTCCGGGGAGAAATCGATCAGGTACGCCGAGTTGGTCGATCGTCCCGAGGTTGTTGAGAACCTTCAATCCTCGGTTCCCTCGGGCGTCGAGGTGAAACCGGTCTCCGAATGGGAGGTGATGGGGACTTCCCTTCCTCGCCCGAACGGAAAAGACATCGTCATGGGAAATCACCGGTACCCCTCCGATATCGTTCGGCCCAACATGGGTTACGGAAAAGTGTTGCGACCGCCGGCGTATGACACCACGCTCAAATCGATCGACCCTTCCGAGGTGGAGAAGATGGAGGGAGTCACGATTGTCCGCGATGGCAATTTCGTGGGATGTGTCGCCCCCAATTCATTCCGCGCGGCCAAAGCGGTGGAGGCTTTGGCCAAGACCGCG
Source organism: Candidatus Omnitrophota bacterium (assembly GCA_020632575.1). GTDB lineage: Bacteria > Hinthialibacterota > Hinthialibacteria > OLB16 > OLB16 > JACKFH01. The sequence continues at coordinate 27,076 of JACKFH010000024.1, read as the reverse complement.
GAATGGGAGATCCCGGATCACCCCTCAAGCAAAAACCTTTACTCCTATCTGAAAGACCACGCGCGCGAAGGTGGAGGTCGAAGATCCCGAGGGGATGAAAAGGGGTCGGTTGAAGAGGGGTTGAGCAACGCCTCAAAAACCCTCGATGCGGAATTTGATATCGCTTATATCCAACACGCTCCCCTCGAACCCCGCGCAGCGGTGGCGGAATGGAAGGGAGACCGGGTCACCGTTTGGACCGGATCCCAGGTTCCGACTCGAGTTCACCGCGAACTGTGCGATGCCTTCGACCTCGAACCCGACCAGGCCAGGGTCATCATCCCGGACACGGGGGGAGGGTTTGGGGGAAAACACACAGGAGAGGTGGCGGTGGAAGCGGCGCGCTTTGCCCGTGCCGCGGGGAAACCGGTTTCGCTTCGATGGACTCGGAAGAAGAATTCACTTGGGCGTATTTTCGTCCCGCTGGCGTCATCGAAACCAAGGGAGGATTGGATGAGAAAGGATCCCTGATCGCTTGGGAATTCACCAACATCAACTCCGGGGGATCAGCGATCGAAACGCCCTACGACATTCCGAATGTCCGCACCCAATCATTGGGTTCTGATTCGCCCCTTCGTCAGGGATCGTATCGGGCGCTCGCGGCAGCAGCTAACAATTTCGCCCGAGAGGTTTTTATGGATGAACTGGCCCACCTCGCCGAAACGGACCCGCTGGAGTTTCGTCTTGCTCATCTCGGAGACGAACGAATCCGGGATGTGCTCCAAGCCGCTTGCGATCGTTTCAATTGGAAAGACCGAAAAGCAAGCAAGGGGCCGGGAGTTGGTGTCGGTTTGGCTTGTGGAACGGAAAAAGGATCGTGTGTCGGGGCATGTGTCCAAGTTGTTGTGGATCGTTCAAACGGCGAGATCAAATTGGAACATGTTTGCGAAACCTTCGAATGCGGGGCCATCATCAATCCCGATAATCTTTTGGCGCAGGTCCAAGGGTGCATCATCATGGGATTGGGAGGGGCGCTTTTCGAGGAAATTGAATTTGAGGAGGGTAGAATCCTCACCGACCGTTTTAGCCGATACCGTGTGCCGAGGTTCAAGGATGTTCCTCCATTGGACATTCACCTCCTGGACCGTGCCGATATCCCCTCGGTCGGTGCAGGCGAGACTCCGATCATCGCCATCGCGCCCGCGCTTTCCAACGCCATCTTTGACGCCACCGGGGTTCGGCTCCGATCGATGCCGCTCCAAACCGCACTCTTGAAAGAAGCGTGACGCGCGGCGGATTCGTATCGAGACCTCATTCATGTCGACGATGAACCATCCCATTGAGTATTACCGACTCCTCTTGGAGGCGATTGAGTCGAATCGCCCCTTCGCGGTTGCCACTGTCCTGAAGGCGGAAGGGTCGACCCCCCAGAAGACCGGAGTCAAGGCGCTGATCGACCAGACTGGAGTCATCCAAGGAACCATCGGAGGGGGCTTGGTCGAGGCTGAGGCCATTCGTCGCGCCAAAGAGGCGATCGTATCCCAGCTCCCCTGCCTGTTCGATTTTCCTTTGAACGATCCCTACGCTAGAGAGGCGGGCCCGATCTGCGGGGGAAAGATGAGGATCTTGATCGATCCGACGGCATGGAAAGACAAAGAAGCATTCGTTCAAATTCTGGAGGCGCTGAGTCGGCGACTGCGAGGGGTAATGGTGACCTCGATCCGTCAACACATAGAAATTGAAACCAAGATAGAATGGCGTCCAATCGATTCGTTCTCCGAGGCAAATTCCCTCCCCGATTCGAAGATTCTGAAAGATTGCCTCAAGCAGTGGACCTCGATGTATTGGACGCACGAGGCAGAGGACCCCGCCGAATGGACAGAAAGATTGATCGACCCGGTGGTTCCACCGCCCAGGTTGGTGGTTGTCGGCGGCGGGCATGTGGGACAGGCGCTGGCGACACAGGCTATTTGGAACGGTTTCGAGGTGTTGGTCATCGAGGATCGCCCGGAGTTCACCGACCCCAGCCTCTTTCCGAATGGAGTGGTTATTGCACGAGGCGAGGCGGCGGACCGTCTGCGTCAGTTGGAGATCGATTTGCAAACTTACATCGCTCTGGTGAATCGCGGGCACAAGCAGGATGCGCAATGCCTGGAGATTTGTTTGCGATCCGAGGCGGCTTATGTCGGCATGATCGGCAGCGCCAGGAAAGTGGCCATGATCCGCAAGGATTTTCTGGAGCAGGGTCTGGCCTCGGAGTCCGAATTCGATCGGATCTTCGCCCCGATCGGGTTGGATATCGGTTCGATCACTCCGGCGGAAATCGCCACCAGCATCATGGCCCAAATCATCTCGGTTCGAAGGACAGGGGGTTCGGACCGAATGCCCATGGGGAAGGCTTGCCGATGATTTCCGCGATCATTCTTGCCGCGGGACAGTCCCGGAGAATGGGAACCAACAAGTTGTTGTTGCCCTTTCGAGGGGAGACAATGATCCGACAAATTGTCCGAACCGTTTTGAAAAGCCGTGTGGATCATGTCACTGTCATCGTGGGACATGAGGCCGACCGTGTGATCCATAATCTTTCCGGCTTAGAGATCCAATACGTTTGCAATCCCCATTACCAGGAAGGAATGCTTACATCCATTCGTGTGGGACTCGAAGCATCGCCTCCCCAAACCGAATGGGCGCTCATTGTCCTCGGAGATCAGCCCACGCTTGAATCCGAGACGATCGACCTCCTTCTGGAAGCGAAATCCTCCACCGTCAAAGGAATCTTAGTTCCCACTCATCGAGGAGTGCGGGGACACCCACTTCTCTTCTCATTTCGATTCAAGAATGAGGTCCTCAACCAATTCCAGGAAACCGGTTTGAGAGGTCTCCTGATGGCCCATCCGGATGAGGTCCAAGAGGTCGAGGTTCCATCGGAAGCGATCCTTCGCGATGTCGATCGGGTGGAGGATTATAAAAGAGAGGTCGAGATGGATTGAGGTTGGGTCCCTCACCGATGGAGGAACCCCGACACCCATTGACCGAATAAAACCTGCTCTTTTACATCGGGCTTTTCGTTGGATCTGTCAACTCCGGTTGGAAGCGTCCCAAATGGGCGAGTCTTGAAAAGCCTTTCGGATCGTTGATAAGATCATGTGAAAGGTGCTGAGGGGCGTCATCAATTTCCGCGGGAATCAAGCAACACTTCGGTTCCCATGATCTGAACGTTCGACGCTGTTGCTAGAGCGTCGCAGGCCCGCCCCGAATGAATTGCCACCATGGACCCGCTCCAAACGACAGCGCAGCCTGTTTGGCCGCTTGCAGTCTACGCGGCCGTGGTCATCCTTCTGGTGACCGTCCAAATCCTCCTTTCCCACTTCGTCGGGGAACGCCACCGCGACCGCGCCACAGGAACACCCTATGAATCCGGGATCGTCTCGACAGGTTCGGCTCGATTGCGGTTCTCCTCCACTTTTTATTTGATCGCTGTGATCTTTGTCGTATTCGACCTGGAAACCGTCTACTTGATCGCTTGGTCGATCGCCGTCCGGGAACTGGGATGGGCGGGCTACCTGAAGATGTTGGTGTTTGTCGGAATCCTGAGTTTAACGCTTGTTTATCTTTGGCGAATTGGAGCCCTGAACGCGGGACCGCCAAAGCGAGAAACGATAGAGGACCATGACAACTGAATGCATTCAGAGAAAGCGGAGGTTCCGCGGTCATGAAAACTGTACGCGATGTTCTCGATTACAAAGGTTATGACATTTGGAGCGTTTCACCGGAAATCTCGGTCTTTGAAGCCCTGAAGATCCTGGCCGAGAAAGATGTTGGGGCGTTGTTGGTGATGGAGGGCGAGGATTGTGTCGGGATTTTTACCGAACGCGACTACGCCAGGAAAGTGATCCTGGTGGGTCGTCATTCGAAGGAGATGTTGGTCCATGAAATCATGACTCCAAAAGTCATGTTTGTCCGTCCCGAGCAGACAGTGGAAAAATGCCTCGCGCTGATGACCGACAAGAGAGTGCGACACTTTCCGGTCATGGAAGACGAAAAGGTGGTCGGCCTAATTTCGATTGGAGACATTGTGAGGGCCATCATCCATGACAAACAACTCATGATCAACGAGTTGGAAGATTATATTTGGGGAAGACGCTGAACGATGGGATTTTTTAGATGGAAGCAACCTGAATCGACCACGGCGAAAGCATTGGCATCCGAGAGTTTTGTCGAGGCCGTTCAAGAAAACGTGATGCTTTCCACTGTCGACCGTCTCCTGAACTGGGGACGGAAAAATTCGATGTGGCCCTTCCATTTCGGATTGTCCTGCTGCTTTGTCGAAATGGCGACCAGCATCACCAGCCGTTACGACGTCGCGCGGTTCGGCGCCGAGGTGATTCGAGGAACGCCTCGGGAAGCGGACGTTATGATCGTTGCGGGAACCCCGTTCATTAAGATGGCCCCGGTGATCCGTCACCTCTACGAGCAGATGATGGAACCCAGGTGGGTCATTTCAATGGGATCCTGCGCGAATTCGGGTGGCATGTACGATATTTACAGTGTCGTTCAGGGTGTCGACAAGATACTTCCGATCGATGTGTATGTACCGGGCTGCCCTCCTCATCCCCTCGCGTTCTTGGAGGGATTGGTTCTGTTGAGGGATAGCGTGGGGCGCGAGAAGCGGCCCTTGAGTTGGGTGATCGGTCCGGAAGGTGTGGTCAAACCCGATCAACCGGCATTGCGGGATCTGAAACGAGTCGAACGGTCTGGAGTCACCACTTTAAGACCGCCGACCGAAGTTTAGTTTTTTTAAGAATTTAATCTCCCTCCTAAGAAAGGGGTTTGAGCGACGAAGCCAAGAGGTCGAGTCGCTTGGTCTATGATTGCTGAAACTGAGGTCACCGCGGAGCTTCATGCGCGTTTCGGTGAAGCCGCGTTTCATGAGCAAAGCACAGTCGATCGGATTCCGACTCTCTGGGTGAGCCGGGACACGATCCGAGAGGTTGTCTCTTACCTCAAATCCGAAGTCGATCAACCCTACGCCATGCTCTACGATCTCACGGCGATCGATGAGCGCACCCGGACTCACCGTGACCATCAACCGGATAGCGATTTCACGGTCGTTTATCATCTTTTGTCCTTCGACCGGAATGAGGACATCCGACTCAAGGTCGCTCTCCACGAACCCTCGCTCTCTCTCCCCTCCATCTCAGACATTTGGACATCGGCCAATTGGTTGGAACGCGAGGTCTGGGATATGTTCGGAATTACTTTCGACGGGCACCCCCACCTCAGGCGCATCCTGATGCCGACCACATGGAAAGGGCACCCCTTGCGCAAAGAGCATCCCGCGCGAGCCACCGAGATGGGGCCTTTCCAACTCCCCGACGAAAAACAAGACGCGGAACAGGAGGCGTTGCATTTCCGTCCCGAGGAATGGGGGATGAAAACCGGGGGTCCCGACACGGATTACATGTTTCTCAATCTCGGCCCCCAACACCCGGGAACTCACGGTGTGTTGCGCATCATGCTGCAACTCGATGGCGAAGAGATCATCGATTGCGTTCCCGACATCGGTTATCACCATCGCGGCGCCGAAAAGATGGGGGAACGCCAATCCTGGCACACCTATATTCCCTACACCGATCGCATCGATTACCTGGGCGGGGTGATGAACAACCTGCCCTATGTCATGGCGGTCGAAAAGATGGCGGGGATCGAAGTCCCCGAGCGAGTCGAGGTGATCCGAATCATGATGTGCGAGTTGTTCCGGATCGCCAGCCATTTGGTTTGGTACGGAACCTTTGCCCAGGATGTCGGAATCATGTCCCCGGTGTTTTACATGTTCAATGATCGCGAGCGGATTTTCGACATTGTGAAAGCCATCTGTGGAGGTCGAATGCATCCGAGTTGGTTTCGGATCGGCGGAGTCGCAGCGGATCTCCCCAAAGGCTGGGACAAAATGATCATGGATTTTGTCCAGTACTTTCCAAAACGTTTGCGGGAATGGGACAAGATGGTGATGAAGAACCGTCTTTTCAAAGCGAGGACCGTTGGAATCGGCGAGGTCTCGAAGGATGAATGTGTCGATTGGGGAGCGACCGGCCCCTTTTTGCGTGCGGCCGGTTTTCAGTGGGATTTCCGGAAGAGAAGGCCCTATTCCGGTTACGACCGATTCGAGTTCGAAATTCCCACCGCCGAACGAGGGGACAGCTACGACCGAGCGATAGTCCGGGTCGCCGAAATGTTTCAAAGCCTGAGAATCGTCGAGCAGTGTGTGAAGAACATGCCGGCGGGTCCCTATAAATCGGATCATCCGCTCACGACTCCCCCCTTGAAAGAAAAAACGATGCTCCACATCGAAACCCTCATTGATCATTTTTTGGGAGTGAGTTGGGGCCCGGTTATCCCGCCTGGCGAGTGCTTTGTGGGGATCGAGGCGACGAAGGGAAACAATGGTTACTACCTCATCAGCGATGGAAGCACGATTTCTTATCGGACACGAATCCGCACCCCATCGTTTCGTCACATGCAGATGCTCCCGTTGCTGAGTCGAGGTCACACGGTGGCGGATGTGATTGCCATCATTGGGAGCATCGATTTTGTGTTGGCGGATATCGACCGGTAAATTTGGAGTAGGAGAGGTTTGACTGGAGAGACGCATGCTGACGTCTGAAGAAAGAACGGAGATCGAGGCTGAGATCGCCCACTACGAACAGAAGCAAGCCGCGTGCATCGAGGCGATGAAGATCGTGCAAAAGCACCGAGGCTGGCTCTCCGACGATGGGATCCGCGATGTCGCGGAGATCATGGAAATGACCCCGGCGGAGTTGGATAGCGTGGCCACCTTTTACAACCTCCTTTTCCGTCAACCGGTGGGGCGGCACGTCGTGATGGTTTGTGACAGCGTCAGTTGCTGGATCATGGGATACGAGAACATTCGCCAATACTTGATGGACAAACTCGAAATTGGGATGGGTGAAACCACCCAGGACGGGAGATTCACTCTCCTGCCCATTTGTTGTTTAGGAAACTGCGATCGGGCGCCGGCAATGATGGTGGGCGAGGACCTTCATCAAGATCTGACTCCCGAGAAAATCGACGCGATTTTGGAAAAGTATGCCTAGCGAAAAGAACATGGAACGTCCACTGACCAAGAACATCGATCCGGATCGGGGGCCACTCGACCTTAAGGGGTATGTGGCGGCTGGGGGGTACGAGGGAGCTCGAAAAGCGCTGACCTCCCACCAACCGGGCGACGTGACCGAATTGGTCAAGAACTCCGGTTTGAAAGGGCGAGGCGGGGCCGGTTTTTCGACCGGGATGAAATGGAGTTTCGTGCCGATGGGAGAAGATGCCCCCCATCCGAAATACCTGGTGTGCAACGCGGACGAGATGGAGCCGGGAACTTTCAAGGATCGGTTGCTTTTGGAAGGCGATCCCCATTCGTTGATCGAAGGGATGATTGTCGCTGCGTACGCCATTCAAGCCGATGTCGCCTACATCTTTTTGAGGTGGGGATACACCCACGCGGCCGGCCTCCTTCGTCGCGCTATCTCGGAGGCCGAAGAGGCGGGTTACCTTGGGAAGAACATCTTTTCGAGCGGCTACAATTTGGAGATGTACCTTCACATCAGCGCAGGTCGCTATATTTGTGGTGAGGAGACCGCGCTCTTGAGTTCTCTCGAGGGCAAACGGGCCAACCCCCGCGCGAAACCTCCCTTCCCTCAGGTGAGCGGTCTGTTCGGAAAGCCGACCATTGTGCAAAACGTCGAGACCCTCTGTAATGTCCACCACATCCTCAACCACGGCGTGGACTGGTACAAAAACCTCAGCCTGACCGAAGAGGGCGGGACCAAGCTTTATGGGGTCAGCGGAAAGGTGAAGAATCCCGGCTGCTGGGAACTGCCGATGGGGACGCCGGTCCGGGAAATTCTCGAAGGCCACGCGGGAGGTATGCGCGACGGTCTGCAATTTCGAGGTCTCTTACCCGGCGGAGCTTCCACGGATTTCTTGGTGGAGGAGCATTTGGATCTGGCCATGGATTACGCCACCATCGGAAAGGCGGGGAGTCGTATGGGGACCGGGACGATGATCGTCATGGACGATCAAACCTGCCCGGTTGGGATGGCTCTCAACCTCCAACAATTCTTCGCGCAGGAATCATGCGGGTGGTGCACACCCTGCCGGGACGGTCTGCCTCATGTCGTCAAGATTCTTTCCGCCATCGAGAACGGTGAGGGCCGGATGGAAGACCTCGATAAACTTTCCGCGATGTGCAAGTACATGGGCCCCGGAAACACTTTTTGCGCGCTGGCGCCTGGGGCGGCGGAACCGCTGCAGAGCGCGTTGAAATATTTCCGAGAAGATTTTGAAAACCACATACAGGGCAAAAAATGCCCTTGGAGAAATTGATTCATGGCGACGATCGAGATCGATGGAAAAGAATACGAAGTGGAGGCGGGCAAGAACCTGCTCCATGTCGCCTTGTCCCTGGGGTTGAACCTCCCTTATTTCTGCTGGCACCCCGCGCTGGGTTCAGTGGGTGCGTGCCGTCAGTGCGCGGTCAAGCAGTACAAAGACAAAGACGATCAACACGGGCGATTGGTGATGGCGTGTATGACCCCTGTCAGCGACGGGATGCGGATCACCGTCGAGGATCCGGAATCGAAGACTTTCCGCGCCACTGTGATTGAATCTTTGATGACCAATCACCCTCACGACTGCCCCATCTGCGATGAAGGGGGCGAGTGCCATCTTCAGGATATGACCGTGATGTCGGGGCACAACTACCGGGACTACCGGTTCAAAAAACGAACTTTCAATAACCAATATTTGGGACCGCATATCAACCACGAAATGAATCGGTGCATCACCTGTTATCGTTGTGTGCGGTTCTATCGGGACTACGCCGGCGGACGGGACCTCGATGAATACGCCTCCAAGAACCACGTTTACTTCGGACGATTCGAGGATGGGGTCTTGGAGAGCGAGTTCAGCGGGAACCTGGTAGAGGTCTGCCCTACCGGGGTCTTCACCGACAAAGAGTTGAAAAAGCATTACACGCGGAAATGGGATCTTCAGACCGCGCCTTCCATTTGTGTCCACTGCGGCGTCGGATGCAACATCATTCCAGGTGAGCGATACGGTCAACTCAGAAGAATCCTCAACCGCTACAACAGCGAAGTGAACGGTTACTTCCTCTGCGACCGGGGGCGGTTCGGCTATGAATTTGTCAACAGCTCGGAACGGATCCGTGAACCCAAACTGAGTTCTGATGTCGCTTCCAAGAGTGATGCGATCAGCCAAATCGTGGGTTGGTTAAAAGACGGAAAAGGAGCCATTGGCATCGGCTCGCCAAGGGCGTCGCTTGAAAGCAATTTCGCTTTGAGAGAACTAGTGGGCAAAGATCGATTCTTCAACGGTTTGGGAGTGAAGGAGAACCGTCTGGCGTCTCTTGCTCTAAAAATCCTCAGAGAGGGACCGGCGAGGTCGGCCAGTTTAAATGACGCTGAGAAAGCGGACGCGGTTCTCGTATTGGGAGAGGATGTGACTCAGACCGCTCCCATGCTGGCGCTCAAACTCAGACAGAGTGTCAGGAATGTCCCCATGGAATCTCTCTCTCAGGCCAACATCCCGCAGTGGCATGATGGCGCTGTGCGTGAGTTCGCGCAGGATTCCAAGGGGCCTTTCTTCATCGCATCTGTGAAAGCCACCCGACTCGATGACATCGCAACCGAGACCTATCGCCTGGCGCCCTCCGATATCGCTCGGCTCGGATTCGCGGTGGCGCATCATATCGATGAATCCGCGCCCGCCCCAAGTGGTCTCGATCAAGAGACTGAAGAGGCGGCGAAGAGGATCGCCGAGGTCCTAAAAAACGCCAAGAAACCTTTGGTGGTGTCGGGAACTGGCAGCGGCGAATCGGCGGTGCTCGAAGCGGCTGCCAATGTGTCGCGCGCGCTATGCTCTTCTGGCGTTCAGGCGGGGATCAGTCTGAATTTCCCCGAATGTAACTCGTTGGGCGTATCCATGCTGGAGGAGAAAGGTCTCGAGGAGGCGCTGGAGTATGTAAACGCGAATCATCCAGCCACTGTGATCGTTCTCGAAATCGACCTGTATCGCCGTGGAGCGTTGGAAGAAATAGACCGCCTGTTTGAAGAAGTTTCTCAAATTTCCTGCATCGACCACTTGGAGAATCGGACCACCGCCAATGCGAGCGCGATCCTTCCGTGTGGGACATTCGCCGAATCGGACGGAACAATGGTCAACAGCGAGGGACGGGTGCAGGCTTTCTATCAGGTCTTTGTTCCTCCCGACCCCATTCAGGAGAGTTGGAGATGGATTCGCGATCTCCTTCTCGAGACCGGGAATGCGAAAGCGAAAAGTTGGAACGACTTGGATGACGTCTTGGAAAGTCTCGCCTCGGAGATTCCGGATCTTGCGCCCGCGCTCGACGCTGTGGTTTCCGCCGACTTCCGGATCGCGGGACAAAAGATACCCCGTCAACCTCACCGTTACAGCGGTCGGACAGCGATGCGGGCCAATATCGACATTCACGAGCCCAAGCCGCCTCAAGATCCCGATTCGCCGCTCGCCTTCTCGATGGAGGGTTTTCATGGGAAACCACCCTCCGGGTTAGCCTCTCGATTCTGGGCGCCGGGGTGGAACTCCGTTCAATCCCTCAACAAATTCCAAGAAGAGGTTGGAGGTCCGATGCGTGGAGGGGATCCGGGCAAGAGATTGCTCGAACCGATACCGGGCGAGGCATCACCGGGACAATACTATTCGAGTATTCCCGCCGCGTTTTCGCCAGAAGAGGGACATCTCCTGATCGCCCACGTCCATCATATATTCGGATCCGACGAATTGAGCGTTCACTCCCCTGGAATCGATGAACTCCGCCCGCGTCCCTATGTGGCAATCCATCCCGAGGACGCCAAGCAGTGCGGACTTGATGAGGAATCGGAAATTGATGTTCCCGCCGGAGAGAATTCGGTGACCCTCAAAGTAACTTTTGAAAATTCTCTTCCGAGGGGCGTCGCGGGGATTCCCATGGGGTTGCCCGAATTCCCGGAAGCCGTGGCAATGAGCGGATCGTTTAAGGTCCAGCAAGGAGTGAAGCAGTGATCGACGCCTATTGGCCGATACTCATGATTGTCTTCGTGCTCGCGGTGGTGATGACGATCGCGCCGGGGATGATCTGGCTGGAGCGCCGGATGCTTGCCCTTTGGCAGGACCGCTATGGCCCCAACCGTGTCGGGCCCTTCGGGCTCCTCCAAGTCGCCGCGGACGCGATCAAGATGATTTTCAAGGAGGATTGGATTCCTCCGTTCGCTGATAAAGCGACCTTTATCCTCGCCCCTTGCATCATCAACGCGACGACCCTTTTGGCTTTCGCGGTCATTCCCTTTGGTCCGGGCTGGCACATTTCGGATCTCAGTGTGGGGTTGCTCTTCTTTTTGGCGATGTCGTCGCTTGGGGTTTATAGTGTCACGCTTGCTGGATGGGCCTCCAATAACAAGTACTCCCTGCTCGGGGGATTGCGGGCCGCCGGTCAGATGTTGGCGTACGAAGTCTTCATGGGACTTTCCCTGATGGGAGTGGTCATGATGGCCGGATCGTTCCGGATCAGCGACATCGTCGAGGCGCAACAAAACGTCTGGTTTTGCATCCCTCAATTCCTTGGGTTCTTCCTCTTTTTCACAGCGGGAGTGGCCGAGACCCATCGGCTGCCCTTCGATCTTCCGGAGGCGGAAGCCGAATTGATCGCCGGGTTCCACGCCGAATATTCGAGCCTGAAATTCGGAATGTTCTTCATCGGCGAATATATCGGCATCACGCTCATCTCCGCCTTGGTGGTGCTGCTCTATTTCGGCGGGTGGCATGGACCCTGGTTCCATCCGGTGGTGTGGTTCCTTCTGAAAGTCTTTTTCTTCCTTGTGATCTTTATCTGGATGCGGGCCTCTTTCGCTCGCCCCCGTTACGACCAATTGATCGCCTTCGGGTGGAAACTCATGTTCCCCCTGGCGCTGCTCAACCTGATGGTGACCGGCGCCGTGGTGTTGGCGATGAGGTGAAAGAATGTTGAGTTTACTCCGAACCATGTGGATCATTTTCCTTCACATGTTTCACAAGCGTGAAACACAGGAGTACCCCGATGTGCTCCCCCAACAACCGCCCCGGTGGCGCGGGCGCATCATCCTTTCACGCGATCCGGATGGCGAGGAACGGTGTGTCGCCTGCAACCTTTGTTCGGTTGTTTGTCCGGTGGCCTGCATCGCCCTTCAAGCGACCGAGGACGGTCATGGCCGTCGCTATCCCGAATTCTTCCGGATCAATTTTTCCCGTTGCATTTTCTGCGGATTGTGTGAGGAGGCCTGTCCGACTTACGCCATTCAGTTGACCCCCGATTTCGAAATGGGGGAATACAACCGTAAGAATCTTGTTTACGAGAAAGAGGATCTCTTGATTAGCGGCCCCGGAAAATATCCGGATTACAACTTCTACCGAGTGGCGGGACTCGCCATCGGCGGCAAAGGGAAAGGAGAGGCCGACTGCGAGGAGCCTCCGGTGAACACCCGGAGCCTCATGCCCTGAGACGGTTGGAGCAAACATGACTTTCGCCTTCTATCTCTTTTCCTGTATCGCAATTTTGGCGACCGCGATGGTGGTGACTTCGCGTCATCCGGTCCATGGACTGCTGTATTTGGTGGTCTCGTTCCTGGCTGTCGCCTCGGTCTTCTATGTGTTGGGGGCCCCGTTCATCGCATTGCTCGAGGTGATTGTCTACGCTGGGGCGATCATGGTGTTGTTCGTGTTCATGATCATGATGCTCAACCTGGGACCTAATGTCGCCTCCGAGGAAAGTCAGTTTTTGCGGCCCTCCGTTTGGGTCGGCCCTTCCCTTCTCTGCCTCGTCCTTTTTGTGGAGATGATTTATGTCGTGGTTTCCGGAGAACCCTCCGCCACCGCCGCCGCTTCGGAAATCGATCCCAAACAAGTCGGCGTGGCCTTGATTGGCAAGTATTATTTGGCGGTGGAATTCGCTTCGATGCTGCTCCTCGCCGGGATTGTGGCCGCCTACCACCTCGGGAAACGAAGCCTTCCCGATGAGACGACCGAGGAGGCGATCCAATGACAGTGCTGCCGGTGAACGGAGGTTTGGTGTTGGCGGCGGGACTGTTCGCCATCGGGCTCTTGGGAGTTTTGGTGCGCCGCAACCTCCTCTACACCCTGATGTGCGTGGAGATCATGATGAACGCGGCGGGGTTGGCGTTCGTGGTCGCGGGTGCAAAGTGGGGGCAACCCGACGGCCAGGTTTTTTTCATTTTTATCTTAACGGTTGCCGCCGCCGAAGTGGCGGTCGGTCTGGCTCTGGTGAACCAAATCTACCGGCGCTTCCATACGCTGGATAACGATTCGACCAGTTCGATGAGAGGATGAGCATGTTGAATCTTCTGTGGACGATTCCCGTCTTTCCTTTCTTGGGTTTCTTGATCCTCCTCTTTTTTGGAGAGCGGCTGCCACGCAAGATCCTCGCGCTGGTCGGCGCGGGATCGGTTGGAGTTTCCGCCGCTGTCACGTCCCTGGTCGCATACGCTTTTATTACCAATCCACCCGAGGGGCACGCTTTTCATCAAGTGCTCTGGACATGGATTTCAGTAGGCGACTTCCATCCACAAATCGCTTTTTATCTCGATGCTCTGGCCTTGGTGATGGCCGGGGTGGTGACAGGGGTCGGATTCTTGATCCATGTCTACTCGATCGAGTACATGGGGACCGACAAGGATTTCGCGAGGTTCTTCGCCTGCATGAACCTGTTCGTGTTCGCTATGTTGGTTCTCGTGCTGGCGGACAACCTGCTCTTGCTCTACATCGGTTGGGAGGGTGTGGGCCTTTGCAGTTATCTCCTCATCGGTTTCTGGTATCGGGAACCCGCGAATTGCACCGCCGCGCAGAAAGCCTTTATTGTGACTCGTGTCGGGGACACGGTGATGGCGATTGGATTCTTCTTGTTGGTGGTCCAACTCGGAACTTTGGATGTTCAAGGTTTGATGGAGAGAGCGCAATCCGAATGGGGACCCGCTTCGGGGATGGCCACACTCGCGGCGCTCCTTCTTCTGGGAGGGGCGGTCGGAAAATCCGGCCAGCTGCCGCTCCAGACCTGGTTGCCCGATGCGATGGCGGGTCCGACTCCGGTTTCCGCATTGATCCATGCCGCGACCATGGTGACCGCGGGGGTTTATCTCATCGCTCGAACTCATGTGCTGTTTGAACTCTCCTCCACAGCCATGATGGCAGTGGCCGTTGTGGGATGCCTGACCCTCTTGCTGGCGGGGTTCAGCGCACTGGTTCAGACCGACATTAAACGGGTCCTCGCCTATTCCACCATCAGCCAAATCGGGTACATGTTCCTGGCCCTGGGGGTGGGCGCTTGGTCGGCGGCCATGTTTCATTTCATGACTCACGCCTTTTTCAAAGCCCTCTTATTCCTCGCGGCCGGGGGCGTCATCCACGCTCTTCACGACGAACAAAACATGTTCAAGATGGGCGGCCTTTGGAAACAGCTCCCGGTGGTCTTTTGGACCTTTCTGATTGGATCCGCCGCCCTGGCCGGGATACCCCTCATCGACGCGGGTTTTTACAGTAAGGACGCGATCCTGTGGGCGGCTTATTCCTCCGAGCACGGCTCCTTCCTGCTGTGGCTGGGCGCCTGGATCGGCGCAATCATGACCTCGATCTACACCTTCCGGATGGTTTTTATCTCGTTCTTCGGCGAGGCGAAGAATCATGTCCACCACAAACCCGGTCTCACAATACTCATTCCACTTATCATACTGGCGGCCCTGTCTTTGGTGGCTGGGTTCATCGAACTCCCCCACAATATGGGGCACATCCAGATGTTTTCTCATTTTATGGGGACCGCGTTTGAATCGGCGGGCGAACACGCGCAAACGATGGCGGAGCCGGGCGGCGAGGCAATGTTTCAAATCCTGGCTGGAGTCGGATCTCTGGCGGGAGTTTTGATCGCCTGGTGGTTCTTCCTGAAGAACCCCGCCTCCGCCGATTCTCTCGCCAGCACACCCACCGGATCGCGGCTCCATCACTTCTGGAAGAGCGGTTGGGGGTTCGACGCTTTTTACGACAAAGTTTTTGTCCAACCCTTCCGCTGGATCTCCGAGGTGAACAAGGCGGACATTGTGGATGGATTCTATTCGGCGATCGCGGGAGCGACTCAGCTCACCCATTCGGTTCTCAGCCTGACCCAAACCGGCAGGGTCAGGTGGTACGCCGCCTGGGTGACAGTCGGTTCGGTGATGATCTTGGGAGCGTTGCTATTCAAATGACACTCGTCCTGTTGGTGTTCATACCCTTGGCGGGAGGCCTCATCGCCGGATGGATGGGAGGCAAGGATTCGACCGCCTGCCGGTGGATCTCTCTCGGGGCTTTGGGACTCGATGCGCTCCTGGCTTTAGGACTCGCCTTTCACTACCTGGGAGGATCGGGAAACCCTGGAGACAGCCGCTGGTTCATCGAATGGAGTCAGCCCTGGATTCCGCAGTTCGGGATCTCGTTCCATTTCGCCATGGATGGACTCAGCCTGGTGATGGTCCTGCTCACTCTCTTCCTCGGACTCATTGGGGTGGGCGCCTCCTGGACGGAGATCCAGGAGCGGGTCGGATTCTTCCATTTTAATTTCCTGTGGATCCTCTCCGGGGTTCTGGGTGTCTTTCTGGCGATGGACCTGTTTCTGTTTTTCTTCTTCTGGGAGGTCATGCTGGTTCCGATGTATCTCCTGATCCGGATCTGGGGCCACGAGAATCGCCGGTATGCCGCGGTAAAGTTTTTCCTGTTCACCCAGGCAAGCGGGTTACTCATGCTGATCTCGATTGTTGCGCTGGCGTTGCTTCACCCCGGAAACGGTCAAGGTGTGACTTTCGATTACAATGTCTTTCTCCAGAACCCTCTCCATGGCCCTGCTGCGAAGTGGATCATGCTCGGTTTCTTTGTGGCTTTCGCCACCAAGTTGCCCGCCTTCCCCTTCCACCCATGGCTGGCCGATGCTCACACCGAGGCGCCGACTGCGGGAAGCATTATTCTGGCGGGGATTCTCCTGAAGACCGGCGCCTATGGAATGCTCCGGTTTATTCTTCCGCTGTTTCCCACGGCGGTTCATGAGTTTTCAACGACGGCCATGATCCTCGGGGTCATCGGGATCTTGTACGCGGCCATTTTGGCTTTCGCCCAGGACGATATGAAACGATTGGTCGCTTACACCAGTGTGAGCCACATGGGATTCGTGCTGCTTGGGATTTTCGCCGGGACCGACTTCGCGCTGAAGGGAGTGGTGATCCAGATGATCTGCCACGGTCTCTCGGCGGGCGCCCAGTTCATGTTGGTCGGCGCTTTGTACGAGCGTATTCACACCAGAGATATGCGGAAGATGGGCGGCCTTTGGGATGCGATTCCCGGTTTCGGGGTGGCCACGATGTTCTTCGCGATGGCTTCTTTGGGACTGCCCGGTTTGGGAAATTTTGTGGCGGAGTTTATGATTCTGGTCGGTTCCTTTCAGGTGGCGCCCAAACTCACGATCCTCGCCACCCTCGGGCTGATCGCGGCGACGCTCTATTCGCTTCGTTTGATCCGCCGGGCATTCCATGGTCCCCGTCAGGATGAAAAGGCATACCCGGACCTCACACTTCGGGAACGCGCATTGAATGGAGCCTTCGCGCTTGGATTGATTTGGCTCGGTGTTTATCCGCAACCCGCGATCAACGCGGTCACTCCCACGCTGAAATCGATCCAGAGCAGTGCCGCGACTCCCATGGCCGAACACAATGCGATATCGGGAGAGAGCCAATGACTTCGACGGATTTTCTTTCCCTACTCCCCTTCATTGTCCTCTCTGTTCTCATTTTGGCGTTAATGGGAGAGATCTCCTATCGACGGGATCATGCCCTTGTGGCGTGGACCACGCTGGGAGGATTTCTCGCGACCCTGGTTTCAGTCCTCGTCGCGAGCCAAGCAAGCCCACACACTCAAGAGCCTCTTTTGGTGGTCGATGGGTTCGGACTTTTTTTTATTGCGCTCCTTGTCTTGGCGAGTCTTCCTGTGGCCGCGCTCGCGAAGGATTATTTGGAAAAGAGGCCGGGCTATCGTGAAGAGTTTTACATGCTCCTGTGCACAGCGACTTTGGGGGGAATGATCCTTGTCTCGGCCATTCACTTCGCCACAGTTTTTATTGGCTTGGAATTACTCACCCTCTCCCTCTTCGGGATGATCGCCTATACAAGAACAAGCGGTCGATCCATTGAGGCGGGGATCAAATATCTGGTCCTGGCCGCGATTTCGAGCTCATTTTTGATCTTTGGTTTGGCGCTCATTTATTTCGAACTTGGAGGGATGGGGTTCGCCGAGGTCCTCGAGGCGGTAAAAGGTGGAGACCATCGTGAGACTGTTTTGTTAGCCGGTTTGGCCCTGACCTTGGTTGGGGCGGGTTTCAAATTGGCTTTGGTTCCATTCCACATGTGGACGCCGGACATCTATGAAGGCGCTCCGGCTCCGGTGACCGCCTATATCGCGACCGCTTCAAAGGGAGCCATGACCGCAGTCCTTTTGCGGTTGTATCTGATGGGTGGAAAGGAAATGCCTACGGGATTGTGGATAGCCCTCGCCCTCATCGCTGTGGCATCGATGTTCGCCGGGAATCTGCTGGCATTACTCCAGGAAAACATCAAACGGATTCTCGCTTATTCGTCGATCTCTCATCTCGGTTATCTGCTGGTCGCGTTTCTGGCGGGCGGGACCTATGCCGTCGAGGCGGTCGTTTATTACCTGGTCGCCTACATGGCCACTTCCCTGGGTGCGTTCGGCGTAGTCAGCGTTCTGGCAAACAAGTCGGGTGAGATCGAAGAACTGGATGATTACCGTGGTTTGGGTTGGCGTCACCCCTTCCAGGGCGGAGTCCTCACCGCGATGCTGCTCTCTCTGGCGGGCATCCCATTGACCGCTGGCTTTGTCGGAAAGTTCTATCTCGTCGCGGCGGGTGTTGATGGAAGCACGTGGTGGCTGCTTTTCTTTCTGGTGTTAAACAGCGCCATCGGTCTTTACTACTATTTGCGGGTCGTGGCCACTCTCTATGATGTCAACCAAAAAGAAGAATCCACATTCTCCCCTCTCGCTCTCAGCGGGGGTGTGGTTCTCGCGATCCTGACTCTTGTGGTTATTGGATTCGGAGTCCTGCCCGGGCCATTCATCGCGTGGATACGAGATCATTTGACATAATCCGTCGGAGTATTTCTCTCGAAAAACTTCATTTCCAATCGCATCAGAAGAGTTCTGGGAACCGATCTCTCCGCTTGAGAGGTGACACCCCTAAACAGAGAAAT
Organism: Candidatus Omnitrophota bacterium; assembly: GCA_020632575.1. Classification (GTDB taxonomy): domain Bacteria; phylum Hinthialibacterota; class Hinthialibacteria; order OLB16; family OLB16; genus JACKFH01. The sequence goes on along the minus strand of JACKFH010000024.1, from coordinate 8,717 downwards.
GAGGTAGAATACTCTGCATTCGCATCCCGCCCAATTCTTCTAAGGGGTCCGCTATGAACTCAAGGGAACGAGTCGAAGCCGCTATCCAACACCGGGAGCCCGATCGGATTCCGGTTGACCTCGGGGCCACTCCCAGCTCGGGGATTTCAGCCATCGCCTATAGCAATCTCAAAAAAAACTTGGGTGTCGGAGCCGGGCGCACACGAGTTTATGACGTGGTCCAGCAACTCGCTCAACCCGAGGATGAGATCCTCGATCGATTCCGCATCGATGTGGTCGATGTCGGAAGAATGTTCAACACCGAGGATTCGGATTGGCAGGATATCGTTCTTCCAAACGGCTCCCCGGCCCAATACCCATCCTGGTTTCATCCGAAGAGAGATGAGGACGGCGCTTGGAACGCGTTCACCGAGGAGGGCGTTCAAATTGCGAGGATGCCCTCAACCGGGACCTTTTTCGATCAGACTTGTTTCCCTTACTTGGATGGGTATCCGGATGATTTCAAAGATCTTCCCGAGGCGATGGGAAAGATCCTTTGGGCCGCGTTGGTTCACAGTCCCTGGGACCATATCTCAGAAAAGGATTTTTGGAGTCAACTTCGAGAGAAGGCGATCTTTCTTCGAGAGAACTCGGACCGGGCGATCATGGTGGTGGTGGGGTGCAATCTCTTTGAGTGGGGAACTTTTTTGAGGAGGATGGACAACTTCCTGATGGACCTGATCATGGATCCCAAGAAAGTGGAATCTCTTTTGGACGCTTTGATGGAATGTCATCTTGCGAATCTATCAAAAGTGTGCGATGCAGTCGGAGATGTGGTCGACATCGTTCGGTTTGGGGATGATCTTGGCATGGATCGAGGGCCTTTCATGTCTCCGAAAATCTATCGATCCCTCTTTAAGCCTCGCCATGCCATTCTCTGCGATTATGTGAAGAAACACAGTCGGATGCACACATTCCTTCATTCATGCGGATCGATCTACAAACTTCTCCCCGACCTGATCGAAGCCGGTTTCGAAATCATCAATCCGGTCCAAACGAATTGCGTTGATATGGAGCCCGCGAAACTTAAAAAAGAATTTGGAAAGGATCTGACCTTTTGGGGTGGTTTTTGCGACACTCGGCATATTCTGAACCGTGCCACCCCCGAGGAGGTTAAAGACCATGTGCGGAAACGGATCGAGGTCCTTTCTCCAGGGGGAGGGGCGGTGTTCAATACGGTCCACAATATCCTGCCGGAAGTGCCGCCGGAGAACATCGTCGCGATGTTCGAAGCGGTTGACGATTACCGGTAATCCACTCAACCTTTTATTCACGTCCACAGAAGAATGGGAGGCGGTTGTCATGAGTTCTTGCACCAATCGGATCGAATACTCGTTAAGGAACCTTTGCCTTGGTTTCATTTTGTTGGCCACCGCAGCATCGACGAGGGCAGATGCCAATTCAGAATTGGCCATTCATGTCCCCACGATCGCTCATCCCTATTATCACTTCGTTCTCGACATCCCCATTGATCATCCATCGCAAGTGAATGTGGAGAAGCTTTCAGCCAATGGCCAGAACATTCGGTCCTTCGTCCTTGAGGACAAGACAGATCTTCCCGATCCCAACCAACCCAACCGAAAGAAACGACTCGCGATCTATGAGGCGGTCATCAGCAATCGACCGGAGAAAACTTATGAAAGCCCTCAGCTTGTCGGTCGCCTCGATTGGCAGGCGGGTAAAACCTATTCGATCGAGGCGAATCTTCTGATCGGGGGAAAGGAGGGCAAGCAGATTCAATTGAAAGCCGAAGCCAAAGCCCCTTCGAAGGGAGGTTATTGGAACCCCGATTGGAAACACTATCAGAGCGTAGTCCTCACCGAGACAGCCGGAATTGATCGGGAGAGCGAACCGGTTCACGTCACCCTCATCCTCTATCCCGACCAAGTTTCGGATCCCGACAAAGAGTTTCGAGTTGTTCGATACGACCCCGAAAGCCGGTCACAGCAGGAGATCCGTAGGCAAGTTTTGGATTATTCGGTAGTGGACCGTGAAGAACCGCCTATGTACAACGAGAAGGGGGAACTCAAACCGAAAACTTTCTTGCCCTCGAGTTCTGTGACCCTGGCGTTTCCGGCCGATGTCCCCGCCAATGGGAGTTCCCTCTATCTGGTCTTCTATGGAAATCCGAACGCCTCCTTGCCCGACCAAACATCGGACTTGGTGGTGAACGGAACTCGCCCCGGGGTTATCGTCGAAAACGAGTACTACCGTCTCAAACTCCATGACCTTTCCGGGATGCTCGATGAGGTGGCCCTCAAATCGAAGCCTGACCTCACTTTTGTTCACAAGAAAGAGACCAACGGGGCCATCCAATGGAACCCCGGTTGTTACGCTCCGCCACGGGCTTGGGCGCATCTCTCAGATTGGGAGCCAGGGAAATACGATTACGAATACGAAGAGACCCTCGGACCGATTGAGTATCAGACCCACCGCAGGGGTCAAATGCCGCTCATGCCAGAACTCGATTGTTCCATGGACTATGAATTCAACTCGGGCGTTCCCTATTTCAAAATGCGGTCGAGCGTCCATGTCAAATACGACACCCCGGTTCAGGCCCTCCGGAATGGCGAGGTGGTTTTCGCGCGCGAGGTCTTCAGCGAAGCCGCTTGGTTCGATCCGATCACCAATCGAATCGAGACCCGAGAAATCACCGCCGAACCGGATCTGACCGAATGGATGGTCCCCAAGAACACTCCCTGGCTCGCTTTCTTCGACCGGGAGAAAGGTGTTGGGTACGCTGGCATCCAACTCAATTCGATGAATGTCGGGCTCGAAGGACGGATGCGCGACTACAATCCCTACCTCTACATCACCACCGGCCCCTGGGTCTATTGGACACGGGCATTGCTTTACCCTTACGGAAGCCGAAACCCACAACAGATGATTGAGGTCCCTGCCGAGACAATCTTCCTCGAGGAATGGGCTTATCTGCCTTTTGAACTTTCCTCCAATTCGGATGACGAGTTCGAAGCAGTGAAACACTGGACTAAGGTGGTGAATTCACCTCTGATCATTCAAGTGGTGGATCCGACCGATGACCGCATGCAAGTTCCGGAGGAGATTTACCTCGAGCCGGAAAAGACGGGCTGGGAGTAAGCGCTTGGATCACTCGCGGACCAGAAACCGAAGGACACAGTCCTTGTTCCTTCGAAGAATCGCTGTTCTCCTTTTTCCCCTCACGAGGCTGGTTCAACCTGTCAGCGCTCAGGAGTTTCAATTCTGGGATTTCACAACCGGCGCGCTTGGATGGAATCCGAATGGGAGCATTTCGCATTTCGAGGTCACCGAGGAGGGCCTCGATTTCGACAGCGTCGCTGAAGACCCTTTCCTGATCGGGCCCACGGTTTTCTACACGGACTCTCTCTTCTATCGGGTGACTCTCCGCATGAAATCCAACGCCGATTCCCAAGGAAAGTTTTTTTTCGGCCTGCCCTTCGCCGAAGAGAGAAGCAGATCTTTCGAGGTGATCCCCGACAGCGATTGGCATGAGTACAGCGTTTTTGTCACCGGCCTCTCCCCACAATCCGCGCTTCGACTCGACCCCTGCGACTTCACCGGACATGTCACCCTCGCCTGGATTCGGGTGGACCGTGTTCCGAACCTTGCACTGGACAATGGAACCCTAAGTCTCCGACTCGACTTAAAAGGAGGGGGAGCCATCTCGTATCTGTCGCCGAGCGGATCCAACCGAAGTCTCATCAACATCCATGACCGAGGGCGCTATGTCCAACAATCTTATTACGCGGGTCGCCCAATTGACCGTCGAGATGAGGGGCAATCCTCCACTTGGTCACCCTGGTCTTGGAACCCCATTCAGGTTGGAGACACCTATGGCCATGTAGCCCCAATTCTCGAATCTTGGGTTCGAGATGGAACCGCATATGTGAAATGCAGACCTCTCTTGTGGGACATGAACAACGAGATGGCGGAATGTCACATGGAGATGTGGGTGCGGTTGGAAGGGAGATCCGTGCATGTCAAGAACCGTCTGACCTGTTTCCGCACCGACAACCGTTGGGCGCTCACACAAAACCACCAGGAACTCCCCGCAGTCTACACCATCGGAAATCTCCACCACTTAGTCACTTTCATGGGAACCGCCCCCTGGAACTCCGGGTCGGTTACAGAGATCGACAACCAGGGACCGCCCTGGGAGTACTGGGTTGGAACGGAACAATGGGCGGGGCTGTTGGACGACCAGGGGTTTGGAGTCGGGGTCTACAATCCCAATGCGGAACAATTCGTCGGTGGTTTCTACGGGTCCCCCGGTGGTCTCGCCCACGATGACTCCACCGGTTACATCGCGCCCATCCGCACCGAGATGCTGGACAAGAACACGGTCTATGAATACGAATACGATCTGATTGTGGGAACTGTTCATGACATCCGCGAGTTCGTTTATTCAAAACAGGGCGAGATTTACACCGGCGGACCGACCTCCACCCCGACTCACACTCCGACAATCACACCGACAATCACACCGACCCCCACTTTCACCGCAACCCATACTCCCACCTTCACCAACACTCCAACCGCGACTGAGACTCCCAGTCCGACCAGCACTCCCACATGGACCCCCGTTTCTCCCGATCTGGTCCCGGATGCCAGGGTCGACGCCTTGGATGTGCTCGAATTTCTGAGGCGTTGGAGACATGATCGGACCCCCTCGAGAGTGGACCTCAGCGGAAATGGCATGGTGGATGGTCTCGACCCTTTGTCGATTGGAAACTATTGGATGCAGGTGACCACCCCCTCAGGCGAGGCTTTTAAGAAGGGTTGAGGCTATGCGGAGTGCAAACATGACAAGACGATTATTCGGCGCTTTCCTTCTCCTGACCTCCATTAAGGGTTTCGCACAGGAATCCACTCAAAACCTCTTCCCCAACGGCAATGCCGAGAACGAGTTTGTCAACAAACTTTCCGATGACAGCAAGTACGGAAGCCGGATTGAAGCGAGCGGAACCGGAGTCCCTACCTTTTGGGGGTTCACCTCCGGAGTCGAACTCACCCGTGAGGTCAAGCACAGCGGCGAAGCCTCGCTGTCGATGACGGGGGGAGACAAAGCGGTCACCGCGACAGTTATCTCCGATTTCTGGAAGGTGAGAGATCCGACCATGCCCTTCGGCGCGCCTCTGATCCCGGATCGTGAAGTGCGAATTTCTTTCATTTATAAGACCACGCCGGATCTCGATCCAAACGATTTCAAAGCAACCCTGAAATTCGGCGCTATTGATGGTCTCCCTTCGGTCACTCACGAAATTCCTCTTCCGCCTAGCCCCGGTTGGCGACAGATCGAGGAAACCTTTATGCCGGAACGGCTCTATTGGAGAGCGGAGGTCGAGTTTTCACTTCGCGGAGTGGCTGGCGGGGAAAGTCAAGTCTGGATCGACGATGTCGAACTGACCCAGGACCTTCCCGATTTGAGGAACTTAGTTCACAACCCCAGTTTCGAGATTGTCGATCAGGAATCGGGTCATCCTAGTGATTGGGAACCCCCTGTCGAGGACGAATGGATCAGCTGGGTAGGCGCGCAATTCCGGCCACCACAACTCGACTCTTCAAACTCTGTGTCGGGCACGCGATCGATGAGGGCCTCGGTGACCTACGCCGACATCTCAGGCCTTTCTCAAGTGGTCCATCTCGATCAGGAAAAGCCGAACCCCATCATCGTCGGAATCCGTTCCAAGTTGGACAACTCCATCGGGAAAGGACCCCCGGGTTATTACGGTCCCGACAACCTTGCGAACCTGATCCTCTATGTCCATCACCAGGACGGGACCATGCAAGAGGTTTCCCCCACCTTTTGTCTCGGAGAGAGTGACCACGATTGGGATTATCGGAGAGGTGCATTCCTCCCGGAGAAACCGGTGGATTTCATCCGACTTCAAATCACTGTGGTTGGGACGGAACCGACCACATCGCTTTGGGTCGATGACATCGAGTTGTTTGAACTCGCTGAGGATTCCTCGCGACTCCCGAGCGCAAAATTCGCCCCACAGCGGACACTCTTTTCCGAATGGGGAGAGTCTCCACGCACTTTCCCTGATCGAATCACAGCCGCGAATGATGACAGGCATCTCTATCTATCGATTCCCGCCGCAACGGACGGCGAAGAAATCACGGTCGTTCTGAATCCTCATTCCGAATCCCCTTTCCCGGACCATCACCGTTATCTTTACCCGGTCATTCGATTGAACCGTGATGGAAAAACGGAGATAGGAAAGGCGGTCGACAAACAGGGGTATGTCAAACTCGGTCTCTTCAAGCCTCGTGAAGAAGAAGGGGTTTCATCGAATGTTTCAAAGAGTCAATGGACCCTCTCGATCCCCTTTCGATCCATCGGTCTCGACACGGTTTCCGATCTTCCCCTCGGCTTAAATGTCCAGTGGTCAGGGACCGTAGGCAATGGTTTTTGGACCGGAAAGGGGATTGACACCGTTCACTTGGGACGACTGATCCTGGCCCAGCCCCCACGTCTTGCCTTACAATCTGTCCGTTTTGGAAATCGGTGGGAGACCATGACCGATCAATCGCAGGATTGGGTGACCCACCCGCCCCTATACTCGGGGGCCAACCGCGCCACTCTCAAACTTTACAACCCAACTGCAAGGACGGAGTTTGAACTCCGTGCGGGCATCCAAGGCCGACCCGCTTTTCAGGGTTCGATCGAAATACCCAGTAGAGAGACCAAAGAAATCGCCTTCGATTATGACGCGGGTCACGGAGGGATGACCGAGTTTGAGATCGGGATTCGGTCGGGAACTGAAACGATTCTATCGACTTCATTCCCACTCGTGGTTCCTGCTCCGATCGAAGCGGTCCTCAGCCAAGAGTTTTATTACGACCACGAAACGTCAGCATCCGCCGAAATCTACACCCGGTATCGCCCTCTGCCAGAGGAAGGTCGATTGGGAATCTCGATCATCGATCAAAGGAGCAGTGATACTGTGCACTCGAGCGAGGCATCGGTCGCGGGAGCCACCACAGTCATTCAGTTTCCGCTGGATCGGATCCGGACCAACAATCTCCCCGTCCAGGATTATCTCGCGGTCTTCCACTTAACAGATTCGAGCGGAGTGGAGATCGGTTCCGCGACCGCACCGTTTGGACGGATTCATCCAACGCAACGGAAACCGCTTCCGCCCATCCAGTCGGTGGAGGCGGACGAACGAGGAATGTTGGTGCTCAACGGAAACTTCCGGTTCTTCCCCATCGTTCCCTCCCTCCGCCGCGAGGAGCGTCTGGAGGCCATCCGTCTCGGAGCGAATGTCAACCGAGGGATCTACCATTCGAGGTCGAACCCTTCGAAGGACGAGCCGGACATTTTCGAGGACACCGAGGCAACCTGGAAACTCGGCGCCTACACACTTCCGGTGGGGCCGGGTCCGGATGCCATGGAGGATTTTCGCAAGGAGGCGGACGAACTCCTGGCTCATCCCGGATTCCTCGGTTGCTACCCCAAACAGTTTTACTACTGGAATCTGCCTCCTGAGTTCGATGATTACCGTCGCGAAATCGAAAAGATCTTCCGCAATCATAAAAACCACAAACTGATTGTCTGGGGACATCATGATTCGAGTCTCCTCTACGACCTCGATCAACCCCAGTGGCCGTTTGAAGACCCGACAGTGGGTTATTGTTTTGTGAAGATTATGAGTCGTCCGGGCTCGGCCTGGAGAAACGCTCCCCTGCTGACACTCACCGAACAAATCCTCAATCCGAATCGTTTCAAGATGGCCGAGGTCAATGGGTATGTCTCCTGGAGTAACGACGAAATCGTTCCCGAACATTTTCTGACCTATCTCTCGCTTCGTGCCGACCGGTTGAAGCCGATGCGGAACGAGGCCTACCTCGCGGTCATCTATGGCGCGAATGGGCTCTACCAATACCTCACCCATCAATCGGGCGGGCTTCAAAGATATCGAGGTTGGTTCCAAGAACTCGATTTCATGTGGTCCATCTTTGTCGCCGATGACGCCGATCCTCGCGTTGAGGTGACTCCGGTGGAAAGTGGAATTGAGACCCGGCTCAAACACGTTGGCGGAAAATACTATCTCTTAACCGCGAACGCCTCTGAAAGAGACCAGAGTGCAGAAATCCATATTGAGGGTCTCAAAGGAATGTCCGTGAAAAAACTCTTTGACCTTCCAGGTAAAATGGCTCTGGAGGGAGATACCCTCCATGATGTCTGGTTAAAGGATGACGCGTTTGTATACGAGATTGAGACTCCAGCCCCATGACCTCTCCCTCGCTGGAGAGGGCAGGTTGATCGAGCGGGGCAATGCGATGTAGGGTTTGTATGAATGACAAGATGGATTGTGGTCTTGACCAAAGGAGATTGTGGAGCATGGCGACTAAAAATCACGATATCACTCGAAGAACTTTTTTAGGAACGGTCGGAGCAACCGCAGTCGGCAGCGCACTCGCGAGCACGGGCAAGGAAGTCTCCTCGCAAGAAAAACCCAATGTCGTCTATGTCTTCGCCGATCAGTGGCGCGCTCAATCCTTCGGGCACTGTGGAGATCCGGACGCAATTACGCCAAATATCGACGCCCTGTCGAAAGAGAGTGTGAATTTCACCCACGCGGTTTCCGGGATGCCGGTTTGTAGTCCTTACCGGGCCAGTCTCCTGACAGGTCAGTACTGGCTAACCCATGGCGTCTTTGTGAACGATG